>CAXTVI010000010.1:0-51494 GCA_964247695.1 uncultured Acetobacteraceae bacterium
CGAGCTCGACAGCCCGCGCGGCCGCATCTACCTGATCAAGGACATGCTGGAGAACAACCGGCCGGCCACCGAGAAGGTGGTCAAGCATATCGACCGCTGCCTGTCCTGCCTGTCCTGCATGACCACGTGTCCGTCCGGCGTGAACTACATGCACCTGGTCGACCACGCCCGCCGGCATATCGAGCAGACGTACGACCGGCCCTGGAAGGACCGCGCGCTGCGCCGGCTGCTGGCGCTGGTGCTGCCGCGCACCGGCCTGTTCCGGGCAGCCCTGCTGGCCCAGCGGCTCGGCCGGCCGTTCCTGCACTGGATGCCTCCGCAGCTCGCGGTCCTCACGAAGTTCGCGCCGAAGCGCGTGCCGAGGGCGTCGACGATGGACCGCCCGCAGGTGTTCGCGGCCGAGGGCGTGCGGACCCGGAGGGTGGCGCTGCTGGTCGGTTGCGCGCAGCGGGTACTCGCGCCGCAGATCAACGAGGCCACGATCCGGCTGCTGACCCGACATGGCTGCGAGGTGGTGGTCAGCCGCGGCGCCGGCTGCTGCGGGGCGCTGACCCACCATCTCGGCCAGGACGCGCATGCCCTGGCGCGTGCCAACATCCTCGCCTGGAGCGGCGAGGTCGCGCGCGGCGGCCTGGACGCCATCGTCATCAACGCCTCCGGCTGCGGTACGACGGTCAAGGATTACGGGTTCATGTTCCGCACCGATCCGGCGCTGGCCGACAAGGCGCGGGCGGTGTCCGCCCTGGCCCGCGACATCACCGAGATCATGGGCGAGATCGGCCTGCGCGCGCCGGTGGTGGCGACCGGGCAGCGCGTCGCCTACCACAGCGCCTGCTCGCTGCAGCACGGCCAGCGGGTGCAGGCGGAGCCAAAGCGGCTGCTGGCGGCGGCGGGTTTCGAGGTGGTGGATGTGCCGGAGGGCCATCTCTGCTGCGGCTCGGCCGGCACCTACAACCTGCTGCAGCCGGAGATCGCCACGCAGTTGCGCGATCGCAAGGTCGCGAATATAGAGCGCACCGCTCCCGATCTTGTCGCCGCCGGCAATATCGGATGCATCACGCAGATCGCCACCGGCACCGCGCTGCCGGTCCTGCATACTGTCGAACTGCTCGACTGGGCAACGGGCGGGCCGCCGCCGCACACGTTGCGGTAGCCCGGGAGAGTTCGGGACATCGCCGGTCTGCGCCCGCCCACATCCTTCAGGAGACGCCGATGACCGGAGCGACAGAGCAATCCGCTCGATACAGCAGGCATGCCGGGCTTTCCGTAGCATCCGAACTGGTCGATTTCGTGGAGCGCGAGGCCCTTGCTGGTATCGGCATCGAGCCTGCCGCGTTCTGGAGCGGCTATGCCGCGCTGCTGGCGGAGCTGTCGCCGCGGCTGCACGAACTCCTCGCGGAGCGGGACCGGCTGCAGGCCGAGCTCGACCGCTATCATGCGGCGCGGGCCGGCGAGGCGCCCGATCCGCATGCCGAGATCGTGCTGCTGCGGCGGATCGGCTATCTCGTGGACGAGCCTGCGCCGTTCACGATCGACACCACGAATGTCGATGACGAGATCGCCATCCTCGCCGGGCCGCAACTCGTGGTTCCGGTGACCAACGCGCGTTATGCGCTGAATGCCGCCAACGCGCGCTGGGGCAGCCTGTACGACGCGCTGTACGGCACCGACGCGATCGCCGACGAGCGCGACTTCGCGCGTGGGCGCGGCTTCAACCACGAACGCGCCGGGGAGGTGGTGCGCCGCGCCGGGCTGCTGCTCGACCAGATCGCGCCGCTCGCCGCGGGTCTGCACGCCGACGTCACCCGCTATGGCTGCGACGGCGGGGCGCTCGCGGTCCAGCTCGCCGACGGCGCTGCCACCACGCTCGCGGACCCGGCCCAGTTCGCGGGATACGACGGTCCGGCCTCGGAGCCGCGCGCGGTGCTGCTGCGTCATCATGGTCTGCATGCCGAGCTGCTGCTCGACCGCGCGCATCCGATCGGCGGCCGCAGCGCGTCCGGGCTTGCGGATGTCGTGCTCGAGGCGGCGCTCAGCACCATCATCGATTGCGAGGACAGCGTGGCCGCGGTCGATGCCGAGGACAAGCTGCTGGTCTATCGCAACTGGCTCGGCCTGATGCAGGGCACGCTTTCGGCCTCGTTCGAGAAGGGCGGCGAGACCCTGCAGCGCCGGCTCGCCGAGGACCGGTGCTACACCACGCCCGATGGCGGCAGCCTGACGCTGCCCGGCCGCAGCCTGATGCTGATACGCAACGTCGGCCACCACATGTTCACCGACGCCGTGCTGGACGCGAGCGGGAAGCCGACGCCGGAAGGGTTCCTCGATGCGGCGCTGACCAGCCTGTGCGCGCTGCACGACCTGAAGGGGGAGGGCCGCACGCGGAACAGCCGCGAAGGCTCGGTCTATATCGTCAAGCCGAAGATGCACGGGCCGGACGAGGTGGCGCTGACCGATGCGTTGTTCACAGGCGTCGAGCAGCTGCTCGGGCTCGCGGCGAACACGCTCAAGCTCGGCATCATGGACGAGGAGCGCCGCACCAGCGCCAACCTCGCCGCCTGCATCGCGCGCGCCCGGCACCGGGTGGTGTTCATCAATACCGGCTTCCTCGACCGCACCGGCGACGAGATCCACACCGCGATGCAGGCAGGGCCGGTGGTGCGCAAGGCGGCCATCAAGGAGACGCCGTGGATTGCAGCCTACGAACAGCGCAACGTCGCCATCGGGCTGGCGTGCGGGCTGCGTGGCCGGGCGCAGATCGGCAAGGGGATGTGGGCGGCGCCCGATCGCATGGCCGAGATGCTGGGGACGAAGTCGGGGCATCCGAAGGCTGGCGCCAGCACCGCCTGGGTGCCGTCGCCGACGGCGGCGACCCTGCATGCGCTGCACTACCACGAGGTGGATGTGGCGGCGCGGCAGGATGCCCTGGCAGGCGACAAGCCGGCGCCGCTGGCGACCCTGCTCACCGAGCCGCTGCTCGGCAACGACCGGCCGGATGCGGCCGCCATCGCGCAGGAGCTCGACAACAACGTGCAGTCGATCCTCGGCTACGTGGTGCGCTGGGTGGACCAGGGCGTCGGCTGCTCCAAGGTGCCGGACCTGGACGATGTCGGGCTGATGGAGGACCGCGCCACGCTGCGCATCTCCAGCCAGCACATCGCCAACTGGCTGCAGCACGGCCTGGTGGATGCGGCGCAGGTGAACGCGTCGCTGCGCCGGATGGCGGGTCTCGTCGATAGGCAGAATGCAAACGATGCGCTGTATCGGCCGATGGCGCCCGCCTTTGACGGCGCCGCCTTCCAGGCGGCGTCCGACCTGGTGTTCAAGGGCGCCGCGCAGCCGAACGGCTATACCGAGGAAACCCTGCACCACTGGCGCCGGGAGGCGAAGCGGCGGCTAGCTGCGGCCTGACACGGCGCGGGGCAGCGGGATGCGCATCCTGGTCGTCGGCGCCGGTTCGACCGGCGGATACTTTGGCGGCAGGCTGGCGCAGGCCGGGCGCGACGTCAGCTTCCTGGTGCGTCCCGCGCGGGCGGCGCATCTGCGCGCGCACGGGCTGCAGATCGTCAGTCCGCACGGCGACGTCACGCTGGCGCCGGCTTTGCTGCTCGCGAACGAGTTGCGTCACTCGTTCGACGTCGTGCTGCTGGCGGTCAAGAGCTTTGCCTTCGAGGGGGCAATCGAGGATCTGACGCCGGCGGTCGGCCCGCACACCATGATCGTGCCGCTGCTGAACGGCATGCGGCATATCGACAGCCTGGTGGCGCGGTTCGGCGAGACGCCGGTGCTCGGCGGGCTCTGCAGGATTGCCGGCGATCTCGATGCAGAGGGACGCATCGTGCAGATGACGCCGATGCACGATGTCAGCTACGGCGAGCGCGGCAGCGCCCGGTCCGATCGCATCGAGCGGCTCGACGCGGTGATGCAGGAGGCCGGCTTCGATGCCCGGCTGTCGGCGGCGATCGGGCAGGAGATGTGGGAGAAGTGGGTGCTGCTGGCGACCTTCGGCGGGATCTGCTGCCTGATGCGCGGCACCACCGGCGACATTCTCGCGCAGCCCGGCGGCCGCGACTTCATCGGACTGTTCCTCGACGAGGTGATGGCCATCGTGCATGCGCTCGGCCACGCGCCCGACGCGGCGTTCCAGGCGATGGCGCGCCGCATGTTCACCCAGCCGGGCCCGATGCAGACCTCCTCGATGTATCGCGACCTGCTGAAGGGCGCTCCGGTCGAGGCCGACCAGATCCTTGGCGACCTGCTGGCCCGCGGACAGGCGGCGGGTGTGCAGGCACCCTTGCTGAACGCCGCGTTCACGCAGCTCTCGATCTACATGACGGCTCGCTGAGGGGCGCCGAGGCCACCAGCACCGGCGGCGGGTCGGCCTCGTCCGGTACCGCGCAGAGACCCACCCGCGTCATCCAGCCGCCCAGCCGCGGGCCGGCGGTGAGGCAGGCGAACGGCACCGCGAGCAGGCAGCCGGCAAGCGTTGGCGCCGCCCAGGGCAGGGCGCCCGGTGCCACCCGCGCCAGGATGAGCGCAAAGCCGATCCCGAACAGCAGTTGCGGCCACAGGCCGCGCAGCGCCTCGCGCACCGGCAGCGCCTCGCCGTCGCGTCGCTGCGCCTCCCAGATCACCCGTCGGCCGAACAGCAGGCCGGCCATGAAGCGAGCCTGCGCCACCATCATCACCGGCCCGATCAGCACGGTGAACAGGCCGTCCGCGAGCGCGCCCGCGAGCAGGCGTCCCGCGCCGCCCCAGCGCCGCCGTTCGGTGGGCCGCAGCAGCACGTCGAGCATGCCGAGCAGGCGCGGCGCGAAGCCCAGCCCCAGCATGCCGAAATAGAGCCCGAAGGCGAGGCGGTCCGGCAACTGGCCGCGCGCCGGCGCCAGGCCGTGCAGGATGCCCGCCGCCAGCATCAGAAGCAGCGAGGGCGCTCCGAGATACATCGCGATCGCGTTCGCGAGCTGGAAGCGTCCCATCGGGCGCAGCCGCAGCCGCCCGATCAGGCGGAGGTACTGCATGTTGCCCTGGCACCAGCGCAGGTCGCGGCGGATGAAGTCGGGCAGGCTCGGCGGGTTCTCCTCCCAGGATTCGAGTTCGTCCGCGATCACCCGGACCTCCCAGCCCGCCGCCCGCATCAGCGCCGCCTCGACCTGGTCGTGGCTCAGCACGTGTCCCGACAGCGGCGAGCGCCCGGGCAGCACCGGCAGCGCGCAATGCTCGATGAAGGGCTGCAGCCGCAGGATCGCGTTGTGGCCCCAGTACGGCCCGCTCGAGCCCTGCCACCAGGTGATCCCGGTGGTGTGCGTGCGCATGCCGTGTCGCATCCCGAACTGGAAGATGCGGGCGAAGGCGGTCGCGGCAGGCTGTCCCACCACCAGGGTCTGCAGGATGCCGAGCCGGGGGTGCGCCTGCATCACCCGCACCAGACGGAGCATGGCTCCGCCCGACATCAGGCTGTCGGCATCCAGCGTCAGCATGAAATCGTAGCGGCCGGATTGGGCGAGGGCGAAGTCTCGCAGGTTGCCCGCCTTGAACCCGGTATTGGCCGGGCGCCTGCGGTACTGCAGCCACGGATCACCTGCGAACGCGGCGACCTCGGCGGCCACGATCTCCGGCCGGCTGCTGTCGCTCAGCACATGGAACTCGCAGCGGTCCGCGCCCGGCACGCCGTGCAGGCTGGCGCGCATGGCGGCGATGCGGGCCGCCACGCGTGCGACCGCCTCATGCCGGATCGCGATGCAGATCGCCGTGCGGGACGAGATGGGCGCATCGGGCGCGGTTGTGCGCAATGCCGGGTTGGTGAAGCCGGCCGGATCGCGCACGGTGCGCAGGATCACGAAGCCGATCACCGAGTTCCAGAACCCCAGCAGCGTCCAGGGCAGGCCGAACAGGAACAGCCCCAGCACCATGGCACCCGGCCAGGACCAGCCGGCGACCGAGATGATCCGCGCCATGAGCAGCCCGAGCCCGAGCCAGCTCGCGAGGTTCAGCGCGAGCACGAGCGCGCGCCGTGCGCCGAGCCGCTCGTGGGCCGCGGCAACGGGCATCGAATCAAGCACTATGTCCAGGGTCACGCCCCCCATCGCCAGCGCTCGAGGCAGCGGCCGGCCCGCTCGTATCGCGGTTTTGAATGCAACCGGGCGACCGCGCCAACCATGCAGTCCTGCCACCTGCCAAGGGATCCTCGACGGCGTGGGCCGCGATCCCGAACCCGATGCGGTCCAGTTGCGCCTCGTACTCCGCCGGCCCGAGGCTTGCGTGATAGAGCGGGTCTCCGCGATAGCTGCCGACGGCCTCGCCGCAGGTCGGGCCGCCATTGAACATCAGGATCGCCGGCTGGGCGCTGTGCCTGGCGAATATCTCGAACATGCGCCGCTGATCGTCGGGCTTGAGATGAAAGAGGCTGTCCCAGGCCAGGATGCCATCGAACCTGGCGCCGAGCGAGATGCACCGCATGTCGGCGACGATCCAGTCCTGATCGGGCATCCGCTCGCGACAGAGCGAGATCAGCGTGGGGGATGCATCGACGCCGGTCACCGTCACGCCGCGTCCGACCATATGTGCCGCGACGGGCGCGCCGCCCCCGCAACCCAGATCTAGAACCCGCGCGCCGCTCGGCAGGGCCGAGATGAAGCGATCATGCCACGGCTTGTCGTTCCAGCCGCCGTTGCGCCGGTCTGACTCCCACGCACGGGCGTGACGCTCGTAATGGCCGATGATCAGGTCGGAAAGATCAGCCATTGCGCCTGCCGGGCCGTGTTCGGCTGGCGCGGCTCACCGGGCCGGTCGATTGCCAAGGAGTGTTCGTGGCGCAATCCAATCGGAGCCTGCTGTGGTTCGTGGTCCGCATCCTCCACGCTCCCGGCCTCTGCGACGACAGTTAAATCGCAGGCGCGGCCAGGAAAGCGACTTTTAGGCTTGCAACTTTACTAACGCGGAAATATTAGTGAAGTTACCTGCTCACGGAGCACATTCGATGGCAACCTCACTACAATCCTTGCCTTTCGCCACAAGGCTGAACTCGTTCGGCTCGAACCCAGGGCTTTTCTGGCCAGACCAGTCCAGTAAACCGTCTACGCTGCAGATGGTCCAGCGCGCGGCCAGCGTGAAGGGCCTCACGGTGCTCGACCTCAACTATCCGGACCATCTCGCGGGCGTGGAACCGGCCGATCTGGCCTCCCGGATCCGCGACCACGGGCTAGAGATCAGCGGGCTCGCGATGCGCTACTACAGCGTCCCCGATATGCGCCTCGGCGCCTTTACCAACCCCGATCCGGCCGTACGCCGGCAGGCGCTGGATCTGACCAGGCGGGGCGTGGATGCCGCGGCCGCGTGCGGTGCGCCGATGCTGACGCTTTGGCTCGGCCAGGACGGCTTCGACTACGCCTTCCAGCTCGACTACGCCCGCGCCTGGGACCTGGAGATCGAGGGCATCCGGGAGGTAGCGGCGCACAATCCAGACGTCCAGATCAGCATCGAGTACAAGCCCAACGAGCCCAGGTCGTACAGCCTGCTGCCGGATGCCGCCACCGTGCTGCTCGCCATCAAGGAAGTGGGCCTGCCAAATCTCGGCGTCACCCTCGACATGGCGCACGTGCTGTATGCCGACGAGCAGCCGGCATACGCCGCCGCCCTGGTGGCCAGGCACAGCAGGCTGCTCGGCATCCACCTCAATGACGGCTACGCCAAACGCGACGACGGCCTGATGGTGGGCGCGGTGCACACCGTGCAGACCATCGAGCTGCTGCGCCAGATCAAGCGGGACGGCTATGCCGGCGCGCTCTATTTCGACACGTTTCCGGACCTGACGCAGCTCGATCCGGTGCGCGAATGCGAGACGAATATCCGGACGGTGCGCCGCATGATCGAGGTGGTCGACCGGCTCGACGCGCATAACGGCTTCAACGACGCCATCGAGCGCCAGGACGCCGTCGCCTCGCAGGCCATGCTGCAGGACATCATGCTGGGGCGCTGAAATCAGCGCTTCTCGCTCTTCGTGTAACAGAACCGTCCAGAAGGACGGATCAACTCAGGGAAACCTATCCATGCGCAATCTTCTCCTCGCCGGGGCGGCGTTGTCGTTCCTGCTCCCCGGCCTCGGTGCCGCGGCAGCACCCGCGGCGCTCAATCCCGACACCGATCCCAGCCGCATCAACTGGTGGGAGCTCGACAGCAAGCTCGGCCCGCTGCCGGATGTGCATGGCCAGCGCTACGGCGTCGTGCTGAAGACGCTGACGAACGAATACTGGCGCCTGCTCGCCGACGGCTACCGCAAGGGCGCCGCCGCCACCCATGTCACGGTCGAGATCCAGGCGGCCCAGGGCGAGAGCGACCAGATCGGCCAGCTTTCCATGATGGAGAACATGATCGGCAACACCTACAAGGGGCTGCTGATCTCGCCGCAGACAGACGCCAACCTGCAGCCCGCCATCGACGAGGCGGTGCAGGCGAAGATCCCGGTGGTCGATGTCGATGACGCTGTGGTCAGCAGCATCTCGCACTTCGTCGGAAACGTGCAGCGCGAGAACGGCGTGCGGGCGGCGAACTGGTTCATCCAGCACGCCCCGAAGGGCGGCAAGGTTGCGATCATCGAGGGCCAGGCTGGCGTGTTCGCCGCCGTGCAGCGCACCGCCGGCTTCCGCTCGACCATGCAGGGCAACAGGAACTTCCAGGTGGTGGCGAGCGTGCCGGGCAACTGGGACCGCCAGACCTCCTACGACGCGGCGGCCACGATCCTGCAGCAGCATCCGGATCTCGTCGGATTCTACTGCAACAACGACACCATGGCGCTCGGTGTCGTCGAGGCCGTCAAGGCCGCGAACCTGCTGAGTCAGGTGCATGTCATCGGCACCGACGGCACCAACGACGCGTATGTGTCGATCAAGGCGGGCGATCTTACCGGCACCGTCGACAGTTTCCCTGGCCTGACCGGGCAGATCGCCCTGCAGGTTGCCGAGCGGCTGGCGGCCGGACAGACCGTCCCGCGGGTGGTCGCGACGCCGCAGGCGCTGGTCACCAAGGAGAATATGGCGCGCTACAAGGGCAGCGACGCCGACCAGCGCCGCGCACTCATCCAGGATGCCAGCGTGCCGAATATCCAGGACGCCAGCACGTCGCCCAGCACGCCACATTGAGACGGGAAGTGTCATGGTGACCGATATCCAGAGCCGCCCCGCGAGGCTTGCGTTACGCGGGATCACCAAGCAGTACTCGGGCATCACGGTGCTGCACGACATCGCCATCACCGTGCAGCCCGGCGAGGTGCATGCCCTGCTCGGCGAGAACGGCGCCGGGAAGTCGACGCTGCTGAAGATTCTGTCCGGCGTGGTCAACCCGACCGCGGGCACGATCAGCGTCGACGGCGTCCCCATCGCCGCGAACTCGATGGCCGGTGCCCGCCGCGCCGGCATCGCGATGATCCACCAGGAACTGCAACAGGTGCCGGAGCTGTCGGTGGCCCAGAACATGTTCCTGGGCCATCCGGTCACCCACGCCGGCACCATGCTCGACCGCGCCACGATGCGCCGGCGTGCGGCGCAAACCCTGGCCCGGCTCGATCCCAACATAGATCCGGACCAGCAGATCAAGACCCTGCGCGTGGCCAAGCGCCAGATCGTGGAAATCGCGCGCGCCCTGCTGTTCGAGGCGACGATCATCGCCATGGACGAGCCGACCTCGAGCCTGATGCCGTCCGAGTTCGAGCGGCTCGTCGAGGTCATCGAGGCGCTGAAGGCGAGCGGGGTGTCGATCATCTATGTCTCGCACAAGCTCGACGAGGTGCTGCGCGTCTGCGATCGCGGCACCGTGCTACGCGATGGCAGGTTCATCGGCACCATCGATCTGCGTGGCGCCACCGAGGCGCAGATCGTCTCGATGATGGTCGGTCGCGATCTGGACGTGCACGACCACAGCTCGCACGCCACCGACGAGGTCGTCCTGTCGGCGCGCGGGCTATGCTGGACCGGCAAGGTGGTCGAAGCCTCGTTCGACCTGTATCGCGGCGAGGTGCTCGGCATCGCCGGGCTGATGGGCGCCGGCCGCACCGAGCTGATGCACCTGCTCTCGGGCCTGCAGCGGCCGACCGCAGGGCACCTCCAGGTCAAGGGCCGCGATGTCAGCTTCCGCTCGGCGCGGCATGCGATCCGCGCCGGGATCGGGCTGCTGCCCGAGGAGCGCAAGCGCGAGGGGATCATCCCGCTGCGCTCGGCGCTGTCCAACACGGGCCTGACGTCGCTGCCGTATTACGGCCGGCGCGGCTGGATCGACGGGCGCGGGCTGAGGCGGCGGGTGACCGAACTGTTCCGATCGCTGCAGCTGCGGCCAATGGATCCCGACAAGCCGATCCGCCTGTTCAGCGGCGGCAACCAGCAGAAAATCATCATCGCGCGCTGGCTGCTTGCCGGCAGCGAGATCCTGCTGCTCGACGAGCCGACGCGCGGCATCGATATCGGCGCCAAGCAGGAGATCTACCGGGTGATCCGCGACCTCGCGATCGCGGGCAAGTCGATCATCGTGGTCTCCTCGGAATTACCCGAGATCCTCAATGTCAGCGACCGCGTGCTGGTCATGCGCACCGGGCGCATCGTGGCGGAGCTCGACCGCGACGAACTGAGCGAGGACACGATCATGCAGCACGCCGCCCGCGAGGCGGCTTCCCCCGAAATGCACCAATTCCCCAGGAGCCAGGTCGCATGAGCCCGCAGACAGCCGTCATGGGATCGAGGGCCACGCGCCTGCCGATCCGGTTCAACGTGCGTGACGCCGGCACCCTGTTCGGGCTGCTGGCGATCGCGGCCACATTCTCGGCGCTGACGCCCGCCTTCCTCAGCCAGCACAACCTGATCAACATCCTGCAGCAATCGAGCATCAATGCCTGCGTCGCCATCGGCATGACGCTGGTGATCATCTCCGGCGGCATCGACCTCTCGGTCGGCCCGACCGCGGCCCTGTCCGCCGTGCTGACCGCCACCATGATCGTGGGCGGCGTGCCGTTCCCGCTCGCGTTTCTCGGCGGCCTGCTGGTCGGCATGGCCTGCGGCGCGATCAACGGCCTGCTGATCTCGCTGGCCGGCCTGCAGCCGTTCATCGTCACGCTCGGCACGCTCAGCCTGTATCGGGCGCTGGCCCTGATCTTCACCGGCGGCAATCCGGTGCTGGGGTTGCCGCCCGGCTTCCGGCACCTGTTCACCGGCAGGCTCGGCATCCTGCCGATCCCGGTCGTGGTGGTGGCGGCACTCAGCCTGGTGGCCTGGTTCGTACTGCGCAAGACGCCGCTCGGCGAGTACATCCTGGCGGTCGGCGGCAACGAGGAGGCCGCGCGGATCGCCGGCGTGCCGATCGTGCGCACCAAGATCGCGACCTACATGATCTCGGGCGCGCTCGCCTTTCTGGCCGCGATGATCCTGGTCGGCCGGCTGGGTGCGGCGGAACCGGTGCTGGGCAATCTTTGGGAATTGCAGGCGATCGCCGCGGCGGCGATCGGCGGCGCGTCGCTGATGGGCGGCAAGGGCAGCATCGTCGGCACGCTGCTGGGCGCCCTGGTGCTCGGCGCCATGAGCAACGGCTTGACGCTGCTCAACGTGCAGGCATTCTACCAGCTCCTGGCGACCGGCATCATCATCATCGTGGCGATGCTCGTGGACCGCTTCACACGGGGCAATGGCTGATACCGGGGATGCAGGGGATGGATATGCGTGACACCTACGCCGTCGGTGCGCGCATCCGGATGATGCGCCCGACGCTGACCCCGCTCGAGACCCGCATCATCGATACCGTCATCAACCAGCCGTTCGACCGCGACACCTCGCTCCGGCAGGTGTCGCAGGATGCCAGCGTCTCGGAAGCCATGGTGGTGAAGACCGCCAAGAAGCTCGGCTTCGACGGGTTTCGCGACTTCCGCGAGCAGATCAGCAAGTACAACGGTCTGCCGAGTGCGGCGCTGCACCAGGAGATCTCGTCCGACGACAGCGCGGCGGATATCCTGTCCAAGGTGTTCAATACCGCGATCCAGGCGCTGCAGGAAACGCTCGCCATCATCGATATCCCGACCTTCGAGCAGGTGGTCGACGTCATCTATCGGGCGCGGCAGCGCGACCTGTACGGCGTCGGCGGCTCGGCGCAGATCGCCCGCGATGTGGCGCACAAGTTCCTGCGCATCGGACTGCGCAGCGCGATCCACGATGACAGCCACATGATGCTGATGTCGGCCTCCCTGCTCGCGCCCGGGGACGTCGCCATCGTGTTCTCGCATTCCGGGCGCACCAGCGCGGTGATCGACGCCACCCGACAGGCGCGGGAATGTGGCGCCGCCACCATCGCCATCACCAACTTCGCGCGCTCGCCGCTGGCCGATATCGCCGACCTGGTGCTCTGCTCTACGGCGCGCGGCTCGCCGCTGCTGGGCGAGAATGCGGCGGCAAGGGTGGCGCAGCTCAATATCATGGATGCGGTCTTCGCCGCGGTCGCGCAGAAGGACTACGACAGCGCCGAGCAGAGCCTGCAGCGCACGACGATGGCGATCAGCACGAAACGCGAGAGGTAGTCATGGGTGCATCCGTCGTCGTCGTCGGCAGCCTGCATTACGACATCATCGTCTCCGGCCCGCGCCTGCCGCGCATCGGAGAGACGCTGCCGGGGGAATCCTGGCTTGCGAAATGCGGCGGCAAGGGCGGCAACCAGGCGGTCGAGGCCGCGCGGCATGGTGCGGCGACGTCGATGGTTGCCTGTGTCGGACAGGACGATTTCGGTTGCCGGCTGCTGGATAACCTCGTCTCGGCTGGGGTCGATGTCGCGCATGTCCGCATGGTGGAGGCCGGTTCCGGTCTTTCCGTGGTGGTGTCCGAGGCATCCGGCGACTACGCCGCGGTCATCGTCTCCGGCAGTAATCAGGAGCTCGGCGCGTTCGACGTTGCCGAAGCCCAGCCGCTGATCGGCAAGGCGTCTGTCCTGATCCTGCAGAACGAGATCCCGGACCCGACCAACCTCGCGGCTGCCCGGCTGGCGCGGGCGGCCGGCGCGATGGTGGTCCTGAACGCCGCCCCGGCGCGGGTCCTCCCGGACGAGCTGGCCGCGTGCCTCGACGTCATCGTCGTCAACGCCATCGAAGCCGAGATGCTGGGTTCCGAGCCGGTGGCCGACCTGGCTTCGGCGGCCCGGGCGGCGGCGCATCTCTCGGGGACCATCCCCGCGGTGATCGTGACGGCGGGCGGCGACGGGGTCGCGGTGCAGAGCGCCGAGTATACCGGCAGCGTGCCGCCGCACGCGGTCCGGCTCGTCAGCACACACGGGGCAGGGGATGCCTTTATCGGCGCGCTCGGCGCCTGCCTTGCCGCGGGGGATGGCCTCGAAGGCGCCGTCGCCTACGCGAATGCGGCGGCGGCGCTGCTCGTTTCAACCGCCGAAGCGGAGCGGGCGGGGCTGACCTCAAACGGTGTGCGCGGGCTGCTGGATCGCGCATCAGCCTGATCGCGCAGCATGCCCGAGCCAGTCGGCGACCGCCTCGCGCAGGGTGCGCTCGTCGTCGGGGTTGCGGCTCGGGCTGCCCGCGCGGTGCCCCCAGATCGACGGGATCGGGCGCAATGCCCCGTGCCGCAGATGCGGCAGTTCCGCCGCGTTGTCGGCCACCGGGAAATACAGGTCGGTGGCCCCCGGCATCAGCAGGACGCGCGCCTCGATCGCCGCCAACGCGCGCTCGAGATCGTGGCCGTACAGCGCATTGGCGCTGATGTCGCCCGCTTCCCAGGTGCGGGCCTGCGCGTAGAGGTCGGCGGCGCGGCAGGAGGTGAAGCCCGGCTCCCATTCGCGGTCGAGGAAATCATCCAGGCTGGATGCGGCCTGCAGGTGCAGCCCGCCACGGTACCAGTCCTGGCTCATCGCCCAGCCGGCATAGATGCGGGCGAAGGCGCGCAGCGCCGCATGCGGTTCGGATACGAAACGGCCGCCCCCGAGATGCTCCGGCGCCGCCTCCAGGGTGGCCAGCAGCGATTGCAGGAACACCCGGTTGTGGATCGCCGTGCGCGCGCTGCCGCAGACCACGATGGCGCGCTCGACCTCGCCCGGGTGCAGGGCAGCCCAGTGATAGGCCTGCTGCGCGCCCATCGAGAAGCCGTACACGCAGGCCAGCCGCTCGATGCCGAAATGCTCGCGCAGCAGCCGGCGCTGTGCCGTGACGTTGTCGGCGGTGGTCACCAGCGCCGGGTAGTCGTCGTGGTTGGACGGGCTCGAGGACAGGCCGTTGCCGAACATGTCCGGCGTGAGGATGAACGAGCGCGTCGGATCGAGGATGCCGTCCGGACCGATCAGCCATTCCTGGCCGTCATGCGTGGCGCTGTAGCTGGTCGGGTACAGAATCACGTTGTCCCGCGCCGGGGACAGCGTGCCGTAGCTCTTCCAGGCGAGGCGAGCTCCCGCCAGCGTCCCGCCGCCCTGCAGTGTCAGGTCGCCGAGCTCGAATATTCCGGTCTCGGTGGTCCAGGTCGCATCGATGGGCATCCGTCTTCCTCCGCTGCGGGTTGTCACGCGGGCGCACCGCCGCGGTTGCATCCCTGGTCAAGTTTCCTGCACCAGACTAGAGAGAACGAGGCGAAATGTAAGCATAGGCAAGTAATTCCGCTTCGATAGCCCGTTGAGGCCGCTCCTCTTGTTCTGTAGCGTCCCGTTACGAATGTGGAGCGGCAGCCGTGACGGATGCGGTCGGACTGATCTACGAAACCGTCGCCGAGCCGTTGGCGTGGAACGAGGTGATCCCGCTCATGGCGCGGGAGATCGACGCCTCTGCGTCATGGCTGTTCAAGCCCGGAGCGACCGAGCTGGACGAAATCCCGCCGTATGGCATCGGCAGGGATGTGCGCGATGCCTATGCGCGGCGGTTCATCGGCGTCGACCTGCTGCGGCATCAGGGCATCCGGCGCTGGCACGAGATCGCCGGCCGGCCCGCGCGCGAGCGCGACCTGGTCAGCGAGCGGGACTGGCTGGGCTCCGAGCTGTACAACGAGTTCGCCGCCCCCAACGGCATCGGACATGTCCTGGCCGCGGCACTTGGCACGACGATCGGGCACGGGCCGCTCCCGATCCTTAGCTTTTTCCGGCCGCCGGGCGACCGGCTGTTCGAGGTCGACGCGGTACGCCGCTTCGACCATCTGGCGCCACATCTGTGCCGCGCCGTGCGGCTGCGCGAAGCCCTCGGCGAGACGGTCGCGTCGGTGCCGGCCTGGACCGCATCGCTGCTCGACCAGCTCTCGGCTGCGATCATCCTGCTCGACGGCGCCGGCCGGATCCGGCACGCGAACAACCAGGCGCAGGCGATCCTGGACCGGAGGGACGGCCTGAGGATCGAGCGGGGCAGCCGGCTGGGCGCTCTCGCTGAAGCAGCCGGCAGGCAGCTTGCGGCCGCGATCGCCCATGCCGTGTCGCGCGCTCCCGCAGGTTGCGAGTTGCGGGTGCCGCGCGATCAGCACCGTCGCGGCAAGAGCTGGCTGGTCGGCGTGACGCCGCTGCCGGCCTCCGCGGGGATCATGTTCGGCGAGGCGGGCCTGCGCTGCTGCGTCTGGATTGCCGACGTGGCCGCCATTGCGCCCTGCGGCACCCGCCTGGGGGCCCTGTTCGGGCTCACCGCAGCCGAGCAGCGGATCGCGGTGGGACTGCTGGCGGATCTCTGTCCGGGCGAGATCGCCCGCACGCACGGCGTCTCGCTGCCGACGGTGCGGACCCAGATCCAGGCGATCTTCGCCAAGCTCGGGGTCCAGCGTCAGGCGGAACTCGTGCGGCTGCTGAGCAAGGTGGAAACGTTACCGGCTTTGTCACAATGAAACGACTTCGTATCATCCGTTCTGATGATGCCGCGACCCGTCGTCCTGGCTAGCGTCGCCGGCGGAACGCGAGACGTTCCTGGTTGTGCGCCGGCCTCGTCGGGCGCGGGGAGCCTGTCGAGATGGACCTGCCAGTAACGTCCGCCGACCTGATCGCGGACGCTGCGTCCTCACCGGATGGAGACGAGACCATCCCCGCCGGCGAGATGGCCGCGCTGCAGGACATCGTCACCTCGATCCGGGACAGGGTCCGTGCGACCGCAGGTGCGGGACCGGCCCGGCGCGACGCCCACCCGAAGGCGCATGGCTGCGTGCAGGCGAGCTTTCGCGTGCTGGACGCGCTGCCGGAGCCGCTGCGCGTCGGCCTGTTCGCCGAGCCACGCAGCTATGACGCGCTCATCCGGTACTCGAACGGCAACGAGACCCCGCAGCCGGACTGGATCGGCGACGGACGCGGCATGGCGGTGAAGGTGATGGGCGTGCGGGGCAGTCGTTCCGGCACCCAGGACTTCATCATGATCAACAATCCGGCGTTCTTCGTGCGCGACGCCATGGACTATGTCGCATTCCGGGGCGCCCGACCGCAATGGCGGTTCTTCGTGCCGGGCTGGAACCCGTTGCGCTGGCGGTTGCACGAATTGCAGGTGGCGCGCGCCATCACCCGACGCCGCATGGCCAATCCGGTGGATGGCCGATACTGGAGCATGACGCCGTACCTGTTCGGCACCACGCAGTGCAAGTTCTCGGCAAGGTCGGCCGACCCACCGTCGCCGTTCAACCAGACCAGCACGCCGAATTTCCTGCGCGACAACCTGTGCGTGCACCTAGCCGCGCTGACTGCCGAGTTCGACTTCATGGTGCAGCTTCGCGGCGATCCGGCAAAGATGCCGATCGAGGATCCGACGATCGAGTGGTCCGAGACCGGGGCGTCGTTCGTGCCGGTCGCCCGTATCACCATACCGCCGCAGCAGTTCGACCAGCCGGCGCACCAGGTCCGGTGCGAGAACCTCTCGTTCACGCCTTGGCACGGCCTCGCGGCGCACCGCCCGCTCGGGGGCATCAACCGCGTACGACGCACCGTCTACGAGGCGGTCTCAAGCTTGCGCCATGAGATGAACGGCGTGCCGCGCGAGGAGCCGACCAGCTTTAAGATCCAGTGATCAACCGACAGAGACAGGGGAGTCCTTATCATGGCCGACTGGTTCAGCAAGGAATTCGTCCAGGAGCTTGGGCATCTGATCAACGAGGTGAGCTGCCTGAGGCACGTGGCGACCGCGAAGGTGATCAACGCGGCGGTCGGAACGACGCGCAATCGTCCGCACCCGTGGAGCACGTTCAGGCCTTATACCTCCTGGCAAGGGCTGACCGATCGCACGTTCCTGGCCCGACACCTGCCGAAAGCCGCCCAGCCGACCGACCTGCCGAAATCGGCCGACCTCCTGAAGCTGTTTTGTCGACCTGAGGGCAGCGAGGCGCTGTCCGGGACGTCCACCTGCCTGTTCCCTGCCTTCGCGCAGTATCTGACGGACGGTTTCATCCGCACCGATCCGAGCAACCTGGGCAAGACCACCTCGAACCACGAGATCGACCTCTGCCCGCTCTACGGCAGGACCCCGGCGCAGACCGCCGTCCTGAGGCTGAACAGCACGACCGCCGTGGAATTCGGCCGGCTGAAGAGCCAGCAGATCGCCAATCCGCACGGCGATGACGAGGAGTATGCGCCTTACCTCTATGAGCCCGGCACCGGCAGCGTTCGCGCGCAGTATGTCGGCACCCTGGATCCGGTGCTTGGCGCGGACAACCTGAATCTTGCCGACAAGGCAACCATGTTCGCTTTCGGCGGTGACCGCGCCAATTCGACGATGTTCACCGCCATGCTGAACACGCTGCTGCTTCGCGAGCATAATCGCGTCGCAGGTGAGATCCAGTCCCGCAACCCTGCATGGGACGACGACCGGGTCTTCGAGACCACGCGGAACGTCATGATCCCGGTATTCATCAACATCGTGATCGAGGAATACATCAACCATATCGCACCGCTGCCTTTCAAGCTCATCTCCGACCCCTCGGTCGCCTGGACCGCCGACTGGAACCGGCCGAACTGGATGACGGTCGAATTCAGCCTGCTATATCGCTGGCATTCGCTGATGCCGGACCAGATAAAATGGTCAAGCGACGAGATCATCGACACGAAGAACTTCAAGCAGAACAACGCGCCCCTCACCCGGGTCGGGCTCGAGGCGGCGTTCGAGGCAGCGTCCAAGACCAGGGCAGGGGTGCTGGGCGCGTTCAACACGGCGGCGGCGCTGCTGCCGATCGAGGCGGCCGCGGTGGAGCAGGGGCGCTTCAACAAGCTCGACACCTACAACAATTATCGCATTGCCTTCGGCAGGAGCGCGGCCAGGACGTTCGCGGACATCTCGTCCCGCGAGGAGGTGCAAGCGGAACTCCAGCGCCTGTATGGCACGGTGGACCGGGTCGAGTTCTATCCAGGCCTGTTCGCCGAAGACCTGGTTGACGGCTCGCCCTTGCCGGAGCTCATCCTGCGCATGGTCGCCGTCGATGCGTTCTCGCAGGCGCTGACCAACCCGCTGCTCTCCCAGCACGTGTTCAATCCGCTCACCTTCACGGATTACGGCTGGCAGACCATCCAGACGACGCATTCGCTTGCCGATCTCGTGGCGCGCAACGTGCCGAAGCCGACACCGGGCATGAAGATCTCCATGAGCCAGGCCTGAAGGAGCCGACATGCGCCTCGCCCTGATCTGCCTGCTCGCCGGGCTGGCAGGCTGCACACCAAGGATCGTCAACACCGAGGCCGCGGTCGTTCCCCTCCCGACCCCGGTGCGCTGGAAGGTCGGTGCCGCGTGCATGCAGGCGCATTCCCTGGCCGGGATCCATGGTCGCGTGGAACTCGCCGCGCGATGCCGCGATCCCGCGACGCATGATTTCGTGACGCTCTCGCTCTCGGGAGGCGGCGTCAAGGCAGCGGTGTTCGCCGGCGAGACGATGTTCTACTTGCAGGCGCTGGGACTCCTGCAGCAGGCCAGCGTGATCTCCTCGGTCTCCGGCGGCAGCTTCTCGGCCGCACGCCCGGCACCAATGCGCGCTTCACCTTCGGCGACGTGAACCCGCGCCGGCCGCAGGTGCTCCTCAACGCCACCATCGTGTCGCGCAACCGGGCCGGGCTGGAGTCGGACCCGTCCCCGGGATAGCAGGGCATCGCGCGCGGCTTCCTGCGCCGCCGCACCCCGGACGAGTTCTTCCACTTCGCCTTCAGCGACTATCATTTCGGCTTGCTGCGCTCGAGGCTCAGCGACTACCCCGTGGCCGGCGCGGTCGCCGCCTCGGCGGCCTTTCCGGCCCTGATCGATACGGCTGCGTTGCGCGACTATTGCAGCAGGGATCCGGGCGACGGCATCCGGCTGATGGATGGTGGCGTCAACGATAACCAGGGCATGATGGAGATCTACATGATCCTGTCGGAGCTGGCCCTGCACCAGGCCCGGTCCGACCTGTCCGTTCTCGATCCCGACGCACTGGAGCGGCTGCATGCCGGCGACCGCGCCTGGTTCATCGTGGTGAATTCGTCGGTCACCGCAAGCACCGGGTCGTCGCCTGCCGTCACCGACAGGACCGAGCGCTCGATCCCCGGCCTGCTGCTCGACGCGGTCGACAAGGTGGTGAGCGCCACCGACACCTATTCCGCGATCGGCTATGAGCTGCGCAGTCAGCTCTACGAGGCGGAGGGGGATCGGATGCCGGACTATCGCAATACCCCGAAGGTTTGGCCGGTCGACATCTCGCTCAGCTCGCTCGACCAGTATGCATATGGCGGGACCGAGGCGGCGCTGCGCCGGAAGTCCGGGATCGGCTGGGAGCCGACCGACATCTCCGCGGTCCGTATCCGCAACCGCGCCAGGCGCCAGGCGCGGGCCTACGAAGAGATCATGCGCCGCCCGTCCACCCGCGCCGCCCTGCAATTGTCCAACCTGCATCCGCAATGCTATTTCGACATGCGTGACCGGCTCGACGCCCTGATCAGTCTCACTCCCGACAACCAGGCCTGCCTGCGCAACGCCGCCCGCTGGTCCGTGGCGCTTCGGGCGCAGGAGCTTTGCGACGGGATCGCGGGGATGACCCCGCCGCGCGGCCTCGATTGCTCACGCAAGGTGGTCCGGCTGCAATATCCGGAGGCCCTGAAGGGCGCCCTCCAAGGTGTCTGCCATCCGATCCTGCCAACGCCCCCCGGAGCCGAGGACGCGCTCCGCGACCCCCGCGTGACCTGTCGGGTTCTGACCGCGCCGAGGGACAGCCTGATTGCCGCCAGATGACGCCCGGGCCCTGTGGATCGTGGGCACCGGCCGCGCCAGGATCGCGCCCGCGCTTGCCCCGGTTCCAGCACCCGGCGAGGTCCGGGTACGGGCGCTGCAGAGCGGCATCAGCCGCGGGACCGAGGCGCTGGTCCATGCCGGCCGGGTGCCCGCCGGCGAATGGCAGCGGATGGCCTGCCCGTTCCAGGGGGGCGCGTTCCCGTTCCCGGTGAAATACGGCTACGCCATGGTCGGCGTCATCGAGGCCGGCCCGCAGGCGCGGCTCGGCCAGCGGGTGTTCTGCCTGCATCCGCACCAGGACCGCTTCACCGTGCCGGAGGCGGCGGCGCTGGCGATCCCCGACGACGTGCCGACCGCGCGCGCCGTGCTGGCCAGCCAGATCGAGACCGCCCTGAATGCGAGCTGGGACGCGGCGCCGCGCATCGGCGACCGCATCGCCGTCGTCGGTGGCGGCACCATCGGCTGCCTGGTGGCCTGGCTGTGCGCGCGCCTGCCGGCGACCGAGGTCACGCTGGTCGAGATCGACCCCGGCCGCGCCCCGGTGGCGCAGGCGCTCGGGTGCGGGTTCGCCCTCGCGGACAGCGCGCCGCGCGGCTGCGACCTGGTGTTCCACGCCTCGGGCACCGGCGCGGGCCTCGCGACCGCGATCGACTGCGCCGGCTTCGAGGCGGAGCTGATCGAGCTGAGCTGGTATGGCGATACCCCGGTGACGGTGCCGCTCGGAGGCGCCTTCCACAGCCAGCGCCTCACCCTGCGCGCCTCGCAGGTCGGCCGCGTGTCGCCGGGCCGCCGTGCCCGACGCACGCGCGCCGCGCGGCTGGCGCTGGCACTGGCCGTGGCCGCCGATCCGAGGCTGGACGTGCTGGTGCGCGACGCCACCCACTTCGAGGACCTGCCCGGCGCGCTGGACGGGATCCTCGGGGCGCCCGGCGCGCTGACGCATCGTGTGTTGTACGGGGAGTGATCGGGCATGTTCGCCGTCGAGGTGCGCGACCACATCATGATCGCCCACAGCCTGCCGGCCGAGATCTTCGGTCCGGCGCAGCGGCTGCACGGCGCCACCTTCGTCATCGACGTCGCGTTCTTCCGCGAGACCCTCCCGCCCGACAACATCGTGGTCGATATCGGCCGGGCGCTCGAGGCGCTGCGCGCGGTGCTGGCGCCGCTGAACTACGCCAACCTCGATGCCGACCCCACGCTCGCCGGCCAGCTCACCACCACCGAGTTCCTGGCGCGCACGATCTTCGAGCGCATGGCGCGGGCTTGCCGCGAGGGACGACTCGGGCCGCATGCCGAGGGTCTCACCCGGATGCGCGTCACCCTGGGCGAGAGCCATCTCGCGCGAGCCTGGTATGAGGCCGACCTGCCGTGAGATCGGCTTCGCGGTGCCGGGGCCGCTCGCGACCCGCACCGGCGGCTACGGCTACGACCGCCGGCTGATCGAGGAACTGCGCCGGCGCGGGCTGCCGGTGCGACACCTGGAATGGCCGGCCACGTTTCCGGCCCCGGACGCCGACGCACTCGCCTGCGTCGCGCGCTCGCTGGCGGCATGGCCGGACGGCTCGGTCGTGATCATCGACGGGCTTGCGTACGGCGCGATGCCGGAGCAGGTGGCCGCCGAGGCAAAGCGGCTGCGGCTGGTGGCGCTGGTGCATCACCCGCTGGCAATGGAGCCCGGCGCGCCGACCGGCCTGCTTGCCTCGGAGCGGGCTGCCCTGGGCCACGCGAGCGCGGTGATCACGACGAGCGCCGGCACGGCCGGGTCCTTGCGCTGCGACTATGACGTGCCGGCGGACCGGCTGCTGGTGGCGCCCCCGGGCACCGATCCGGCGCCGGCGGCGTCCTGCTCGGGTGCTCCGCCGCACCTGCTCTGCGTCGGCACCATCACGCCGCGCAAGGGGCACGACACACTGGTCGCGGCCCTGGCGCGGATAGCCGATCTCGACTGGACCTGCACCCTGGCCGGCGACGTGACGCGTGCGCCGGACTTCGCGCGCGCCATCGGGCGTCGGATCGAGGCGTCCGGCCTCGCCACCCGGATCACCATGGCAGGCGAGGTGGACGATGTCGGCCCGCTGTACCAGGGCGCCGACCTGTTCGTGCTGGCCAGCCGGCACGAGGGCTACGGCATGGCGTTCGCCGAGGCGCTGGCGCACGGGCTGCCGGTGGTCGGCACCAGCGCCGGCGCCATTCCGGCGCTGGTGCCGCAAGCCGCCGGTGCGCTGGCACCCCCCGACGATCCCGAGGCGCTCGCGCAGGCACTGCGCCGCCTGCTCACCGATCCCGGAGCGAGACGGCGGGCGGCCAGGGCGGCGCGCGCCGCGGGCGAGGCGCTACCGCGATGGGATGTGGCGACCAACCGGGTCGAGGCCGTCCTGCGCACGCTTCAACCGAACTTGACGAAGTCCTGGAAATCGAGAGGCGACCAGCTGTTGCCGCGGGCCTGAGTCATCGGGCCGCCTTCTGCGAGCGTGCCCAGGCTGACCGGCGCGTAGCCGAGCCGCTCGGCCAGTTCCGTGACCGGCGCCAGCGCCGCCGTGTCGTCGCTCGCCAGGAAAATCACCCGGCGGCCGCCCTTCACGTCCGGATCCGCAGCCAGCTTTGCGGCAGGCAAGTGGTTGAAACCCTTGACGAACATTGCGCCCGGGAAAGCCTGCGCGTTGACGGCCGAGGCGGTGAGTCCGTTGAACTCCGTCAACGGCGTTCCAAACGCGTTTGTCGCGTCGATCACGCTCCTGCCGTGCCAGCTCGCCGCGGCTGCTCCGACGTCACGAACCTTCGAGAACGGAAGGGCCAGGATGACGATGTCGGCCTGTACCGCCGCCTCCAGCGTCCTGGGCGTGACCGATGGGCCGAGCGCCGCAGCCTGCGGTGCGAGCGCCTCGGGTGGGCGAGCTGTCGCCACGATGACCTCGATGCCCTTGCGGGCGAACGCACGGGCGAGGGCCTGACCCACGGCGCCAAATCCGATGATCGCGTAAGTCATCCAGGTTCTCCTTGTGCTTTGGTGGTGTGGCTGTTCGAGGCCTCGATATGGCAAGGGCGTCGCATCCGCCTCATGGGCGTTTCCCGGCAACCGATGTGCGTTGGCGCACCATCCTTGCGAACATTCGTGCGAGCCCGGGGCCGTACCGCGACGATCCGGGCCTCGGTGCTCAGGCTCCCGCGCCGCGACCCGCGTTGCAGGCCAGGTCGAAGTCGAACAGCATGTCGCGGCCGAGCGGGTGGGTGGTGCAGGGTGGCCGCATCGCCTGTTCCATGCGCGCGATCGGCGGCAGGCAGAGGCCGGTCGGGCCGGAGCCGATCAGCACCGGGCTGATGCAGACATGCAGCCGGTGCAGCGCGCCGGCGGCGAGGAACGCGGACACCGTGTGGCTGCCACCCTCGACCAGCACACGCCGCAGGCCGCGCCGGGCGAGGGTGGCCACCAGGTCGTTCGGATCGATCCGGCCGTCACGCGCCGGCAGGACGCAAGGCTCGATGCGGGAGGGCCTCGGGCCGGTCGTGGCCTGGATCGCGAGGCAGGGCACGTCGTCCGCGGCGAGCACCCGGGCGTCGGGCGGCAGGCGGAAGTTGGGGTCGATCACCACCCGGGCCGGACAGCGCCCGGAGACGAGGCGGACGGTGAGCTGCGGGTCGTCGGCCAGCACGGTGCCGATGCCGACCACCACCGCATCGGCCCAGGCGCGCAGCCGGTGCAGGTGCCGGATCGCCGGCTCGCCGCCGATGGTGCGCGAGTGCCCGGTCGGGGTCGCGATACGGCCGTCGAGAGACTGGCCGAGCTGTCCGAGCACGAACGGGTCCCGCGCATCCTCCGGGAGAGTCGAGACCGGATCGTTTCCGGTCGCCACTATTCCGGCGCCGAACGAATTGCCCGCTTCGGCGTTGACAGGGTTCTCTTCTTCGTTCCCCTGTTCTGGAGCCGCCGCATGTTGACCATCCTGATTGTCGTCCTCATCATCCTCGCCCTCGGTGGCGGCGGCTACGGCTTCCGGTCCGGCTGGTATGGCGGCTCGCGCGGCACCGGCTTCAACGGCCTCGGCCTGGTGCCGATCATCCTGATCATCGTGGTGCTGTTCCTGCTGTTCGACCACACCGGCACCGTCGGCACCGCGCCCTGATCGGGGCTGCCCCGCCCCGGGGTCCTTACCGGGGCCGCGTCATGTGGAAGAACGCGCCGGGCTCGACCTCGATATAGGCCGTCGGGCCGCCGCCGCGCAGGATCGGACGCGCGGCGGCGGTGTCATAGATGCCGTCGCGGATCAGGGCGCGGTCGATATGCACCGCGACCACCTGTCCCAGCGTCAGCCAGGTCGGTACTGCGGCGCCCTCGAGATCGTGCAGCTGGATCTGCTGCAGCAGCCGGCACTCGAAGGCGACCGGGCTCTCGCCGACCCGGGGCACGTCGACGAGCCGGCTCGGCACCGGCGTCAGACCGGCGAGCGCGAACTCGTCGATCTCCGGCCGTACGCTGGCGGCGCTGGCATTCATCGCCTCGGCAAGCGGCCGGGTCGCGAGGTTCCAGACGAACTGGCCGGTTCCGGCAATGTTGGCGACGCTGTCCTTCCAGCCGGTGGAGGCAAAGCCGATGATCGGCGGCGTGTAGTTGAAGGCGTTGAAGAAGCTGTATGGCGCCAGGTTGAGCACGCCCGCGCTGCTGCGGCTGGCGATCCAGCCGATCGGCCGCGGGCCGACGATGGCGTTGAACGGGTCGTGGCGCAGCCCGTGCCCGTCAGCGGGCTGGTAGCTGTGCATCGCGGCGCTCTCGAAGATGCCGTCCGTGCTGTGGTCGTCCATGGTCCGGTGCGTCAATCCTGTTGTGCGGGGTCCGAACGCGGCGCAGCCGCCGCCGGCTGCAGGGCCACCGCGTAGCGCCTGCCGTTGCCGACATAGGATGCCGCCGACTGGCGCAGCCCCGCGATCTCGGCCTCCGACAGCGCACGGGCCAGCCTGGCCGGGGCTCCGATGATCAGCGAGCCATCCGGAAAGACCTTCCCCTCGGTTACCAGTGCATTGGCACCGACCAGGCAGTTGCGGCCGATGACCGCGCCGTTGAGGATGGTGGCCCCCATCCCGACCAGGCTGTGGTCGCCGATCGTGGCGCCGTGGACGATCGCGCGATGGCCGATCGTGCAGCCGTCGCCGATCGCAAGCGGGAAGCCGGCATCGACATGCAGCACCGCGCCGTCCTGGATGTTGCTGCCATCGCCGATCGTGATCGTGTCGTTGTCGCCGCGCAGCACGGCGTGGAACCAGATCGACACTTCGACGCCCAGGCGGACGCGGCCGACCAGCATCGCGCCGGGTGCCACGTAGGTGCGCGCCGCATCGGTGAATACGGGACGCATGCCGTCGAGATCAAACACCGTCATCGCCCGCCCGCTTCCTGAACCGCCTCGACCATACCCCGTTGTGCCTGCGTTCCGGGCCGGGGTCGAAGCCTCCGAGCCCGTCTTGCCATGCCGGTCGCGGAGCCGTCGCATTGGATCTCGTCCAGATCTTGAAGACGTTCAGGTGGCGCCTGCTGAGGGTCAAGGGTGATCGGGTGCCGGACAGGCCGATGCTGTTGTGGCGCTACGTCATGCGTCACCGCAGGCTGCCGAACCTGTTCCGGCCCCGGCGATTCAACGACAAGATCCTCATGCGGATCATGTTCGACCGGCGGCCGGTGCTGGCGACGATGGCCGACAAATATGCGGTGCGGGAGCATGTGCGCGCCCGGATCGGCGACACGTCGCTGCCAGCGCTGCTGCATGTCACCACCGACCCGCGCACCATCCCGTTCGACACCCTGCCCGACAGCTTCGTGGTCAAGCCGACGCATGGCGCGAACTGGGTGCGTGTGGTGCGCGACAAGTCCGGTCTCGATCGCGAGGAGCTGATCGCCACCTGCAACGGCTGGCTGGCCCGGAACTACCATGCCGTCACCCGCGAGTGGGCATACCGCGATGTCATCCCGCGCATCCTCGTCGAGGAACTGGTCGATGACGGACACGGCATCACGCCTAACGACTACAAGCTCTTCGTCTTCGACGGGCGCACCGCGTTCATCCTGGTGATCATGGGTCGCTTCGAGGAGCGTTCGCACGTCATGATGACGCCGGACTGGCAGCCGGTCGATGTCACCTGGATCTATGCCGGCCGGCGCGGCACGCCGCCGCCGCCGCCGGTGCACCTGTCCGGGATGCTGCAGGCGGCACGGCGGCTTGGCCGCGACCTGGATTTCGTACGTATCGATTTCTACGACACGCCGGACAAGCTGTTCTTCGGCGAACTCACCGCAACCCCGGGCTGCGGCCTCGAGCGCTGCGAGCCGGACACGTTCGACCGGACGCTCGGCTCGTACTGGCACCTCGTGCCGGGCTATGCATTTCCGGATCGGACGTGTATCGGCTGAACGAAAGTTCAGAATCGAGGCGAGGCCATTGCGTCCGATCAAGCTGTTGAAGTCGTTCAGGCGCCGCCTGATGAGCTCGGTCCGCAGTGATCGGGTGCCGGACAAGCCGCTCCTGGCGTGGCGATATGTCGCGCGGCATCGGCGGTTGCCGAACCTGTACCGGCCGAAGCGCTTCACCGAAAAGATCCTCTGGCGGATCATGTTCGATCGCCGGCCGATCCTGGGAGTCATGGCCGACAAGTTCGCGGTGCGCGAACATGTGCGCCAGCGGATCGGCGAGCAGGTGCTGCCCGGGCTGCTGCACGTCACCACCGACCCGCGGACAATCCCCTTCGACACCCTGCCCGAAAGCTTCGTGGTCAAGCCGACGCATGGGGCCAACTGGGTGCGGGTCGTAACCGACAAGAGCATGGTTGACCGCGAGGAGCTGATCGCGACCTGCCATGGCTGGCTCGGCCAGAATTACCACGCGGTCACCCGCGAGTGGGCGTACAAGGGGGTTGTCCCGCGCATCATCGTCGAGGAGCTGATCGACGACGGCAACGGCATCACGCCCAACGACTACAAGCTCTTTGTCTTCAACGGCCGCACCGAGTTCATCCTGGTGATCATGGGTCGCTTCGAGGAGCGCTCGCATGCGGTGGTGACGCCGGACTGGCAGCCGGTGGATGTGGTCTGGCCCTATACCGGCCGTCCCGGCACCGCAACGCCGCCGCCGCACCTCGCCGAGATGCTGGCGGCCGCCGAACGGCTCGGCCGCGACATGGATTTCGTGCGCATCGATTTCTACGACACGCCGGACAAGCTGTTCTTCGGCGAGTTGACCGCAACCCCTGGCTGCAGCCTGGAGCGCTGGGACCCGCTCTCGTTCGACCGCACGCTGGGAGCGTGCTGGAGCATGGACCGCACCCGGCGGTGAGGCCCCACGATCCGCGCCTGGACGCCATCTACCGCAGGGTTGCCTGGCGGCTGATCCCGTTCCTGGTCCTGTGCTTCTTCTGTGCCTATGTCGACCGTATCAATGTCGGCTTCGCCAAGCTGCAGATGCTGCGCGACCTCGGCTTCAGCGACGCGGTGTTCGGCGCCGGCGCCGGGATGTTCTTTCTCAGCTACGCGCTGCTGGAAATCCCCAGCAACCTGATCCTGGCGCGCATCGGCGCGCGGCGCTGGATCGCGCGCATCATGGTAACCTGGGGCTGCATCTCGGCGCTCGGGATGTTCGTCCGCACGCCGCTCGAGTTCTATACGGTGCGCCTGCTGCTCGGCATCGCGGAGGCCGGCTTCGCGCCCGGCATCCTGCTCTACGTCTCGCAGTGGTTTCCGGCGCGGCGACGCGGGGCGGCGATGGCAGCGTTCTTCATGGCGATCCCGCTCTCCGGCATGATCGGGGCACCGCTGTCCGGCTGGCTGCTCGGCGCCCTGCACGGCACCCTTGGCCTGCGCGGCTGGCAGTGGCTGTTCCTGGTCGAGGCGCTGCCTTCGGTCCTGGTCGGGTTCGCCTGCCTGTTCATACTGCGCGAGGGGCCGCACGACGCCGCCTGGCTGGACCTCGCCGAGCAGGACCTGCTCGAACGCGACCTCGCCGCCGATGCCGGGATGGCGTCCGGGCATGCCGGGATAGCTGCCTTCCTCGCCGATGCTCGCGTCTGGAAGCTGTCGGCGCTGTATTTCTGCATCGTCATGGGCCAGTACGCGATCTCGTTCTGGCTGCCGACCATCGTCCGCGAGGCCGGCGTACGCAGCCTCGGGGTGAACGGGCTCTTGACCGCGGTGCCGTTCCTCGCCGCCCTGGTGGCCATGCCGCTGCTCGGGCGCCATGCCGACCGCACGCGCGAGCGGCGCTGGCACCTGGCCGGCGCGATGGCCGCCGGCGGTGTCGGGCTGGTGCTGGCGCCGCTCGCAGGCCATGCGATCGCCCCCGCGCTCGCCTGCCTGTGCGTGGCCGCGGCCGGGCTGCTGTCGGCGACCGCCCTGTTCTGGCCGCTGCCGCCGGCGATCCTCGGCGGATTGTCGGCGGCCGCCGGGATCGCGCTGATCAACGCGCTCGGCAACATCGCGGGCTTCGCCTCGCCGTTCCTGGTCGGGCTGCTGACGCGGGCGACCGGCACCACCGAGGCCGGCATGTTCGCCATCGCCGGCATCGTCTGGCTCGGCGCCGCCCTGGTGTTTCTCACCCCCGCCCGGCTGGTGAACCGGTAGCCAAACCCCCCTGTTCCGCTAAGCTCCCAGCCAACGATAACAAACGGGGAGGGCGCCATGGCCGGAACGGTTCAGGAAGCCACGCAGATACGTCAGCCGATGCGCACGCGCATGCCGGCGGCACGCTGGATCATGGTCTGGCTGTGCTTCCTGGCACTCGCGGTGAACTACACCGATCGCGCCAATCTCGCGGTGGCGGCGCCAAGCATCAAGCAGGCGCTCGGCGTCGACAACACCACCATGGGCCTGCTGCTGGGCTCGTTCTTCTGGACCTACGCGATCATGCAGCTCCCGGCCGGCTGGCTGGTGGACCGCTACGGCGCGCGCCTGATGTTCCCGATCGCGGTGTGCTGGTGGTCGCTGTTCACCGCGCTGACCGCGGTCGCCAACTCGGCGGCCAGCCTGTTCGGCTTCAGGCTGCTGCTCGGCGCCGGCGAGGCGGGCGGCTATCCGGCCTCGGCGCGCGTGGTGTCGCGCTGGTTTCCGCCGCACGAGCGCGGATTTGCTTCCTCGATCTTCGATTCCGGCTCGCGGGTCGGCAATCTCGCGGCGATCCCGCTCTGCGCCTGGCTGATTGGCTCGTTCGGCTGGCGCACCTCCTTTGTGGTGACCGGGCTGCTCGGCTTCGTCTGGGCCGGCGCGTGGCTGCTGATCTACCGCAAGCCCGAGCAGCATCCGGACGTGACGCCGGAAGCGTTGCGCGAGATGGCCGAGAGCCGGGCAAATCCTGCACCCGACGAGCCGCCGATGCGCTGGATCTCGCTGTTCCGGTATCGCACCATCTGGGGGATGATGATCGGCTTCTTCTGCCTGAACTTCGTGATCTACTTCTTCATCACCTGGTTCCCGACCTACCTGATGACGGCGCGGCACTTCTCCCTCAAGCAGTTCGGCACGCTGGGGCTGATCCCCGGCCTGATCGCGGTGCCCGGCGGCTGGCTCGGCGGCTTCACCTCGGACTGGCTGTACCGGCGCGGCTGGAGCCTGACAGCCGCGCGCAAGACGTGTCTCGTCGGCGGCATGCTGCTCTCCTCGGTGATCACGCTGGCGGCCGTGGTGCCGGCGGCCTGGATGGCGCTGGTGCTGTTCGGCGTCGCCTATGCGGCACTCGCCTTTACCGCCGCCTCCATCTGGTCGCTGCCGGGCGACGTGGCGCCGACGCGCGCGCAGGTGGCCTCGATCGGCGGCATCCAGAACTTCGCCTCGAACCTGGCCGGCGTGGTGACCACCAGCTTCACCGGCGTGATGCTGACCATCACGCACGGCTCGTTCGTGATCCCCCTCGTTACCGCCGGCGGGCTGTGCCTGGTGGGTGCTGCGACCTACCTGTTCGTGGTCGGCCCGATCGCGCCGCTGCCGGTGATCGCCGGGCGGCGCCGCTGAACAGGCGGCCCTCCGCCTGGTCTCGTCAGGACCGTATCCCGCCTCGTAAGCGCATTGGGGGGTAGGCGGGCCCCAATCCTGTTGCAATGGCCGGTGGCTCCAGAGGGCACTAGGTAATTTCCGAACCTGCCGCCGACAATACATTGCCGGTTACACTTGCGGATCGCGCGATGCTCGCGCCCTCCAGACAGGGTAGCCACCAGATAATAATGCTTGACGCCCCGGGGCTGCTGCAGCCCGACCCGCTGTCGTCGGGCAGCCTGGTTACGGATTGCGCGCATGATCCGATTCATGCGCCCGGCCATGTGCAGCCGCACGGCGTGCTGGTGGCGACTTATCCGGGCAGCCGGCGGATCAGCCATGTCAGCGAGAACATCGACGCCTCGCTCGGCCTCGCAGCGTCCGCGGTGATCGACTGCGGGATCGACCAGCTCTTCGGCTCATTCGCCGCAGCCGCCATCGAGCTGTCGCTCGGCAGCGAGAGCTATGCGCCCTCGAACGTCCTGACCCTGACGCTGCCGATCCCCCGGCGTCCGCGTCGCAAGATCGTGGCACACCGGCATCGCGACCGGCTGATCGTCGAGCTGGAGGATGCGCCGCTGGTCGACGATCATGGCGGCGCGCTGTCCCAGGCGTCCGGGATCATCGCCAGCCTGCGCCGCGCCGAGACCGTCGAGCAGCTCTGCGACAGCGCGGCGCGCCAGATCCGGCAACTGGTCGGCTTCCACCGGGCGCTGGTGTACCGCTTCGACGACGATGGCCATGGCACCGTCATGGCCGAGGACCGCGCGCCCGGCCTGGCCAGCTACCTGCGGCTGCGCTTCCCGGGCTCGGACATCCCGGAGCCGGCGCGGCGGCTCTTCCTGCTGCAGCGCGTGCGCGGCATCCCCGATGCGGGCTACCGGCCGCAGGCCCTGGTAACCGCCGGGGGCGTCGATCCCGCGGAGGCGCTGGACATGACGTTCTGCGGGCTGCGCGGCGTGGCACCGGTGCACTGCGACTATCTGCGCCGCATGGGCGTCAAGGCGACGCTGGCGATCTCGCTGCTGCGCGAGAACGTGCTGTGGGGCATGATCGTCTGCCAGCACCTGGCTCCGTATCCGGTGGCCGCCGAGATGCGCGGGCTGTGCGACGTGATCGGGCAGCTCATCTCGGTGCTGCTGCTGCGGGTATCCGAAACCGAGGAACTCGCGGGAAGGCTGCGGCGCCACTACACGATCGCCAGCCTGCGCAACGATATCGAGGCCGTCGGCGGGGTGGCGGAAGGGCTGCAGCATCGCGCGAGCGCGGTGCTCGAGCTGATGCAGGCTACCGGCGCGCTGATCCGCTGTGGCGGAACGACCAGCCTGATCGGCCAGACCCCCGATCTCGAGACCGCGGCGGGAATGGTCGGCATGCTGCGGCGCCGGCATCACGAGGACATCGTCAGCATCGACGACGCCGGCACGCCCGGCGGCCTCGCGGCGTCCTGCCCCGACACCGCCAGCGGCATCCTGCTGATGCCCATCACCAACAATCCCGAGGACGCCATCGCCTGGTTCCGGCCCGAGCGGGTGCGCTCGGTGCAGTGGGGGGGCGACCCGCGCGACCCAATGCTCCGGGACCACGCAAGCACCGGCCCGTTATCGCCCGCCGCCTCGTTCGTGATCTGGAGCCAGCAGGTGCTGGGCCGCAGCGATCCCTGGACCGCGACCGACCTGCAGGCGGCGCGCGACCTGCGCCGGACGATCACCGGCGCCCTGCTGCGGCAGGCGGAAACCCAGCTCGCGCGGCTCTCCGCCTATGACCCGCTGACCGGGCTCGCCAACCGGCGCACCATCGAGGCGCATCTCGAGCGCTGGCGCCTGGAGGCGCGCCACCCGATCGCGGCCCTGCTTTATGTCGACATCGACCGCTTCAAGACCACCAACGACACCTTCGGCCATGCCGGCGGCGACGAGATGCTGGTCCAGATGGGCGCCCGGCTGCGTCATTCCGCCCCGGCCGGGAGCGTCGTCGGACGGCTCGGCGGCGACGAGTTCGTCATTCTCTGGGAGGGTGCCGCGCCGCAGGAGGCCGAGCGTCTGGCGCTGTCGCTGCTGCAGGAACTGGCGCTGCCGATCGTGCTGCAGGGCCAGGGCCGGCACATGAATGCCAGCATCGGCATCGCGCATGCCGCGGCGGAGGGTCCGGATGTCCTGATGCGGCAGGCGGATGCGGCCATGTATGCCGCCAAGCGGGCCGGTGGCGGCCGGGCCGTGCTGTTCCAGGTCGCCCTGCACGCCGCGGTGCTGACCGATATGCAGACCGAGCAGGATCTGTTCCGGGCGGTCGCGAACAACGAGCTCGAGATCCACTATCAGCCGCAGGTGACGGTGTCCGGACGGCAGGTCTTCGGCTTCGAGGCGCTGGTGCGATGGCGCCATCCGGACCGCGGCTGGGTGTCGCCCGTCGAGTTCATCCCGCGCGCCGAGGAGGCCGGGCTGATCGCGCAGATCGGCGCCTGGGTGCTGGCAGGCGCCATCCGCCAGATCGGCCTCTGGCGGCGGCTGCGGCCGGAGCTGACGATGTCGATCAACGTGTCGGCCCGGCAACTGACCGAAGGCTCGCTGAGCACGTTGCTGGCGGCGATCCTCACTGCAGAAGACGTGCCGGGCAACGCGATCTGCATCGAGGTCACCGAGAGCGCTCTGATGCACGAGGCGTCGGTGCGCGAGCTGCAGCTGATGCGCGATCTCGGGGCGAAGGTGGCGGTCGATGATTTCGGCACCGGCTACTCCTCGCTCGCCTACCTGCAGAGCCTGCCCGTCGATACGGTCAAGATCGACCGCAGCTTCGTCACCCCGCTCGGCTCGAGTGCGAAGGCGGACCGCTTCTTTCGCGCCGTCGTGGCGCTCGCGCACACCATCGAGCTGCGCACCATCGCCGAAGGCTGCGAGACCGAGGGCCAGTGGCAGGTTATCGCGGAGGCCGGCTGCGGCGCGGTGCAGGGCTGGCTGGTGGCCTATGCGATGGATGCCGACGCGATCGGTGCCCATCTCGAGCAGGCCCAGGGCTGGGCCGCCCCGCCGGGCGGCGCGACGCCGGTGCAGCCGCCCGGCGGGGGTCCTGGGTGACCGGCTCAGGCGAGCCAAGCCACGAGGCGCGGCCGCACCCGCAGGAAGCGGACATACAGCCGCTCCAGCACCGCCAGCGCATGGCGATTGCGCGCCGCGAGCCCGAGCGGCCGCAGCAGCGGGATCCGCCGCCACATGGCGGCGAAGGCGGCGGCGCCGGACAGCAGCTGGCCATCCTCCTCGGCATGGAAGCGCGCCATCAGCGCGCCCCGATCGATCGGGCAGGCAGACGGTTCCGCCCCGCCACCCGGCGAGACATCCCGGAACTCGATCGCCTGTGCACGGTCGAGCCGGCGCATCAGGGCGACCTCGCGCCGGCACAGCGGGCAGCCGCCATCGAACCAGACGATCAGGGCACGCGGCCGCACCCGTCAGATGTCCTGGTTCTGGGGCAGGATCACAAGGTCGCGGATCGTCACGTGGCGCGGTCGGGTCAGCATGAAGAGCACCGCCTCGGCGACATCCTCCGAGCGCAGGCCCTCGCGGCTCGCCACCTTCGCGTCGATGGCGTCCGCGTCGTGATAGCCCCAGAGTTCGTTCAGCACGATGCCCGGTGCCACCGAGCCCACGCGTATGCCGTCGCCCGCCACCTGCCGGCGCACGCCGTGCACGAAGGCCTGCACCGCGTGCTTGCTGGCGCTGTACACCGGCTCCATGTGCAGCGCCTGGTGCCCGGAGATCGAGCTGGTCACCACGATGTCGCCGGAGCGCTGCGCGATCATGCCGGGCAGCACCGCCCGGACCGCGCGGAACACGCTGTTCACGTTCACCGACAGCATCTCGTCCCACTGGTCCGGGTCGGCCTCCACGGCGATCCCCGGGTAGAACAGCCCGGCATTGGCCAGCAGAACGTCGATGCGGCCGTAGTGCGCCAGTGTCGCCGCCACCATGCGCTCGACGTCGGCGGGTACCGCGAGGTCGGCCTGCACCACCAGTCCCGCGGCCTGCCCGATCTCCGCCTGCAGCGCCGCAAGGCGTGTGCCCGAGCGCGCCGACAGCGCGACCTGCGCGCCGTCGGCAGCGAGCGAGCGGGCCATCGCCCGGCCGATCCCCGAGCTCGCGCCCGTGACGAGCGCCACCCTGCCGTGCAGTTCCTGGTTCATGCTGTCCTCCGGCCGCCGGTTGCCGGCGCCCCCTCGCCGGAGCATCGCCACGCCCGGCAGGCTGTCCAGGCCAGTCTCGACCGGCCGCGAGCCGCCGTAAAGCGGCTTTCCCGCACAGCATGCGGCGTCGTCCGCGCCGGATCGGCGGCCGGTCCAAATATTTGGCAGCTGCGTTATAACGTTTCCCGGGTATTTGCGGTCTCGGCGGTCGGATCCTGTCCGGCGCGGCGACGATACCGGTGAGTGAACGACGGTTTCTTCTAGGGTTTGACACTGACCTGATCAGGATGCTTGACATTAACTGCAGGTCTGGGCTCAGATATTGATCGACTTATATATTTCGCGAAATGACTGGCCTCTCTCGCTAAATCGAGATGATTTTCGAAACGGGAACCGGCTCGCCTGATGACATCACTGGTGGCGATACCGACAGTCTCCGCGCACGCCGGACCCGGCTTGCCTTCCTGGCAGTCCGGACCGGGACGTCAGGCCCCGCCGCGGGACCTGCGCGACGTGGCACTCGATCATATCCGCCTCGGCCTGTGCATCTTCGACGGGCAGCGCAGGCTGGCGATGTTCAACGAGCAGTTCGTCAGGCTGTACGACCTGCAGGAGAGCGGCCTGCGGACCGGCATGACGGTGCGCGAGATCGTGGACCTGCGCTGTGCCGCAGGCACCGGGCCGAACATGCCGGCCGAGCCGTATGCTGCCTGGCGCGAGCAGGTCGGCAGCGCTGGACGCCCCTCGGACACCGAGGTGACGCTGGGCAACGGACGCGTGCATTTCATCCGGAACGAGCCGACCGGCGATGGCGGCTGGGTGGCGACGATCGAGGACATCACCGAGCGCTGCTGGGCCGAGGCGCGTGTCCGACACATGGCGCATCACGATGCCCTCACCGGATTGCCGAACCGCAGCCTGTTCAGCGAGCGGCTGGAGCGTGGGCTGGCGCACCTGCGCGAGCAAGGCGCCGCGCCCTCGGCATCCGTCGCGGTCTCCGACGAAGGCGCGCTGACGGACCAGCGGGACGACCCGCTGGTCGCGGTGATGTTCCTGGATCTCGACGGCTTCAAGGCGGTCAACGACACGCTGGGCCATGCCGGTGGCGATGAGATCCTGCGGCAGGTGGCGCGCCGGATCGCGCACTGCGTGCGTGGCCAGGACACCGTCGCCCGGCTCGGTGGGGACGAGTTCGCCATCCTGCTTGAGGCCCTGCGGTCGCCCGAGCAGGCGTCCGAGATCGCGCGCCGTGTCATCGACATCGTCTCCGAGCCGATCGTGCTGGACGGAAGGCAGGCCGCCGTCGGTGTCAGCGTCGGCATCACCCTCTGTGCGTGCGAGGATGCCGGCGAGGAGCCGGCGCTGCTGCTCCGGCAGGCGGACGTGGCGCTCTACCAGGCCAAGAGCGAGGGCCAGGGCACCTACCGGTTCTTCCAGGCCGGCATGCATGCGGCCCTGCACCGGCACTACCAGGCGGAGTGCGAGCTGCGCCGGGCGCTGGCGCACGGCGATTTCGAGCTGCATTTCCAGCCGATCGTGGCGCTGGAGCGCAGATGCATCGTCGGTGCCGAGGCGCTGCTGCGCTGGCGGCATCCGGAACGCGGCCTGCTGCCGCCGGCGGAGTTCGTGGCGCTTGCGGAAACCGCCGGCCTCATCGGCGAGATCGGCAACTGGGCGCTGCGCAGCGGCTGCGCCGAGGCGGCGCGTTGGCCGGGATTGTGCCTGGCCGTCAACCTGTCGCCGATGCAGGTGCGCCAGCCCGGCCTTGTCGAACAGGTGACCACCGTGCTGGCCGCCACCGGCCTGCCGCCGCACCGCCTGGAACTGGAGATCACCGAGGGGCTGCTGCTGCATGACGGGGCCGAGACGCTTTCGACGCTGGCCCGGCTGCGGGCGCTCGGCGTCGGTGTCGTGCTCGATGATTTCGGCACCGGCTATTCCAGCCTGAGCTACCTGCGACGCTTCCCGTTCAGCAAGATCAAGGTCGATCGCAGCTTCGTCGCCAACATGTCGGTCGATGTCGGAGCCACCGCGATTGTCGAGGCGGTGGCGACACTCGGCCAGCGCCTCAACATGCAGGTGTGCGCCGAGGGCATCGAGACAGAGGCGCAGGCGTCCCTGTTGCGCGCGATGGGCTGCGACGAAGGCCAGGGCTTCCTGTTCGGGCGCGCCTGCGCCGCGGACGTGTTCGAGGCCCTGCTCGCCGCAAACCTCGATATCGCCGGATGCGGCGCTTCCCGCTAACCGGGGGTTGTCTCCTAATCGGAACTGGCTCCGGCGACTGGACCGAAGTATCATTTCTTAGCAGATGATCGGAATGGCTCTGTCGCAAGGCACCGTTGCGCATGGCGAGGATCGGTCAACCTCGACCGAGGACGACCTGGCGCTTATCCGGCGGATAGGCTCGGTTCCCTTGATCCTGCGCATCCTGTGCGACACCACCGGGCTTGGCTTCGCGGCATTGGGCCGCGTTACCGGCTGCACCTGGACGGCGTGCGCGGTGCTCGACCGGATCGGGTTCGGCCTGCCCGTCGGCGGCGAGCTCGATGTCAACACGACGCTCTGCCATGCGGTCACCGCCTGCGCAGCGCCGATCGTCATCGACCAGGCCAGCCAGGATCCGGCCTGGCGCGACCACCCGACGCCGAAGCTCTACGGGTTCGAGAGCTACATCGCGGTGCCGGTGTTCCGGCGCGACGGCTCGGTGTTCGGCACGATCTGCGGCCTCGACCCGCAGCCCTTCGCGCTCTCCGCGAGCCACGTGCTGCCGACCCTGGAGCTGTTCGCGCAATTGCTGACCATGCAGATCGAGGCCGAGGAACGGCTCGACAGCAGCCACTCGGCGCTCGGGCGGGCCACCGAATTCGCCAATATGCGCGATCGTTTCGTGGCCGTTCTGGGACACGACCTGCGCAACCCGATCGCCGCGGTAGCGAGCGGGCTCGAGTTGCTGGGGCGGCACTTGGTCGACCAGAAGGCGGGCGACCTGAAGGATGGCGACCAGAAGGTCGGCATGATCACCCGGCGGATGAAATCGAGCGTGCGGCGGATGACCGAGCTGGTCGACAACGTGCTGGATTTCGCGCGCGGCCAGCTCGGCGACGGCATCCCGATCGTCGTCCGCCCATGCGAAGGCCTGGCCGCGGAGCTGTTCCAGGTTGTCGACGAGTTGCAGAGCATCCATCCGCAGCGCGTCATCGACACCGAGTTCGACCTGCGCGCGCCGGTCGAATGCGACAGCGCGCGCATCGCGCAGATCCTGTCGAACCTGCTGGCGAACGCGCTGACGCACGGGGATCATGCGACGCCGGTGCGGGTCAGGGCGGCGAGCCACGACGACCGCTTCACCCTCAGCGTCGAGAACGAGGGCGAGCCGCTCTCCGACGCGGTCAGGGCCGGCCTGTTCCGGCCGTTCAGCCTGTCCGGCAGCGAGAACCGGTCCGCCGGCCTTGGCCTCGGGCTCTACATCGCATCCGAGATCGCCCGCTCGCATGGCGGCGTGCTGCGCGTGACTTCGGATGCGCTGGCAACCGTCTTCACGCTGGAAATCCCGGCCAGGGCCGGGTTGCGATAGCTCGTCTTCAGCCGGCGGCCCCGGCATGTACGAACTTGAACACGAACAGGGCGGCGATGATCCAGGCGACCGGCTTCACCTCGGCAGCCCGCCCGGTCAGCAGCTTGAGAGCGGCATAGGTGATGAAGCCGAACGAGATGCCGTTCGAGATCGAATAGGTGAACGGCATCAGCAGCGCGGTGACGATTGCGGGGATGATCTCGGTGACGTCGTCCCAGTCCAGCGCCGCCAGCTCGCGCAGCATCAGGCAGGCGACGTAGAACAGGGCGGGCGCTGTGGCATAGGGTGGCACCGATCCGGCCAGCGGTGACAGGAACAGGCAGGCCAGGAACAGCACCGCCACGGTCGCGGCCACGAGGCCTGTGCGGCCGCCCGCCTCGACGCCGGCGGCGCTCTCGAGATAGGCGGTGGTGCTCGAGGTGCCGAGCAGGGAGCCCAGGAAGATCGCGCTGCTGTCGGCGAGCAGCGCGCGGTTGAAGCGCTCGGTCCGCGGGTTCCCGCGTTCGACCTGCCGGCTGTCCAGCAGCCCGGCGCGGTGCGCGATGCCCATCAGGGTGCCGGTGGCATCGAACAGCTCCACCAGGAAGAACACCAGCACGACATTGAGCAGGCCCTTGCTCAGCGCCCCGCGCACGTCCAGCGCCAGGAAGGTCGGCGCGATCGAGGGCGGCAGCGACACCAGGCCTGCGAACTTGTTGCCGGCAACGAGGAAACTCGCGACGGTCACCAGCAGGATGCCGATCAGCAGGGCGCCGCGCACGCGCCGGGCGGACAGCGCCGCCACGATGATGAAGCCCACGATCGCCAGCATCGTACCCGGGCGGTGCAGGTCGCCCAGCGTCACCGAGGTGGCCGGGCTGGAGACCACGATGCCGGCGTTGCGCAGCGCGATCATCGCCAGGAACAGGCCGATGCCCACCGTGATCGCGATGCGCAGAGAGGCGGGAATGCCTTCAACGATGACGCTGCGCAGCCGCAGCAGGGTGATCAGCAGGAACAGCACGCCGGAGATGAACACCGCGCCCAGCGCCTCCTGCCAGCGATAGCCCATGCCGAGCACCACGACGTAGGCGAAGTAGGCGTTCAGGCCCATGCCCGGCGCCAGCGCGATCGGGTAGTTCGCGTGCAGCGCCATCACCAGCGAGCCGATCGCGGCCACCAGGCAGGTGGCGACGAACACCGCGCCCTTCGGCATGCCCGCGTCCCCGAGGATGCTCGGGTTGATGAACATGATGTAGGCCATGGTGAGGAAGGTGGTGAGCCCCGCCAGCACCTCGGTGCGCGGCGTGGTGCCGTGCGCCTTGAGCGAGAACAGCCGTTCGAGCATCTGGGTCGCCTCCCATGCAGTCGGCGCAAGCTTGCATGCCGCAGCGCGGAAAGGTAAGGGGAGCCGCCAAGGGCCGATTGCCTGCGGCAGGCTGGGGCCACATGCCTGCGGCAGGTCGGGTTCGTCCCCTGTCAGGAGAGCCCCGCCATGTCAGCGCCATTCCACACGGCAGCATCCTCTTCGAACTCGTCAATCCAGGACCGCATACGCGAGGCGCTCGCCTTCGATGACGTGCTGGTGGTGCCCGGCTACTCGCAGGTGCTGCCGACCGCCACCGACACCCGCACCCGGCTCACGCGGCGCATCGCGCTCAACATCCCGCTGGTCAGCTCGGCGATGGACACCGTCACCGAGGACGGCATGGCGATCGCGATGGCCCAGCAGGGCGGCCTCGGGGTCATCCACAAGAATCTCGACATCGCCGAGCAGGCGCTGCAGGTCCGGCGCGTCAAGCGCTACGAGAGCGGCATGGTGGTGAACCCGGTCACGGTGTTCCCGGACCAGACGCTGGCCGAGGTGCATGCGATCATGTCCCGCAACCGCATCAGCGGGCTGCCGGTGATCGAGCGCTCGGACCAGAAGCTGGTCGGCATCCTGACCAATCGCGACATGCGCTTCGAGACCGATCCGGAACGCCGGGTCTACGAGCTGATGACCCGCGACAACCTGGTCACCGTCACCGACGGCGCCGACCCGGAGGAGGCGCGGCACCTGCTGCACAAGCACCGGCTGGAGAAGCTGCTGGTGGTGGACCGCCAGGGGCGCTGCACCGGCATCATCACGGTCAAGGACATGGACAAGGCGGTGGCCTACCCGCTCGCCAACAAGGACGAGATGGGCCGGCTGCGCTGCGGGGCCGCGACCGGGGTCGGCGAGGACGGTTACCTGCGCGCGAAGGCGCTGATCGAGGCCGGGGTGGACGTGATCGTGGTGGATACCGCGCATGGCCATTCCTCCGGTGTGCTCGCCGCCATCGGCCGCATCAAGGCGGCGTCGAACGACGTGCAGCTGGTGGCCGGCAACGTCGCCACCCCGGAAGGCGCGCGCGCGCTGATCGAGGCGGGTGCGGACAGCGTCAAGATCGGCATCGGCCCGGGCTCGATCTGCACCACGCGGGTGGTGGCCGGCGTCGGGGTGCCGCAGTTCAGCGCGGTGATGGAGACCGCCGCGGCCTGCCACGAGCACGACGTGCCGGCGATCGCCGATGGCGGCATCCGCACCTCCGGCGACCTGGTCAAGGCGATCGCGGCTGGCGCCGACGTGGTGATGGTGGGCAGCCTGCTCGCCGGCACCGAGGAGGCGCCCGGCGAGGTGTTCCTCTACCAGGGCCGGTCGTACAAATCCTATCGCGGCATGGGCAGCCTGGGCGCCATGGCGCGCGGCTCGGCCGATCGCTACTTCCAGCAGGAGATCAAGGACACGCTCAAGATGGTCCCCGAGGGGATCGAGGGGCGTGTCGCCTTCAAGGGTGGCATGGCCGCCGTAGTGCACCAGCTCGTCGGCGGCCTGCGAGCAGGCATGGGCTATACCGGCAGCGAGGACATCGCGGCCCTGCAGACCGGGGCAGTGTTCCGGCGCATCACCGGCGCCGGCCTGCGCGAAAGCCACGTGCATGACGTGGCGATCACCCGGGAGGCGCCGAACTATCGCCAGGACTAGGCCCAGGTTGAACCCCAGATGACTCCGCCTGCCAAATGACTCCGTCTGCAAGGCTCGCCGCCACCATCGACCTGCTGTCCGCGATCGAGGCGGCGCCGCGACGCCCGGCGGATGCGGTTGCCAACAGCTTCTTCCGGGAGCGGCGCTATATCGGCGGCGGCGACCGCCGCGACGTCTCCGACCAGGTCTGGTTCGCGCTCCGGCACTGGCGCCGGCTGGATTGGTGGCTGCGGCGGGGCGAAGGGCAGGCGACGGCGCGGCTGGCTCCCGCCGCCGCGGCGATCCTGGGGGGCCGCCCGGTCGAGAGCCTGCAGCGCGCCTATTCCGGTGGCCGCTATGCGCCGGACACGCTGGAGCCGGCCGAGCTGCGCGTGCTGCGCGCCCTCGAAGGCCATACGATCGAGCATCCGGACATGCCGGATGCGGTGCGCCACGAGGTGCCGGACTGGCTGCTGCCGCTGCTGGCAGAGCGCTTCGGGCCGGAGCTCGAGGCCGAACTGGCGGCGATGACCGGGCAGGCGCCGCTGGACCTGCGCGTGAACCTGCTGAAGGGAACCCGCGAGCATGCGGCGGCCGCCCTGGCCGAGGCGGGCATCGAAACCGAGCCGATGACGCTGTCGCCCTGGGGGCTGCGGGCGCGCGGCCGCCAGAATGTCACCGTCACCACCGCCTTTCGCGACGGGCTGGTCGAGATCCAGGACGAGGGCAGCCAGCTCGTGGTGGCGGCGCTGCAGGCCGGGCCGGAGATGCGCGTGGCGGATTACTGCGCCGGCGCTGGCGGCAAGACGCTGGCGATCGCGATGAGCATGGGCAACCGAGGCCATGTCGTGGCCTGCGACGTGTCGGAGCCGCGCCTGGATGGCGCGGTGCGCCGGCTGCGCCGGGCCGGGGTGCATAATGTCGAGCGGCACCTGCTGGTGGCAGGCGACAAGTGGGCCAAGCGGCGGGCGGCGAGCTTCGACCGCGTGCTGGTCGATGCGCCCTGCACCGGCACCGGCACCTGGCGGCGCAACCCGGACGCCCGGCTGCGGCTGCGGCCGCGCGACCTCGAGGAGCTGGTGGAGAAGCAGGCGACCATCCTGCGCGATGCAGCCCGCCTGCTGCGTCCGGGCGGCCGGCTGGTCTATGCGACCTGCTCAATGCTGCCCCAGGAGAACGAGGCGCAGGTCGCCCGCTTCATGGCCGCGCATCCGGGCTTCGCCCAGGTGCCGGCGCTGGAGGGCCGCATGGTCATCAGCCTGACGCCGCGCCGGGACGGCACCGACGGCTTCTTCGCGGCGGCTCTCGCTCGCGCCGGCTAGAGCAGCATGACGCCGCCTGGAGTCGCTGCACGATGCCAAGCAGCTCATAAGGCTGCTCTATTCACCACGAGGCAGAGCATTAAGCTCTCATATGCCCTAAGGCACACGAATTCGTTACGGGATAGCTGCAATGCCCTTCGTTGCGGCGGCGGCGGAGCAGCTATCATGCGGAACGCCCAGCCGACGGCACAGCCGTACGGGTCGGGGCGCCAGGCCGGAGGCGCTCCCATGCTGAGCAGGGACGATGGTTTCTTGCAGGGTATTGGCGCAGTGCCGCCCCGGATCATGCTGGCGGGCCGCTTCGCCCGTCCTGGCTGCCTGGACCGGAGCCTGATCGAGGCGCTGATCGGCGAGGAACACGATGTCCTGCCGGAGCCAGCCGGCCTGTCGGCGTCGCGGGCGTCCGACGGCGCCGACCTGGTCGTGGTGGATTTGTCGGGATCGGTGGCTTCGGTGCTGGCGCTGGTGGCACAGTTGCGGGCCGTCGATGATCCGCAGGTGCCACTGCTTGGCGTGATGCCGAGCGGGATCGACGCCCGCAGCGAAAGCTATCTCGCCGCCGTGGTCGACGAGACCGTCTCGCACGCGCAGATGGTCGAGCGTCTGCTCTCGGCGGTTCGCCGGGCGACGCGCGATTGCGGCTGGCCCGCCGATGACGAGGCGGCGACCTGGCGCGGCGACCGGCCGGCCGCCACACGGCACTGATCCGGCCCACTCCGCCCAACGCGGCTATTCGGGGGGGACCTCGATCGCCTCCAGTCCGGCCTGCAGCAGCCAGCGCAGGTCGGGCATCGCGACCGCCACGCAGCCCGCGGTCGGCGCCTCGTCGGCGCGCGCCAAATGCAGGAAGATCGCCGAGCCCAGGCCGCGCTGCACCGGATCGTCGTTGTAGGCAAGCACCGCCATCAGGTCGTAGAGCGCGTCGTGGCGCCAAAGGCGCTCGTGCCGCCCGTCATGCGGCAGCCGTACCGCGCGGTTGTAGTCCCGGTTGGTGACGTCGTCGCACCAGCCATCGTCGGGCGCGATCGGCTCGCGCGGCAGGCGTGTGTCGGGCGGTGCGCCGAGGCGGTCGGCCCGGTACAGCACCCGGCGCAGACGGTGCAGCCCGGACGGCGTGGCCTCGTCGCCTTCCCGCTTGTGCAGGCTGATCCCGCCGGCCCCCAGCACGCAACGCACCCGGCGCGGCCCGAACGTCAACTCGCCGATGCTGCGTCCGAGCATCCGGATGCTGCCTGTCTGCATTTACCCGTTTCCCATCGGCGGAACGAAATCCGTATTGAGTCGTCTAGGTGCGGGACGAGGGCCTTGCAGCGTGCCACATCATCACGACATTGTGTGTGGGCGAACAAGGATGCCGTCGAAGTCACAGTCACCGCGTTGTGAGCCGCAACGGAAACACCGGGACGTCCGGATGCAGCCGGGACAAGCCCGGCCTGCGGTTTCCTGGCTCTGACAAACATGTGCCCGGTTCGGGTCGATGGGAAAGAGGTTTCGATGGCGGGTGAACGCCCCATCCTGATTATTGACGATGATGATGCCCTGCGAACGACACTTGTCGAGCAGCTTCATCTTGATGCCGAATTCACGGTGGACCAAGCCGCGTCGCTGGCCGACGCGACCGAGAAGCTGGCCGGCACCAGTGCACGTTTCGACGCGCTGATCCTCGACGTGACACTGCCGGACGGGGACGGGCGCGACTTCTGCTCGGACCTGCGCCGCCAGGGCCGCCGCATGCCGATCATCATGCTGACCGGTTCAGACGACGAGAGCGACGTGGTGCGCGGGCTCGACGCCGGCGCCAACGACTACGTTGCGAAGCCGTTTCGGATCGCGGAACTGCTCGCGCGTCTGCGAGCGCAAATGCGCATCTTCGAGAACAGCGAGGATGCGGTCTTCAGCATCGGTCCGTACACGTTTCGACCGTCGGCCAAGCTGCTGCAGGAGACGGCGCGCAACCGCCGCATCCGGTTGACTGAAAAGGAAGCCGCGATCCTCAAGTTCCTCTATCGCGCCGGCACCCGCCCGGTGCCGCGCCAGGTGCTGCTCAACGAGGTCTGGGGCTACAACGCGGCTGTCACGACGCATACGCTTGAGACGCACATCTACCGGCTGCGCCAGAAGATCGAGCCCGATCCCGCCAATGCCTGCCTGCTCGTGACGGAGGGGGGTGGCTACCGGCTGGACCCCGAAGGCACCAACTAGGTCGGCTGTTCGCAGGCACCTGCTGCTGGCGATCCCCGTTTTAGCAGAACCGGGCGTCCCTCCGGCGCTCCGGCGCTCAGAAAGTCTCGCCGGGCGAGACCTCGCAGGTCGCTCTCATCCAGCATCAGACGCCGGCGAACAGCCTCTGAGCCGGAGGCGTCCGATGTGAAGATCTAGTCGGTCCGGGCGGCAGCGACCGCCTGGCGCAAGTCGACGAGGTTGAGTGCGCCGGGGATAATGCGATCGGCGACGATGAAGCTTGGCGTGCCGGTGATGCCGAGGGCCTGTGCCAGGCCGATGTTCCGCTGCAGGTCTCCGACTATCGCCGGGTCCGCCATGTCGCGCTCCAGCCGGTCGGCGTTCAGGCCGGCCTGTTGCGCGAGGCTGCGCAAGCGGATGGCGTCGGGCTGACCGGCATCGGTCATCAGGAGGTGCTGCAGGGCGGATGCGCGTCGCTGTCGGCCGGCGGCGACGATGGCCTTCGCTTCCAGCGTGCTGGAGGGCCCGAGGATCGGGATCAGCTTCTCGACCACCCGGACGCGTCCATCGGATGACGCCAGCCGGTCGAGGTCCGGCAGCACCTTGCGACAGTAGGGGCAGCGCGGGTCGTAGAACTCGACCAGGGTGACAGGCCCGGAGCCCACCACCAGATCGGCGTCAGTCGGCGCCAGGGCCGCATGGTTGCGGGACAGCGCCGCCCGGGCGTCCACCGCCTGAGTGCGGTCGGCCTCTGCGCGTAGCGACTGGATCGCGTCGTTCAGGATCGACGGATCGGACTTCAGCGCCTCGCGGATGATGGCGATGATCTCCTGGCGCTGTGCCGGCGTGAACTGCTGCTGCGCCATCGCCTGGGCCAGCGCGGGGCCATTCGACACGGTCATGGCAAACAGGGCGGAGGACAGCAGGGCTGATCGGGCGGTGAACCTCATGGCGCGCCTCTAGCACGGCCCACAGGGCGCCCCAAATCGCGGCCGCTCAAGTTGCCGTCATGCCCGAAGCCGTCTAATGCCAGCCGGGATCGTGGCAAGGGTCGCGGTCGGTGGCACTCGACGGAGCAGATCCTTGCGGATTTCGACACGGCACCTGAACGGCCTGGCCGCCTGCCTCGGCGTGGCGCTGCTGGCAGGATGCTCCAGCGTGCAGAAGGTCAAGGCGCTGGTGACCGGGCCGTCCTCGCCCTACCTCACCGGCTATATCGGCGAAGTCGCGGCCGACGAGCCGCGCGCCGCCCTGGTCGGGCGCGACATCCTGGCGCGCGGCGGCAACGCGGCGGACGCGGCCACGGCGCTGGGTCTGGCTCTGTCTGTCACGCTGCCGTCCCGCGCCTCGCTCGGCGCCGGCGGCGCGTGCCTGGCCTTCGACGCCGGGGGCGGCGCGCCGGACGCCATCCTATTCACCTCGGTCGCGGGCTCCGGCGGACCGGATGCGGATCGCCCGGCGGCGGTGCCGATGCTGGCGCGCGGCCTGTTCCTGCTGCAGGCGCGGCATGGTCATGTCGGCTTCGACGAGCTGACCCGTCCCGCGGCCAATCTGGCCCGCGACGGCATCACCGTGTCGCGCGCCTTTGCCGAAGACCTTGCCGAGGTCAGCCAGCCGCTGCTCAGCGATCCTGGCACCCGCGCGATCTTCGGCGCGGCCGGCGGCGGCATCCCGGCGGCCGGCGACCAGCTCGCGCAGCCGACCCTGTCGGAGACCCTCAACCGCATCGCGCTGTCCGGCGTGGGCGAGCTCTATACGGGCGCGCTGTCGCGCGACTTCGTCGTCGGCGCCGATGGCGCCGGCGGCGGCCTCGATGCGGAAACCTTGCGAGCGGCGATCCCCACCAGCCGGCCTGCCGTGCAGGTGCGCAGCGGCCGCTACGAGGTGGCTTTCCTGCCGCCGCCGGCGGATGGCGGTCTCGCCGCCGCCGCCGGTTTCGAAGCCCTGGATCAGGGCCAGGAGGATGCCGTGGGCGTGTCGCAGTCCGTGGCCGCGGCCTGGCGCGCCCGACACCCGCAGCAGGCCAACGGCGACCACCTGACCGGGGAGGCCCAGGCGTTGCTGGGCGAGGCTCTGCATGGAGGCGCCGCCATGAGCCGGCTGCCTGCCTCCACCAGCTTCGTGGTGCTCGATCGCAGCGGCAACGCGGTGTCCTGCGCCGTCAGCATGAACAACCTGTTCGGGACTGGGCGGGTGGCGGGCGACACCGGCATCCTGCTCGCCGCCTCGCCGGCCCGCATCCCGGCCCCACTGCTTGCTGCGGCGATCGCCTACAACCCGTCCGGGCGCAGCTTCCGTGCCGCTGTCGCCGGTTCCGGCCAGGGCGAGGCCGCCGGCGCGGTGGCTGCGGGAATGCACAACGCGCTCGCGGGCGCCCCGCTCTCGCATCCGGTCACCGGCACCGGCCGGATCAACACGATCTCCTGCTCGCGCGGACTGCCCGGAGACAGCAACGGCTGCGCCGGCGCCACCGACCCGCGCGGTGCCGGCCTCGCGATCGGCAGCAATTAGGCGAATGCTCAAGCAGGGCGCGGCTGCAAGGATAGCGCCCTTCCTGGTGATGGACGTGATCGCCCGCGCCAACGCCCGGCAGGCAGCGTTGCAGCCCGGTGCGCCGGGGATCATCCGCATGGAGGTCGGCCAGCCGGGCACCGGGGCGCCGCGCGGCGCGGTGGAGGCGGCCTCGCGTGCGTTGCTGGCCGGCGAGCCGCTCGGCTACACCGAAGCCTTCGGGTTGCGCTCGCTGCGCGAGGCGATCAGCCGGCATTATCATCGCTTCTATGATGGCGTGGCCGTGGCACCCGAGCGGATCGCCGTCACCACCGGAGCGTCCGGCGGCTTCCTGCTCGCCTTCCTCTCGGCGTTCGACATCGGTGACCGCATCGCGATGGCGGCGCCGTACTACCCGCCCTACCTGAACATCCTGCACGCCCTCGGCATGGTGCCGGTGGTGCTGCCGACCTCGGTCGCGACGCGGTTCCAGCCAACGATCGCGATGCTGGAACGGCTCGCGGAACGTGAGGGCTTGCCGGACGGGCTGATCGTGGCGTCACCCTGCAATCCTGCCGGCACCATGCTCGATGCAGTCGAACTCGCGGCGCTCGCCCATTGGTGCGACACGCATGGCGTGCGGCTGGTCAGCGACGAGATCTATCACGGCCTGACCTGGGATTTTGCCGCCGCCACCGCCGCATCGTTCAGCGACAGCGCCGTCGTCATCAACAGCTTCTCGAAATACTGGAGCATGACAGGCTGGCGCGTGGGCTGGATGGTGCTGCCGCAGGACCTGCTCGGCGCCGCCGAGCGGCTGAAGCAGAACATGTTCATCAGCGCGCCGCACATCTCGCAAGTCACGGCGGAAGCGGCTTTCGCCTGCGAGCCCGAGATCGCGGCCAATCTCGACCGTTACCGTCGCAGCCGCGACTTCCTGCTCCAGGCCCTGCCGCAGGTCGGCTTCCCGTCGCTGTCTCCGGCGCAGGGCGCGTTCTACCTCTATGCCGACATCTCGCAGCGCGGCGGCGACAGCCAGCGCCTCGCGGCACGCCTGCTCGAGGAAACCGGTGTCGCGGTCACGCCAGGGATCGATTTCGATGCCGAGCGCGGCCACGACTTCCTGCGGTTTTCCTATTGCGGACCCGAGGCCGACATGCGGGTCGCGCCGTCGAGGCTGGCGCGGCTCGCAGCCTGACCTCGCATCAGGGCAGGTGGTTGCCGCCGGTCACGCCATAGATCTCCGCCGTGACGAAGCTGGATTCCTGCGATCCAAGCAGGACGTAGATCGAGGCGCACTCGGCCGGCTGTCCGGGCCGACCGATCGGCGCCTTCGAGCCGAAGTCGGGAATGGCGTCCGCTGGCTGACCGCCGCTCGGCTGCAGCGGGGTCCAGAACGGGCCCGGTGCCACCGCATTGACCCGGATGCCCTGCTCGATCACCTGCTTGGCCAGCGCCTTGGTGAAGGCGATGATCGCGGCCTTGGTGGAGGCATAGTCGAGCAGCGAGGGCGAAGGCTGGTAGCCCTGGATCGAGGTGGTGTTGATGATCGTGGCGCCAGGCGGCATCAGCGGAATTGCCGCCTTGCACAGCCAGAACATCGCGGTGACGTTGGTGCGGAAGGTCGCCTCGAACTGCTCGGTGGTTAGGTCTGCGATCTGCTTCACTGCGGTCTGCTTGCCGGCGACGTTGACCAGGATGTCGAGGCCGCCGAGCGTCGCATGCGCTTCGCGCACGAGCGCGTTGCTGAAGCCTTCGTCGCTGATGTCGCCCGGCAGCACCACCGCCTTCACGCCGGCGGCGCGCACCAGGGCGATCACCTCCTGCGCGTCCTGTTCCTCGGAAGGCAGGTAGCTGAGCGCCACGTCCGCGCCTTCGCGGGCATAGGCGATGGCGACCGCGCGGCCGATGCCGGAATCCGCCCCGGTGATTAGCGCGCGGCGGCCCGCAAGGCGTCCGAAGCCCTTGTAGCTTTCCTCGCCATGGTCGGGTTTTGGCGACATCTCCTGCGCGAGGCCTGGTGCCGACTGCGGCTGCTTGTCGAACTGCGGTTGCGGATACTGCGTGCGTGGATCCTGCATCGCATACTGGTTCGTGGTGGTCATGGCGTCGCTCCGTGTTCGGGTGCGCGGGCAACGACAAGCCGGAAGGGCGGTTCGCTCAAATCGGCGAGACGACCCGGACGGTTGCAGTCATGCCGGCGACCAGGATGACGCCGGTGGGCACGGTGTCGCTGTGGAGGCGTAGCGGAAGCCGCCCGCGAACCGCACCCGGGTATGGACTGGAGTCGCATGCGGCGAGTGAGCGACGTGGCGGCGGATGTCGCGAGAGCGATAGCTCGCCTTACAAACTGAAAGCCCGGCGTTGCAGAGGCTCAAGAGGGGTCTGGCGCGGAGACAGTAATGACTTGTCTATGAAGACTGTTCGGACCCGTGGTCACGACACCCGGACAAAGTACCCGCCGTCAACGCAGAACGGTATTTGAAAGATATTTATCACCAAGACACCCAGAGTAATGAGGGAGCAGACCCAAAAGAGCAGCCGCATCGAGCTTCTGGCCGAACACTAAATAGCCAATGATCGAAGTCAGAATAATGCCACCGCCGCTGTTTCGTCGGTTCCCCAATGAATTCCCTCTGATCACCAAGCAGAAAGAGTTTATGCCAAAGCTCGAGCAAAGGTGCCCGCGACGTATTAGCGGCTTTCCGGCTTGCTGATCGGGCGAGAAGATCGCCTTGATCGGGATTACTCCAGAGTGCAGCAAAAACGGCAGTGGGTTGGTTGGTTGCCCTTCCAGGTCGGGCACAATCCGTTCGACGCGCCGTAGCATGCGGCGGCTTGGACCCAGAGCACCGGGGTGTTCCCTGCTGGCCGCTATGTGTCCCAGTGCCAGGGCATTGCTTAGGCTTCGATGCAGTGTTGCCCAGCCTGGTTCTGCAAGAACTTCCGGATGACCGTGTTCAACGGAAAGAGGCTGATGTTGCCAAGCAGGCTTCTATCGCCGAGCAAGCTTCACCTCCGCGGTTTAGCCAACATTCTAGGTAGGAGTTCCAGGTCTCAGGGAGACTGTTCTCAGTCGGGTCCGGCGTCCAACGCCTACCTCCACGCTTGGTGCAACCTCGCTTGCGCTGCCCCTCGATTGCGACCAGAAGCGGCGCTCTCGCGGGAGGACACGGCGGTTGCAGCAGGTCGCGATCATCGGGGCCGGGCCGGCCGGACTGGCCGCGGCCGAGCGGCTTTCGGCGCAGGGTGTCGGCGTGACCCTGTACGAGCGCATGCGCACTCCAGGCCGAAAGCTGCTGATTGCCGGCCGCGGCGGCCTCAACCTGACCCATTCGGAGCCGCTGCCGCGCTTCCTCGACCGCTACGGCGGCAACCGGGACTGGCTGGCGCCGGCGATCGCCGCCTTTACACCGGACGATCTGTGCTCCTGGGCCGAAGGTCTCGGGCAGCCGGTGTTCACCGGCAGCAGCGGCCGGGTGTTCCCGCGCGCGATGAAGGCGTCCGGCCTGCTGCGGGCCTGGCTGGCCCGGCTGCGCGCGCAAGGCGTGGTCCTGCACACCGCATCGCGCTGGACCGGCTGGACCGCGACCGGCGACTTGCAGCTCGAGGACGGGGCGGCGGTGCGGGCCGATGCCGTGGTGCTGGCGCTCGGCGGCGCCAGCTGGTCCCGGCTCGGCTCGGACGGCGGCTGGGCGCCGCTGCTGGCGGCGCGCGGCGTTGCACTCGCGCCGTTCCGCCCGGCCAACTGCGGCCTGCTGGTGGACTGGTCGGAGTTGTTCGTGAGCCGCCACGCCGGCCAGCCGCTCAAGCATGTCGGCCTGCGCTGCGGACCCGACAGCGCGCAGGGCGACCTGATGCTGACGCAGCGCGGGATCGAGGGCGGTGCGGTGTACGCGTTGGCGGCGCCCCTGCGCGATGCGATCGAACGTGACGGCCAGGTGCGGCTGTCTATCGACCTGCGACCGGACCAGCCCGCGGACGCGCTCGCCGCACGGCTCGCGCGGGTGCGGCCGCGCGAGACCCTGTCGAACAGCCTGCGCCGCGCGCTGAGCCTGCCGCCGCAGGCGATCGGGCTGCTGCGCGAGGCGGCGCTGGACGGTCCGATCCCGCGCGAGCCGGCGGCGCTCGCGGCGCTGGTCAAGGCGGTGACGCTGCGTCTCGTCGGCACCGACGCGCTCGACCGCGCGATCTCCACTGCCGGAGGCGTGCGGCGCGAGGCGGTGGACGTGCATCTCATGCTGCGCGCGCTGCCGGGCGTGTTCGCCTGCGGCGAGATGCTGGACTGGGAGGCGCCGACCGGCGGCTATCTGCTGCAGGCCAGCCTCGCCACCGGGCGCGTGGCGGCCGAGGGAGTGCTGCATTGGTTGCGGGCGACTCCGGCGCCCCTGTAACCACGCCCACCATGACGGTTGCGCCATGACTGTTGGTATCGAGCTCGGCGAGGCCGGTGCCGCAATCGCGGTCCTCGACCTGGAGGAGCTGCTCTCGACGCGCATGCTGGTGCAGGGCAACTCCGGTTCCGGCAAGTCGCACCTGCTGCGCCGCCTGCTCGAACAGAGCGCCGCTTGGGTGCAGCCCGGCGAAGTGTCCGACGAGGCGCGGCGCACGTGTCTCGCCGCGATGACCAACCTGATGTGTC
>CAXTVI010000010.1:51594-99491 GCA_964247695.1 uncultured Acetobacteraceae bacterium
GTGTCCGACGAGGCGCGGCGCACGTGTCTCGCCGCGATGACCAACCTGATGTGTCGCGGCCGCAAGCGCGGGCTCGGCGGCGTGATCGCCACCCAGCGTCTTGCCAAGCTGGCCAAGAACGTCGCCGCCGAGGCCTCGAACTTCCTGATGGGGCGCACCTTCCTCGATATCGACATGGCGCGCGCCGCCGACCTGCTCGGCGTGGAGCGGCGCCAGGCGGAGGCGTTCCGCGACCTGCCGCGCGGCGAGTTCATGGCGCTGGGACCGGCGCTGTCGCGGCGTCCGGTGCAGGTCCGGATCGGCGCCGTCCAGACCGCGAGCCGCGCCGCCGGGCCCTCGCTGCTGCCGCTGCCGACGCAGACCGCGGCCGATCCGCACGCCCTGCTGCTGAGCCCGGTGCCCGAGCGGGAGGCCGCGCTGCGGCAGGCCCGGCGTCCGCCGTCGCCGCCGCCCGATATCCTGGCACAGCTCGCCGCCCACGCGGCCGCCGGTCCCGCCATGCCGGAGGCGGCGGGCGGGCAGCCTGCCGATGATGCGGCGCTGACGCAGCGCAGGCACCATGTGCATGCGCTGCTGCTGGCGATGCTGGACGAGCCGGAGGCGCCGTTCCGGCCGGTGCCGGTGCTGTTCCAGGACTTCCTGGTCCGCTGCCGCATCGACGGGCTCGGCCGTGACGCGCTCGACCTGCCGCGGTTCCGGGCCGCGCTGGCGACCGCGCGCTCCGGCATCGATCGCGAAGCGGCCGGGAGCGAGGCGTGGGCGCAGGCCGAGGAGATCGGCCGCACGTTGCCGGAGGACGTGCGCGGCGTTTTCCTGCTGGTGGCGCGTGCCGCCCGCGAGGGGCTGCCCTGCCCCGGAGACGACGCGATCGCGCGCGCCTACGGCACCCATTCGCTCTCGCGCGCCCGTCGGCAACTGCTCTACCTGGAGGAGTTGGACGTCATCGTGCTGCGAAACGATGCGGGTGGGCGTCGGATCGCCGCGGTGTCCGGTGCCGGCTGGGAAACCGCACCCGGCGAGGCCGGCGCCGTGCAGACCACTTGAGGCCCATCAGCGCGACTGTGCAAATGCAAAAAAAGTCGTTACACCTGCCGATGTTCGTGATCTACGCGGTGGTCATGGATGAACGCACCGCGTCTCCGCCTTACCCTGCAGGACCCGGCAGGCCTGCAGCCGGAAGCTCCGGCTGATGCGCAACGGCATCAACTTCATCTCCGGCCTGCCGCGATCGGGCTCGACGCTGCTGGCCGCCCTGCTGCGCCAGAACCCCGCGCTGCACGCCAACATCACCAGCCCGGTCAGCTCGATGCTGGGCGCGATGCTGGCCGAGATGAGTGCCGGGCACGAGGGCTCGGTGTTCTTCGACGAGGCGCAGCGCATCGCGGTGCTGCGCGGCCTGTTCGGCAGCTACTACCAAGCGATCGCGCCGACCCGGATGGTGTTCGACACCAGCCGCGGCTGGACCACGCGGCTCGACCTGCTGGCCAGGCTGTTCCCGGATGCAAAGGTGATCTGCTGCGTGCGGCCGATCCCGTGGATCATCGACAGCGTCGAGCGGGTGGTGCGTCGCAACCCGTACGAGCTGTCGAAGATCTTCGGCTTCGAGCAGGGCGGCACGGTGTATTCGCGCGCCGACGGCCTGATGAGCCCGTCGGGCATGATCGGCTTCGCGCTGAATGCGCTGAAGCAGGCGATGCACGGCGAGCAGGCCGGCCGGCTGCTGCTGCTGCCGTACGACACGCTGGTGGGCCATCCGGCGGCCTCGATGGCGGCGATCTACGAGTTCCTCGACATCTCCGCATTCAGGCACGATTTCGAGGATGTGCAGCTCGACACCAGCGACTTCGATGCACGTCTCGGCAGCCCGGGACTGCACGAGGTCCGCCCGCAGGTCCGCGCCAAGGCGCGCCGGACGATCCTGCCGCCCGACCTGTGGGAGCGCTACGAGCGCACCACGATCTGGCGCATGCCCGAGTTCAACACGACCCGGGTCCCGGTCGCGCTGCCGGGTGTCGGAGAGACACTGGCCTAGCGTCTGTCGTCGCCGGTCCATCCGGTAGAGGAAGTAACAGTGGGCATCTACAGCTTTTCAGGCGCACCGGTCTTCGTGACCGTCACCACCGCGGGTATCTACGACATCAATGCTTTCGGCGCGCAGGGTGGATCGAGCGACGCGGGGAACGGATACGCCGGCGCCGGCAAGGGTGCCGAGGAGGACGGCAGCGTCATCCTGGTGGCCGGTGAACAGCTGGAGATCGTAGTCGGCGGAGCCGGCGCCGTCGGCACCGCCACCTCTTCGGGCGGCGGGGGTGGCGGCGGCACCTTCGTGTTCGCCAACACCGGTCCCAGCGGGAGCTTCGTGCCTCTGCTGGTCGCGGGCGGCGGTGGCGGCGGTTACCGGAGCGCGGGAAGCGACGGTATTGTGGCGGGCAGCGGCACTGGCTCCGGGGGAGCCGCCGGGAACCAGACATGGGCCGGCGGTGGCGGCGCCGGTGTCAACGGCGCCGGCGCCGAAGGCAGCGGCGCCTACTACGACGGCGGCGGCGGTGCGAGCCTGGCCGGCGGATTTACCGGTGGTGCGGGTTCTTCCTATGATGCCGGCGCCTCCGGTGCCGGCGGCTTCGGCGGCGGTGGCGGCGGCGGCGCGGACGACGGCGGCGGCGGCGGCGGCGGCGGCTACTCTGGCGGGTCGGGTGGCTATAACGCGGGCGGTGGCGGCGGCACGTCCTACGATGTCGGCGCTCCGGCCCTCGCTCATACGGCAGCGGGCGTGCAATCCGGCGACGGCAGTCTCGCGATCACGCCGGACGTCGCCTGCTACGTCACCGGCACGCTGATCCTGACTGCTGCTGGCGAGCGTCCGGTCGAGACGCTTGCGATCGGCGACATCGTCGTCACCGTGTCCGGCGTGCATCGCCCGGTGAAGTGGCTCGGCCGGCGGTCCTATGCCGGGCGGTTCCTCGCGGCGAACCCGGGCGTGCAGCCGATCCGGTTCCGCGCCGGATCGCTGGGCGAGGGTCTGCCGCGCCGCGACCTGCTGGTGTCGCCCGAGCATGCGATGGGCCTGGATGGCGTGCTGGTGCCGGCGCGCTGCCTGGTCGATGACAGCAGCATCGTGCAGGAGCGGGACCTGCAGCGGGTGGATTACGTGCATGTCGAGCTCGACAGCCACGACCTGATCCTGGCAGAGGGTGCGGCGTCCGAAACCTTCATCGACGACAGCAGCCGCGGCATGTTCCGCAACGTGGCCGACTACCACGCGCGCTATCCCGACGCGCCGGTCGCTTCACGGACCTCCTGCCTGCCGCGGCTGGAGCGGGGTCCGGCACTGGACGCGCTGCGCCGCCGGCTGGCCGGGCAGGCGGCGGCGCCAGGTCCGATGGAAGGCCGGCTCGACACCGTGGACGAGGATCGCATCACCGGCTGGGCGCGCAACGTCGAGGCGCCCGGATACCGGATCCGGCTGCGTGTGCGCGTCAACGGCGCGATCCTGGGCGAGGTGCTGGCCGACAGCTTCCGGCACGACCTGCTCGCGGCACGCGGCGGCGACGGATGTTTCGCGTTCAGCCTGGCGGTGCCGGGCGGCCTGTCAGGCGCGCTGCGCCATGTGGTCATTGTCGAACGCGCTTCGGACGGTATGCTGCTGGACGGCAGCGGTGTCGTGCGCGAGGCCCTGGTATCGCCTGATCTGCACATGCTGCCGGCGATTGGCTCGAACGGCATGCGCGGCATGCTGGACCAGTGCACCCGCGAGCGGATCACCGGCTGGGCGTGTGCGCCAGGCAGCGACACGCCGGAGGCGCTGCAGATCCTGGACAACGGCATCCTGCTCGCGCGGGTGCTGGCGAACGAGCCGCGCGGCGACCTTGCAGTTGCGGGCATCGGCACCGGCCGGCACGGCTTCGACCTGCTGATCCCCGGCGGCCTGTCGCCCCTGAGGCGCCACGTGATCGACATCCGGCGCGAGAGCGACGGCGCCCGCTTGCCCGGCGCGCCGCTGGCGATCGAGCCGGCCGGGATGTTCGGCGCCGGGCTGGAAGCGGCCGTGGCTGCCGCGGTGGCCGCACTCGCACCAGGCGAGCAACAGGAGCAGGCGCTTGCCTTCCTGCAGGGGCAGGCGGAACGGCTGCAGCAGGAGCGGGCAGACCACGATGCCGACCGGAGCACGCGCGAGGCAGCCCGGCGTCAGCTCCGGCGCTGGGGCGGCGCGCCGGCGAACACGGTGCGCCGCGCGCTTGTCGTGGACAGCACGTTGCCGAGGCCTGGCCATAGCGGCGGCGACAACGCGATCCTGTCGCACATCGCCGCCCTGCAGCGTCTCGGCCATGCCGTCAGCTTCGTGGCCGCCGACGAGATGCAGGCCGACGCTTCGGCGCTGGAGGCGAGCGGGGTCAAGGTCTTCGGGCTGCCGTTCTATGCTACCGCAGCGGACGTGCTGCGCCGCCAGTCCGGCTGCTTCGACGTCGTGTATCTGCATCGCGGACAGATTGGCGCCCGGTTCAGCCCGCTGGTGCGCCAGTACGCCCCACAGGCCCGGCTGCTCTACAGCGTAGCCGATCTGGGCCATCTGCGGCTGGCAAGGCAGGCCGACCTGCTGGACGATCCCACCCTGCGCGCGGCGAGCCGCACGGCGCGGTCGATGGAACGCGCGGCGGCGGCGGCGGCCGATGCGGTGCTCACGCACTCGCACCCCGAGGCAGCCATGCTGCGGCGGCTGGTGCCGGCGGCGCGCGTATTCTGCATCCCCTGGTCGGTGACGCCACAACCGTCACGTCCCGCCTTCTCCAGGCGCCACGGGGTCGCGTTCATCGGCTATTTCGGCCATGCGCCGAACGCCGATGCCGCGATCTGGCTTGCCGAGACCGTGATGCCGCTGGTCTGGCAGCGTCGTCCGGACCTGGAGTGCGTGCTTGCCGGCCGGGCGATGCCCGATGCCGTGCTGAGGCTGGCGCGCCCGGGTGTCGTGGTGCTCGGCGAGGTGGCCGACCTGCGGACGGTGTATGATCGGGTCCGCCTGACGGTGGCGCCGTTGCGCTTCGGCGCCGGGGTGAAGAGCAAGGTGCTGGAGAGCTTCGCCGCCGGCTTGCCCTGCGTGATGACGCCGGTGGCGGCCGAGGGGATCGTCCTCGACCCGGGCCTGCAGCCGCTGGTCGGCCGTTCGCCGGACGACCTGGCCGAGCGGATCGTCCGGCTGCATGACGATCGCGCCGTCAATCGCGCACTGGCGGCGCTGGGCGTGTCCTTGATCCGCTCGAATCATGACGAGGCGGGCGTCGCGCGAGCCCTGCAGGCGGCCATCGCAGGGGAGACGAGGCTACTGCCGCTGCGGCAGGCGGGAGCGGTTCAGGCGGCGAGGGCGGTTTCGTCGTCGGCGGCGTAGCCCAGGCTGCGGAAGATCTCCGCGTGCGCGCCGGCAAGGCAGGCGTGGACCTCCGGATCGACCCCCTGGGTGCGTGGCGCGTAGTCCCTGACCTCGTCAAGATAAGCGGCGTACCCGGGCACGGCCGTGGCGTATTCCGGGATCGCCAGGGTGGCGTGGATGCGCCCGAGCACCGCGAGCGGCTGCCGGCGCAGCTCGTCATAGCCGACCTCGACGTAGCGGCCGGCCGGCAGCTCCGCCGCGTCGCGCAGCAGCCGGGTCATCAGCCGCGGGTAGACGTGCCGCACCAGGGCCTCGATGTCGGCGTCGGCTCTCCCGAGCGACAGCTCGCGCACCAGCGTCGCGAACATGCGCACAGACGACGCATGGACCTCGGCCGGGTGCCGATGGATGTGGATGAAGCGCGCCTCCGGCCAGATCGCCCGCAGCATCGGGATGCGGGCGCTGTTGGCGGGATTGCGTATCAGCAGCGGCCGACCGGCGGCACGTGTCATCTTGCCGACATAGCCGCGCAGGCTCGTGATCCACCGCGCCAGCTCGCGCTGGCCGACGTCGTCGAGGAACACGCCGCGGTCGAACTCCTCGCGCAACCGGTGCGGAAAATACAGGCCGTGATTGCAGGACAGGGTGGAGAGGTTGGCCATCGCCAGCTCGTCCTCCTGCGGCAGGTCGGCGGCGAGCGCCACCGCATCGATCAGCCGGTTGCGCGGAAAGAACTGCTCGACGAACGGCCGTGCGATCCGCGCGAGGCCGAGCGCCTCCGCCGGCAGGCCCACCGACATCGGTGACAGGATGCCGAATTCCGGCGAGCGGCTGAGCAGGTTGGCGAGATGGGTGGTGCCGGAACGCCAGTGGCCGACGATGAAAACCGGGGCTGGCAGCGCCTCGTCCCGCTCGTGCAGCGCGCAGACGGCGGCCTCGCCGAGCGTGAAGGGTAGCCGCAGCCCCGCCATCGCCACCGCGAGTGCCGCCACGGGCAGCCGGCGCGGTGCGACGCCCCCGCGCACCAGCAGCCGCCCGAGCGTCGGCAGGGTGGCACCGCAGAGCGGGTGGAACACGCGATGGGCACGCCCGCGGCCACGGGAGGACTGTTTCGGAAGCTGCATGGCCTGCTCTACGCAGGCAGCTTCATCCAGTTCTACAGCCTGATCTCTGAGCCCCCGGAGAGCGTTCAGAAGCGTTGCCGCATCAGCGTCTGCTCGAAGCCCGCGAACGCGGCCTCGAGCTGCCATTGCACGCGGGCCTTCTCGTCATGCGCCAGGAAGTCGGCGCAGCCTCCCGTGGCCGGCGTGCCCGGCACGGTGCCGGCGCAGGCGCCGTCCAGGCGGCCATCCGCGAGGGTCCACAGGCTGGCGCCGGGCAGGAACGAGTAGGTCAGCGAATTGCGCGAGAGCTGCTTCAGGTCGGCATAGTGCAGGTGGTACGTGGTGGTGGCGCGCAGGTATTCGTGCGTGAGGTCGATGCGCTCGACGCCCTCGTCGTCGGTGGACAGCACCAGCGGCACGCCGGCGGCGCGGTATGCCTCGAACGGATGCTCGTCGCCGCTGACGCCGAGGATCTGCGCGTTGCTGGTCAGGTTGATCTCGACCGCGACGTGCCGCCGCGCCATCTCGGCGAGCAGGCCGGGCGCGTCGTCCTCGTAGGTGATGTCGACGCCATGACCGATGCGTTTCGCACCCGCGATCTCGACGGCGTGGCGGATATGGAACCGCAGGTCGGCAGTCGGCACCAGCCCCTCGGTGAGCTCTCCGGCATGCAGGGTCAGCGGCACCGTCGGATACACCGAGCTCAGATAGCGGAAGGCGCGCATGTGCAGGTCGTAGTCGCGCAGCGCCACCGGGTCGTCCTCGGGCTCGACGATGTTGACGCCGAGGAAGCGCGGATCGCCGGTCACCAGTGCGTAGCTGTACGCCATCTGCGCGAACACCGCCGGCGGCGGCATGGCGCGCAGCACCTGCGTCAGGTAGCGGATGCGGACCGCGCAGCCGGGTTGCGCCTGCCGGGTGCCGCAATGGAGCACGGTGCGCATGCGCGCCTCGGCCTCGCTGATGCGGAGGCGCGCCTCGCGCACCAGGGCCGGCAGGCCGGGCCGGATCTCGTCCAGGTCGCGCGCGAAGTCCTCGCCGTGCCAGGGATGCGCGAGCCCCAGGCCGGCGGACTCGCGCATCAGCGGATAGTGCATGATCTCGAGATAGAGCACGTGATCGGAGGCGGCGCGGTTCGCCGCCTCGGCCAGCATCTCGCCGGCGCGCCCTTTCCCGGCGGCGTCGAACTTGCCGAACGTGCTGAAGAAATGGTCGTGTCCGGACCGGTCCGACGGGCTCGCCAGGAAGTCGCGCATGGACAGCGCATCGATCTCGCCGTCGTTCAGGCCCGGCACGTGCGCCAGTGCATCGGCGGCGGGCACCATGGGCGGATGGCAGGGTGCGGCAGCGAGCGCATGCGTCGCGGGATCAAGGCAGAGGCCGCCCTGGCTGGCCCACCCGAGATAGCTCTCGGCATAGATCGCCCCCGAGAGATGGTTGTGCAGGTCGGCACCTTTAGGCATCTCGCGCAGCAGCATGCGCAGCCGCGCCGGCTGGCTGGCCAGGCTGTCGAACAGGCGCGAAGCGTGTTGCGCGGCATCCTCGGCGGCGGCCGGACCGGCGACGAACAGCAACAGGCACAGGGAGAACGCGCGGAGGGCGAGGGGACGGATCATCCGGCGATGGTGGAGGAGCCGTCCGCGCCTCGCAACCAGGCCTCCTCCGGCGGCTACGCCGGAGGAGGCAGGGTCAGGAGATCAGCGCTTCCACCAGCCGGTGCGGCGCTTGGCCGGGGCGTCCGTCGCACCGACCAGGATCGGCTGGATGACATTCGCCGCACGCTCCGGTTCCGGCGCGGCAGCCACAGGCTCCGCCTCGACCGGCTCGACCGTCGTATCCAGTGCAGCGGCGGGTTGTCCGGCGACGGCCTGCGGCGCGGACTTCGCCGTCTTGGCCTTGGCCGTTCTCGCGCGCGGCGCTCCGGTCGACTTGGCTGCGGCCCGCGCACGCGGGGCCGGCTTCGTCTCGGCACTTTCCCCGTCGGCTGCCGCAGCCTTTGTAGTGCGCTTGCGCTTCGGCTTGACGGGAGCGGCTTCGGGTTCCGCATCGGCGATCACCGGCTCCGGCGCGGTCGCGACCGGCTCCGGTGGCTCGACGTCCGGCACCGCCTCCGGTGTGGCAGCCTCCGGTATGGCAGCCTCCGCCGCCGATGGGACCGGCTCCGGCTCGGCCGGTGCATGTGGCGCCGGCGGCTCCACCTCCTGTCCGATCACGTCGAAGATGTCGAACCCGTCGCCGAACGGATCGGCCGGGGTGGGACCGGCATAGGGCAGCACCCCGCTGGCCTCGATCGGGGTCGTGGCGTCCACCGGCCTGCGGTTGCGGCCACCGCGGCGGCTGCGCTTGCGCGGGGGCGGTTCGCCGCCGGCATCCGGGGGCGCTACGGCGACCGCGTCGCCATCCTGTGCCGGCGGCAGGTCGGGCACGAATTCCGGGATGTCGCCCGCAAGGTCGGGCTGTTCGGCACCCTGCGTCGCCACGGGCGGTGCCTCTGCGGTGTCGTCACGACGCCCGCCACGCCGGCTGCGTCGGCGGCGCTTGCGACGGCGCTCCTTTTCACCCGCCTCGCCGGACGCGTCCGCGGCCGGCCGGCCGGGGGTTGCGCTGTCGGCAGCCGGAGCATCCTCGAGATCGTCGGGCTCGTCCGCCTCGTCATCCGTCTCGCCATCGAAGGCCGCCACGCTCTCGAAATCCTCGGCGGTGCCGTGCGAGATGACGCCGTTCGCCGGCAGCCTGCGCTCGGCAGCGACCTCGATGACCGGCACCGGAGCCGCTGGAACCTGTGGGCGCCCCGGCTCGATTTTCAGCGCCGGCGGGATCAGGCTATCATCGGCGGCGAAATTGATCACCATGCGGTGCCGGCGCTCGATCTCGCCGAGCCAGACCCGCTTGTGGTTGAGCACATACAGCGCGACGGGGCCCGCCACCTTGACCAGGATCTCGGCGTAACGCTGCTTCCCGCCTTCCTCCTCGATGGCGCGCAGCACATGCAGGGCGGCGCTGTCGGTGCCGCGCATGAAGCCGGAGCCGGCGCAGTGCGGGCAGGGCACGAAGGTGCTCTCCACCAGCGACGGCCGCAGCCGCTGGCGCGACATCTCCAGCAGGCCGAAATGGCTGATCTGGCCGACCTGGATGCGGGCGCGGTCCTGGCGCAGCGCGTCCTTCAGCCGCCGCTCGACCATGGCGTTGTGCTTGCGGCTCTCCATGTCGATGAAATCGACCACGATCAGCCCGGCCAGGTCGCGCAGGCGCAACTGGCGCCCGAGTTCGTCGGCGGCTTCGAGGTTGGTGCGCAGCGCCGTCTCCTCGATGCCACGCTCGCGCGTCGAGCGCCCGGAGTTCACGTCGATGGCGACCAGCGCCTCGGTCTGGTTGATCACCAGGTAGCCGCCGGACTTGAGCTGCACCGTCGGCTGCAGCATCGCGTCCAGGTGGTGCTCGACCTGGTAGTGCGAGAACAGCGGCTGGCCGTGGTCGCGCCAGAGGTTCACCTTCTGCGCGTTGGCCGGCATCAGCATGCGCATGAACTCGCGCGCCGCCTTCCAGCCGGTCTCGCCATCGACCGCGATCTCCTCGACGTCGCGCGTGTAGACGTCGCGGATCGCCCGCTTGATCAGGCTGGCTTCCTCGTAGATCAGCGACGGCGCCACCGACCGCATGGTCTGGTCGCGTATGTCGTCCCACAGCCGCAGCAGATACTCGCAGTCCCGCTTGATCTCGGGCCTTGGTCTTTGAGCCCCGGCCGTGCGCACGATCATCGCCATGCCGCGCGGGATCTCGAGCTCGTTGGTGATCTCCTTGAGCCGCTTGCGGTCGGCCGCCGAGGTGATCTTGCGCGACACGCCGCCGCCACGCAGCGAGTTCGGCATCAGCACGCAGAAGCGCCCGGCGAGCGAGATGTAGGTGGTGAGTGCCGCACCCTTGTTGCCGCGCTCCTCCTTGACGACCTGGATCAGCAGGATCTGCCGGCGCCGGATGACCTCCTGGATCTTGTACGAGCGCAGGAAGCGGGCCGCCTGGCGCGAGCTGCGATTGTCGTCGCCGCCATCCTCCTCGCCGCCCATGGCTTCGGGAGCCGGCTCCTCGGGACGCGGAGCCGCTGGCTCCGTCGCCTCCCCAGGCGCATCGTCGACGTCCGAGCCGCCTGCGTTCAGGTCGGGCGTGTCGCCCTGATGCTCGGCCGGGACTGAGCCGTTGCCGTCATCCGGCGCACCGGCGCTGTCACGCGCGTCCTCGCGGGCCTCCTCGGCGCGGGCCTCCTCCTCCTGCAACGCCAGCAGGCGTTCACGGTCGGCGACCGGGATCTGGTAGTAGTCCGGGTGGATCTCGCCGAAGGCCAGGAAGCCGTGGCGGTTGCCGCCATACTCGACGAACGCCGCCTGCAGGCTGGGTTCGACCCGGATGACCTTGGCGAGGTAGATGTTGCCCTTGAGTTGCTTCTTCGCGGATGTCTCGACGTCGTAATCTTCGAGGCGGTTACCGTCCAGCACGACCACGCGGGTTTCTTCCGCGTGGGTCGTGTCGATCAGCATACGTTTGGTCATTAAGGGAGGGACTCCGATGCACCGCACCAGCGCCTCTGCCGGGCCGAAGCCGGGCGAGGCCGATTGGTGCGGCGGGATGTGGGACAGACTGGAAAGGATGACCTGCGGCGCGCCGGTGGAAGCGCCGGGCCGGCAGCGCGTCGCGCAGCGGAATGAGCTCCGACGCTGCGCGCATGTGCTGTTCGGCGTGAAGGCGTGATCCGGCGCGCATGCAGGTCCTGTGCGAGGAGCGACGCGGACCAACAGAACGCGGACCGCGACGCCCGGGTGAGCGTCTCGTGCCGCCCTGCGCCGCTCCGTTCATCTGGAAGGATCGCAAGACGCGGCCGCGGCCGCATCTTCTCGCCAGCCGGACCGTTCCCCCGTGGGAACGCGGCAGGCGCTGCGTTGGGGCCAGCGGGCCGGGCAGCGCTCGACGCGCCACCACATATCAACACTGTGACGCAATCCCTTGCCCACTGCAAGCGGCGCGGTTTGCGTCGGACGATCCGTCTCCGAAATGCTGTCAACCGGCCGCGCAAACGGTCATAATACTGCAAGGTCAGGCCGGTGGAGCAGGTCGTGGAGTATTCTGGTCTCGCGCGCAGGGGGCTGGGTCGGCTCGCAGCAGCCGGCTTCGCCACATTCATCACACCACGGCACGCGGCAGTGGCGGCCACCGCTCATCGTCATGCGCATGGCCGCATGCATCCGGCGCCGGCCGCGATCGGGCGGGCGCTGCCGCCGAAGCCGCTGGTAATGCTCGACCCTGGTCATGGTGGCAAGGATCCAGGCGCCATCGGCGTGTCCGGCACCTACGAGAAGCATATCGCGGTGGCCGCGGCGGGCGAGCTGCGCCGGCAGTTGCTGGCGACCGGCCGCTACCGGGTGTCGCTGGTGCGCGAGACCGACGTCTTCATTCCGCTCGAGGACCGGGTGGCGATCGCCCAGGAGCGGCAGGCCGCCCTGTTCGTCTCGATGCATGCCGATGCCCTGCATGATCCGGCGGTGCGCGGCGCCAGCGTCTACACCCTGTCCGAGAACGCCTCGGACGCGCAGACCGCGGCACTGGCGCGCACCGAGAACAGCGCCGACCGCTATGCCGGGCCGCATGTGCACGTCACCTCGCCGGAGGTGCAGCGCATCCTGGCGAGCCTGGTGCGGCAGGAGACCCGGGTGGGCTCGGCGCAGATGGCGCGCAGCGTTGTGGCGGCCTTCCGCCCGCGCGTCGGGCTGCTGACCAACCCGGACCGCCATGCCGCCTTTGTCGTGCTCAAGGCGGCGGACATCCCGAGCGTGCTGGTCGAGATGGGGTTCATGTCGAACCGCCTAGACGAGACCGCGCTGCGCCAGGCCAGCCACCGGGCGATGGTGGCCGGCGCCCTGGCGCACGCCATCGACGGCTACTTCGCCGAGGCTGGTTTCACCCGCCTCAGCGGCGAGCCGGCGCTACCGGGCTGAGCTGACAGCCGCCCCTCTACCAGCCACCATGCCAGCCATAGCCCCAGCCGCCGCCGTAATAGGGCCCGTATGCGTAGGGCGGCGGTGGCGGTGGATACGAATAGGGATAGGCCGGAGCGACCACCACCGGCGGAGGTCCACCCGCCGGCGGCGGACCGTAGCCGGCGGCCATCTGCGGCGTGGCGACGGTCTCGCCCGAGGCGACCATGCACTGTGCATAGACGCGGTCATAGTTGGCCTGCAGCGAACCGGCCGACGCGGCGGCGTTCTGGGCGCCCACCGACGAGCCGACCAGCAGGCCGCCGCCGGCGCCGGCCGCGGCACCGAACCCCGGATCGTGGACTGCGGCACCCAGCAGTGCGCCGATGCCTGCGCCGACGACGGTGCCGACCGCAGCGCTGCCGATGGCGCTGCTGTTGGCGCCCTGCTGCGGCGTGACGCCGCCATTGGCGGCGGCGGCGCTCTGCCGGCAGCGCCCGTCATCGGCCTGGAATGCCCCGGTGGTCTTGCCCTGGCCGGGCGACGCCATGACCATCGGACCAGACCGGGGCGCCACCGTGCAGGCTGCCAGGGACGTCCCCAGCGCGACGGTGGCGGCCAGGGGTGGAAGCAGCCGCAAAGGCGGAAGCAAACGGGAGACCGGACGCATCGATTTGCTCCATGGAGGCCAGCACCGGACGGTCAGGATGCCGGCGAGACGAGGAATGGCTACGGATCGGGATCTGGCGACGGGTTTGCACGGGTGCAAGGCAGTGGTAAAGTGTCGGAATGTCTCTGATTTCCGCGGGCCCGATCGCTTCGGCCCTGCCTCCTGCCGGTCAGCCACGTCGGGCACTGGATCGCGCCGTGCCGATGCTCGCCCGCATCCTGCATCGACTTAGCTGCCCCTGAGCGCCACCGCCGTCAGACACGGCTGAGCCCAGGGGACGTCTTGCAGGCCCGGCGCCCGCACCTCGAAGCACTTCATCGCGACCGGCCCGATGGGCCCGGCGTGACCAGGGACCTCCATCATGAGCATCGACCATCCGAGTTTCGGCCGCATCGCCGACGACCGCGTCATCCTGTTCGACACCACGCTGCGCGACGGCGAGCAGTCGCCCGGCTTCTCGATGAACCTCGCCGAAAAGGTCCGCATGGCCGAGGCTCTGGCCGAGCTCGGCGTCGACGTGATCGAGGCCGGCTTTCCGGTCGCATCGGGGGGCGACTTCGACAGCGTACGCGAGATCGCGCGCGTGGTGCGCGGCCCGGTGATCTGCGGCCTGGCCCGCACCGGCGGCCGTGACGACATCGCACGGGCCGCCGAGGCGGTGCGTCCGGCGGCGCGCCCGCGCATCCACAACTTCATCTCCACCTCGCCGCTGCACATGAAATACAAGCTGCGGATGGAGCCGGAGACGGTGCTGGAGTGGGTGACGCGCGGTAATCTCGCGGCGCGCAACCATACCGACGACGTCGAGTGGTCGGCCGAGGATGGCAGCCGCACCGAGCCCGACTTCCTGTGCCGTTGCGTCGAGGCGGCGATCGCGGCCGGCGCCACCACCATCAACATTCCCGATACGGTCGGCTACGCAACGCCCGAGGACATGGCTGCAATCTTCACCATGCTGCGCGAGCGGGTGCCCGGCGCGGACAGCGTGATCCTGTCGGCGCACAACCACAACGACCTGGGGCTCGCGGTCGCCAACACCATCGCCTCTCTGAAGGCGGGGGTGCGCCAGATCGAGTGCACGATCAACGGCATCGGCGAGCGTGCCGGCAATGCGGCCCTCGAGGAGATCGTGATGGCGCTGCGCACCCGCCAGGACGTGCTGCCGTACGTGAACAACATCAAGACGCCGAACCTGCTGCGCGTGTCGCGCATGCTGGCGACCATCACCGGCTTCGACGTGCAGCCGAACAAGGCGATCGTCGGGCGCAACGCCTTCGCGCACGAGAGCGGCATCCACCAGGACGGGATGCTGAAGAATGCCGCCACCTACGAGATCATGACACCGGAGAGCGTCGGCTGGACCAAGTCGTCGCTGGTGCTGGGCAAGCATTCCGGCCGTGCCGCATTCCGCGACAAGCTGCACGCGCTGGGCTATGGCGAGCTCGGCGACAACCAGGTCAACGACGCCTTCGCGCGCTTCAAGAACCTCGCCGACCACAAGAAGACGGTGTTCGACGAGGACATCGTGGCGCTGGTCGATGACGAGGTACGCGACCACGCGCATCTGCGTTTCGTCTCGCTCGATCTGGTCGCCGGCTCGAGGCGTCCGGCGCAGGCCGATCTCGAGCTCGAGATCGAGGGGCGCCGGGTCAGCGTAAGCACTGGCGGCAATGGGCCGGTCGATGCCGCCTTCAACGCGATCCGGGAGTTGTTCCCGCACGAGGCGACGCTGATCCTGTATTCGGTCGGTGCGATCACGGAGGGATCGGACGCCCAGGCGCGCACCACGGTGCGGCTTGAGGAGCACGGCAAGATGGTGGACGGTCAGGGGGCCGATGCGGACACCGTCGTGTCCGCCACCCGAGCCTACCTGCACGCGCTCAACAAATTGCTGGTAAAACGCGCGCGGCATGAGCCGGAGGCGATCGTGGCTTAGGAGAGGAGGAAGCGAGGCCGTCCGGTCGGCGGCCCTGCCAATCAGTAGTTATAGTAGCCCGGGCTCTGGTTGTAGTAGCCGGGCGGCGGCGGTGGCGGCCGCTGCGGGGTGGTCGCGGCACCTCCAGCGGCACCCAGCGCACCGCCTGCCAACGCTCCGATCGCAGCCCCCCGGCCGCCACCGGCGATGCCACCGAGCAACGCGCCGCCACCGGCCCCGAGCAGGCCGCCGCCGACCGCGCGCTGGCCGGGGTCATACGGGTCGCTGCAGCCGCCGAGTGCCATCGTCGCCGAGAGTACGGCAACCAGGAGCGCCGGTCGCAGTCCGACACCTGCCACTCGCTGAACACCGGTTCCGGTCATTGTCCGCCTCGCTGTTGGGTTCATCAGTAGCCTCCGCGGTTCGGCGTGGTCGCGGCGCCCCCGACAGCACCCACGGCGCCGCCCGCCAGGGCACCCACGCCGGCATTGCCGCCGGCAATTCCGGCGATGCCGGCGCCTGCTCCGGCCCCGATCAACCCGCCGCCGACTGCGCGCTGTCCGGGGCTATAGGGGTCGCAGGCCGCCAGGCTCAGAACCGCACCGGCTCCCGCAGCAAGCAACGTCATGCGCAACATCGAACGAACTCCCGCCTTCGTCAGCGCCGCAAGAGGGCGCCTTTCCTCACGCTATAGACATTCCGAAACCCGTCCGGTTCCCGGTCCGGCCGGCTTTCCTTCGATGCGCCCCTCGCCATGCGCAGGGTCCGGCCGGGACACGCCGCGCGTGCAATCGGCGGGACGGATGCACACCATGCTTGCTCCGTCCGGGCCTGATCGCTAAGCGGTTCGGACCGCGGCTTTTGTCTCGACTGCGTAAGGGTCACGCCGCGCGACGTGTCTCACCGGAGTGGCTCGATGTTCTCTCGCCTGCTCGGCTTCGTTTCCCGCGACATGGCGATCGACCTCGGCACCGCCAACACGCTGGTCTATGTCAAGGGCCGCGGCGTGGTGCTGAACGAGCCCTCGGTGGTGGCGATCGCCGACGTCCGCGGCAAGAAGCAGGTGCTGGCGGTCGGCGAGGAGGCCAAGCAGATGGTCGGCCGCACGCCCGGCAACATCTCGGCGATACGGCCGCTGCGGGACGGCGTGATCGCCGATTTCGAGGTCGCGGAAGAAATGATCAAGCACTTCATCCGCAAGGTGCATAACCGCCGCGGCGCCAGCCCGATGATCATCGTCTGCGTGCCGTCCGGCTCCACCCCCGTCGAGCGCCGTGCGATCCAGGAAAGCGCCGAGAGCGCCGGCGCCCGCCGCGTGCTGCTGATCGAGGAGCCGATGGCGGCGGCGATCGGCGCCGGGCTGCCGGTGACCGAGCCCTCGGGCAGCATGATCGTCGACATCGGCGGCGGCACCACCGAGGTCGCGGTGATCTCGCTCGGCGGCATCGTCTATGCGCGTTCGGTGCGCGTCGGCGGCGACAAGATGGACGAGGCGATCATCTCCTATATCCGCCGCACCCAGAACCTGCTGATCGGCGAAAGCACCGCCGAGCGCATCAAGATGGAGCTGGGCTCGGCGCACGCGCCGCTCGACGGCACCGACGGCCCGCTCCGCGAGGTCAAGGGCCGCAGCATGATGAACGGGGTGCCGCGCGAGGTGGTGGTCAGCCAGCGCCAGATCGCCGACGCCCTGGCCGAGCCGGTGAGCCAGATCCTCGAAGCGGTGAAGGTGGCGCTGGAGAACACGCCGCCGGAACTCGCCGCCGACATCGTCGACAAGGGCATCGTGCTGACCGGCGGCGGCGCGCTGCTGCACGGCCTCGACGAGGTGCTGCGCCACGAGACCGGGCTGCCGGTCATGGTGGCCGAGAACCCGCTCTCCTGCGTGGTGCTCGGCACCGGCCGGGCGCTGGAGGAAATAAAGCGCCTGCGAAACGTATTGACCACCATGTACTGACCCCGACCGGCTAGGATGCGCGACACAAACTGCCTCGGCGGGAGCCTTCGATGATCCGCCTCTCCATCCAGGCGCGGCAGTCGCTGTCGCGCGCCACGCTGCCGGTCCTCGTCGTCTGCTCGCTGGCGCTGATGCTGCTCGGACAGGCCGATCGGCGGCTGGCGTTGCAGGCGCGCGCGGGCGTTTCCGACGCCCTGGCGCCGGCCTACGCCGTGCTGCGCGTGCCGGTGGCGGGCTTCCGTTCCGGCCTCGATGAAGCCAGTGGCCTGTTCGACCTGACCGCCGAGAACCATCGCCTGCGCGCCGACAACCGGCGGCTGCTGCAATGGCGCGAGGTGGCGCTGGCGGCGACGGCGGAAAACGCGGCGCTCAAGGCGAGCCTGCGATGGTTGCCCGACCCGGCGGCGCATGTCGCCACCGCGCGCGCGGTGGCCGAGACCGGCGGCCTCTACGCCCGCGCCTTTCTCGTCAATGCCGGCAGCCTGCAGGGCCTGCGCAAGGGCGAGGTGGTGATGGACGCGCAGGGTCTGGTCGGCCGTATCACCGAGACCGGGCCGCGCTCGGCGCGGGTGCTGCTGGTGACGGACCTGGCGAGCCGGGTGCCGGTCACCCTGGAGACCTCGCATGCCAGCGCCATGCTGGCCGGCACCAACCGGCCGTCTCCCCGGCTGCTGTACTATCCCGACGATGTGCGCCCGGAGGAGGGCGAGCGGGTGCTGACCAGCAGCGAGGCCGGCGCCTTTCCCGCCGGGCTGCCGGTGGGTGTCGTGCATTATCGCGGTCCGGGCGATCCGGTGGTGCTGCCGGCCGCCAGCCTCGATCGCCTCGACCTGGTCCGCATCATCGATTTTGGCCTGTCCGGGATCGTGCCGCCCGACGCGCCGGGCCATGTCGCGCCCCGCATCAGGCCGGGGGCGGGACTGCTGCTGCCTGCCGACCCGGCGCCGCATCTGGGCCAGGGCGCGGCGTCCGGTGGCGCCACCGGCGGCGGCCCGCAGGCGGTGCCGATCGGGCGTGGATGAGCAGCGGCGAGAATGGCGGATCGCGAGCGCCGCAAGTTCGAGCGACGCCAGATCCCCGACCGCAGGGCCGGCGCGCGGCTGCCGCATTCGGCGGCCAGGTTGCTCGATGCCTCGGGCCGCCGCGCCGTGCCGCTGGCGGGGGCGGCCCTGGCGCTGCTGCTGCTGGACGCGCCGCTAGGGCTTCCCGGGCAGGCGGAGATGCAGCCCGGCATCCTGCTCGGCTGCGTGTTCTTCTGGTCGGTATTCCGGCCGGCCTCGATGCCGGCGGTCCCGGTGTTCCTGCTCGGCGTGCTGTGCGACCTGCTGGGCAGCCAGCCGGTCGGCGTCACCGCCCTGATGCTGCTGCTGGCGCTGGCCGCCGGCCGCACCTGGCGCGGGCGCCTGGCCCGGCTCGGCTTCATCGCCATGTGGCTGGTGTTCGCCGCCATCGCGGCTGCGGCACTCGGGCTGGAGTGGCTGCTGGTGTCGCTGCTCCGGCTGCAGCCGATGCCCCTGCCTGCCGCGGTGTTCGCCTGGGTGCTGGCGCTGGGGCTCTACCCGCTGCTGTCGGCCGGTTGCACGTGGGCGCATCGCACCATCGCCAATCCCGACCACGCCTAGGGGCTGCCTGCGAACGCCGCATGGGTCGGGGTACGGCAACAGGGCGGACACCGACGGTGTCATGGCGTCAATGAGGCGCCCGGAGAGCCCGCAGCGTGGCGTGTTCACCCGACGGGCGCTGCTGATGATGGCGGGGCAGACCGGCGTGCTCGGCCTGCTCGCCGAGCGGCTCTGGAGCCTGCAGGTCAGGGACGGCCATAAATATGCCCAGATGGCGCTGGCCAACCGGATCAGCACCCGGCAGCTCGCACCCGCGCGCGGCCGCATCGTCGATCGCACCGGGGCAACACTGGCCGGCAACAAGGTCAACTGGCGGGCGCTGCTGCTGCCCGAGGAGACCTCCGACCTCGCGCTCACGCTGGCCCGCTTCTCCGCCATCCTGCCGCTCGACGCCCGCGACCGCGCCCGCATCGAGCACGACATGCAGCGGCAGCGGCGCTTCATCCCGGTGGTGCTGCACGACTTCCTCACCTGGGACGACATGGCGCGGGTCGCGGTCGCCGCCCCCGACCTGCCCGGCGTGCTGCTCGATGTCGGCACCACCCGGCTGTATCCGCAAGCCAGCCTGCTGGCGCATGTGGTGGGCTATGTCGCACCCGCCGGCGAGGCGGACCTCGCCGCCAACCCGCTGCTGGCGCTGCCCGGCATGCGGGTCGGCCGGGCTGGTCTCGAAGCGTGGTTCGACACGCCCCTGCAGGGTCACGCGGGCACCGTGCGCATGGAGGTGAACTCGGTGGGCCGGGTGCTCGGCGAGACCGAACGGCAGGAGGGCGAGCCCGGCGCGGAGCTGCAGCTCGCCCTAGATCTCGACCTGCAGCAGTCCGTGCTGCATCGCCTGGACGGGCAGTCGGCGAGCGCGGTGGTGATGGATTGCCGCAACGGCGAGGTGCTGGCGATGGTCAGCAACCCCGCCTTCGACCCCTCGCTGTTCGACAGCGGCGTCAGCGAGGCGCAGTGGCAGGCCTGGTCGGACGACCCGCGCACACCGCTGCTCAACAAGGCGGCGGCAGGCCTGTATCCGCCCGGCTCCACCTTCAAGCCGGCGGTGGCGCTGGCGGCGCTGGCGGCCGGCACGCTGTCGCCGCACGACCGCATCAACTGTCCGGGATGGCTCGATGTCGGCGGCAGCCGGTTCCACTGCTGGCGCAAGCACGGGCACGGATCGCTCGACCTGCACGGCGGCATCAAGAACTCCTGCGACGTGTTCTTCTACGAGGTGGCGCGGCGCACCGGCATGGAGGCGATCGCGCTGCACGCGCGCCGGCTCGGGCTGGGCGCGCCGGTCGCGATCGAGCTGCCGCATGCGCGCGCGGGTCTGATCCCGACGCCGTCCTGGCGGCGCCAGCACGGGCATCACTGGAACGGCGGCGATACCATCGTGTCCGGCATCGGGCAGGGCTACATCCAGGTGACGCCGCTGCAGCTTGCGACCTACGCCTCGCGCATGGCGACCGGGCGCGCCGTGCAGCCGCATCTCGCGCGCCGGCTGGGCGGCGCTGTCCTGCCCGGACAGGTCGCGGCGGACTGGCCGGATCTGGGCATTCCGGAGGCGCAACTGGCGGCCATACGCGCCGGCATGTTCTCGGTGGTGAACGACGTGGGGGGCACCGCGCCCAAGGCAAGGCTGCCGCTCGCCCGCGTGCAGATGGCCGGCAAGACCGGTTCGGCGCAGGTGCGCCGGGTGTCCCGCGCGGCCCGCGAGGGCGGCCATTTCGACAGCTCGAAGCTGCCCTGGGAAGAGCGGCCGCATGCGCTGTTCATCTGCTTTGCGCCCTACGACGCCCCGCAATACGCGATCTCGGTGGTAATCGAGCACGGCAACGCCGCCGCCGAGGTCGCGGCCCCGGTGGCGCGCGACATCATGATGGACACGCTGCGGCGCGATCCGGCGAACCGGGCGGTGGCGCCGGGGCAGCGGGTCGCCGCGGCGGGGTAAAGCGGCGTTCGCCTCAAGGCTGTCTTGATCATTCCGCACTCGACAGATGCCTCCGGTGCAGGCTCCTGCGATGACCGCGCATATCCTGTCCGGCGCCACTTCGGCATCCGGGCTGTCCTTGTGGGCGAGGCGTTCGGGACACTGGACAAGCCGGGGCGGCCACAGGCACGGTCGGCCGCATGCCGCCGACCATCATCGAGCGCCAGTTGCGGCGAGGTCCGGCGCGTTTCGGGCCGCTGGCCCGGCTCGGGCGCATCAACTGGGTCTACGTCCTGCTGATCTGCCTGCTCGGCGGTGTCGGCTACGGGGCGCTGTATTCGGCCGGCGGCGGCTCGCCGACGCCATATGCCGGCCCGCAGACCATCCGCTTCGGCGTCGGGGTGCTGCTGATGCTGGCGCTGGCGATGGTCCCGCAGCGCCTGCTGATGCGGCTGGCCTGGCCGCTCTACGGCCTCTCGATCGCGCTGCTGGCGCTGGTCCTGCACATCGGCCATGTCGGCAAGGGTGCCGAGCGCTGGATCGTCATCGCCGGCGTGCAGCTGCAGCCGTCCGAGTTCGCCAAGATCGCGCTGGTGCTCGTGCTGGCGAGCTATTTCCACCGCATCGGCTGGGAGCGGCTGCGCAACCCGCTGTTCCTGCTGCCGCCCGCGGTGCTCGTGCTGGTGCCTGTGGCGCTCGTGCTCAAGGAGCCGAACCTGGGCACCGGGGCGATCGTGGGTCTGGTCGGCCTGAGCCTGTTCGTGGCGGCCGGCATGCGGCTGTGGCAGATGGCGGTGCTGCTGCTGCCGCTGCCGGTGCTCGGGCGCCTGGCGTTCGCCCACCTGCACGACTACCAGCGCGCCCGCATCACCACCTTCTTGCATCCCGAGCAGGACCCGCTCGGCGCCGGCTACAACATCATCCAGTCGAAGATCGCCCTCGGCTCGGGCGGCCTGTGGGGCCAGGGCTACCTGCACGGCACCCAGGGCCAGCTCAACTTCCTGCCGGAGAAGCAGACCGACTTCATCTTCACGATGATCGCCGAGGAGTTCGGGCTGGTCGGCGGCCTGTCGGTGATCGCGCTGCTGCTGCTGCTGGTGCTCGGCGGCATGCTGATGGCGGTCCGCGCGCGCAGCCAGTTCGGCCGGCTGCTGGCACTCGGCATCTCGATGAACTTCTTCCTGTATTGTGCCGTCAACCTGTCGATGGTGATGGGCGTGATCCCGGTCGGCGGCGTGCCGCTGCCGCTGGTCTCCTATGGCAGCTCGGCGATGCTGACGGTGATGTTCGGCTTCGGGTTGCTGCTCTCGGTGTATGTGCATCGTGACGAGCGGCTCGAGGCCCGCGACCCGGACGGGCTCTGACCGGCCGGGACCATGGCCGTGCTGGCCCCGACGCCCGCGATCCTGCGCTCCTACCGTCTGAGCCGATACGAGGCGGGTGGCGCCGTCCTGCGTGTCGGGTGCCGCGCGACCGGTCTCGAGGCAGGCTGGGAGAGCCACCTGAAGGGCCGCGGGCTGGTGCTGCTGAGCGCCTGCAATCCCGGCGGACGCCGGCAGCATGATGGCTGGAACGACCGCATGATGCGACGCCTGGCGGAGACGCTCAGGCGCGTTCCGCACATGCCGGGGAAAGGTGTTCTAGGGATCTGGTCCGAGCCGCTGGTGCTGGCGGCCATCGACAGCCGCCGCAGCCTCGTGCTCGCGCGCCGGTTCCGGCAGAACGGCGTCATCCTGATTGGCCGCGATCGCCGTGTCAAACTGCGAATCCTTGTTGCGGAATACCAACAGAATTGCGGATTGCAGTTTCGTTTCAACGGGACAGCGTGATCTTCATGTAGATCATGATGATCTCATCAAGATCAACATGATCTACATCTCGATCATGTCCGCCCGATGATAAGTCGTCAGAAACTCTGCTTTTGCTGTCTACAAGAAAAAGAAACCCGGATCGGAGCCGAAAAAACCGGTTGCGGAGGTTCCTGCAATTGATTAGCACAACTTCGTCATTAACGATTACAACCGCGTGCTCTGCACCCGGCGATGGTGCGGTGCGTCATCCGACCGTTCGTGTTGCGGGTCGACGCTGAGGAGAACCACGGCTTGTCCGAGACCCAGGCTTCTGGCTTTACCACCGTGTGGAACGACAACTTCGCAAGCAGCTCGTCGCTCAATCAATCAATCTTCGGAATCAAGTGGGGCAACTCCGACGATTTCTCGTCTTCCGATGGCGGCCTCACGCTGACCTCGAAGGCCTCGGAAGGCTGGTCCAGCCTCGGCTTCATGCAGGATGATTTCGGCGCCAGCTCCGGCGAGGGCTACGGCCGCTATAGTGCGGTAGCCAGCCTCAATGGCGGCGAGGGCGCCGGCGCCTGCATCCTGCTGTGGCCATCCAACAACCAGTGGCCCGGTCAGGAGATCGACCTGCTCGAGACCGGCAACAGCCGCAGCACCGGCATCGCGACCGTGCACTGGGCCGGATCGGGTGATTCGAACGCCTACGACTATCACACCTTCTCGGTCGACCTGACCCAGAAGAACACCTACACCGTCGACTGGGAAAAGGGCAGCATCACTTACTACGTCAACGGCAACGAGATCTTCAAGACGACGTCGCATGTGCCGCTCGATGCGGCGGATGGCGGCGTCAACGAAAGCTTCGGTGCCGAGGTTACCAATGCAGGCTCCGGCGCGGTCAGTTCATCGGTCAGCCTGCATCTCTACGACATGAGCTATTCGAAGACGACATCGTCGTCGGCTTCAACGGTAGCATCGGACACCGCCACGACAACAGCGTCGGCGTCGGCATCGCCGACAATGCAGTTTCTGACAGCAAGCAATACAACACAGCTGCTCTCATCCGGCGAGAGCCTGACCGTGTCGGGCACCGGCAACACGATCGCGCTTCCCGCGTCGGGCAGTGTCACCCTGAGCGGCGGCATTCTCTCCAACACGCTCGACCTGCGCAGCGCGCTCGATGCGTCGGGCTGGGATCACCAGACCGCGGATCTCGCAAAATACCTGTCCGCGACCACCGCCAATGGTGGCGCCGACGTCGTGCTCTCCGTGCACAAGCTCGGTGGCGCCTCGGTGCTCTCGGCGGACCTGGTCGGCCAGGGCCACACCACGCTGGCCGTGATCGAGCAGCACTCGCTGCTGGGCTAGAACAGGACCGGCCTCCTGGAGCAGCATCCGAACAACTGGAACCACTTCGCGATGCCAAGCGTCGGGTAAAGCTGCTCTGTCAAACGAGAAGCAGGGCATGATCGGCCGGATCATGCTCCCCGCCGTCTTCCGGTTACTAAATATCCCCGCGTGCAGATCCGGAAACATCCAGTCGGGATCACCGCAAATCAAGGTCCCGCTTGCACGCTCCCGGTCGCGTCCTGCGGCGCTTCGCTGCGCAGAACCAGCAGGGCGCGGCGGAGTCGGACGATGCCGCTGCGCACCTTGCCCTCGCCGCACAGTCCCTCGCCTTGCCGCTCGAGGTCGCTGACCTCCCGGGGGAGTGCGCCATGCGCATCGATCGCCCGGGACAAGGTCCGGCAATAGGCATCGCTGTCCGTGGTGATCACCATCGCGTCGGCTGCGGACGGTGCGGCCGGAGCGGTCTCCAACGCCTGGCCGGCACCATGCACGCTGCCGGCCAGGCAGAGCGAGGCGGCAGCGATCAGGGTGGTGCGGATGGCGGGGCGTGCGGGTCGCGGCATCGGGCCTATTCTAGTGCCGCCGGCTTGACCGGATCATGGTCGCCGGGTGAAGCAGCCGTCACCCCGTCCCGCGCGGGGGCGGCAAGCAGCGGCTGCGGGTCGCGCCGCACGATCGGCAGGGCGAGGATCGCCCGCAGCCCCGGAGCCGCGTCCTCCAGCAGCAGCGCACCGCCATGCAGTTGCGCCACCGCCTGCACCAGCGACAGGCCCAGCCCGGAGCCTGGGGTGCTGCGTGCCGCCTCGGCGCGGAAGAAGCGGTCGGGTGCGCGGGCACGGTCGGACTGCGCCATGCCGATCCCTTCGTCGGTCACCGCGATGCGGACCTGTCCCGCGTCGAGGCCGGCCGCCAGCCTGATCGCGCCGCCCGGACGCGAGAATTTCACCGCATTGTCCAGCAGGTTGGCCACCGCCTGCTGGATCAGCAGGCGGTCCCCCCAGAGCAGCAGCGTCGGGGGCACCGAGGTCGGGGGCACCGAAAGCGACAGGGTGAGCTCGGCGTCCTCGGCCAGCGCCCCGTAGAGCTCGGCGAGGTCGGTCAGCAGGGGGGCGAGATCGATGCTGGCGAAGGCGGAGCGCCGCGAACCGGCCTCGATCTCGGAAATCCGCAGCAGCGCCTCGAACACGGTCGTGATGCCATCGAGATCCACCACCGCGCGCTCGACCGCCTGGCGCAGCTCCTCGGTGCTGCGCGCATGCAGCGCCGCATCCTCGAGCCGGCTGCGGGCGCGGGTGATCGGCGTGCGCAGGTCGTGCGCGATCGCGTTCGAGACCTGCTTCACGCCATCCATCAGGCGGCCGATCCGGTCGAGCATCGCATTGATCGTCTCGGCGACGCGGTCGAACTCGTCGCCGCTGCCCGAGAGCGGGACGCGCCGGCTGAGGTCGCCCTGCGAGATCGCCGCCGTGGTGCGCGCGATGTCGCGCACCATGCGCCGGAACAGCCCGCGCAGCAGGAAGCCGCCGGTGGTGCCGAGCACGGCGACCATCACCAGCGCCCAGAGCAGGGTGTCCGTGAGCAGGCGCTTGAGGATGATCCGCGCCCGCACGTCGCGCCCGACCAGCAGCCGGAAGTTGCCGGGCAGCGCGAAGGCGTGCACCTCGGCGAGGCCGCGCGTGCCGGCGCGCGCGATCGGCAGCTGGTACCAGGCATCGACCCGTGTCACATCCGCCGGCCACGCGCTCAGGTTGCCGGCGATGCGCGCGCCGCTGCCATCGACCATCAGGTAGATCGCGTCGTCGTCCACATCCTGCTCGAGCCGGTTCTGGATGGTCAGCACCAGCGTCGGCAGGCCGCCCTCCTGCCAGCGGTCGGACAGCGCCTGCGCGTCGGCGTTGATCGCCGCCTCGACCTGCCGCTCGAGCAGCCCGATGGTCGCCCACCAGATGAAGGATAGGAACAGGGTGGCGCTGATCGCGAACAGGGCGGCGTAGACGATGGCGAGGCGCAGGCTGGCCGAGCGGATGGTGCGTGAAAGCCTCGGGCGGCCCAGTTTCAGGTGCACGGGCCGCAGGCGCGCCATCATGCCGGGATGCGGTGTCCGCGCGCCGGCCGGTTCATTCCGGGCGCAGCATGTAGCCGGCATTGCGTATGGTGTGGATCAGCGCTGTCGGGAACGGCTTGTCGATCTTGTGACGCAGCCGCGAGACATGCACGTCGATGACATTGGTCTGCGGATCGAAATGATAGTCCCAAACGCCCTCGAGCAGCATGGTGCGCGTGACAACCTGGCTCGCGTGCCGCATCAGGTATTCGAGCAGGCGGAACTCGCGCGGCTGCAGGTCGATCTTCTGGCCGCCCCGCTTCACCGCGCGCGACAGCAGGTCCATCTCCAGGTCCGCGACGATGAGCTTGGTCTGCGGCCCGCTCTCGCCGCGCCCACGCCGGCTCAGCGCCTCCACCCGCGCCAGCAGTTCCGAGAACGCGAACGGCTTGGTCAGGTAGTCGTCGCCGCCGGCCTTCAGGCCCGCCACCCGCTCATCGACCTGGGCGAGGGCGGAGAGCAGCAGCACCGGGGTGGCGTTGTTCTGTGCGCGCAATGTCTCCAGCAGCCGAAGCCCATCGATGCCGCCCGGCAGCATGCGGTCCAGGATGATGGTGTCAAAGGTCTCGCTGACGGCGAGGAACAGGCCGTCCTTGCCGTTGTCGGCCTGCTCGACCAAGTGGCCGGCCTCCTTGAGACCCTTGGCGACGAAGCCGCGCACCGTGGGATCGTCCTCGACCAGCAGGATACGCACCGCCTGAGCCTCCATCCGTCATGCACCGCATCCGAGATAGGACGTTTGTGCCGAAGGCGACAGCGCATGTGCCTGACAAATCCGCCATATATGCGCGCCAGCGGACTATCCGGCGTTGTCCGCCGGGCGCCTGCCGACCATCATCGGCACGTCGAAGGTGCGGCCGGCGCGTAACACGGAAAGCCGGATCGAGCTGCCGGGTGCGGCCGCCGCGATGGCGCGGATCAGGCTGCGCGCGCTGTCGACCTTGTCGCCGTTCACCGTATCGACCGTGTCGCCCGCGCGCAGACCGGCGCGCATCGCGGGTCCGGCGCGGTCGATGGCCACGATCGTGACGCCGGGACCCTGGTCCGGCCGCTCCTCCAGGGTCACGCCGAGCCAGCCGCGATCGATATGCCCCTTCTCACGCAACTGCGCCACGATCGGCGCCACGATCTCGGACGGGATGCCGAAGCCGATGCCGACCGAGCCGCCGGTCGGCGAGACGATGGCGGTGTTCAGCGCCACCACCTGGCCGCTCATGTTGAAGGTCGGGCCGCCGGAGTTGCCGGGATTGATCGGCGCGTCGAGCTGCAGGAAGTCGTCGAACGGCCCCGCGCCGATATCGCGCCCGCGCGCCGAGACGATCCCCGCGGTCACCGAGGAACCCAGCCCGAACGGGTTGCCGGCGGCCAGGATCCAGTCGCCGACCTCGACCCGCCGGCTGTCCCCCCAGCTCACCCAGGCCAGCGGCTTTGTCGGGTGGACCGCGATCACCGCGATGTCGGTGAGCTCGTCGGTGCCGAGCAGGCGTGCCGGCAGCTCGGTGCCATCCGAGAACGACACCGTGATCTTGTCGGCCGAGCCGACGACATGGTTGTTGGTCACGATGATGCCGGCCGGGTCGATCACGAACCCGGAGCCGGCGCCGAGCATCTGCTCGCGCCGCTTGCGCATGCGGTCGCGGAACTGCTTCTCGAAGGGTGTTCCACGGAGAGCCTGGGGCACCTTGATTTTGGCGTCGCCGGAGGTGTCGCCGGAAGCGGCCTCGTCGTCGACATCCTGCGTCACGGCGATGTTGACCACCGCGGGCACCACGTGGCGCACCAGCGGCGCGAAGCTGAGCGGACCGGTACGCACCAGCGCCGGCACGGTCGGCAGCGTGGCGAGCATGTCCGACGCGGCCGCGTCCTGCGCCCGGGCGGCTTCGGCGGCACCCGCGGTCACCGCAAGCACGATGGCCACCGGAACCAGCCGCGCCAGCCGGTGTGCCAGCTGCCCCTTGGCGGCTACGCGAGTCGAGCAGGTCGTCATCGTCTCATCCCGCGATCATCCTAGTATCAAAACGAGGAAAACGGCAAAATAATGCGCATGCCGCATCAGCGCGGCACCGTGGCAGGGTTTTCCGGCCAGTCATGCTTCGGATAGCGGCCGCGCAGGTCGCGCCTGGTCTCGATCCAGGCGCCGGTCCAGAAGCTGGCGAGATCGCCGGTGATGGCCGCCGGCCGGCCGGCGGGGGAGAGCAGGGCTAACCGCAGCTTCACCCGCCCCTGCGCCAGCCTGGGCGTTTCGGTCAGGCCGTAGAAGGCCTGGGCGCGCGCCGAGGCGAGCGGCTCGGGGCCGGTATAGTCGATCGGCGCGCGCGTCGTCTGCAAGCAGAGGTGAGTCGGCAGGGCACGGTCCAGGGCCGCCGCCTGCCGGTGATCTAGCTGCCAGCGCAGCAGCGCCTGCAGATCCAGCGTGGCGAGGTCGGCGATGCGCGTGCGGCCGGCGAGGTGCGGGGCGAGCCACTCCTGCACGGAGGCCGCGAGCGCCGCGTCGGCCAGGTCGGGCAACGCGGCACCCAGCCCGATATCGTCGAGCGGCGCGGTCCGGGCGACGGCCACGCGGGCCTGGAACTGGCAGGCGGCCTCGCTCCAGTCCAGCACCCCGCGCAGGTTGCGCGACGCGGCCGTCGCCAGCAGCCCCGCCACCTCGGCCGGGTCGGCCGCCACGGTGCGGTCGCGCAGGACGAGGGCGCCGAGGCGGGTGCGGCGCCGGCTCAGCACCGCGCCGCTGACCGGATCGATCGCGCTCTCCACCTGCTCGGTGGTGCGCGCCAGCAGCGGCTGCGGCAGGTCGTCGGGATCGAGCGCCGCGGCCAGCCGGATCACCGCCGCGTTGCGCACCTGCAGGCTGGCCGCCACCAGCAGGCCGGCGCCGGCCAGCGCGTCATCGCGGCCGAGGCGAGCGCTGCCGCCGCCGGAAAGCCGGAACGCGCCGGGCTCGCCACGACGCTGCGCGATGCGGTCTGGAAAGGCGGCCGCCAGCAGGCCGGCGGCATCACCATGCGCCGGAGCGTTGGTGTCGAGCCGGCGGCGGAACTGGCTGGCGGACTGGCGGATGCGCGCGAGCGCAGCCCGATCGGCATGGGCATGATCCGCGCCCGCCAGCAGCGCCAGCCGCAGCGCAATATCGACCGGCGGATCAGGCACGCCGCTGCCCGGACGCGGCCGCAGCGGATCGCGCTCCTCGAGCAGGGCGGCGAGGTCGGCGGCGAGTGCCCGTTCGGGGGGGTTGCGCGCTGCCAGCATCATCGCCGCCAGCCGCGGGTGCGCGCCGAGCGTCGCCATGCGCCGCCCCGATGCGGTGATCGTGCCGGCCTCGTCCAGGGCGCCGAGGTCGGTGAGCAGGGCGCGCGCGGCCTCGCTGGCGCCGTTCGGCGGCGCATCCGGCAGCGGCAGCGCGGCCAGCGTGGTGCCCATCGCCGCGGTCCAGGCGGCCACGTCCAGACGGAGGCCGGACAGTTCGGCATCCAGGATCTCCGGGCGGTCGTGCAGGCCGAGGCTGCGCTGGGTGGTCGTGGTCCAGAGCCGCAGCGCCAGCCCCGGCGCCTCGCGCCCGGCGCGCCCGGCGCGCTGGTCGGCCGCCGCCCGGCTGATGCGCAGGGTCTCCAGCCGAGACAGCCCGCTGCCGGCATCGAGCCGTGGCGCCCGGCGCCAGCCGCCATCGACGACGATGCGCACGCCCGGCACGGTCAGCGAGGTCTCGGCAATCGATGTCGCCAGCACGACCCGGCGCAGCCGGTCCCCCGCTTGTGCCTGCAGCACCAGGTCCTGCTGCGCCGGCGGCAGCTCGCCATGGAGCGGCAGGATCTCGGCAGGACTGCCGGCAAGCGCAGTCGCCACGCGCCGGATCTCGCCGACGCCCGGCAGGAAGGCGAGGATATCGCCGGCAGGCGTGGCCGGGTCCGCAAGCAGGCCACGGATGGCGCGCGCCATCGCGTCGGGCAGGTCGCGCAGGGCCGCCGGATCGCGCGCGGCATGGCGTAGCTCGACCGGGTAGAGCCGGCCGGCGCTCTCGATCACCGGCGCCTGCAGCCGCGCGGACAGCGAGGCGCCGTCCGCGGTCGCCGACATCGCCAGCAGGCGCAATTCCGGCCGCAGGCTGCGCTGCAGGTCCAAGCAGAAGGCGAGCGCCAGGTCGCCATCCAGGCTGCGCTCGTGCACCTCGTCGAGGATGACGCAGCCGACGCCATCCAGCAGCGGGTCGGACAGCAGCCGCCGCACCAGCAGGCCTTCGGTGACGACCTCGATACGGGTGCGTGCCGAGACTGCATGGTCGATGCGGGTGCGGTAGCCGACCAGCTCGCCGGCCTGCTGTCCGATCAGCGACGCCATGCGGTGCGCGGCAGCCCGGGTTGCGAGGCGGCGCGGCTCCAGCATCACGATCTTCTGCTCGCCGAGCCAGTTCGCTCCCAGCAGCGCCAGCGGCACCAGCGTGGTCTTGCCGGCGCCGGGCGGCGCAATCAGCACCACATTGGACGCGGGAGTGGCGACCGCCAATGCCTCGAGAAGCGCCGGGAGGGCGTCGGCGACCGGCAGCGACTCCAGCAGGGCCTGGGAGAGGGTGATCTGACCGGACATCGCGCCTGTGTATGGCGCGCACTCGTCCGACGCCATGCCATGCTATGTGGCGCTCATGCCGCGCTGCCTCAGAGCCCTGCTCGTCCTGGTCCTGCTTCTTGCCGTGCCCCTGCATCCGGGCCGGGCTGCGGAAAGCAACATCGTCGCCACCGATCATGACAGCGTCAGCCTGGTCAGCGCGACCGATGGCTTCACGCCGGGCCAGCCTCTGACCGTCGGGCTGCGGCTGCGGCTGGCGCCCGGCTGGCACACCTACTGGTCCAACCCCGGCGATGCCGGCGAGGCGCCGACCATCGAGATCGCCGCTTCGGGTGCCGCCTCGGGCCATGCCACGCGCATCGACTGGCCGGCGCCGCTGCGGCTGCCGGACGGCCCGCTGATGAGCTACGGCTATGTCGGCGACGTGGTGCTGCCGGTGCGGCTGTCGCTCGCGCCGCAAAAATCGGGTGGTGACGGATCGCTGCTGCTCGGCGCCACCGCCGAATGGCTCGCCTGTGCCAGCGTCTGCGTGCCGGAACATGGCAGGTTCAGCCTGCGCCTGCCGCTGGGCTTGCCGGCCGCCCCGTCCGCCCAGGCGCCGCTGTTCGCGCAGGCGGCCGCGCGCCAGCCGGTGCCGTCGCCGTTCCCGGCCCGGCTGACGCCGGCCGGGCTGGAGATGTCCGGCGGCGGGCTGGGTCCGGCGGCGGTGCGTGATGCCTGGTTCTTTCCGGCAGTTCCCGGCCTGATCGACCAGGTCGCGGCGCAGCCTGTCACCGTCACGCCGGGCCTGGTCCGGATCGGCCTCAGGCCGCTGCCGGATCTTGCTCACGCCCACGCCATCGACGGCCTGGTGGTGCTTCGTGATCCGGCCGGCAACCAGAGCACGCTCAGTGTGACCGCGCCGCGAGGCCCCCCCAGCGCCGCCGCAGGCAGCGTTTCGCCAGCCGGCCTGCCGCGCCTGCTGCTGCTGGCCCTGCTCGGCGGCATCGTGCTGAACCTGATGCCATGCGTGTTTCCGGTGCTGGCGATGAAGGCGCTGGCGTTCAGCCGCATCGCCGGCTCCCACCACATCGAGCAGAGGCTGAGCGCCGCCTTCTACACCGCTGGCGTGCTGGTCGCCTTTGCCGCCCTCGGCGCCCTGATGCTGGGCCTGCGCGCGGCGGGCTCGGCGGCAGGGTGGGGGTTCCAGTTCCAGTCGCCGCTGTTCGTCGCCGCCATCTGCTGGCTGCTGTTCGCGGTCGGCCTCAACCTCGCCGGGCTGTTCGAGATCGGTGGCAGCTTCGCGGGCCTCGGCCAGAGCCTGGCGTCGCGGCGCGGCCATGCCGGGGACTTCGCCACCGGGCTGCTCGCCGTGCTGGTGGCGACACCCTGCACCGCGCCGTTCATGGGGGTCGCGATCGTCGGCGCCTTGTCCGCACCTGCCGCAGTCGGGATGGCGGTGTTCCTGACCATGGGGCTCGGCCTCGCGCTGCCGTACGTGGTCTTCACCCTGCTGCCGGGCCTGGTCGCGCGGCTGCCGCGCCCCGGCACCTGGATGGTGGTGCTGCGGCAGGCGCTGTCATTCCCGATCTTCGCCTCCTGCGCCTGGCTCGCCTGGGTGCTGTCGATCGAAAGTGGCGATCGCGGCATCCTGGTGCTGGCGGCGGGGCTGGTGCTGCTGGCCTTCGCCGGCTGGCTCGTCGGCCTGGCGCAACGCCTCGGCATGGCCTCGTCCCACTGGCGGGCGCGCTCCTGCCTGCTGGTGGCAGCGCTGAGCACCCTCGCGGCCCTCGCCATGCTGCCCGACCTGTCCGGCCGTCCGGCCGCCGGCGCCTCCACGCTGCATGTCGTGGCGGGCAGCGAGCCGTTCAGCGAGGACCGGCTCGCGGACCTGCGGCGGCAGGGCAAGCCGGTGCTGGTCGACATGACCGCGGCCTGGTGCGTCACCTGCCTGGTCAACGAGCGGCTGGCGCTGGCGCCGCCGGCCGTGCAGCGCGCCCTTGCCGCCCGCCATGTCGTCACCCTGCGCGGCGACTGGACCAACCGTGACGCGCAGATCGGCAGCTACCTGCGCCGGCACGGGCGGGACGGGGTACCGTTCTACATGTTCTACCCGGCCGGCGGGGAGGGACACGTGCTGCCGCAGATCCTGACGGCCGGAACGGTCCTGCACGAGGTCGGCGGATAGGCAGCGGCGCGGCGTGAACCAACCCGGCGCCCGGCGTTGGGCTTTCGGCAAGACAGCGGAGCGGGCCGATGCTGACCAGGACGGCACTCTACGAAGGCAGGATCCTGCCGGGCCAGGAGGAGGAGTTCTTCCGCCGGGTGCGGGACGAACTCGAGCCGGTGTGGCGACGTTTTCCGCACGTCACCACGGTTCGGGTGCAGCGGACGCGGTCGGCCGATCCGGATGCGGCGCCGATCGCAATGATCCTGGAGATGGATTTCCCGGACATGGCCGCCATCGAAGCCTGCCTCGCCTCGCCCATCCGCCCCGAATCGCACGCAGCGACCCTGGAGGTGATGAAGCTGTTCGAGGGCCGCTTCTACCACTTGGTGTCGGAGGCGACGACTCTTGCCCCGGCCGACTGAATCCGGGGCGGGAGGCGCGCCATGCTGATGCAGCCGGTGCTCCAGGCCGCCGACGTCCGCGTGCTGATGCACGCTGCGCGCGACGAAGCCGATCGTCTCGGCGTGCAGGTCAGCATCGCGGTGGTGGACGCGGCGGGCGTGCTGCTGGCGCTGGAGAGACTGGACGGCGCCCGGCTGCATACGCCGGAAGCGGCATGGCTGAAGGCACGCACCGCGGCCATCGTCCGGACCTCGACCGCCGAGTTGGAGCGCGGGGTCGTGGCGGACCCGGCCTTGCTGTCCTTTCCCGGTCGCATGCCGCTCGCCGGAGGAATGCCGATCCTCCACGACGCTCAGGTCGTAGGCGGCGTGGCCTCCTCCGGGGCACAGCCCGACCAGGACGAGGCGATCTGCCGGGCTGCCCTGGCCGCGTTCAAGCCGTAGCGAACGGGTTCAATACCCGGGAGGATTGGCGGCCGGCGCCGGATACGTGACCGGTGGCGGCTGATAGCCGGGCGGCGGTTGCACATAGCCGGGTGGCTGGACGTAGCCCGGGGGCTGCAGATAGCCCGGTGCCGGCGAGCGCTGCGGCACCGGCGGCGCCATCGACGGGTCGCTCTGGGGGGCTTGCGGTGCGCCGTCCGGAAACACCGGATCGGGTGCCGAGACCGCGGACGGATCCGCTGGGCCCTGGGGCGTCTGGACAGGCTGCGGCTCGGGTGCGCCCCCGGGGGGCGCCAGTACTACGGGCCCACCATCCGCCGGCGCCGTGTTGACCGGCACCGCGCCCACTGGGGTGGTACCGACCGGTGCGCTGCCGGGTGGCGACAGGCTCTGCTGCTCGACGCTGCCGGCGAGCGGGGCGCCGCCTGCATCCACCATCCAGTCGCGCAGCGAGCGTCGCAGCTGGTATTCCAGCTCGACATTCATGTCCTGCATCATCTGCCGGTTCAGGTCGTAGAGCTGTCGCGGGCTGCCGCTCGCATCGGGATCCCCGGGCACAAGCTGGCGCGACACGTGCGCCTCGGCGTAGCCCGCATGGCCGCCATTGGCGGTGACGATATCGAGATGCACCGCCATGCGGCCGTCGAGGGTCCCGCCGGGCTCCCCGACGATGGAGGCGCGATCGATGGTGAACACGGCGCTCCCGGAGTTGCCGGCGGCCACCAGCCGGTCGTGCGCCATTCGCTGAAGCGCCTGGTCCGGAGGCACCGGAGCATTCTGGCCGATATCGCCCGGGACGGGACCCGTGTCCTGGACGTGATCCACCACGGACAGGGTGCCGACATTCAGCCGCAGCTTCGACAGGTAGCTGTAGTCCGGCGGCGGGAAATTCGTCGCCGTGTCTTCGGAGCCGCCGCACGCCGCGAGCGCCAGACAGCCGCACAGCGCCAGCGCGCGACGCCAGCCTGCAGCCGTTGGACGCAGCCAGGCCGGGGAGAACTTGCGCAACGAGGCAAGAGACATCGGGATACTCCAGGTCCGGGCGGTCGGCAGGAGGCTCGTTCAGCCGGCCGCATTCCCCTTAACGCTCTCGCGCGGAAAGCGGAAATCCACCGCGCAGAACTCGCAGGTCATGACGATGTCGCCGCCGACGGTCATGTGGTCGAGATCCTCGCTCGGGAAGCCCCCCAGGATGCCGGCCAGCCGGGCACGCGAGCAGCGGCAGCCATAGGCCAGCGCCCGCGGCCGGTCGGCGGCGACGCCTTCGCTGTGGAACAGCCGGTACAGCAGCTCCTCCGCGGACAGCCGGTCGTCGAGCAGTTCCGCGTCGGTCACCGTCGCCGCCAGCATCAGGGCGGTGCGCCAGCTTTCGACGGCCGCGTCGCGCGAGCCGGCAACGGCCCGGGAGGCGGCGTCCAGGCGCGCATTGTCGAGTTCGACGCCGTCCTGCAGCACGAGCCCCGAGGCGGTGCCGGTGCCGTCGAACTGGCCGCCGCCATGCGCGATCCGCTCCAGCACCAGGGCGGCGGAGCGCCAGCCGGCGTCGGTCTGCTGCGCCGACAGCCGGACGCTGCAGTCATGCTGCTCGGAGGTCTCGAAATAATGCTGCGCCATCTCGGCGAGGCTCTCGCCCTCGATGGCGACGATGCCCTGGTGGCGCTCCATCTCGCCGCCCTGGTCGACGGTAAAGGCGAGGTAGCCGCGGCCCAGCAGGGCCGCCGCGTTCGGCTCCGGGTCGGTCGCCAGCAGGGCGGCGAAGCGCTCCGGATCGGTGCGCGCATAGAATCGCAGGGCCCCGGCTTCGGTGCAATCGGCCAGCAGGATCGAGACCGGTCCGTCGCCCTTGGCCTGCAGGCTGAACGAGCCCTGGAACTTCAGCGCGGAGGCCAGCCCCGCGACCAGGGCAAGCGCCTCGCCGGCCAGCCGGTTCACCGGCTCCGGATTGTCGTGCCGGGAGATCAGCGCGTCGGCGAGCACGCCAAGCCGCACCAGGCGACCGCGCACCGGGCGCTCGGGCATGTAGAACGGCGTGATACCCCGCGGCACGACGATGTCGGGCACGTCGGGGCGAGTGGTATCGAGGAAGGCGGGTGTTTCGACCATCGCGCCAAGATAGGGAGCGCGCCTGCGGATCGCCAGTAAGCCCGCGGCATGACCGGCCGCTTAGATGTTGTCGCTTATCTCGGCTTCCAGGGCCTCGAGCTTCTGCTCCAGCGCGTCCACGACCGCCTGTGGCAGGCGCTCCTCCTCGAGCAGCGCCGTCAGCAGCCGCCTGCGGCAGCGGTCGTGCGTCTCGTCGAGGTCGCGGGTGCGGCCGGCGCCCGCCAGGCAGTCGAGGTAGCTGTTGCGCAGCGCGCGCAGCGTCGGGCGCTGCGGCAGGGACGCCAGGATATCGTCCAGGCTTTGCTCGACCCAGCCGGGCGTTGCCGGCACATCCTCGGTGGTTGACGGGCTGGCGATCGGGCCGGACGCGGGACGCTCTTCATCCGCCGGGCCGGCATGTTCGGGATCGTCGCTCATGATGCGTTCCTGACCGGCCGATCCGCGGCCTGCTGTGCGAGCTCGCGCCACTGGGCGCCCCCGAGCGACCAGAGTAGCAGCGCCTTTTGGGCGTGCAGCCGGTTCTCGGCTTCGTCGAACACCACCGACCAGGGGCCGTCGATGACCTCGTCGGTGACCTCCTCGCCGCGATGCGCGGGAAGGCAGTGCATGAACAGCGCGTCCGGCGCCGCCTGGCGCATCAGGGCCGCATCCACACGATACGGCTCAAGCGCGGTGGACCAGTCCTCGGCCGGGTCGTCCGACATCGACATCCAGGTGTCGGTGACCACGCAACTCACCCCTGCGACCGCCTCGGCCGCGCTGCGGGTGAGGGTGATGCCGCCGCCCTGTGCCTTCGCCCACTCCAGCACGTCCGCGTCCGGCGCGAGATCCGCAGGGGTTGCGATGCGCAGCGCGAAGCCGAACCGCACCGCCGCCTCGACCCAGGACACTGCAACGTTGTTGCCGTCGCCGCACCAGGCGAGGGTTCGGCCCGCGATCGGCCCGCGATGCTCCTCGAAGGTCAGGATGTCGGCCAGGATCTGCACCGGATGCGAGCGCGATGTCAGGCCGTTGATCACCGGGATGGTGCTGTGCGCCACCAACTCGGCGAGCTTGCCGGGATCGTCGGTGCGCAGCACCAGCGCATCGAGGAAGCGCGAGAGCACGCGCGCGGTGTCCGGGATGCTCTCGCCGCGGCCGAGCTGGGTGTCACGCGGCGAGAGCACGATGACCTCGCCGCCGAGCTGGCGCATCGCCACCTCGAACGAGACCCGGGTCCGGGTCGAGGGCTTCTCCATCATCAGCCCCAGGGTGCGGCCGGCAAGCGGGCGGCCCGGATGCAGCGGATGGCGCCGCCCCTGCTGTGCGCGCTTCATGACGGAGGCCGCTTCGAGGATTGCGCGCAGGGTCGCGATGTCGAGGTCGCGCAGCTCGAGATAGTGTCGCAGCGGACTCGTGCCGGGGCTCATGCCGACAGGGCCGGCTCGGACTGCCGCACGCTGGCCGCGGCACGGGCAACCCGCCGCACCGCGTCCAGGCACTCCTCCGGCGTCACCACCAGCGGCGGCACCAGCCGCAGCACGTTCTCGCCGGCGGCCACCACCAGCAGCCCTTCCTGCATGCAGGCGGCCTGCAGGGCGGTGTTCGGCAGCACGCACTGGATGCCCTGCATCAGCCCGACGCCGCGCACGCCGGAGAACGCCTCCGGATGGTCCAGGACAAGCGTCTCCAGCGCCTCGCGCAGCACGGCGCCGGTGTCGGCCACCTGGTCGAGGAAGCCTGGAGCCAGCACCACGTCCAGCACGGCGTTGCCGGCGGCGCAGGCCAGCGGGCTGCCGCCGAATGTGGTGCCGTGCGAACCCGCCGTCAGGTGTCGCGCCACCGCCTCGGTGGCCAGGATGGCGCCGAGCGGAAAGCCGCCACCGATGCCCTTGGCGCTCGACACCACGTCCGGGCGCACCACGGCCCATTCATGCGCGAACAGCCGACCGGTGCGTCCCATGCCGCACTGCACCTCGTCGAAGCCGAGCAGCAGCCCGAACTCGTCGCAGGTGGTGCGAAGCTCTCGCAGGAAGCGCGCATCCGCCGACCGCACCCCCCCTTCGCCCTGGATCGGCTCGATGATGATGCCGGCGGTCTGCGGTGTGATGGCGTCGCGCACCGCGTTGAGGTTGTTCATCGGCACGTGGTCGAACCCGTCGACCGGCGTGCCGAACCCCTGCAGGTACTTCTCGTTGCCGGTTGCCGACAGCATCGCCAGCGTGCGGCCGTGGAAGGCGCCGTTGAAGCAGATCATGCGGGTGCGGTCGCTATGCCCGGTGGCGAACATCGCCCGCCGCATCAGCTTGACCATGCCCTCGTTGGCTTCCGCGCCCGAGTTGCAGAAGAACACGCTGTCGGCGAACGACGCATCGACCAGGCGCTGCGCCAGCCGCTCGGCCTGCGGGATCCGATACAGGTTCGAGACGTGCATTACCCGTCCCGCCTGCTCGCTGATCGCGGCGACGAGATGCGGATGGCCGTGGCCGAGCGAGGAGGTCGCGATTCCCGCGCCGAAATCGAGATAGCGTCGCCCCTCGGCCGTGTACAGCCAGACACCCTTGCCCCGCTCGAAGGCGAGGTCGGCACGGTTGTAGGTCGGCATCAGGGAGGCGATCATGGCTAGGTCCTGCACGGATCGGCACAGGTCCCGCACCGGTGCCAGCTGGACGACACTGAAGGTCAGTCTCACTCGCCGCCCGGCGTGCCGGATGATGCGGTGCACCGAGCGGCCTAGTCAAACTTCGGGCTTGCGCATCGCAAACGGGAGGGTGAAGGGGTGGGAATCACCCGGGAAGGAGACCATAGTAGGCATCGGGTGACGGTCGGTGAGGCCGACGCAGCGCTATGAAGGCCGCCGGATGCTATGGAGCGGGCGGTGGTCCATCAGAAGGAGATTCGATGGCGTTCAAGGTCAATTATGCCTTCCAGAAGGCCGAGCGCGACCGGGCCAAGCAAGCCAAGAAGGAAGCGAAACGGCGCGAAAAGGAAGGTCAGGATCAGCAGGAGGCCGCCGCCGGCGCGCCGGATGCGGGCCTAGATACCCAGACGGCTGGCGAGGAAGAGGGAAGCCCGTCCTAGCCCTTCCTCAGCCAGCCCTGCCGGGTGCCGGAGGGCTGCTGCTCTCCGGCCAGGCGGCGAGAGAAATCAGGCTGCCTTCATGGTCGAGGTGAGGCGGTCCAGCACGGCGGTCTTGTCAACGCCCTCGACCACCGCGATCTCGGCTCCGAAGCGGTCCAGTGCCAATTCGAACAGCTTGCGCTCGCTGAAGCTGCCTTCGAGATTATCGACATGGCGTTGCAGGTCGCGGACGACCTCGGCCACCTGAAGCAGGTCGCCGGAATTGATCCGGGCCTGGATCTCGACGGCGCGACGTGCCCAGAGCGCCTTGCTGATACGCGGCTTGCCCTTGATCACCGCCATCGCCTTGTCGACGATCTCCTTGCTCGCGATCTTGCGCAGGCCGGACGCACGGGCGCGGGCCAGCGGGATGCGCAGGGTCATCTGGTTGTCGGAGAACGAGACCTGGATCACCTCGAGCGAGTGGCCGGCGATCTCCTCGGTGCCGATGCGGTCGATATGGCCGACCCCATGCGCTGCATAGACGACGGCGTCGCCTTCCTTGAAGGGGTCGTTGTCGAGCGTCTTCTCATGCCCGGCGGTGTTGGCAGCGGCCTTGCGGACCTGCGCCTCGGTCATCGCGGTGCGTGTCGCCGGCTTGAAAACGTTCATGAGTGGCCTCCCGCCATCGTGGTTTGACGTGGAAAGCGTTGCCGCATCGTCATCCCCTGCTAGTGTGGTGCTCGAACCGACGACCCGTGCGACCACCGGTCATCCTCGCGAGGCGGCAGGCGATCATGCCTGCTACCCGCCACAGCCATGATGCCATAAAATGGCGTTGTCGGATATGGTGGTGACACCGCAGTGCACCAATGGCTAGAAACCGCGTTCAACCAGAACCAGATGCCTGCGGCGCGCACCGGCCATTGTCCAGGCCGGGGCAGCGCGTGATCCGGGGCAACGGATAAAGGGATCCGACCATTTTCAAGCAGAACAAGTTCAGCGAGCGCCAGCAGACGTCCGCGACCGCCAAGGCGACCTTGCTCGCCAAGTTCAACGCTCGACCCGCGCCTGACGACCCAGCCGTGCTGCAGCGCCAGGCCGAGCGCCGTGCCGTCATCGAGGCGCGCGAGGCCCGCATGGCCGAGCGCCGCACCGAGCGTGAGGCGGAGGCGACGCGCGTCGCCGCCGAGCGCGCCGCCGCTGCCGCCGCCGAAGCCGTCCGCCTCGCCGAGGAAGAGGTGGCAGCCAAGGAGGCAACTCGCCAGGAGGCACTGCTGAAGCTCGAGCAGAAGGCTGCCCGCGACAAGCGCTATGCGGCCCGCAAGGCGCGCCGCTAGCCACGGCGCTGCCGCAGCGGTCCATCCCGGCGCCGTGCCGGGTGATGCCGCGTTGCGCGAGGCGGCCCTCGCGCACATCGCCCGGTTCTCCACCACCGAGGCCGGCCTCGCCCGGGTGCTGTCGCGCCGACTGCAGCGCTGGGCGCAGCGGGCGATCTCAGCCGGCTCCGATCCTGACGAGGTCGCAGCCCAGCGCCAGCAAGCGCAGGACGGCGTGGCCGCGATCATCATGGATCTGAGCCTGATCGGCGCGGTCGACGACAAGGTCTTCGCACAGTCACGGGCGCGGGCATTGGTCCGATCCGGCCGCTCGCGCCGCGCCATCGGGGCGCACCTGGCGCAGCGTGGCGTGCCGGCCGAGGAGGCGGGTGAGGCGGTGCTTGCCTCCGCGGGCGAGCTGGGTGGGGCCGATGACGCCGAATTCGCCGCCGCCCTTCTGCAAGCCCGCCGCCGCCGCGTCGGACCGTTCCGGCGCGACCTCGGAGCGGACGACGAGAACCCGGACACGCAGTTCGCGCGGCGACAGCGGGCGCTCGCGGCGCTTGGCCGGGCTGGCTTCGCCCATGACGTTGCTGCACGGGCCCTGGATGCGGATCTTGCGACCGCCGAGGCCCTGATCGCCCGGCTGCGGAGCATCTGACCTTGGCCGGCGCGGGCCGACTGCGGCTTGCCCTGCCGGTCCTGGCCGTCGCCTGCCTGCTGTCGGGCTGCGCCGGCCCGCAATGCGCCCCCTATGCCAGGCGACTGACCGGGGTTGCGCTTGCCGGCGATGCCGGCGGCTGGTGGACGCAGGCGGCCGGCCGCTACGCCCGCACCGACTGGCCCGAGCCGGGCGCGATCCTGGTCTTCCGGCCCACCCGACGCATGCCGGCCGGGCATGTCTCGGTGGTGCGGCAGGTGTTGGATGCGCGCACCATCCTGGTCGACCAGGCGAACTGGGAGCCGGGGCGGATCGACCATGCGGCCCCGGTCCGCGACGTGTCGCACGACAATGACTGGAGCGTGGTGCGGGTCTGGTGGCCGGCGATCGGACGCCTGGGCACCTCGGTGCATCCGACCTATGGCTTCATCCTGCCGACCCGGCGGCCTGCGATGTCGGCGCTGGGTGGGCGGCTGCCTCCGGCAATCAGCGCTTGCATGGCTGGCCCGGGGGAGCCATGTGCTCCAGACACGGAAAGAATAGGTCCGCCTCCGGGCGGCAAGAGGGTGTGATGGGTAGTCTGAGCATCTGGCACTGGCTGATCGTGCTGGCGGTGATCCTTCTGCTGTTCGGCGGCAGCAGCAAGGTGAGCACGCTGATGGGCGATTTTGCCAAGGGCATCAAGTCGTTCAAGAAGAACATGAACGACGACGAGTCGATGGAGGCGCAGGCGAACCACCCGGCGCAGCCGAACAGCATCGCCTCGCCGGGAATCACCCAGACCTCGCTGCATACGCCCGCATCACCGGTCGGCGCGACCCAGGAGCCGGTGCGCCACAACTGAGGCGCTGATGCGGGACGGCGGACGGCCTGTCGCCGCCGGGAACAGCGCGGCCTGGGATGCTGCGGTCGGCGAGATCATCCGCGCCGGTCGGCGCATGGACCGGTTCGGCTGGGTGCCCGGCACCGCCGGCAACATCAGTCACCGGCTGCCGGGCGGACAGGTCGCCTTGACCCGAAGTGGTGGTCACAAGGGCTTCCTCGACACGAACTCCGTGATCGCCGTCGATCTCGGGGGACGTGTGGTGCGGGGTAGCGGCCGGCCAAGTGCCGAGACGATGTTGCACACTCAGATCTATGCCGAGTTCGCGCATGCCAGTGCGGTGCTGCATGGCCATTCGGTAGCGGCCACCGTGCTGTCCATGACGACCGACTCCGCGTCCATGCAGTTCTCCGGCTTCGAGTTGCTGAAGGTCTTCGAGGGGCAGCAGACCCACGATGCGACCCTCACGCTGCCGATCCTGGACAATGACCAGGACATCGCGGGCCTCTGCACCCGTGTGGCACCACTGCTCCCCAGCATGACGATGGGATACCTGATCCGCGGCCACGGTGTTTATATCTGGGGGCCATCAATGGAGACGGCGCTGGCGCGACTGGAGGGCCTGGAGTTCCTGCTCGCCTGCGCCCTGGAACAGAGGAGACTGCGGCCATGAGTCGTCTGACCGTCTTCCGGGACAACGAGCCCGGCAGCCCGCTGCTGCGTAGCGAGGACAGCGCGGTAATTGCTGCCGAGTTGCAGGCTATCGGCGTGCGGTTCGAGCGCTGGGACAGCCCGGTGGAGCTGTCGCCGGACGACAGCCCGGAGCTCATCCTGGAAGCCTACCGGCCGCATCTCGACCGTCTGATGGGCGACCTCGGCGCCGGAACCGCCGACGTCATCAAGCTCAATCCCGATACTCCGAACCTTCCGGCGATCCGCCACAAGTTCCTCTCCGAGCACACTCACACCGAGGACGAGGTGCGTTTCTTCGTGCACGGACAGGGCAGCTTCATCCTGCATGTCGGCGACCGGGTGTACGACGCGCACTGCACCCAGGGCGACCTGATCGCGGTGCCGAACGGCATCAAGCACTGGTTCGACGCGGGCGAGGTGCCGTTCGTGACCGCCCTGCGGGTGTTCACCGACACCAGCGGCTGGGTCGCGCATTACACCGGCGATACGCTCAGCGAGCGCTTCCCTGCCGCCTGACCTGGTCCTGCCCCCTGAGCTGGTCTTGACCGACATCGAGGGCACCACGACGCCGATCACGTTCGTGCACCGGATCCTGTTTCCCTATGCGCGCGCCGCGCTCCCGGGGCTGTTGCGCGACCGGGCGCACGTGCCTGCCGTTGCAGCGGCGGTCGCAGACATCGGGCGGCTGGCGCCCGGATGCGATCCGCTGGCGGAGTGTTTCGCCTGGATGGATCAGGACGCCAAGATCACCCCGCTCAAGGATTTGCAGGGCCTAGTCTGGGCGGACGGCTACGCCGATGGCAGCCTCCTGGGTGAAATCTATCCGGACGTGGCGTCCGCGCTGCGGAACTGGCACGCGGCGGGCGTCCGGCTTGCGGTGTATTCCTCCGGCTCGGAGGCGGCGCAGCGGCTGATTTTCGGCCATACGCCAGCGGGCGATCTGCGCCCGCTCTTCTCGGCCTTTCTCGACACCAGGATCGGCGGCAAGCGCGACGTCTCCAGCTACGCAACCGCTGCATCGGCCCTCGAGACGACGCCGAACCGGATGCTGTTCCTGTCGGACGTGGAGGCCGAGCTCGATGCCGCCGCCGGGGCAGGGCTGCAGACCTGCCAGCTCGTGCGGGCGGCCGACGCCACCGTCGCCGGAACCCGGCATCCGGTCGCGGCGGATTTTGGCGCGGTGGCGCTGCGGTTCGGCCTGCCGCAGGCATGAGCACGCTCTACAATGACTGGCGGACGCTGGCCGGGACCGCGCGCGGCGGCAGCGTCGCCCTCGGCAATTTCGACGGTGTGCATCTCGGTCATGCACACCTGCTGCGCACCCTGCATGCGGCCCGTCCGGACGGTGCGCTGAGCGTGCTGACCTTCGAGCCGCATCCGCGCCAGCTGTTCCGACCGCAGGACCCGCCGTTCCGGCTGACGCTGTCGGGTGAGCGGCACGCGGCGCTGGCGGCCCTCGGCGTTGCCAACATCTACGAGATCGGCTTCGACGAGGCGTTCTCGCATATCACCGCGGAGCGGTTCGTCCGCGAGGTGCTGCACGGCGCCCTCGGGGTGCGGCATCTCGCCTGCGGCCGCGACTTCGCCTACGGGCATCGTCGCGGCGGCGATGTCGCGACGCTCGCGGTGCAGGCGGAGGCGCTCGGCATCGGCCTGACCATCGTGCCGGCGCTGGCCGACGCGGAAGGGCCGTACTCCTCGACGCGTATCCGCCGGGCGCTGCAGGACGGCTATCCGGAACGCGCGACCGAGGAGCTCGGCCGTCCCTGGGCGGTGCGCGGGATGGTCAGCCACGGCGACGCGCGCGGCCGCCAGCTCGGGTTTCCCACCGCGAACATCGCGCTCGGCCTGCATCTGGAGCCGGCGCGCGGCGTGTATGCGGTGAGTGTCCGGTTGCCGGACGGCAGCATGCGCCCGGGCGTCGCCAATATCGGCCGGCGGCCGACGGTGAACACCACCAGCGAGAGCCGTCTCGAGGTCAATCTGTTCGACTTCGAGGGTGACCTGTATGACCGCGAGCTGTCGGTGAGCCTGCACACCCTGCTGCGTGCCGAGCGGCGTTTCGAGGGACTGGATGCGCTGAAGGCGCAGATCGCGCGCGATGCCGAGCAGGCCCGGCGCTATTTCGAGGATGCCTCTGGCGCGCCCTGAAGCAGGGTCGCGGTGATCGCGACCCACTCCTGCTCCAGCGTCTGCGTCGGGACGGATTGCCCGGCGCGCCGATACCAGTAGCGCGCGTTGGCCTCGTCGCCCTCGACCCGGTGCAGATAGGCATGCACCCAGTCGCAGGCACCGTTGCCCTCATCCTGCTGGGCCGCGCCATGCGCGCGGTCCCAGTCGGGCTTGCCGGCCCACCACAGCGCCTGCAGCGCCAGGCTCAGCCCCTCGGGCGGCGTGCCCTGGGCCAGGCTGCTCCGGAATGCCTCGATGTCCATTCGCATGCTCCCTGGGATGCTTGACCATGACCGGACGGGATGAGCATAAACCCGACCATGCTCGCAACCTCATACGCCCGGCGAATTCCGAACCCGGACGCGTCCTGAACGCGGCCGGGACGCCTGCGATCGCTTCTGCCTGAGCCCTTCGCGGCTTGACCCTGCGAGTATCGTCGATGACCGAAACCGACTACCGGGACACTGTCTTCCTGCCCAGCACCGCGTTCCCCATGCGCGGCGATCTTCCGAAACGCGAGCCGGCGCTGCTCGCGCGTTGGGAGGCGATGGGCCTGGACGCATTGCTGCGCGAGGCGGAGTCGGGGCGGCCGCGCTTCACCCTGCATGACGGACCGCCGTATGCCAACGGCCACCTGCATATCGGCCACGCGCTGAACAAGATCCTCAAGGACGTCGTCAACCGCGCGCATCGCATGGCCGGCTTCGCGGTGCGCTACGTGCCGGGCTGGGACTGCCACGGGCTGCCGATCGAGTGGCGCATCGAGGAACAATACCGCAAGGCCGGCCGCGACAAGGACCAGGTCCCGGTGCTGCAGTTCCGCGCCGAGTGCCGCGCCTATGCGCAGGAATGGCTCGACATCCAGGCCCACGAGTTCCGCAGGCTCGGCGTGCAGGGCGACTGGGCCGGACGCTACGCCACGATGGATCATGCGTCCGAGGCGATCATCGCCGCCGAGATCGGCAAGTTCCTGCTGAACGGCTCGCTGTATCGCGGCCTGCGGCCGGTGATGTGGAGCCCGGTCGAGAAGACCGCTCTGGCCGAGGCCGAGATCGAATATCACGACCATACCAGCACCACGATCTGGGTGGCGTTCCCGGTGATCCACGACACCACGCCCGGGCACTTGTTGGACCAGGTGCGCGCGGTGATCTGGACCACCACGCCCTGGACGATGCCGGGCAACCGCGCCATCGCCTACGGCCCGGACATCACCTACGCGGTCATCGAGGTGCGCGAGGGCGGCGAGGCGTGCCTGGTTGGTCCTGGCAACCGGCTGCTGGTGGCAGCCGATCTCGCCGCCACCTTCGCCAGCACGGTCGGGATCGCTGCCTACGACGTGCGGCACACGCTGCCCGGCACCGCGCTCGAAGGCGTGCTGTGCGCGCATCCGCTGCGCGGGCGGGGCTACGAGCACGAGGTGCCGATGCTGGCGGGTGACTTCGTCACCACCGACCAGGGCACCGGGCTGGTGCACATGGCGCCGGCGCACGGCGAGGAGGATTTCGCGCTCACGACGGCGCACGGCATTGCGGTGCCGGAGACCGTGCTCGATGATGGCCGCTACGCCGAGCACGTGCCGCTGTTCGCGGGCGTGCACGTGTTCAAGGCGTCGGATCCGGTGTCCGAGGCTCTGACGCAGGCCGGCGGCCTGGTGCATCGCGGCACGCTGGTGCATTCGTATCCGCATTCCTGGCGTTCGCGCGCGCCGGTGATCTATCGCGCGACGCCGCAATGGTTCATCCGCATGGATGGCGGAACCGATATTCGCGGCCGCGCGCTGGCGGCGCTGGAGGGCGTGAGCTTCGTGCCGGCACAGGCACGCCGTCGCCTCACCTCGATGGTGGCCTCCCGGCCGGACTGGTGCATCTCGCGCCAGCGCGCCTGGGGCGTGCCGATCGCGGTGTTCGTCGAGCGCAGCACGGGCGAGGTGCTGCGCGATCCGCAGGTGATGCAGCGCGTGGTCGAGGTGTTCCGCGCGGAGGGGGCGGACGCCTGGTATGCATCCCCAGCGCAACGCTTCCTTGGCAACGATCGCGATGCAGCCGACTACGAACAGGTTTTCGACATCGTCGATGTCTGGTTCGAGAGCGGATCGACGCACAACTTCGTGCTCGGCAGTGACGACCTGCCATTTCCCGCGGATCTCTATCTGGAGGGCTCGGACCAGCATCGCGGCTGGTTCCAGTCGAGCCTGCTGGAAGCGGTCGGCGCGCGCGGCGCGGCGCCGTACCGCGCCTTGGTCACCAATGGCTTCGTGCTCGACGAGCAGGGCCGCAAGATGAGCAAGTCGCTCGGCAACGTCACCGCCCCGCAGGACGTGAACGACACGCTCGGCGCCGACATCCTGCGGCTTTGGGTGATGAACTCCGACACCAACGAGGATCTTCGCATCGGGAAGGAAATCCTCAAGCAGCAGGGAGAGCTCTATCGCCGGCTGCGCAACACGCTGCGCTGGCTGCTCGGCGCGCTGGACGGCTTCGACGAGGCTGAGCGGGTCGGGTTCGAGGAGCTGCCCGAGCTGGAGCGCTGGGTGCTGCACCGGCTCGCCGAGCACGGCGGCCAGGTCGCCCGTGCCGTCGAGACGCACGAGTGGGTTGGTCTGGTTCCGGCGCTGCACGGGTTCTGCGCCAGTGATCTGTCGGCGTTCTACTTCGACATACGCAAGGACACGCTCTATTGCGACGCGCCGACCTCGCCGCGTCGGCGCGCCGCGCGCACCGTGCTCGACCATCTGCATCGTTGTCTCTGCACCTGGCTCGCCCCGGTGCTGGTCTTCACCGCCGAGGAGGCCTGGACCGCGCGGTTCGGCGAAGCGTCGAGCGTGCATCTGCAACATTTCCCGGAGATCCCGGCGCACTGGCACGACGCAGCACTCGCCGACCGCTGGGCCAGCCTGCGCGCGGTGCGGCGGCTGGTCACCATCGAGATCGAGGCAGCCCGCCGCGTCGGGACCATCGGCTCGTCGCTGCAGGCCGAGATCGAGCTGCCGTTCTCCGAACGGGAAGCCGCGACCTTCGCCGGCATCGATTGGGAGGAGCTTGCCATCGTCTCGAAGGCCTCGATCGAGGTCCAGCCGGGCAGCGCCTCGATCTATCTCGATCCGGTACCGGAAGAGGGCGCGCCGACCCACCGGGCGCCGGTGGTGCGGGTGGCGTCGGGCAGCAAGTGCGCCCGCTGCTGGAAGGTGCTCGACGAGGTCGGCACGCATGCCTCGCACCCCGCACTCTGCCTGCGCTGCGCCGCGGTGGTGGACGGTGTCGTCGCATGAAGAGGGGCGCATGATGCGGACCGGCTTGCTGTTCGGCCTGATCGTGCTGGCCGCCGACCAGTCGAGCAAATACTGGATCCTGAATGGCCTGGACCTGCCGGCGCTGGGATCGATCGCGCTGCTGCCGGTGCTGAACCTCACCATGGTCTGGAACCACGGCGTCACCTTCGGCATGTTCAACGGCCTCGGCCGCAGCGGCCCGCTGCTGCTGACGCTGGTGGCGGTGGTTGTGGTGGGGCTGCTGCTCGCCTGGATGCGCCGCGCCCGCACCCGTCTTGTGGCGGCCGCGCTCGGCTCGATCGCCGGTGGGGCGACCGGCAATGTCATCGACCGGCTGCGCTTCGGCGCGGTGGTCGACTTCATCCACGCGCATGCGTTCGGCTGGTCCTGGTACGTGTTCAACGTGGCGGACGCGGCGATCGTGTGCGGCGTCGGGGTGCTGTTGCTGGATAGCCTGCTGGATCGCGGCGCCGAAGGGATCAGGGGTTAGGCGCGAACTTCGACGCCT
>CAXTVI010000011.1:0-4586 GCA_964247695.1 uncultured Acetobacteraceae bacterium
TTGATCAGGTCGTGCGGCATCACCGTGTCGATGTCGACCGAGCCCATGCGCTCGCGGATCGCGCGCTCCATGCGCAGCAGGCCGACGCGATACTGGTTCTCCATCAGCTCGCCGACCGAGCGCACCCGGCGATTGCCGAGATTGTCGATGTCGTCGATGGTGCCGCGGCCGTCCTTGAGCTCGCACAGGATCTTCACCGTACGCAGGATGTCGACCTTGCGCAGCACCCGGATGGTGTCCTCGGCATCGACGCCGAGACGCATGTTCATCTTCACGCGGCCGACGGCGGAGAGGTCGTAGCGGTCGGCATCGAAGAACAGGCCGCGGAACAGGGCCTCCGCGGTGTCCGGAGTCGGCGGCTCGCCCGGGCGCATCACCCGGTAGATGTCGATCAACGCGTCGTCGCGCGAGGTGTTCTTGTCCACCGCCAGCGTGTTGCGGATCCACGGCCCGGTCCCGGTATCGACCGCCAGGGTCGGCAGGCTGTCGATGCCGAGCTCCTCGATCGCCAGCAGGCGCGGCTCGGTCAGCTCCTCGCCGGCCTCGGCATAGAGCTCGCCGGTCCCCTCGTTGACCAGGTCGTAGGCCACGTAGCGGCCGAGCAGGTCGGCACGCCCGACCAGCACTTCCTTGGTGTTCTCGGCGATCTTCTTGACCGCGCGCGCGGTCAGCTTGGCGTCCGCTTCCGCGACAACCTCACCGGTCTCGGCATCGACCAGCGGCTCCAGCAGCTTCATGCCGCGGAACGCGTCGGGATCGAACGGCCGCGCCCAGCCCTTGGCGCTGCGGACGAAGATCACCTGGCCGTAGAACGTGCCGAGGATCTCGTCGGCATCCATGCCGCGCACGTCCAGCGTATCGACGTCGCCCCCCTCGGCGATCTTGGCGGCACGCGCCGCTTCGGAGGACGCGCCCTCGAGCGCGTACAGCAGCGTTGTCACCGGCAGCTTCCGCTTCCGGTCGATGCGGACATAGACCATGTCCTTGCTGTCGAACTCGAAATCGAGCCAGGAGCCGCGATACGGGATGACGCGGGCCGCGAACAGGAACTTGCCGGACGAGTGCGTCTTGCCCTTGTCGTGGTCGAAGAACACGCCGGGCGAGCGATGCATCTGGCTGACGATGACGCGCTCGGTGCCGTTGATGATGAAAGTGCCGTTCTCCGTCATCAGGGGCATGTCGCCCATGTAGACAGGCTGCTCCTTGATGTCGCGGATCGAGCGACTGCCGGTATCCTCGTCCACGTCCCACACGATGAGACGCAGGATCACCTTCAGCGGCGCCGCAAAGGTCATGCCGCGCTGGATGCATTCCTCGACGTCGTACTTCGGCTCCTCGAGCTCGTAATGCACGAACTCCAGCCGGCCGCGACCGGCGAAATCATTGATCGGGAATACCGAGCGGAAGACTTCCTGCAGCCCGGTCTGGGTACGGCTGTCCGGCGCCACGTTCATCTGCAGGAAGCCCTCGTAGCTTGACCTCTGCACGTCGATCAGATTCGGCATCGGCGCCACTTCGGGAATGCGCCCGAAGCTCTTGCGGATGCGCTTGCGCCCCGTGAAAGACTTTGCCGCAGCATTCCCGATAATTGCGTTCATCGCCTACCCCGTCCTGCCCTGCTCGACCCGGCTCTCGCTGCGCGACCTGGGACACGCCATCATCCGGCGTCCCGGCACTGCAGCCCGCCCCCGGGCTCCACTGAAATCGTACTCAAACCTGGTCCGCCTCGGCGCCCGCACGCCGCACGACCGAAAGGGCGGGCGCCGACGCTCGGCACCCACCCCCTTTTCACTCTAGCAGTTAGCCTGCTGCATTCCGGAAGCAGCAGCAGGCGTGTCAGGATGCTTACTTGATCTCGACAGTGGCGCCCTGCTCTTCCAGCTGCTTCTTGAACTTGGCGGCGTCTTCCTTGTTGACGCCTTCCTTCACCGGCTTCGGCGCCGCCTCGACCAGGTCCTTGGCTTCCTTCAGCCCAAGACCGGTGATGGTGCGGATCTCCTTGATGACGTTGATCTTCTTGTCACCGATGGTGGCGAGAATGACCGTGAACTCGGTCTGCTCCTCCACCGGGGCAGCGGCAGCACCACCACCAGCAGGCGCTGCGGCAGCAGCAACCGGTGCAGCGGCGGACACACCCCACTTCTCCTCGAGCAGCTTGGACAGCTCAGCAGCCTCGAGAACCGTCAGGGTGGACAGCTCGTCAACAAGTTTCGACAGATCGGCCATGATTGATCTTCCTAATCTAGACACTGGTGAGTGCAAAGCAAGCCCGGTTCCCAGGCTCACCAAATCGTGTGCAACAGTCTTGTTAGCAGACGGCCTTGTTCAGGCCGCCTCGGCTTCCGCCTCGTCCTTCTTGGCGTAGGCGCCAAAGACCCGTGCAAGCTGTGCCGCCGGTGCCTGGAGCACGCCTGCGATACGCGTGGCCGGGGTGGAGATGAGTCCCACCAGCTGTGCGCGCAGGGTATCCAGGGATGGCAGCTCGGCTAGCGCCTTGATCCCGTCCGCGTTCAGCGTCTGGGTTCCGAGCGCTCCACCGAGCACGACAAGCTTCTCGTTGGTCTTGGCGAACTCGACGGCCACCTTCGCCACCGCCACCGGGTCGTGCGCCCAAGCAAGCGCGGTCGGACCCTTCAGCAGCGGCGAAATGCCGTCGAACTTGGTCCCATCCAGGGCGAGGATGGCCAGCCGGTTCTTCGCGACCTTGAAGGTCGCACCCGCCTCGCGCATCCGCTGCCGCAGGCGCGTCACCTCAGCCACCGTCAACCCGTCATTGCGGGTGACGACGACCATCGACGTCTCTGCGAACACGGCGCCGAGAAGGGATACGAACTCCCGCTTCTCCGTACGGTCCAAATCCCGTCTCCGTCGTGGCCCACCGGATCAGACCGGCGGGCCGGGTTGCCCAAGGATCGTCGCGCACCCCGCGTGGGACGCGCACGATCCGGTTCGCCTGTCCTGTTGCAGCCGGAACCACCAGTGCGTGGCGTGACGCAGGGCTTCAGCCCGGCGTATCACCGATCGCATCCAGATCTCCCGTCTTGCGCGCGCGGTGCCCCGAGAGAGGGAGCACCATTACGGCCGAAGCCACGTGCGGTCTTGGACAGGTGCGGAAACGCCGGCCGGATGGCCGGCGCCCCTGCTCAGGCCCGTCCGCTAGGACGGGCTCGCATCAGTCAAATCAGCCGGTGAACGAAGAAATATCCACCTTCACGCCCGGGCCCATCGTGGACGACAGCGCGACCCGCTGCAGATATACGCCCTTGGCACCGGTCGGCTTCGCCTTCTGGATCGCATCAACCAGGGCACGGATGTTCTCGGCGAGCTTGGCCTCGTCGAATGAGGCCTTGCCGATGCCGGCATGGATGATGCCTGCCTTCTCGGCGCGGAACTCGACCTGGCCGGACTTGGCGGCGGTGACCGCGCCCTTCACGTCCATTGTCACTGTGCCGAGCTTCGGGTTCGGCATCAGGCCGCGTGGGCCGAGGATCTTTCCGAGGCGGCCGACCAGGGCCATCATGTCCGGCGTCGCGATGCAGCGGTCGAAGCCGAGCTCGCCGGCCTGCACCTTCTCGGCAAGGTCATCGGCGCCGACCACGTCGGCTCCGGCGGCCAGCGCCTCCTCGGCCTTGGCGCCGCGCGCGAACACGGCCACGCGCAGGGTCTTGCCGGTGCCGTTCGGCAGGCTAAGCAGGCCGCGCACCATCTGGTCGGCATGGCGCGGGTCTATGCCCAGGCCGAGCGAGATCTCGACGGTCTCGTCGAACTTCGCAGTCGCGTTGCCCTTCACCAGGCGGATGGCGTCATCCAGCCCGTAGGCCTTGTTGTGGGTCAGCGTGGCGCGGGCGGCGTTCAGGCGCTTGTCCTTGGCCATGATGTCAGCCCTCCACCACGGTGAGACCCATCGAGCGGGCCGAGCCGGCCAGCATCCGGATCGCGCCGTCGACGTCGTTGGCGTTCATGTCCTTCATCTTCTCGAGCGCGATCTCGCGCAGCTGAGCGGTTGTTACACGCCCTGCTGCGGCCCCCTTGCCGACCGTCGGGCTGCCCTTGCTGACCTTGGCGGCCTTGAGCAGGAAATAGGTGTTCGGCGGCGTCTTGGTGATGAAGGTGAAGGTGCGGTCCGCGAACGCGGTGATCACCACCGGGATCGGCATGCCGACCTCCAGTCCCTGCGTCAGCGCGTTGAATTCCTTGCAGAACGCCATGATGTTCAGGCCGCGCTGGCCAAGCGCCGGACCCACCGGTGGCGACGGGTTGGCCTTGCCCGCGGGGATCTGCAACTTGATGTAGCCGGTAATCTTCTTTGCCATATCCGTGGCTCCCTATCAGCCAGGACCGCGGTCCGGACGACCATGCGCCACGGCGCCGGACTGATCCGGTGCCGCCAGGACTGGTCTCCCGCGTTCCTTGAGAGGCGCGCTCCTAGCCCCTTGGGCGCGGCCTTGTCAAGACAGCGGCCTGGAGAGGCGCCGGCCACCCGACCTGATGTCAAGCCCTGGATGATCGCCGAAAGCACACCCGCCGGCGGCACGTCCCCGGGTGGCTGGCTCGCAGCGGTACAGCAGAGGTGCAGCAGAGGTGCA
>CAXTVI010000011.1:4686-70719 GCA_964247695.1 uncultured Acetobacteraceae bacterium
AGGAACCCGCTTGACGTCACGTCACCAGGAAACATATCTTAAGACATGTCATACAGAACAAATAGCGTCCCTCACCACATCCATCACTGGCTGCACGCGATCGGCCCGCATCGAGGCCGCGGAGGTCGTGGCGGCTTCGGCCGCGGCGGCGGCTTCATGGGCGGGGACGGTTTCCCCGGCGGCCGCAGGCTCGGCTCCTCGGAGCTGCAGCTGGTCCTGCTCGCCCTCCTCGCCGAGCAGCCGGCGCACGGCTACGAACTCATCCGCCTGCTCGAGGAGCACTCCGGCGGCTTCTATGCGCCCAGCCCCGGCATGATCTATCCCGCGCTGACCTATCTTGAGGAGATCGGTCACGCCGCCGTCACACAGGACGGCAACCGCAAGCTCTACGCCTTGACCGACGCGGGGCGCGCGCATCTGCAGGCCAACCGGGAGCAGGCGACGCTGATCCTGGAGACGCTGGTGCGCATCGGCGGCCGCATGGCGCAGGTGCGGGAGGCCTTTGCCGGTGTCGAGGACGCGGATCCGCAGGCGGCCGACGAGCTGCACAGGGCGAGGCACGCCATCAAGCACGCCCTGATGCGCAAGCGCGGCTGCTCGCCCGAAGAGGCAAGACGGATTGCCGGCATCCTCGCCCGCGCCACCGCCGAGATCCTCGGACAGGACAGCTAGGCCGCGCGACGGCCAAGGCAGGCACCCTTGGCCTGCCGGCTCGCCGGCACGGGACTGAAATCATGTCGGCGTGTGCACGTCGCCCGGTGACCGGTTGGGGCTGAGCGGGTTGAACGGCAGCGTCTGGTCCGGCGTCGGCAGCTCGTTGGTGCTCCAGCCACCACCGAGCGCGCCGATCAAATTCACCGCCGCCTGCAGCCGCGTGGTCTCGACCTGCACAGCGGCGATCTGTGCGGTGAGCGCGTAGACCTGGCTCACCGTGACATCGAGATAGTTGTCGAGCCCACCGGTATATAGCGCCAGCGTCATGTTCTGCGCCTTCACCGCGGACTGCACGGCGGCGGTCTGCTGCGCCAGCTCGGTTGCCAGGATGCCGGTCAGCGAAAGCCCGTCCTCGACCTGTTGGAAGGCCGTCAGCACGGTCGCGCGGTAGTTGTCCGCCGTCTGCGAATATTGCGACCAGCTCCGTTGCAGCTCGGCCTTGCGCAGGCCGCCCTCGAACAAGGGCAGGATCGCCGAGGCGCCGACCGCCCACATGCTGTTCGGCAGGCTCGCCAGCGACCAGCCATAATCCTCGAAGCCGGATTGCAGGCTGATGGTGACGTCTGGATAGAAGGCCGCGCGCGACACCCCGATCGAGGCGCTGGCGGCCGCCATGGTGCGCTCGGCGGCAGCGATGTCGGGACGCCGCTGCAGCAGCGCCGATGGCAGCCCGGCCGGGATCGCCGGCACGGTGACGTGTGCCTCGGCCACTGGCGCGAGGGTGAAGCTGCTCGGGTTGGTGCCGGTGAGCACGGCGATGGCATGCTGCAGGGTGGCGCGGCTGGCCTCGGTCGCGGTGTCCTCGGCCTCGGCGGCGGCGAGCTGGTTCTGCGCGCGCGCCACATCCAGGCCAGAGGCGATCTTGCCGGCGAGGCGCATCGAGGTGATGCCGACCGCCTTGCGATACAATGCGATCGACTGCGTATAGACCGCGTGCTGCGTGTCGAGGCCACGCAGCGACATGTAGTCGGAGGCCAGTTCGACCTCGAGGCTGAGCTTGGCGTTGGCGACATCGGCTGCGCTCGCCTGCGCCTGCTCCTTGTAGAGCTTGGTCTCGTTGCGGATGCGCCACCAGAAGTCCGGGTCCCAGGCCACCGTGGCGCCGATGGTGTTGGACGACTGCTCGTTTTCGCCGACGGTGCTGTTGCGGAACAGCCGATGCTCGGACTGCTTGTTGTCGCTGGTCCCGACATTGGCGCTCAGCTGCGGAAACAGCCCGGCCCGGGCCTCGCCGGCAAGGTCGCGCGACTGGGTGTAGGCCTCGTAGGCCGCCTGCAGGTTCGGGTTATCGAGCTCGAGCTGGGCTTCCAGCGTGTCCAGCACCGGGTCGCCGAAGGCCTCCCACCACGGCCCGCGCGGCAGGGTGTCGAGCGGGTGCGCCACCGTGAACGGTCCTGACCCCTGGTAGCTCGCCGGCAGGAGCGGGTGCGGCGGCTGGTACGCCGGGGCGAGGTCGCAGCCGGTCAGCGCCGCCAGCCCGGTGAGGCAGGCGACCCGTACGATTGCCTTCATCTGCCTCATTGATCGGGCGCGCCGCCGCGTGCAGCCTCGATGCGTTCGCGCTGGGCTGTACTCATGCGAGCATTGCGGGATGCCGCCGGATCGTGCGCCGGCGGCGAACCGTTCGGCACCGCAATACCGGGCACCCCCGTCACCACATGCACATGCTGGCCCTCAAGCAGGCCGGCGGAAGGCGAGTTGATGAAGCGGTCGGTCGCCTGCAGCCCGGCCACCACCTGCACGGTCTGACCGAAATTGAGGCCAAGCGTCACGTTCTGCAGATGCACGGTGCCGTCCGGCCGCACCAGCGCCACCTGCATGCCCTGGTCGCGGAACAGCAGCGCCTGCTCGGGCACGATCAGGATGTCCTGGTCGGTGGGGATCACGAAGCGGACGTCGGTATAGGTGCCCGGCCAGATCAGGTGGTCGGGATTGTCCACCGTAAGCTCGGTGACCACGGTACGGGTCTGCGGATTGAACGCGTTCGCGGTTGTCAGGAACTCGGCGTGGAACCTGCGGCCCGGAAACTGCGACAGTGACAAGGTCGCGGTCAGGCCGGGCTTGAGTACGGCCGAATAGTCCTGCGGCACCGAGACATAGATCCGCAGCTTGTGGATGTCGGAGACGCTGAACAGCTCGCTCGAGCCGCCGGTCGAATGCAGGTCGCCGCCGGCGGCGCTCACGTAGCTGCCGACATCGGTGTTGCGCGCGGTGACCACGCCGTCGAACGGCGCCACCACGTTCTTGAAGGCCTCCATCGCCTGATAGCGCGCGACCTCGTGCTGCGCCGCATCCACCTCGGATTTCTGTGCCGTGGCGGTGGCGACCTGCACGTCGACTTCCTGCTGCGAGACCGCCTGCGTGCCGGCAAGCGCCGACCAGCGATGCGCGGTGACCTTCGCGAGGTTGTAGCGCGCCTGCGCCACCGCGAGGTTCGCCTTCGCGGTCTCGAACTGCTCGTCGAGGCTGGGCGCATCGATCTTGGCCAGCAGCGTGTTCTTCTGCACGGTGGCGCCGTAATCCTTGAACCACATCTGCACGTAGCCCGAGACCTGCGCGTAGATCGGCGCCGCATACCAGGCGTTGATGGTGCCGGGCAGGTCAAGCGTGCGCGTGGCGGGTCCGCGGGTGGCCGAGATGACCTGGACGTCGTCGATCGCATTCTCGTCGGTGGCGGTGCGAAGTTGGGCGAGGTGGCTGTGCCGGTCCCATAGCCCCCAGGCCGCAAGGATGATCGCCAGGATCACGGCAACCAGCGCGACCAGGCCGACCCGGCTCTTCGGCCGACCGGCTGAGTGCCCCGGAACCGGGCCTTGCCGAACCTGTTGCTGGATCGTCATGTGTGCAGCGCCCCCTCAGGGTGTCGTTCCGTCTCGTGCCGTTCGGAAGCCTTCGTCGCGTGACTCCGGTGCAGCAGCGCGAACACGCACGGCACGAACAGCAGGGTCGCGAACGTCGCCACCAGCAGGCCGCCGATCACCGCCTTGCCGAGAGGGGCGTTCTGGGTGTTGCTGAACGACATCGGCAGCATGCCGATCATCATGGCGAGTGCCGTCATCAGCACCGGACGGATGCGGCCATAGCCGGCCTCGACCGCCGCGCGCGCCGCATCGCCATGCTCGGCCAGACGCTCGCGGGCGAAGGCCACCACCAGGATCGAGTTCGCGGTCGCCGTGCCCATGCACATGATCGCGCCGGTCAGCGCCGGCACCGACAGGGTGGTATGGGTCAGGAACAGGCTCCAGACGATGCCGGCCAGCGCTGCCGGCAGCGCGGAGATGATGATGAACGGGTCGAGCCACGACTGGAAGTTCACCACGATCACCAGGTAGACCAGCAGGATCGACAGCGCGAGGCCTTCGATCAGCTGCACGTAGGCAACCCCCATCGTGGTCGCCTGCCCACGCAGATACACGCTGGCGCCGTGCGGCACGCTGCCGCTCATCTGGTTCACCACCACGGACACCGCGTCGTTGACGGCGCCGAGATCGCGCGCCTGGTTGGTGGCGAAGATGTCGATCACCGGCAGGATGCTGTAGTGCGAGTTCAGCAGCGCGCTGCCGGTCTGGCTGATGCGGCTGAGGCCGCCCAGCAGCTGCACATGGGTGCCCCCGGGATCGCCGTCGCCCTTGTCGATCGGGATCGTCTCCAGGTCGTTCATGCTGGTGAGCTGGTCCTGCGGCGTCTGCGTGTTGACCAGGTGCGAGATGCCGTTGGCCGGGTCGAGCCAGTACGTCGGCGCGGTCTGGCCGCTGCCGGACAGGGTGGCGAGCGCGTTGTTGGCGACATCCGCCTCGGTCAGGCCGGTGCCAAGGGCGTAGGTGCGCTTGGAGGCGACCCGCAGGGTGGGCTCGTCGAAGGCCTGCTGGATGTGCACGTCCGCGATGCCCGGGATCAGGCGCAGGCGCGCCACCATCCGGTTGGCGTAGGCGAGGTTCGCGTCGAGGTTGCGGCCGGACACCTGCACGTCGATCGGGTCGGGCAGGCCGAAGTTCAGGATCTTGGCGGTGATGTCGCCGGGCAGGAAGGTGAAGACGGTGCCCGGGAAGCGGGACGGCAACTGCCGGCGCAGCACGGCACGATACGCGTCCACCGGCGCCGCGTCGTCCTTGAGGCTGATGGTGATGTCGCAATCCTGCGGCCCGATGGTGCCGGTCGAGTTGTACGCCTCGTTGATGCCGCTGGCCGGCAGGCCGCAGTTATCGACCATGTTGCTGACCTTCCCGGGCAGCAGGCTGCGCACCGACTTGTTCACCAGCACCGAGATCAGCGAGGCGTCCTCGAGGCGCGTTCCGATCGGCGCACGCATGTGCATGTCGATCTCGCCCGAACGGATGCTCGGGAAGAAGTCGCGTCCGAGCGACGGGATCAGCAGCAGCGAGACCAGCGCGGCCGCCAGGAAGCCCAGGATGAAGCGCCCACGAATGGCCACGATGCGGGCAAGGACCTGCTGGTAGTTCTCGCGGAACGCGCCGAACCGTCGCTCGAAGCCGCGCTGGAAGCGGCCGAACGGCCCGGGCTTCGGGTTCGGTCCGCGGGCATGGGCGGCCACCTGGGCGCGCAACAGCCAGGCCGCCATCGTCGGCACCAGGGTGCGCGACAGGATGAAGGAGGCGATCATCGCAAAGATGATGGCCTCGGCCAGCGGCATGAACAGCCAGCCGCCGATGCCCGAGAGCTGGAACAGCGGCAGCCAGACGATGCAGATGCACAGGGTCGCGACGAAGGTCGGCACCACGATCTGGTTCGCCGCCTCGATGATGCCCGGCTCCAGCTCGGCGCCGTGTTCGAGATGCGCGTCGATGTTCTCGATCATCACGGTGGCGTCGTCGACCAGGATGCCGACGGCGAGTGCGAGGCCGCCCAGCGTCATGACGTTGATGGTCTGGCCGAGCCAGGACAGCGCCAGCACCGAGCACAGGATGGCCAGCGGGATCGAGGTCGCGACGATCAGCGTCGAGCGCCAGCTGCCGAGGAACAGCAGCACGGTCAGGCCGGTCAGAACAGCGGCGGTGATCATCTCCTGCACCACGTCGCGCACGCTGTCGCGCACGAAGCCGGATGCGTCGTTCAGCGGCGTGATGGTGGTGCCCGGCGGCAGCGTCTTGAGGATGCCGGGCAGCATCGCCTTGATACCGCTGACCACGGCCAGCGTGGAGGCGTCGCCGCTCTTGAGGATCTCGATCAGCACCGATTGCTGGCCGTGCACCAGCACAGCGTTCTGCTGCGGCGGCGAGCCGCGATAGACATGCGCCACGTCACGCAGATAGACCACCGCGTTGCCGGCCTGCTTGATCGGCAGGTCGTTGAACTGCTCCACCTTGAGCGGTGTCGAGTTGGTCTCGACCATGTAGTCGATGGCGCCGATCTTCTGGTCGCCGGCCGGCAGCACGACGTTCTGGGTGGCAAGCGCTTTTCCGACATCGACAGCGGTCAGGCCGTGCGCCAGCAGCTTGCGCTGGTCGAGATCGATCTCGACGTTCAGCGAGGCGCCCCCGTACGGGGTCGGGATCGCCGCCCCCGGCACCGAGATCAGCTGCGGACGGATCAGGTTCGACGCCATGTCGTAGATCTGCGACGAGGTCATGCCGGGCGCCGACACCTGCAGGTCCAGCACCGGCACCGAGGAGGCGTTGTACGACAGCACCTGCGGCGGGGTGATGCCGGCCGGCATCTGCTTGAGCACGGTCTGCGAGATCGAGGTGATCTGCGCCTGCGCCGCCGCCACGTCGGTGCCCGGCTGGAAGAAGATCTTGACGATGCCGCGGCCGTACAGCGACTGGCTCTCGATATGCTCGATATTGTCGACGGTCGCGGTCAGCGAGCGCTCATAATAGTAGATGACGCGGCCGGACATGTCCTGCGGCAGCAGGCCGGTGTAAGTCCAGACCACGGCGACCACCGGGATCTTGATGCTGGGGAAGATATCGGTCGGTGTCCTGAGCACCGCCATCCCCCCGAACAGCAGGATCAGGATGCTCATCACCACGAAGGTCAGCGGCCGCCGCAGCGCGACCAGGACTATGGCGTTCATCGAGCTATACCCTGAAAGGCGCGTCTCAGGGGGGCGATTCTCTGGGGGGCGCGTCCCACGGGAGCGACGCTCATACGGCCGGCCGGATTGTCATGGTCGTGTCGGAGGCATGGCGGGACGTGGCTCCCTTTCGCGTCGAGGGGAGCTACCGTCCGCCGCCTCGGTCGCCAATGAAATAAGATTTTAGGTTTGACCCGGCTCGGGGTCCACACCGGCGCGAACGGCAGCGTGCCCGATGGCCTGGGTCGTTGGCGAAGGCCTGCTCAGAGTGCCGCCAGCGTGACCTCGATCCGGCAGCCCGGCCGGGGCGAGGCGTCGGAGATCGCGATGCGCGCGTCGTGCAGCCGGCCGATGGCGCCGACCAGGCTGAGGCCGAGCCCGCTGCCGGCGATGTGGCGGCTCTTGTCGGAGCGGTAGAAGCGACCGAGCACCGCCTCGCGCTCGGCCGGCGCGATGCCGGGCCCCGTATCGGCGACGTGCAGCACCGCGTCCGGGCCGCGCGCCGAGGCGCCGATCGCGACCTGGCCGCCCTCCGGGGTGAACTTGATGGCGTTGTCGATCAGGTTGGCGAGCAGCTCGATCAGCAGGTCGCGGTCGCCATGCACGCGCACCGGCGCGCACGGCCCTGCCGCCAGGGCGATCTGCCGCGCCTCCGCGATCGGCTCGTAGAGGTCGACGATGTCGGCCACGAGCTCGTCCATGGCCACCGTGGTAAAGGCGGCGCGCCGGCGCCCGTTCTCGATCTCGCCAATGCGCAGCAGCGCGGTGATCACCGCGAAGCACTGGTCGAGGTCGATGATCGCGCGGTCGACCGACTCTCCCATGAGCCCGCTGCCGGGCGGTGTGTTGCGCACCCGCTCCAGCCGGGTGCGGACCCGGGCCAGCGGCGTGCGCAGGTCGTGCGCGATGTCGTCGCCGACCCCCTTGATCTCGTCGAGCAGGTGCTCGAGCCGGTCCAGCATGCGGTTGACGCTGGCAGCGAGGCGATCGAGGTCGTCGCGCTCGCGCCCGGCCGGCAGCCGCTCGTGCAGGTCGCCGGCCATGATCCGGTCGATGGCGCGATGCATGATGCCCACCCGCAGCAGCGCCCGGTGGCTGAGCCACGCACCGCCGGCGACCGCCAGCAGGATGGACGGCACCGCGCACAGCAGCAGCGCCCGAAGCACCACCTGGCGGACCTCCTCGAGGTCGCGCAGGCCGCGCGCCAGCACCAGGATGTCACCGTTGCGCAACCGCAGGGCCTGCGCCCGCACGGTGCGCGGCCCCTGCCCGGTCGGATGCACCACCAGCTGGCGGACCGGACCATCCGCCTGCAGGCCCTTTGGCCAGGCCGGCAGGTTGCCGTTCAGCACCTTGTGCTGCGCGTCGAACAGGCCGGCGCCGGCGATCAGCAGGTGCAGGTCGTCCGAAGCCCGCATGCGCAGCTGCTGGTCGAGCACCGGTCGGGTCTGCGCGGTGACCAGCGCGGCCTCGCGGGCCAGCAGCAGGTCCGTGCGCATGATCTGGTAGCTGGTGGTCTGCCAGAAGATCAGCGCCGACTGCAGCAGCAGGGCCACGGCAAGGAAGGCCGCCGAGCCGATCGACAGCCGGAAGGTGCCCGTACTGAAGATCGAGCCGGCTGCACGGGTCCGCTTCACACCGGTCTCAGCCGCCGATGCGCAGCATGAAGCCAGCGCCGCGGATGCTGTGGATCAGCGGGGTCTCCCCCGGCGCGTCAACCTTGCGGCGGAGCTTGCCGATATGGACGTCGACCAGGTTGGTCTGCGGAATGAAGCGATAGTGCCAGACATCCTCAAGCAGCATGTCCCGGGTCAGCACGCGCTCCGGACGCCGCAGCAGGTATTCCAGTAGCCGGAACTCGCGCGGCAGCAACTCGATCGGACGCTCGTCGCGCATCACCGTGCGTTCGATCAGGTCCATGACCAGCGGGCCGAACTGCAGCACGCTTTCCCGGGTCTCGATCGGCCGTCGTAGCAGGGCCTCCAGCCGGGCCGCCAGTTCCGCCATGGCGAATGGCTTGGTGAGGTAGTCGTCGCCGCCGGCCTTGAGGCCGCCGACCCGGTCGTCCACCGCCGACAGCGCGCTCAGCACGAGGACCGGGGTCCGCGTGCCCTGCCGCCGCAACTGCTCGATCAACGCCAGTCCGTCGAGCCCCGGCAGCAACCGGTCCACCAGAAGCACGTCGAAGCCACCCCGGGTCGCACGTTCCAGGCCGTCGGGGCCGGTCTCGGCCCGGGTGACCGCAAAGCCGCGAACGGCGAGTTCCTCGGCGACATCCAGGGCGAGCTTGGAGTCATCCTCAATCAGCAGGAGCCGGGGGTGCGATACCGGAGGCATTTCAGGAACGATCGCGGCGCCGGCGGCTGTCATGCAGAAGGGATGATCCCCCGGGCATGCTGCAGACCAGTAAATATCGATTTAACCAGCAGGCTGCCTCATCCTGCCGGCAGGATGGGTCTCAGCGGCGGGGGTCACGGTCGCGCCGGACCCGCACCGGCACCGGCTTGGGAAGCGATGCCAGACTGCGCCGGAGCATTAGCCAGCACGACACCATCAGCAGCGGCAGCAGAAACATCTCGATCGTCGGGACCATCATGGCTCTTGACACCTCTCGTCCTTAGTAGAGGGGCGTGACGGGGTGGCAATACAAGAGCTTTCGTCGGCAACGGTTCGGTAACATCCGGTCACATTGGTAAATTCGCGGCCATGTGGCAGCTTGCGGGCCGGCCGTCTTATATCCGAGACGGTGCGTGGCCGGAGGGCACAGGGTGCCGATCGACGAGATCGTCGACATCAGTCAGACCCGGCTGAAGCGCCGCCGCCAGTTCCTGGCGCGCGTCGGCGTGCCGCTGCTGGGCGTGGTGCTGGTCATCCTGTCGATCCTCGGCGTGACGCTCTACACCTACCAGGCCAACCGGCAGTCGGCGCTCGACCTGACCCACGACGTGCTGAACACGCTGCAGGCGCGCATCGCGCACGAGGTCGACAACTACCTTGCGCCCGCCACGCGCGCCGCCCTGATCGCCCGCGACATGGTGGCCCGCAACGCCATCCCGGACGGCCGCGTCGCGATGGAGGCGTATGCCTCGAGCATGCTGCGGCAGGTGCCCAACCTCGCCGGCTTCTTCATCGGCAGCTCCGACGGCGACTTCATGATGGTGCGCCGCGACCCGCGCGGCGGCACCGACACCAAGCTGATCTGGCACGACAGTCCCGCAGCAGGCGGGCCTGGGCCAGCCGGGCCGGGGACAGCCGGGGTCCGGCACGTGGCCTCCGTGCATCTCGACGATGCCGGCAACCCGATCGACCACACGCTGATGCCCGGCGACGATTTCGATCCGCGCACGCGCGACTGGTATCAGGGCGCGCTGCGCACCAAGGGCGTCTACTGGTCGCAGCCCTATGTCTTCTTCACGACGCATACGGCGGGCATCACTGCCGCAATCCATTACGACGAGCCGGCCCGGACGGGGGTTACGGACCCTCCCGGAGCCAAGCCGGCGCAGCGGGTGTTCGGCGTCGACATCACCCTGGCGGAGTTGTCGAAGTTCCTGAATTCCCTGCATATCGGCCAGACCGGCCGGGCCGCGATCGTCGGCCGCGACGGCCAGATCATCGCGGCCCCCGAGATGACCCGGCCCGTCCATGCCGAGGCAAAGGTCGCGAGCGCGAAACCCGGGGACTCCGCGACCACCGGGGCCCTGGAGGATCCGGCGCTGGAAGCCGCCTACGACCGATTCCGCGTCAAGGGCTACGGCAACCGCACGCTCATCGTGCATGGCAAGCGCTACGTCACCATTGCGTCGCGCCTGCCGGCCGCCGGCGAGGACTGGGTGCTGCTGATCGCAGCGCCCGAGCGCGACTTCACCCGCTTCGCGGAAACCAACGGCCGCCGCCACCTGCTGCTGTCGCTGATCACCATCGGACTTGCGAGTGTGCTCGGCGTGATGCTGATCCGGCAGAACCGCCGCGCCGACCGCATGGCGCGGCGACTGCGGCGCCAGCAGGAGATCGGTGTCAACGAAGGCCGCGCCCTCTCGGCGCTGGCGGTGCAGCCCGGCCTGTTCGATCCGGGACGCCCGCTGCCGGCGCTGAGCGAGACGCTCGCCGAGATGAACGGCGCGCAGCGGGTCAGCGTCTGGCGGCTGGCCGGGGACGGGCTGGTCCTGCATTGCGAGGACCTGTTCGACCGCCGGCAGGGCTCGCATACGGGCGGGCTCGAGCTGTCGCGGTCGGAAGCCCCCGGGTTCTTCGACAGCCTGGACGAGGGCAAGCCGATCACCGTCGCCGATGCCGGGCGCGATGCGCGCACCGCCGATGTGCACCGGCTGCTGATGCGCGGGTATGGCAGTCGCTCGCTGTCGGTGCTGCCGGTGCGCGGCACCGCCGGGGCCGATGATGGAGCCGGCAGCGGCATCAACGGCGCGCTGTTGCTGGAGGATGTCGATGTCGGCGAGCAGGCGCGCAACTTCAACGCCGCGGTGACCGGGATCGCCGCGATCCGCATGCGCGAGCCGGAACAGATGGAGGAGCGGCACCCCCAGGGCCACCGCGGGTCCGCACGGGGCGGCGCCGATCCGGATGTCCCGCACCCGGATGCCGCCGCGGACGCCACCGCCAGGGATCGACCCGACCATGAGCCGGGCCGGTTCAGCCCGGTGCTGGCGCTGGACGAGAGCGAGCGTCGCGACCTTGCGGCCACCGTGTATCCCCGGGTTGCGGCCATGGTGCTCCGCTTCGACGATGCGGTGGTGGTCAACACACGCGACGCGGAGGCCATGAGCAGCGTTGCCGACGAGATCGCGCATGCCATGCAGGAGCTGGCCGCGAAGTTCGAGCTGCCATACATGAAGCTGACCGGGCATCACCTGGTCGCCGCCGCCGGTTGCACCGCAACGCCCGATCCGACGGCTGCCGTGCGGCTTGCCGATGCGGCGCTGGCGGCGCGCGAGATCTGCCTGGCCGTGCTGCAGCGCAGCGACCTGGACCCGGTCTTCAGGATCGGCATGGATTTCGGAGCGGCGCTCGGCAGTGCGCTCGGCCAGCAGCCGCGCCTGTTCAACCTGTGGGGCGACGTGATCCACACCGCCGAGCTCATGGCGCAGAGCGCGGTCGAGGCCGGCAGCATCCAGGTCAGCGAAGGCTCTTACGAGGCGCTGCACCGACAGTTCCTGTTCCGGCCACGCGGCATGTTCTACGTACCGCGCGTGGGCACGGCGCGGACCTTCATCCTGGCCGGCCGCCGATGAGCAGCGGCCTGGCTCAGGGTGTCCAGCCGCGCGAAGCACCGATCCCTATACCGCCGCCCGAGCATTCAGGACGCCACGACGACGCGACGCCCCCCCGGCTGCGCTGGCTGGCGGCTACCGGCCGTTTCGCCAAGCGCAGGATCAGCTTTCTGTGCATGCTGGCAGCGGCGGCCTTGGGTGTGCTGCGCGAGGCGATGCGGCCGCTCTCCTGGCGTCGCACGGTTCGCCACGAGTTTCGGCTCACGATGCGACAGGCCACCATCGGCGGCCTTGCCACCACGTTCGTCACCGCCTCGCTGACCGGCTTCGCCATGGTCAGCCAGGCGCTGTACTGGCTCGGCGTCGCCGGCCAGGCGAACCTCGCCGGCTCGCTGCTGGTCACCGTGCTGGTGCGCGAACTCACCCCGCTGCTGGTCGGGCTGATCCTGCTCGGGCGCAGCGGCATGCTGACGCTGACCGAGCTCGGCATGCTGAAGGTCGGCGGCCAGGTGCGCACCATGATCTCGCAGGGCATCGACCCGTTCCTGCTGCTGGTGCTGCCGCGCACGCTGGCGATGTCGCTCAGCGGCTTCACGCTCGGCATCCTGTTCGCTGCCGTGGCGCTGGTGATGGGGTTCATCGTCAGCGCGGCGCTGGGCACCACCCAGGACAGCCTGTGGACCTTCCTCGACAAGGTCGTCTCGGCGATGTCGGTGCGAGACTACATGGTGATCCCGGCGAAGCTGTTCGCCATCGGCTATCTGGTCGGGCTCAGCTCCTGCCTGACCGGCCTCACCGCGAAGCCGGAGGACGACCTCGCCAGCCTGATGCCGCGTGGCTTCGTGCGCGGCATCCTGGTGATCATGGTCACCAGCATCCTCCTCACGTTGGCCGTGTAGGGCGAGCGATGAAGGCGACCGACCCGATCCTGGAACTTGACGCGGCGCGGCCGTATTTCGACCAGAGCGCGCTACCGAGTACCGGCTTCGACCTGCGTTTGATGGCCGGCGAATGCGCGCTCGTGGTGACGCACGATGCCGACCGCGCCACCGCGCTGTCGGACCTGTGCAGCGGCATGCTCGACCTGCGCGACGGCAGCGTGCGCTTCATGGGACTTGACTGGCGCGAGCTCGACCACCAGCGGGTCTTCGCGCTGCGCGGCCGGATCGGCCGGCTGCCGCAGCGAGGCGCCTGGATCGGCATGCTGCGCACCCACGTCAACATCCTGCTGCCGCAACTGCACCACACCCGTGCGCCGCTTGAAGCCCTGGTCGGGCAGGCGGTGGAGCTGGCCCGCCAGGTCGGCCTGCCCGGACTGCCGGTCAGCCGCCCGGACACGATGCCGGAGTCCGACCTGATGCGGGCAGCCTGCGTGCGCGCCTTCATGGGCGAGCCGCGGCTGCTGCTGCTCGAGCACAGCATCAGTGCCGACAGCGACGAACTCATCACGCCGCTGCTCAACCTGCTGACCGCGGCGCTCGATCGCGGTGCCGCGGCAATCTGCTTCACCCGCGACAACAGGCTGTGGCGGACGCAGGCCTTCCCGGTCGCGCACCGCCTGCACCTGCTCGAGGATGGCTTGACCCCGATGCGGAGCATCAAGCCAGACACCACGCGGAGCCCCTGATGCTGCAGACACGCCGCCCGGACACCCGCAGCCGCCTGCTCGACCTGCGCCACACCGACGAGTGGGTCGGCGCGCTGGTGCTGCTGGCGGCCGCCCTGTTCTTCGGTGCCGTGTTCGAGGCCGGCATCCTCAAGAAGTGGCTGCGGCCGGACAGCACCCTGCGCATCGTGCTGCCGCAGGGCGGCGTCGCCGGGCTGGTGGTCGGCGACGATGTCGACGTGCTGGGCACCCATGCCGGCACCGTCCGACGGCTGGTGCTGAACCCGGACGGCCAGGGCGAAATGTATGCGGTAGCGAGCATCGAGCACGATGCCGACCCCTACATCCGGCGCGACAGCAAGGCGGTGATCAAGCGCCAGTATGGTGTCGCCGGCGCCTCGTTCGTGGACATCTCGCGCGGCACCGGCACCAGGATGGACTGGGATTTCGCGGTGATCGACGCGACCGCGGAAGCGAACCCGGTCGACACCCTGATCGCTACACTCGCCCAGGTGCGCGCCCTGCTGCTGCCGACGCTCACCAACGCCAACGCCGCCATGGCAACGCTGAATGCGATCATCACGGGCATCCACCAGGGCAAGGGGAGCGCCGGACGCCTGCTCAGCGACGACACGCTGATCAAGCAGGCGGAGGCGACCGTCACGACATTGAAGGGTGTGGTCGCGCAGCTCGATCCGATCGTCGGCCGGGTGCCGGGGCTGGAAGATCGGACCGGGCAGATCCTCGCCAACGTCCGTGCCGCCACCGGCGACCTGAAGCAGGCGACACCGCAACTGCCGGCAATCGCGCACAACGTGGCCGATACCACCGCCGACCTGCCGGCGCTGCTGACCCAGGCGCAGGCCTCCACCGAGCAGCTCGAGAAGCTGCTGGTGCAGCTGCGCGGCAACTGGCTGCTCGGCGGCAGCGGCACCCCGCCGTCCGACCCGCTGCGGCTGCCGCCGCGCGAGGTCCAACCGTGAGGCGGGGCCTCGTCCTGGCGCTGCTCTGCCTGGCCGGCTGCGGTGGCCATCCGCCGGCGCTGCCGCCCGAGGATACCGCCCTCCAACAGGCCGCCCACGCGGGTCGGCAGGCGCTCGAATTCGGTCACCCGCAGCAGGCGGTGCAGCACTATCGGCGCGCCTTCGACCTCGCGCTGGCGCGCAGCGATGCCGGCGCGATCGGCGACATCGGCTATGACCTCGCGACCGCGCACCTGGCGGCCGGCCATCCGGCGGCAGCGCTCGCAACCATCGAGCGCACACGGGTCGAGCTTGCAGCCCGCAGCGCACCCGACTTCGCCGAGCTCGACCTGGCGCAGGCAGCGTCGCTGCATCGGCTGGGCGAGGAGTTGCCGGCCGACGCCTGGGCGGCGCGCGCGCAGGCCACCGCGTCCGACCCGGCAACGGTCGCGCGGGCCAGCTATGTACGCGGCCTGGTCGCGGATGCGCGCGGCGACATCGCCGGGCTCGCGGCAGCGCTCTCGATGTTCACGCTGCCCGCGGACGGCAAGCCCCTGCTGCCCGCGAACCGGCGCGCGGATCGCGACGAGCTCGCGGCGCGTCTCGCCTTGCGCCAGGACCGGGGCGGCCAGGCCGCGTCCAGCGCCCTCGCCGGCGCGGATCTGCGCCGGCAGACACTGGACTATGTCGGCATGGAGCAGGCCCTGGTGCTTGCCGCCCGGGGGCGCCTGCAGCAGGGCAATGCGCAGGAAGCAGCCGACCTCTATCTGCAGGCCGGCGAGAGTGCGGCCGCACGCGCCGACGCCGCCGATGCGACATCATGGCTGACCCGGGCGATGATGCCGGGCGCCAGCGTGGCAACCGCGCAGATGGCGCGGCGGGCGCTTGGCCGGCTGCAGCCGGTCAGGTCGCCACGCCCGGAAAGGTGATCGCAAACCCGCGCGGCGCTTCGTCGTTGCCCGGCGGAAGGAGTTCGAGAACCATGACGAGGCGCCGCAGGACAGCGCGGGCGCGCACCACCAGAACGAGGCGGGCCAGCACAAGCACCCGAACGAGCAGAATTGCGCCGGCGGCGGCACCAAGCACGAGCACCGCGAGCCCGGCGAGGGCGGCCGCGCCTGACAATCGCGGGGTGGCGCGAAAGTGCCGCCCCGTTCGGTTCAGCCGAACCCCTTGAACACCTGCCGGTCGCGGTTGTCGCGCATCAGCATCGAGAAGCTCGGGATCCGCTCGAAGCCAAGTCCCTGCGGCTGGCCATCCTCGTCGGGCAGGACTTTGCCGTAGGCCTCGCCCGAGATCTTCTCCCACTTGCCAGCCGGCTTCTTGACCTCGAGATTGACGACCGTCGCCTTGAACACCATCCGCACGATCGCTTCCCTTGGCGACGAAGGCTTGGTCAGGCTCGGACAGCCCCCGAGGATCTGCCAGCCGTTCGAGAGTGCCCAGCGCGTCAGTTCCTCGCGGTCCATCTCGGTCCCCCAATCGTAAAGGTCCAGGGCGGTGGCGGAGCGACAATCCCGCTCCCCTGCGCTTTAGCCTTGCTCCACCGCGGCACCTGGATAGCAGCTCTATCACGTCGGTTGCGACCGGCCCCAGCGAGATACCCGCTCGGACGGCTCCGGTGTCCGAGACGGCCGCCGTCCAGAAACCCCCACCGATGTTGCCTAATTGTCGACGGGTTCCGGGACGATGCGTCCTGGAACAAATTTGGCCGATCGGGTCCGCGCTGCCGCGCTAGTGTCCAAGGCCTGAAGTGCTCAAGCTTCAGGGTCTCGGCGGGCACCGGGCTGATCATCAAGGCAGCGGCTGCTTCGGATGCTGGACCCCGGCTATCGCTAACGCTTGATACGGAGAAACGCGGTGGAAATGTCGGAAGGGTCGACGGGACGACTTACGCGGGCACGGGCTGCCTGGATCCCACTCATCGGCCTGCTCTTCAGCGCATCCTCGCTCGCGCAGCAACCACCGGGGCCGCCAGGCGCCAGTTTAGGTCAGCCGAATACCGGTTTCGGCACGGGCGCCAGCCAGCAGATCGCCGAGCCCGGACTCGGTCCGCTGTTCGGCTCGCCTTTCGGCTCCGACCACCTGTTCGGTGACTGGGGCGGCGCGCGCACATGGCTGGAGAGTCACGGGCTCGAGGTCGACCTCGACTACCTGACTGAAAACACCGGCAACATCACCGGCGGGCGGAGCCGGGGTTTTGCCTATTCAGGCCAGCTGGGGCTGGAAATCGACGCGGACCTCGATAAGCTTTTCGGCTGGCAGGGCGCCGCCTTCCATTCGATCACCGTCAATCGCCAGGGCACCAATGGCTCGGTCGGCACGATCGGCGACGATCTCGCAACGACGCAGGAGATCTACGGCGGCGGCGGTAACGTCGTGGCGCATCTTGTCTACGCCTATATCGAGCAGTCGCTGATGCATGATCGGCTCGATCTCGCTGGAGGCTGGCTCCCGGTCGGAACCTACTTCGCGTCGTCGCCGCTCTATTGCGACTTCATCAATGTGCTGTTCTGCGGCAACCCGCATCCGCTGCCGAACTATCCGACCGAGGATGACTGGCCGCAGGCGACCCTCGGCGGCCAGGCGCGCTACCTGATCACGCCCCAGGTTTATCTGATGGCGGGCGTGTTCACGGTCGATCCGGACTTCGGCACCGGCGGCGGCGGGATCTCCGGCTTTGCCTGGGCGGACTCAAAGAAATCGGGGGTCTCGATCCCGGTCGAGCTAGGCTGGGTCCCGCATTTCGGGCCTAACCGTCTGATCGGCCACTACAAGGTCGGCTACGCCCGCGACACCCACCGCTACGCGGACGTGCTTGAGAATACCCGCGGCGTGCCCACGCTCATCGGCGGCGGGACGGCCGCCAGCACCGACCGTGACGATTATTATGTGCTGGTCGACCAGATGCTGCTTCGCCAGGGGAAGGGCGATACGGACGGGGTCGTCGTCTTCGGCGGCTGGGTGCACGCGACCGAAAGCATCAGCCCGCTGACGCAGCATGCGTTTGCCGCCGTAACCACGACCGGATCTCCGTGGAGCCGTCCCGCAGACACGCTCGGCCTGTCATTCAACTGGATCGAGATGAGCGGCCAGTTCACCCGGGCCGAGGAGATCGCGCTCGAGCAGGGGCAGACGCTCCCGCTGAACACGGACGGTTTCGGAACTGCCTACGGGCCGCAGAACACGGAGCAGGTGGTCGAGCTCGACTACAGCATTGCCGTCCACCGCGGCGTGACGTTGATCCCGGATTTTCAGTACATCATCCGTCCGGGTGCCACCACCAACACACAGGACGCTGCGGTGCTGGGCTTCAGGACAAACATCAACTTCTAGAGCAGCATCCGACGACAAGCGGAGCATGATCGCTCGGATCATGCTCCGGATCCACGGGCGCGACGTTCACGACTTGCCTAGTCGACGTCGGTCCCGACGAGATCACGCGACCGCAGCAGCGCCGCCGTGCTGGGCGGCCGGCCGCGGAAGCCGACATAGAGCGCCATCGGGTCCTCGGTATCGCCGGCGCTCAGCACGGTGTGCAGCCGGGCCGCGATCGCCGGATCGAACGGATCGCCCGCCTCCTTGAACGCCTCGAAGCCGTCGGCGTCGAGCACCTCGGACCACATGTAGGAATAGTAGCCGGCGGCATAGCCACCGCCCGCGAACAGGTGCTGGAAATGCGCCGGACGATGCCGGATGCCGATCTCCGCCGGCATGCCGATGCGGGCGCAGAACTGGCGCTCGAATGCCTCGATGTCGATCGTCTCCGGCGCCGGGTGGCAGTGCAGCTCCATGTCGATCAAGGCGGAGGCGGTGTACTCGATGGTGCCGAAGCCCTGGTTGAAGCCGCGCGCCGCCAGCAGGCGGGCGACCAGCGCCTCGGAGATCGGCTCGCCGGTCGCATGGTGGCGCGCATAGGTCTGCAGCGTCTCGGGCAGCGAGAACCAGTGCTCGTAGACCTGCGAGGGAAACTCGACGAAATCCTGCCGCACCGAGGTTCCGGACTGCCCCGGATAGCGCACCTGGCTCAGCAGCCCGTGCAAGGCGTGGCCGAATTCGTGGAACAGCGTGCGCGCGTCCTCGAAGCTGAGCAGGGTGGGCTCCGACTTCGCGAAGTTGTTGTTGTTGACGATGATCGGTGAGACCGGCCCATCTAGCCGTTCCTGGTCGCGGTAGCTGCTCATCCAGGCGCCGGAGCGCTTGTCGGCACGCGCAAAATGGTCTGCCAGGAACAGCCCGACATGCTCGCCGCCGCCATCCTTGCCGACGCGGGTCACCTCGTAGGCGCGCACATCGGGATGATAGACCGGCACCTCCGGACGCGGCGTGAGCGTGATGCCGAACAGCCGGCGCGCGGTGTCGAACGCCGCCTGCTGCATGTTCTCCAGCAGGAAGTACGGCTTCATCTCGGCCTCGTCGATCGCGTAGTCGGCGCGGCGCACCCGCTCGGCGTAGTAGCGCCAGTCCCACGCCTCCAGCGTGTCATTGAAGCCTTCCCGGCGCGCCGCCGCCAGCAGCCGGTCGCGTTCGGCGGCGGCCTTTGCCCGCGCCGGCTCCCACACCGTCCCGAGCAGGCCGGCCACCGCGTCCGGCGTGCCGGCCATGGTGTCGGCGAGGCGATACTCGGCATAGGTCGCATAGCCGAGCAGCCGCGCGCGCTCGGCGCGCAGGCTCAGGATCTCCGGGATCAGCGGCCGGTTGTCGTGCGGGCCGGCATGCATGCCGCGCGCGATCCAGGCCTGGTAGGCCAACTGGCGCAGGTCGCGCCTGGACGAGAACGTCAGGAAGGGCTCGATCAGCGAGCGCGACAGGGTCACGACGTGGCCGGCGACACCGCGCTCGGCGGCGGTCCGTGCGGCACTCTGCACCAGGAAGTCGGGCATGCCGTCGAGGTCGGCGGGCCCGAGCACGAGTTGCCAGGACTTCTCGTCGTGCAGCACGTTCTGGCCGAACTGCGTGTGCAGCACGGCGAGGCGCTCGGAGATCGCGGTCATGCGGGCGCGTCCGGCCTCGTCGAGCGCCGCACCGCTGCGCACGAAACCAAGATGCACGCGATCGAGCAGCCGCCGCTGGTCGATGTCGAGATCGAGGCTGTCGCGCGCCGCATGCAGGGCCGCGACGCGCGCGAACAGCGCCGGATCGAGCGAGACCCGCATGCCGTGCTGGGCGAGGATCGGCGACATGGTCACGTCGACCGCCTCCAGCGCCTCGCCGCCCAGGCTCGAAACCAGGTTGGAGAACGCCATGCCGATGCGCTCGAGGTCGCGGCCGCCGCGCTGCATCGCCTCGATGGTGTTGGCGAAGCTAGCGGCGGCCGGATCGGCGCCGATGGCGGCGATCTCGGCGAGATGCGTCTGCATCGCCTGCGCGAACGCCGGCTCGAAATGCTCGGGGCGGATGCGGTCGAACGGGGGGGCGCCGAACGGCGTGGTCCAGGCTTCGAGAAGAGGGTTGGCGAAGAGCGGCGGATCGTTGTCGGTCATGGCCGGAATCGGCGCAGAACGGGTGCTGGCGGTCAAGGCCTCCTGCGTCGCGGAGCCGCCGGACGCAGCTCGTCCTCGACGGCCTGATACAGCGCCGCCGCCGCCGGAGAGAGCGGCCGCTCCGCAAGGCGGACCAGCCCGTAGGTGTCGATCGCGATGCGGCCGGTGCCGGGGATGTGCCCCAGCAGCCGGAACCGACCGCCCGGTCGCGTCAGCACCCCGGCGGCGGCGCGGCTCAGGGCCGTCACCGCGTCGATGCGGTCGATCAGCGACAGGCTCATCATTACCCCCTCGGTGCTGATCACCTCGCGCGGCGGCGCCAGGTGGGCCGCGCGGAACAACCCTTCGATGCGCCGGCGCAGCAGCGTGCCCGGCGGCTGCAGCACCCAGGCCTGCCCGGCAAGCGCCGCGAGATCGGGCGGCGGCCCCTGCAGGATCGGGTGCGAGGCCCGCACGAACAGGCCGATCTCCTCGTCAGCCATCTCGCGATAGTCCAGCGCGCTTGCATCGATCCCGGGCGGGATGCGGGCGACGGCGAAGTCCAGCCGCCCCTCCAGCAGCCGCGCCACCAGCGGGCCGCTGGTCTCGACCTGGACGCTGATCGACATGCCGGGGCGCGTCTGCCGGACGCGCTCGATGGCGCGCACCACCGGCCCGGCGGCGGGGCCGCTGACCGCACCGATGGAGACCTGCCCGGCGGCGCCGGCGCGGGTCGCGGCCAGTTCCTTGGCCGCCCCTTCGAGCTCGATCAGCACCGAGCGGGCGCGCCGGATCAGGATCTCGCCGAACAGGTTCGGCTCCATGCCGCGCGGCAGCCGTTCGAACAGCGAGGTGGCGACCATGCCCTCGATCTCGGCCAGCAGCTTGGAGGCAGCCGGCTGCGTCACCCTCAGCGAGAGGGCGGCGCGCGCGAGGTTGCGATGGTCGTCAAGGGCGGACAGCAGCTGCAGGTGGCGCAGCTTCAGGCGGGCGCGGATGTACCAGTCCGCCGGCAGCACGCTCGTATCCCTCGGATCTGACATATCCATGCGAATATCATTTGTCGCACAAATCCCATTGGACGTATATCGACGCCACGACTAATGTCTGTCGCGTTCATTCTGGCATCAGACCAGAGCCCGGGCCCGAGGTGGGCACACAGGAGGAAACATGCAGATCACCAAGCGCCAGCTCGCCAAGCTGGGCCTTGCCGGTGCCGCGGCGTCGCTCGTCGGCGCCAACAAGGCATTCGCCGCCGATACGCCGCTCAAGATCGGCTTCATCGTCAAGATGCCGGAGCAGGCCTGGTTCATCAACGAGCAGACCGCGTCCGCCGACTGGGGCGCCAAGCACAACGTGACCGTGGTCAAGCTTGCCGGCTCCGACGGCGAGATGGTGATGACCGCCATCGACAACCTCGCGGCGCAGGGCGCCAAGGGCTTCGTGATCTGCCCGCCCGATGTCAAGCTCGGCCCGGCGATCCTGGCCCGCGCCACCGCGCAGAACATGAAGGTGGTCAGCGTCGATGACCGCTTCCTCGGTCCGGACGGCCAGCCGATGGTGGACGTGCCGCATCTCGGCATGTCGGGCTACAAGATCGGCCAGCAGGTCGGCGAGGCCCTCGCCGCCGAGATGAAGCATCGTGGCTGGAGCCCAGCCGACGTCGCCGCCTGCCGCATCACCGACGCCGAGCTGCCGACGGCGCGCGAGCGGGTGCAGGGTGCGACCGACGCCCTGCTCAAGAACGGCTTCGTCGCCGCCAACATCTTCGACGCCCCGCAGCGCACCACCGACACCGAGGGCGGCTCGACCGCGGCCTCGCCGGTGTTCGCGCGGCACGGCAACTTCAAGAAGTGGCTGATCTACGCATTGAACGAGGAGACCGTGCTCGGTGGCGTGCGCGCCAGCGAGGCGTTTCATCTGCCCGCCGAGAACGTCATCGGCATCGGCATCAACGGCACCGGCGCCGCCTTCGCGGAGTTCTCCAAGCCGCAGCAGACCGGCTTCTTCGGCACGGTTGGAGTTTCCAGTTTCCTGCATGGACGGCAGAGCACCATCAACCTGGTGAACTGGATCCGCACCGGCACCAAGCCGCCGGCCAACACCGAGACCACCGGCGTGCTGATGACGCACGACAACTGGCAGGCGGTGAAGGCCAAGCTGGAGGCATGAGCGCCTCGCTCGCGAGCGTTCAAGGCGAGCACGCGGCGCTCCCTCAGGAAGGTGAAGCCTTCCTGCGGTTGCGCGGCATCACGGTCGAGTTCCCGGGCGTCAAGGCGCTCAAGGGTGTCGACCTCACGGTGCATCGCGGCTCGGTGCATGCGCTGATGGGCGAGAACGGCGCCGGCAAGTCCACCCTGCTCAAGGTGCTGAGCGGGGTGAACACGCCGTCGGCCGGCAGCATCGAGGTCGGCGGCGAGCAGTTTGCCTTCCGCAATGCGGCGGCGGCGCTCGAGGCCGGTATCGCGGTGATCTACCAGGAGCTCAACCTGGTGCCCGAGCTGTCGGTCGCCGAGAACCTGATGCTGGGGCAGTTGCCGCGTCGCGCCGGCTTCGTGAACCGGGCGCAGTTGCGCGAGCGGGCAATGGGAGTGCTGCGCGATCTTGGCGAGGACATCCGGCCCGACACGCTGGTCTCGCGGCTGTCGATCGGCCAGCGGCAGATGGTCGAGATCGGCAAGGCGCTGCTGCGCGACGCCCGGGTGATCGCCTTCGACGAGCCGACCAGCAGTCTCTCGGTGCGCGAGACCGTCAACCTCAAGCGCATCGTGCACCGTCTCCGCGACGACGGCCGCGCCATCATCTACGTGACCCACCGCATGGCGGAAGTCTTCGAGCTGTGCGACGCCGTCACGGTATTCCGAGACGGCGCCTGCATCGCCCAGCACGCCGACATGGCGGGCGTCACCAACGACCAGATCGTCTCCGAGATGGTCGGGCGCTCGATCGAGGACATCTACGGCTACCGCACCCGCGAACCGGGCGCCGTGCTGATGCAGGCGCAGGCGCTGATCGGGCCCGGCGTGGTGGAGCCGGTGAGTTTCGAGGTGAGACGCGGCGAGATCCTGGGCTTCTTCGGCCTGGTCGGCGCCGGCCGCACCGAACTGATGCGCCTGGTCTGCGGCAGCGTGATGCCGACCGGCGGCGAGGTCATGCTCGAGGGCCGCCGGCTGCCGCCCGGCTCGACGCGCGAGGCGATCCGCAACGGGGTCGCGCTGTGCCCGGAGGACCGCAAGGCGGAAGGCATTTTCCCGATCGCGGGCGTCGGCGAGAACATCAATGTCAGCCTGCGCCGGCGGATCGCGCGCGGCGGCATCTTCGTCAACCGCGCCATCGAGGCCTCGAACACCGCCGACATCATCCAGCGGCTGAATGTACGGACGCGCGACGGCAACACGCCGATCGCGACCCTGTCCGGCGGCAACCAGCAGAAGGTGATCCTCGGCCGCTGGCTGTCGGAGAAGATCGAGCTGCTGGTGCTGGACGAGCCCACGCGCGGCATCGATGTCGGGGCGCGTGCGCAGATCTACGGGATCCTCTACGACCTCGCCGACACCGGCAAGGCCGTGGTCGTGGTGTCGTCGGACCTCGCCGAGGTGATGTCGGTCTGCGACCGGGTGATCGTCATGCGCGAGGGACGCATGGTGGGCTCAGTGCCGCGTCGCGACATCACCGCCGAGCGGCTGCTGCAGATGGCGCTCCCGCAATGATCCCCGACGTCTCCTGAACAAACGCCGAGTACGAGAGAAGACCGTCATGTCCCAGGCGACCCTGAACGCCAACCCGCCGCCCGCCGGCAGCACGGCGCAGCAGCGCGGGGTCACGATGATCCGCCGGGCGATGAGCCAGTCGGGCATCGTGCTGGTATTCCTGATCCTGTTCGCTGTGCTGGCGGCCTCCGTGCCGGACTTCCTCACCCCGGGGAACATCACCGGCCTGCTGCTTTCGGTGACGCTGACCGGCACGCTGGCCTCGACCATGATGATGGTGCTGGCGCTTGGCGAGGTGGACCTGTCGATCGCCTCCATCGTGGCGTTCGCCGGCGTCGTGGCCTCGGTCGCCACCGACGCGCTCGGCCTGCCGCTTGGCATCGCGGCAGGCGTGCTGGCGGGAGGTGCCGTCGGCCTGTGCAACGGCATCGTGGTCGCCAAGGCGGGCGTGAACTCGCTGATCGCGACGCTGGCCGCGATGGAGATCGTGCGCGGCCTCGCCTACATCACCTCGAACGGCGATGCGGTGATGATCTCCTCGCCCGGCTTCTTCCGGCTGGCCAGCGCCGCCTTGTTCGGCCTGACCGCTCCGATCTGGATCATGGTCGCGATGTTCGTGATCTTCGGGGTCATCCTGAACCGCACGGTCTTCGGACGTGACGTGCTCGCCACCGGCGGCAACACCGAGGCCGCGCGCCTCGCCGGCCTGAGCGTGGACCGCATCAAGATCACGGTGTTCACCCTGCAGGGCCTGGTTGCCGGCTTCTGCGGCGTGCTGCTGTCGTCGCGCATGGGCCTGGGTGATCCGAAGACCTCGATCGGGCTGGAACTCGCGGTCATCTCCGCCTGCGTGCTGGGCGGCGTCTCGCTGACCGGCGGCATCGCCAGCATCTCCGGCGTCATCGTCGGCGTGCTGATCATGGGCTGCGTGCAGGACGCCATGGGCCTGCTCAACGTGCCGACCTTCTACCAGTATCTGGTCCGCGGCGGCATCCTGCTGCTCGCCGTGCTGTTCGATCGCTGGAAGAACGGCCGCCGCCCGGGGGTCAAGCACTAGATCCTTGCGGGAGGATCCACGGCGAACGCGACCGAAACGTTACGCTCAATAAGCTTTTGACGTTGATTTCACTAGGAGTTGCTTGCAACCCCGCCTGCTGCTGGTCAGTAGTAACTAGCAATGACAAGCGACGTGCAAGAACGCGGCGGCCCGCCCGGGGCCGCGCGCGAGGATTGGCTGGGTGGTGCTGGCGCCGGCGGAGACGTCCCGGGGCGGGTGCTCGGGTCGATCCGGGCGGGCCGGCCCTTCACCGTCGTCACCGGTGCGCAGAATGTCGCAAGCGACCTCGTGATGGCGACGGTGGATCGCCTGCACGCGGCGCATATCGAGACGACCACGATCCTGGCGCCGCTCCCCAACCTGGCGGCCCTCACCCGCGCGATCAGCACCGCGCTGTCGGTGGTGGTGGATACCGAGCGCCCGCTGGTGGTGATCGTCCGACAGGCGGACGCGCTCCGGCCGGACGCGATCCTGCGCCTGCCCGCCCTCGCCGGGCTGCAGCGCGGCGGCCGGCCGGTGCTGTGCTTCCTGCTGCTCGGCAAGCCGGAACTCTGGGCGGGTCTCACCACGATCGGCCTCGGCGCGCTGGAGCAGGACGACACCGCGCACATCCGGCTGGCGACGCCGGACATGTTCCAGCCGGCCGCCCGTCACCCCGAACCGGCGCCCCCGCGAAGTCCTGCCCCGCAGGCGCCGGAACCGGCGGCACGGCCGCGCCGGCCACGACGGGCGCGCATCGTCGTCCCGGCTGGCTTCGCCCTCGGCGGCGCCCTGCTGGCAGCATTCCTTGCGACCCACCGGACGCCGCCGGCCATACCGGACTCCGGGACTGTCGCCCCCCGGGCCACGGCACCGGGCCCGGCAATCCCGGCAGCGCCCGCCACACCCTTGCGCCCCGTGCCGGATCTGTCTGGCGCCGCCCCGGCGCCTCCGACCGTGTCGGCGCCCGTGCCGCCGCCGCTGCTGGCGCTGCCGGATCCAGCGCCGGAGCCGGCTGCGATGCCGCTGCCGCCGCGGGCACCGCTCCAGGCGGCTGCAGCACCGCCACCCACGCAGCATCTCGACCTGCCGGACGCCGGCATGCTGCACATCATCCTGCGCTACAGCCAGGGCGATGATGCGGCCCAGGCCCATGCCGCGCGGGTCGCCGGGATGCTCCGCGCCGCCGGCGCGACCGTCGATGGCCCGGTGGCTGCCCCCGACACCGAGGCGCCGTCGAGCATCGGCTACTTCTTCGCGGCCGACCGAGGCGCTGCGGACCGGCTGGCACACCGGCTTCCGGCGCACTTCGTCCATATCCGTTCGCCGTTCGGTCCGGCGAACACGATGATGCGGCCGGGCGAACTGATCGTGACGATCGGGCCCGGCGGTAGCGCGCACTGACCGTCGTCCGGACAATCCGGCGCCGGGGACTTCCACGACCACCAGGAGAAGCTTGATGAGCCGACGATTGTCCAGACCTGCCCTGCTGCGGACGGTGCCCGCCCTCGCGATGCTGTCGGCGCTGGCCGCCTGCGCCCAGAGCCAGGCGCCGGCCGCGCCGGTCGCGACCAGTGCCCCGGCGCCAGCGCCGGTCGCGGAGGCCGCCGAACCCGCCAAGCCCAAGGCGCCCGACTCGCTTGACTTCTACTTCGCGCCAGGCAGCAGCAAGCTGCGCGCCGAGGATGTCGCCCTGCTCGACAAGGCGTCGCGGCTGTACCGCGACGGCAAGCCGATCGTCATGATCGTCGCCGGCTCGAGCGACACCGTCGGCGCCCCCGACGCCAACCTGAAGCTGTCGCAGGCACGGGCTGACAGCGTGCTGCAGGGGCTGGTCGCCCGTGGCATCCCGGCGGCGCGCTTCCAGGTGCTGGCCAAGGGTGTCACCGACCTTCCCGTGCAGACCGGGGATGGCGTTGCCAACCAGGATAACCGGCGCGTCGACCTGACCTGGCGCTGATTGCCGGCTGGAGAGGGCTCACGTGACAGGGACTGGACGGAACTGGGTCCGGGGCGCAGCGATTGCGGCCGCCGGACTGCTGGCCGTCCAGGTCGTCCCGGGCCTGGGGGGCGCCGCCATTGCCACCCCACGCGGCGATGCGGCGGCGGCCTACGAGCGTGGCGACTACGCGCAGGCACGACGCGTCTGGAGGCCGCTTGCCGAGACGGGCGATGCCGACGCCGCCTACCGGCTCGGGATCATGGCCGACCTCGGCCAGGGCACTCCGGAGGACGCGACCGAAGCCTACCGCTGGTATCACAGGGCTGCCGCGGCGGGTTACGCGCCGGCCGAGTTCAACGTGGCCGTGATGTCCGACAGCGGCCGGGGCGTGCCGCACGATACCGCGCTGGCTGCCGCGTGGTACGCCCGCGCTGCAACGCACGGCAATCACCGCGCACAATACAATCTAGGCCTGCTCTACAACACCGGCGAAGGCGTGCCCCGGAACCCGGCGGCGGCACAGGCCTGGTTCCATCTGGCGGCAATCGGTGGCATTCCTGCTGCAACCGAGCATGTCGAGGCACTGTCCGCTCATCCCGATACCAGTGGCCACCCGAGCACCAGCCTGCGGCCGGTGCGGCCGGTGGCACCCGGAAGCGGCGCGGCGCTGGCACGCGGCGCCGTCGAGTTCGTCTGGACCGCGCCACCGCAAGCGGTACCGGTCCGCTTCTTCCTGCAGGTAGTCGCCCACGACGGCACCGACACAAGCGAGCTCTACGCGTCCTATACCAACGCCACCGCCGCTCTCGTACGGGTCGCCGCCGGACACCACAGCTATGCCTGGCGCGTCTACACCGTCTCGCCGACCACCGCCGACTACAGTATCGGTCCCTGGACCCCGTTCACGCTGCACGCGCGAGTCCGGGCTTCATCGATGGCACGGTCGGGCTGAGGGCAAAACAGTCCTCGCTCGGGCGTGTCCCTGCCCTTAGGCTGAGGACTGCTCCCATCCAGTAGCCGGCAGCAACGGACTCTCCATGAGCGACGCCGACCTCGTTCCCCGGAGCCGTGATCTCGCAACCGCCCTGCTCGCGACCGAGGCCCGCCTCGGCGCGCACAACTACAAGCCGCTCGACGTCGTGCTCACGCGCGGCCGCGGCGTCTGGGTGTGGGATGTCGACGGCACACGCTATCTCGACTGCCTGTCGGCCTACTCCGCCGTCAACCAGGGCCACTGCCACCCGCGCATCCTGGCCGCGCTGACCGAGCAGGCCGGCCGGCTGACGCTCACCTCGCGCGCCTTCCACAACGACCAGCTCGCACCCTTCTACGAGGAGCTCTGCAGCCTGACCGGCTCGCACAAGGTGCTGCCGATGAACTCCGGCGCCGAGGCGGTGGAGAGCGCGCTCAAGGTGGCGCGCAAGTGGGCCTACCAGGTGAAGGGCGTGGCCGCCGACGAGGCCGAGATCATCGTCTGCGACGGCAATTTCCACGGGCGCACCCTCTCGGTGATCTCTTTCAGCACCGACGATGCGTCCCGGCACGGTTTCGGACCGTTCACCCCGGGCTTCAAGGTGATCCCGTACGGCGACGCCGAGGCGCTGGAGCGGGCGATCTCCCCGCGCACCGCGGCCTTCCTCGTCGAGCCGATCCAGGGCGAGGCCGGCGTGGTGATCCCGCCGGCAGGCTTCCTGCGGCGCGCGCGCGCGCTCTGCACCGAGCATGACGTGCTGCTGATCCTCGACGAGATCCAGACGGGCCTGGGGCGCACCGGCACGCTGCTGGCCGAGGAGCATGACGGCATCGAGGCCGACCTGACGCTGATCGGCAAGGCGCTCTCGGGCGGCTTCTATCCGGTGTCGGCGGTGCTGTCGCACGAGGCGGCGCTGGGGGTGCTGAAGCCCGGCGAGCACGGCTCGACCTTCGGCGGCAATCCGCTCGCCTGTGCTGTGGCGCGCATGGCGCTCAAGGTGCTGGTCGAGGAGGACATGATCGGCAACTCGGCGCGCATGGGTGAGCGGCTGCTGCGCGGGCTGCGCGAGACCAGCGCTCACCGTGCGCGCGAGATACGCGGGCGCGGCCTGATGATCGCGCTCGAGCTCGATTCCGATCGGGGCGGCGCGCGCCGGTTCTGCGAGGCGCTGCTTCGTCGCGGCGTACTGTGCAAGGAGACGCACATCGACACCATTAGGATCGCGCCGCCGCTGGTCATCGAGGCGGCGGAGGTGGACTGGCTGGTCGAGCAGTTCACGGCGGTGCTGCGGTAAACTGGCCGGCATCGAGAACCGGGCAACGGCCGGATAGCGCTCCCGGATACTGCCCTGATCGCTGCTTTCAAGTTGTAGCGATATGTATCTTGCAAAGTGACCTCGCCGAGGGTAGGCCAACGGTACCGGAGATCCAGCCGTGTCGATCCTGTCCCACCCCTATTTCCATGACGAAGAGGCCGCTTTCGCCCATCTCGAGAGCATCATCTGGCCGAACGGTCCGGTGTGCCCGAAGTGCGGGTGCTCTGGCCGGATCGGCAAAATCAAGGCGAACCCTGGGAAGCGGGTTCGGCTAGGCCTCCACAGCTGCAACGATTGCAGGAGCCAGTTCCGCGCGACGGTCGGCACGGTGTTCGAGCACGTCCGCATCCCGCTGCATAAGTGCCTCCAGGCTGCGCATCTTATGTGCGCGTCGAGGAATGGCATCTCCGGGCATCAAATCAGTCGCATTCTGGACGTTCAGTACAAGACGGCATGGTTCCTCTGCCACCGCATCCGGGAGGCTATGCGCGACGACACGTCGATCGACTTCCCTGACGATACGAACGAGGTGGTTGAAGCCGATGACGCCGGCATCGGCGGCAAGGCAAGGAACCGCGCCGTCCGCGCGGGAGAAGGCTGTCCTGTCGCTGCTCGAGCATGACGGCCGCGCAGCTTCATTCCGCATCCGGATTCCAACGGCCGAGGACGGCAAGCCGATCGTTGCTGGAAAGCCGGCAAAGCTTCCGCGCCAGTGCCCGATGAAAGCCCGATCTGTGGAAAGATCGGCACCGAGTTCACCAGTGCCCGAACGGTCGATCACTCCGCGCAGGAACTTGCTCGTCTCAGCGAGTACATCGGCATCAGAGCGAGCGGATCCCGGGAAACCAAGACCATGATGAAGCCCAAGCACGCTCCCGGGCCCGGCAGCCTGATCGTCAAAGACGCGAGGGACGCGCCACCGAGGCGCCCGAAGATGACGGGCGCCGAGCAAGGCGCCGAGTTCGAGCGCGTGGCACGCGAACTCGGCGCTGAAGGCGATCAGGAGACATTCAACGAGATGCTAAGGAAGCTCGCGAGGCCAAAGCTTGCCGAGGGCTCCGGCAAGTAACGCCACAGCAATCGACGCATTACTTGACCTTGTCGGCGATGCCCTTGAAGCCCGCCTCATAGATGCCGGCGATGACCTCCTTGGCCTTGGCATCCGGCGCGCCCTTGGCCTTGAACGTACCCATCCAGGTCACCTTCGAGCCCGAGCCGTTCTTCTCGACCTTGATCGTCGATCTGTAATGGGAGACCGGCAGCGGGCTTTCGAGGATCTTGTAGGAATAACGCATGCCAGCGTCGCTGAAGGCGGTCTGCTCCTCCTTGATCGTGCCGCCGCCCTTCAGCGACAACGTGCGCACATCCTTGCCGTCCATGCTCGACGGGTCGCACTTCGCGATGGCGGGATGCCAATCGCCGATGCTGCAGAACTCGGCGATCGTCTTCCAGACCGTTTCCGGGGGCGCCGCGATATCGGCCGACTTCGAGACTTCCAGCGCGAGAGCCGGTGTCGCGATCGCGGTGGCGAGAGCCGCCGTCAGTACGATCTTATGCATGTTGTCCTCCCATGAACCGTTGGCCGCCAATTAGATGGCGCGCGAGCGGCTTTTATCCGGGGCTGCGCTTCTTTGCAAGCTACATACATGCCCAAACAGGTCTTAGGCTGGCAAAAGCACTTGAGTTGATGACGCTGAGGAGTTCAGATCTCGCGGCAGCTACGGCAAGATCCGGGCAAGCCAGCTGACGCCTTGTGTCATGGCCGGAAGCGCTCGGCGCAAACCGATCCAGAGACTTCGTCCGCTAGCGCAGCGCCTCCATGCGCAGCGGCAGCTTCTCGCCGAGCCACGCCGCGTGTGCGGTATGGTCCGCCGGGTCGTCGCCGGTCTCCGGGTGCAGCAGGATATCCAGCCCGTCCCGGTTGAGCAGCAGCCAGGGCACCAGGCTGCCGAACAAGGCGACGGGAAACGCGATCTGGAACATCGCCTTGGCATGCGGCCCGACCGGCACCGCATGCCAGCGTCCGAGCACGGCATCCGGATAGGCCTCGGCGACGCGCTCGCGCAGCCGGGCCGCGGCGGCCTCGGTCACGCCGGGATCGTAATAGATGTGGGCGTGGTAGTCCCTGATCGCGACGGTCGAGGCCGGCGCGCTCATGCCAGATTGTCAACAAGCGCGGAGGCGCGTCCGACATAGTCGGCGGGTGTCACCGCCGACAGCCGCTGCTTCTCGGGTTCGCTCAGATCCGACGTGGCGATGAACGCCAGGTAGCTCTCGCGGGTGAGCGTGGTGCCGCGGGTGAGCTGCTTCATCTGGTCGTACGGGTCGTCGCCACAGGCCTTGCGCATCACGGTCTGCACCCCCTCGCCGAGGATCTCCCAGGCGCCGTCGAGCACCTTCGCAATCATTGCCGCATCCAGCTCGAGCTTGCCCAGGCCACGCAGCAGGGCGGTGAGCGCCACGCAGCCATAGCCGATCGCGGACCCGATGGTGCGCAGCGTCGCGCTGTCGCTGAGGTCGCGTTGCAGCCGCGACACCGGCAGCTTGCCCGAGAGATGCTGCAGCGTCGCGTTCGCCAGCCCGAAATTGGCTTCCGCGTTCTCGAAGTCGATCGGGTTCACCTTGTGCGGCATCGTCGACGAGCCGACCTCGCCGGCGACCAGCCTCTGCCGGAAATAGCCGATGCTGATATAGAGCCACGCATCGACGCACAGGTCGGTGCAGATCGTGTGCACGCGCTGCATGGCGTGGAACGCCTCGGCCATGAAGTCGTGCGGCTCGATCTGCGTGGTCAGCGGGTTGTGCACCAGCCCGAAGCTTTCGACGAACCTGCGCGAGAGCGCCTCCCAGTCGAGGCCCGGGTAGGCCAGAACGTGCGCGCTGAAGGTGCCGGTTGCGCCGTTGATCTTGGCCAGGAACTCGAGCTGCTCCACCGCCCGGAGCTGGCGCTGCAGCCGGTAGGCGAAGACCGCGATCTCCTTGCCCAGCGTGGAAGGCGTCGCCGCCTGCCCGTGCGTGCGGGTCAGCATCGCGACGTCGCGCCACTGCAGCGCCATGCCGGCCAGCCGCTCGTGCACGGCCCGCACCTGCGGCTGCCAGACCTCGCGCACCGCATCGCGCAGCATCAGCGCATAGGCGATGTTGTTGATGTCCTCGGAGGTACAGGCAAAATGCACGAACTCGCGGTACGGCTGCAGCGGCGTGCCCTCGAGCCGTTCCTTGACGAAATACTCGACGGCTTTCATGTCGTGGTTGGTGCGCCGCTCGATGGCCTTGATGCGCGCGAACGCCGTCTCGTCGAAGCCGGTATACAGCGCGCGCAGCCTGGACGCGGTGGCCGCATCCGTCGGCGGCAGTTCCGGGATGGTATCGATGCCGGACAGGAACAGGAACCACTCGACCTCGACGCGCACGCGGTTGCGCATCAGCGCGAACTCGGAGATCCGCTCGGCGAGCGGCCGGGTGGCGGCGTGGTAGCGGCCGTCGAGCGAGGTCAGCGCCGTCGCGGCAAAGCCCGCCCGCGGATCCGCGGCCTGGATATCCGGCGACGTCAGTTCGGCCACTTCTTGCACTCCCGGCTCGCCCCGCTGCAGCCGGGGCAGCAGTAGCGCATCGAGGCCGCCTCACCAAGCTCCGCGCCCTTGTCAGCGCCCTTGGATGGAGGCATGGGATTCCAACAGGTTGAACGGAATACGATGGCTCCCCCGCCTCCGGATCAGCAGGCCGTCGCGGTGGCGGGCGTCATCGCCGTCCTCGTCGGTGTACTGGTGCGCCTGGTACGCTGGACCCGTCCGCTGCGGCGCCGGCGGCGCGCCCTGCGCCTGATACGCAACGAAATCGGCAGGCATCGGGTCAGGCTCAGCCTGCGCCGTCGGCAGATCGACGCCGCGCGGTGGCCCCGTGAACGGCTGCGGTTCTGCGCCCTCCATGTCAGGCCGGTGCTGGACGGCGCCGGCCTCGGGCCGATGTTCGACGGGCTCCGCGCGCTGATCGAGCGCGAGGTCGAGCGGGCGAGCGCCGGCGCCATCTTCCAGGGGCGCCAGCAGGATGACGCGCGGCATCCCGCCAACGGCGGCGAGCGCTCCCGCGCCACGGCGGGCGGCGAATACGAGCGGCAATGCGCGATGCTGCTGCGCCGCGCAGGCTGGGAAGCGCACCTGACCGCGGGCAGCGGCGACCAGGGTTCGGACATCCTGGCGAGGCGCCGGCATCGCGTGCTTGTCGTGCAGTGCAAGCGCCATGGCCGGCCGGTCGGCAACAAGGCGGTGCAGGAAGTCTATGCCGCGCAGCGTCATCACGCTGCGGACCTTGCGGCGGTGGTTTCGAACGCCGGCTACACGCGGGCCGCGCACGCCCTGGCCAAGACCACCGGCGTGCGCCTGCTGCATCACCGCGAGCTCGGCGCGCTGTGAGCGACCGCGCCCGATCAGGCTCGCGTTCAGCTCATCTTCATGCTTGCCTTGACGCTTGCTTTGAGAACAAAAGAAGAACATGATAGATGCCAGCGGAGCCGCCAGCAGACGCGGGAGGATCAGGCCATGGACGACAATGTCATTGCATTTCCGGCGCCGGTGGTGCCGCTGCGGGTCGAGCCGGCGCCGAGCGCAAGCCGGACGCAAGCGGAGACCTCGCTGCTTGCCGTCGAGCATGACGGGCGGATCTATTCGCTGGCGACGTTGCTGGCACGCCTGCCCGACTCGCTGCTCGACGAGCTCGACGAGCTCGTGCCGCAGTCGGCGCAGCAGGCCTGGGACCTGGTGGTGCGGCGCTGGCCGCGCATCGCGCAGGCCGCGGTCGATCGGCAATAGCCGCTCCCGGTCGCACCGGGGACAGGGCATGATCGTCGCGGTCAGCGAGGGCGCAGCGCATGTTCGGCAGTACCATCCTCGACGTCCTGCTTGCCGTGGTGTTCACGTTCCTCGGCGTCAGCCTGGCGGCCAGCGCGATCACCGAGGCCATCGCCGCTCTGCTGGGCCTGCGCCAGACCACGCTGCTGTGCGGCATCACCCGCCTGCTGAACGACCCGGGCTTCGACGGCATGGCGCGTGCCCTGTACGACCACGCGCTGGTGGACCCGCTGGCCTGCGTGCGTCCGGCGCGCGGCGCCGTCACCGCCAATCGCCCATCCTTCATCCATCCCCGCGCCTTCGCACTGGCGCTCACGGACGTGCTGCGGGCCGCGCACTCGGAGCATGACCTGGGCGGCAGCATCGCGGCGCTGCCCGACGACAGGCTGCGCGGCGTGCTGCAGACCCTGCTGCGGCAGGCCGAGGGCGATGCCGGGCTGTTCCAGGTCGGTGTCGCGGCCTGGTTCGACGGCTCGATGCTGCGGCTCAGCGGCTGGTACCGGCGCCGTGCCCAGCTGATCGCCTTCCTCGCCGCCTTCGCCATAGCGGCGATCCTGAATGCCGACGTGCTGCACGTCACCGCCGAGGTGTGGCAGCGGCCGGCCCTGGTCAACCTGCTCGGGGCGGGCCTGGGCGGCGACGCCGTGACGCTGCAGAACGCCCTCGCCCGGCTGGAGCGCAGCAGCCTGATCGGCTGGAGCGGCTGGACCACCGATCCGCGCAACGGCTGGCCGGGCGTGCTGACGATGCTGTCGGGCTGGGGCGTCGCCGCGGCGGCGGCGCTCGTCGGCGCACCGTTCTGGTTCGATACGCTGCAGCGCCTGGCCTGGGTCCGCGGCGCCTATCCGGCCCCGGCCCGGCTCGACACGCCGACCGACACCAGGATCGGCACGCCGCACGATGCGCGCCTGGTCACCGGCGCCGCGCCGCCCGGTTGATCGGACAGCCGGGCGGGATCAAGCTCCTGCCTGGAAGATGGACCAGGGAGGACCCGCATGGCGGCACGCTTCGGAATGGACGGGCTGCGCGTGCCGGCGAGCCCCGCGCTGGCCCGGCGGGGCTTCGTGATGACGTCGCTGATGACCGGGCTCACGCTCGCGGCGAAGCGCGCCGAAGCAGAGCCGATCCATACCGATGCGGCCGGGCTCGTGGCGGGCCAGGTGCAGGTGCCGGTCGCAGACGGCAGCCTGCCGGCCTATGCCGCCCGCCCCGCAGGCGCCGGGCCGTTTCCCACCGTCCTGGTGATCGAGGAGATCTTCGGGGTGCATGAGTACATCAAGGATATCTGCCGGCGCCTGGCGAAGGCGGGGTACCTGGCGGTGGCGCCCGAGCTGTATGCGCGCCTGGGCGACCTGTCGAAGATGACCGACCCGCATTTGATCGTCCGCGACGTCATCAGCCGCGCGCCGGATGCGACCGTCCTGGGCGACCTCGACGCCACCGCCGCCTGGGCCTCGGCCAAAGGTGACGGTGACCGGGAGCGACTCGCGGTCACCGGATTCTGCCGCGGCGGCCGCGACACCTGGCTCTATGCGGCGCACAACCCGCGGCTCAGGGCGGCGATTGCGTGGTACGGCCCGCTCGGAGGCGAGACCAGCGCGATCCAGCCGCACGATGCCGGAGAGATGGCGGGCAGGCTGGAATGCCCGCTGCTCGGGCTGTATGGCGGTGCCGACCCCAGCACCACGCCCGAACAGATCCGCGCCGCCGAAGCGGCCGCAAAGGCCGCCGGACGGACGGTCGAGATCGTCGTCTATCCGGATGCGCCGCATGGCTTCCACGCCGACTACCGCCCGAGCTACCGGCCCGGGCCCGCCGAGGATGGCTGGCACCGGATGCTGGCCTGGCTGCAGCGTTACGGCGTCGGCTGAGCCGGCGGGATCAGATCATCGACTTGGCGTGCTGCAGCACCATGCCGCAGACCTTGTCGGTGACGCGGCCCTTGATGCCGCCGCCGCCGAGCCCGTAGCTCTGCCCCGATCCGGTCTCGAGCTGGCCGCGATTACCGGCGGCGAACTGGCTGTCCCTGGTCTCGCCACCGAGCTTGCCCATCAGCCCGCTCTTGACCGAACTGGCCTCGCCGCCGCCCAGGTACTTGTTGCGGATGCAGTATTGCAGCACGCCGCCGATGTTGCTGCTGCTTGCGGAATTCACCGAGGGCGTCGACAAGCCACCCAATCCGCCGCCCAGTCCGCCGGACGACATGCCGGACGTGTGGCCGCCGTAGTTGCCCGCGGCACCCTTCAGGCTGTCCAGAAGCTGGGCGCGCGCCGGGCCGGCATTGACGGCAACGCCTCCGGCAGCGAGCAGCGCGAGAGCCGCCAGTGTCTTGATCTTCATCGAGCCCGCCTCTGTGCAGACGGCCCCCGGCGAGCTACGGCCGATTGCCGCACGCGGATCGCGGACCCGTTCGTGCACGCAATTGGCGCAGCATCGGCCGGTCGGCTCAAGCCCTCAATTGATCTGGTGAGCCCGCGGTCAGCGCAGGTCCTCGCGCTCGGCGATCGAGCGGATGTCGGAGCGGCTGATGCCGAGATCGGCCAGTTGACGATCGCTGTAGGTTTCCAGTTCCATGCGGATACGGTTCTGCTCGGCCATCTGCTGGCGATAGGAGCGGGCGCGCTCCAGCAGCGAGACGACCAGCCCGCCGTTGCGGCCGCCGCTGCGGCTGACGGTGACATCCAGGCTGGTGACAGAGACGTTGGCCATCGGTGCAAGCTCCCGTTGGAGTAATTGTGCACTGCGATATAGCGCTACGTCCGACGATCTCCAGATTTTTTGTGCATCGCACAAGATCGTTCTCCCGTGTGGTTGCATCCATGCAACAGGAGGCGCCACTGGCTGGGGGCACCGCTCGTCAGGCCACCCGCATTCCCAGCACCCGGACCTCCTGCACCCGCAGCGCGGCGTCCATGACAACGATGTCCGCGCGCAGGCCCGCCTGCAGCACGCCACGGTCGTGCAGGCCGAGGTAGCGCGCGGCATTTCCGCTCACCAGCCGGGCCGCGTGCGCAAGTCCGGTCGATGCGGCGCAGGCATTGCGCAGGGCGGCGTCCATCGTCAGCACGCTGCCGGCGAGCGCGCCGTCGGCCAGCCGGGCGATACCGTCGCGTATGATGACCGCCTGGCCGCCGAGCTCGCTCGGGCCGTCACCCTGGCCGGCGCCGCGCATCGCGTCGGTGATCAGCAGCAGCCGGTCGCCGAGGATGTCGCGGGCGATGCCGAAGCTCGCCGGATGCACGTGATGGGTGTCCAGGATCAGCTCCGCACAGGCCTGTCCGTCATGCAGCACGGCGCCGATCAGGCCGGGCGCGCGGCCCTCGAGACCGCCCATCGCATTGAACAGATGTGTGGCGCCGGCGGTGCCGCCGGCTGCGCGCACCGATGCGAAGGCCTGCAGACCCTGCTCGAAGCCGCAGCGCGTATGGCCGGCACTCACGCGCACGCCGGCCCGCGCGAACAGACGCATTGCGTCGGCCGCACCGTCCAGTTCGGGCGCCATGGTCACCACCCGGACCACGCCCGACGCCAGCGCCTCGCGCACCAGCGCCGGCTGCGGCTCGATGGCGAAGGGCGGTTGCGCGCCGAGCCGGTGCGGGCTGATGAACGGGCCTTCCAGATGCGCGCCCGGCAGGTCGGGACCGCCATACAGGCCGCTGCCCCGCATCTCGGCCACGGCACGCAGCGCATCCATGACGTCGCGCCAGGGTGCGGTCATCGTCGTGGGCAACAACGTGGTGGTGCCGTGCCGGAGGTGGAACCGGGCGGCGGTCGCGATCCCCGCCACCCCATCCATGGTGTCGCCGCCGTCACCACCATGGACATGCGTGTCGATGAAACCCGGCAGGATGATGCTCTCGCCGGCAGCGGCGCCCGGCTCGATGCCGAAGATCAGCTCGCCGAAGCTGATGGTGCCCTCGATGACCCGGTCCGCGAGCACGATCCGTCCGCTCAGCTGCATCGTTCTCGCATCTCCTGGGCTGCAAGGCTGCACGTCCCGGGCCGGATGCTACAGCCGGACGGCGGCCTCGGCATCCGCGATGACTATGCTGCACGGATGACGCTGCAGGGCAGAGGCCGGCACTCGCAGGTCGACCGGCCCGGCGAGCGCCCCGGCGAGGGCGTTCGCCTTGGCCGGACCGGTCGCGACCAGCAAAATCTCCCGTGCCTGCAGGATGGTGCCGATCCCCATGGTCATTGCACGCCGCGGCACGCGGGCCGGATCGCCGCCGAACAGCGCCCGGTTCTGCCTGCGCGTCGCCAGCGTCAGCGTCACCGCGCGGGTTCGGCTGTCGTGCGCGGAGCCCGGCTCGTTGAAACCGATATGACCGTTCTCGCCGATCCCCAGCACCTGCAGCCCGATTCCGCCGGCGGTCGCGATCAGGCTCTCGTAGCGTCGGCCTTCCGCATCGAGGTCAGGCGCCATGCCATCCGGGACATGCGTGTTGGCCGGCACGATGTCGACCAGGTCGAACAGGCTGGCCTGCATGGTCCGGCGGTAGGCGCTCAGGTCGTCGGGCGGCAGGCCGGCATACTCATCGAGGTTGAAGCTGCGGCACCGCGCGAAGCTCAGGCCCGCATCGCGGTGCAGCCGCGCCAGCCCGGCATGGACGAGTTCCATCGTGCGTCCGGTCGCCAAGCCCAGCACCAGCGCCGGATCGGCCCGCAGCCGCGCCGCAACATGCAGAGCGGCAGCCTGTGCGGCCGAGGCCGCGTCTGCGAGTACCGTCACCTGCATCGCGCCTCCATGGCCTGCCGGACAAGATTAGAAGCTGTTCCGTTCTATCAAGCGGCGCTCACGGTGGCCACGAAGCCGTTGACCTCGCTGATGAGTTGTCCGGCGCGGCGCGAGAGGTCCGCGGCAGCGCTGAGCACCTGGCCTGCGGTCTTCCCGGCTTTGCTGGCCGCGCGGCTCACCGCGCCGATAGCGCCGGTCACGTCCTGCGCCGCCTCGGCGGTCTCGTGCCCGTTGGGGGCGATCTCCGCGGTCGCCGCCGCCCCGCTGCTCGACCGCGGCAGCGATCGTGGTGGCGATCGTGCTGACCTCCTGGCCGATCCGCTCGGCCTCCTCGGCGAGCGACCGCATGATCCCGCCTGTGCGCCGCGCCTCGGCGACCGCGCGTTCCGTATCGGTCCTGATCGTGCCGGCGCCGGATGAAGCCAGGCGGCGAGCCCGGACAATCGTCCTGCGCCCGCCATGGGCGGGCGGATCATGCTGTACGACGCGAACCCATAAGGTCTGGTCAACATCGCGTTGGATCTGCGTCAGATGCGTTCGCCCTCGAGCAGCACGCGTTCCAGCACCAGGTAGGCGGTCTTGGCGCGGTCGTAGAAATCCGCCTCGCTGCCGCGCCGGGACGCTTCGGCGGCCAGTTCCACCAGGCTCGCCGCCACCGTCAGCAGCTCGCTGTCGTCGAGCTGCCAGACCACGCGGCGCAGAACCTCCATTGTCTTCTCGACGACCGGGAAAGGTATGATCTCGCACGTCATGGCGTCCAACATTGCACCGCCTCCTGAAGCGCCATTAGACACGGCTTTGGTTGATTGCCGGTTAAGGCGCGACGCCGTTCGCAGCCGCGGCCGCATGCTGGCGGAACGCCGAGGCAGCGGCGGGGCCAGGCGTCCCTGGCGCCGGGAACTTCGGAACGGACCCGAGGCCGTGACAGCCTTCAGCGCGCAGGCGGCGTGCCATCCGGCACGATGGTGCGCACGATGGAGGCATCCAGCGCCTCGTAGTCGTGCAGCCCGATGGTTTCGTACAGCTCCTGGCGGGTCTGCATGCGCTCGACCATCGCATGGGCGCCGCCATGCTTGCGGATCGATGCATACAGCTCGGCCTGCGCCTTGTTGGCGACGCGCATCGAGGACACCGGCCAGATCACCATGCCATAGCCCATCGCCTCGAACTCGGCGGCGGTGAAGAACGGCGTGCGCCCGAACTCCGTCATGTTGGCCAGCAGCGTCACGCCCGGCAGGCCCTTGGCGAAGGCGCGGAACATCTCGGCGGTGTTCAGCGCCTCGGGAAAGATCGCATCGGCGCCGGCCTCGACATAGAGCCTCGCCCGCGCCAGCGCCCCGTCCAGGCCCTCCGAGGCCGCGGCGTCGGTGCGCGCGATAATCACCAGGTCGCGCCGTGCCTTGGCAGCGGCTGCAACCTTGGCCGCCATGTCGTGCGCATCCGCGAGCTTCTTGTCGTTGAGATGGCCGCATTTCTTCGGCAGCAACTGGTCCTCCAGATGCACCGCGGCAGCGCCCGCCTCCTCGAACGTGCGCACCATGTGCATGACGTTGAGCGCCTCGCCATAGCCGGTATCGCCGTCGACCAGCACCGGAAGGCCCGAGGCGCGCGCCACCTGTCGTATGAAGAACGCCACCTCGTCCACCGTGATGATGCCGAGATCGGGCAGGCCCATCGAGGCGGTCATCGCCGCACCCGACAGGTAGCACGCCGCGAAGCCGGCGGCCTTTGCCTGCAGCGCCGCCATGCCGTTATGCGTGCCAGGGATCTGCAGGATGCCGCCGCGTTCGAGCAGATGCCGGAACCTGCGGCCTGCGGGTTCCGCGGGAGTGTCCGATGCGAGCAGATACGGCATGGCGTGCGGGTGTCCGAGGGGTCAGGAGCGCTGGTCGAGCGGCACGAAGGCGAGGTTCTCCGGGCCGACATAATTCGCCGAAGGTCGGATGATCTTGCCGTCCTCGCGCTGCTCGACGACGTGCGCGGCCCAGCCCGCGGTGCGCGCGATGACGAACAGCGGCGTGAACATCGCCGTCGGCACGCCCATCTGCTGGTACGAGACCGCGGAGAACCAGTCGAGGTTCGGGAACATCCGCTTGGCATCCGCCATCACGGTCTCGATGCGCTCGGCCACGGCGTAGCGCGCGAGCGAGCCGTTTTCCTCGGACAGCGCGCGCGCCACCTGCTTGATCACCACGTTGCGCGGGTCGGAGATCGTATAGACCGGATGGCCGAACCCGATGACCACCTCGCGCGCCTCGATGCGGCGACGGATATCGGCCTCCGCTGCGTCCGGCGTCGCATAGCGCTCCTGGATCTCGAGCGCCACCTCATTGGCGCCGCCGTGCTTCGGACCGCGCAGTGCGCCGATGCCGCCGCTGATCGCGGAATACAGGTCCGATCCGGTCCCGGCGATCACCCGGGCCGCGAAGGTCGATGCGTTGAACTCGTGTTCCGCATACAGGTTCAGCGAGGTGTGCATCGCGCGCACCCAGCTCTCGCCTGGTTCCTCGCCATGCAGCAGGCTGAGGAAATGGCCGCCGATGCTGTCATCGTCGGTTTCCACGTCGATGCTGATGCCGCTGTGCGAATAGTGATACCAGGCCAGCAGCATCGAGCCGAGCGAGGCCAGCAGACGGTCGGCGATGGCGCGCGCGCCGGCGGAGGAATGGTCGTCCTTTTCCGGCAGCACGCAGCCCAGGGCCGAGACGCCGGTGCGCATCACGTCCATCGGATGCGCCGCCGCCGGCAAGGCTTCCAGCACGCTGCGAACGGAGGCGGGCAGGCCGCGCAGCCGCTTCAGGCGAAGCTTGTAGGCGACGAGCTCGGCGCGGTTCGGCAATGCGCCATGCACCAGCAGATGCGCGATCTCCTCGAACTCGCACGCCGTCGCGATGTCGATGATGTCGTAGCCGCGATAGTGCAGGTCGTTGCCGGTGCGGCCGACGGTGCAGAGCGCGGTGTTGCCGGCGGGCACTCCCGAGAGGGCCACGGATTTCTTCGGCTTCGGCCCGGTTTGCGGCGGGGTCACTGTGGCGCTCATGGATAATCTCCTCCGGGCAGCGCGATCATCCGAACAATCCTGGCAATCCGACAGCGAGGTCCACGGCGGGGATCGCCACGTTGAGCTGCAGCAGCTCCTCGGCGCCGAGTTCCGGCAGCCTTTGCACAAAGTCAAGAAACCGGCGTGACTCCGCTGTCTCGATGATCCCGTCAGTCAGGATCTCGAACTTGCGTATGTAGTCCGCGCGTTGCCAGGGTGTCGCGCCCAGCGTGTGCGCGTTGGCGACGGCAAGCTCGTCGGTGATGACGCGGCCGTCGCGCAGCGTGATGACCACCCGGCCGCCGAACGCCTTGTAGGCCGGATCGGTGGAATGGTAGCGCTCGGTCCATCTCGGATCCTCGACCGTGCGTATCTTCCGCCACAAGGCCACGGTATCGGGACGCTGCGCCCGCTCCTGCGCATAAGATTGGACATGGTGCCAGGCGCCGTCCTGCAGTGCCACCGCCACGATGTACATGATCGAGTGGTCCAGCGTTTCGCGCGACGCGGCCGGGTCGAACTTCTGCGGGTCGTTCGAGCCGGTGCCGATGACGTAGTGCGTGTGGTGCGACGTCTCGATCAGCACGTCCTGCACCGCATCCCAGTCGATGACCTGCCGCCCGAGCCGGAAGCACAGGTCGATCAGCGCCTGGCTCTGGTACTCGGCGGAATGCTCCTTGGTGTAGGTGTCCAGGATCGCCCGCTTGGGCTCGCCCTCGGCCGGCAGCGGCACCTTGTAGGATGCGTCGCGCCCGTCCAGCATCCAGGCGATCACGCTGTCCTCGCCTTCGTAGATCGGGCTCGGCGCGCCCTCGCCGCGCATGGCCCGATCCACCGCCTCGATTGCCAGCTTGCCCGCATGCGAGGGCGCGAACGCCTTCCACGACGAGATCTCGCCCTTGCGCGACTGCCGCGTCGCGGTGGTGACATGCAGCGCCTGCTGCACCGCCTGGAAGATGGTCTCCGGGGTCAGTCCGAGCAGTGTGCCGATGCCAGCGGCGGCCGACGGGCCGAGATGCGCCACATGGTCGATCTTGTGGCGGTGCAGGCAGATCGCGCGCACCAGGTCGACCTGGATCTCGTAGCCGGTGGCGATCCCCCGCACCAGCTCGGCGCCGCTGCGGCCGGTCTGCTGGGCGGCCGCCAGGATCGGCGGGATATTGTCGCCGGGGTGCGAGTATTCGGCGGCGAGAAAGGTATCGTGGTAGTCGAGCTCGCGCACCGCGGTGCCGTTCGCCCAGGCCGCCCACTCCGCATGCACGCGCAGCTTGGGATCGCAGCCGAACACGGCGGCGCCACCGGATCGCGAATGCGCCAGCGCCTGATCGCGCGCGGTGACCACCGGATGGCGGTTCACCGAGGCGATCGCCACCGCGGCGTTGTCGATGACGCGGTTGATGATCATCTCGACGACTGCCGGCTCGACCGCCACCGGATCGACTGCGACCCGCGCGATCTTCCAGGCGAGCTGGTCCTCGCGGGCAAGCCGATCGCTCTCGGGATGCACGCGGACGTCGTGGATGATCATGACCGGCGAGGATCCTGCCCTGGGGTTGCTCCGGTGGCATGATCGCGCAATCGGGCTCCGGCGTTAAGGGAGGGTCCACGGTAGGCCCCTACCAAGTGCTAGATAGATCTCGACCCGAAGATCCTACAGGTGACTGTGTTCCCAACCGAGTGAACCTGACCGGCCGCCCCGGGGCTTGCACCAGGTTCGGCATGAGCCGCGACGAAACGCCGATCGGCGTGCGGCTTGTCCCGAGGCGGCAGGCGCTTCTGCACGTCGCAGCGTTGCTTGAAGCGACGAGCCCTGTTCGCGACCTTCATCCGGACATCCAGCTCCCGACCGGAGCGATCCTGATCAGGCCGTGTCGCCTGATGGCTCAGTTCATTTTTCCAGGTCTCGATGGCGTTCAAGCAGAATGCTGCGCAGCGTCATGTATTTTCGGAAACAACAGGTCCCAAAGGCAAAGACGCGCAGGCAAAGCGTGCTAGCCTGATGGCCACCCTCCGCCCCGGGGACAGGGGCGTCTCGCAGATCAGCAACGTGATAGGTCTGACAATGACGATTGCGTCCATAATCCGGAACAAGACCGCCGCCGTCATCAAGGTGGCACCACAAACCACAATATCCGAGGTCGTTCTGGTGCTCGCGCAGCACAAGATCGGCGCAGTCCTGGTCATGGACGGTACGGAGTTGCGCGGCGTGCTGTCCGAGCGCGACATCGTGCGCGCCATGGCCCGGCAGCCCAGCGGCGTGCGTCCGCTGACCGCCGAGAGCCTGATGACGCCGCCGCGTGCGTTGACGTCGACCGACGCCTCGATCGCCAGCGCGATGCAGATCATGACCGACATGCGCGTGCGTCACCTGCCCGTGCTGGAGGACGGCACGGTGATCGGCGTTGTCAGCATCGGCGACGTGGTCAAGGCGCTGCTCGACCAGCAGACGGTCGAGGTGGAGAATATGCGCGCCTACGTCGGCGCCGCCTGAAAGCCTTCCCGATAACGCTTCTACGGCGGTCATCCGACGCGGCTGTCTGCGCTTCCGGTGCTCACGGTCAAGAGGCCGCTCCGCTGCCGCCGCTTGAACGTCAGGGTGCCGTCCTTGAGGCGGCGGAAGCGGAAGTCGAGGCGGTCGAGCAGGTAGTTCTGGCGCAGGCGCCAGGGACGCCTGCTGCCCTGTTTCGGAAACAGGCCCAGGCCGCGCTGGATGTAGCCGGAGGTGAAATCCACCAGGGGATGCGCCCCCGGCTCGCGGCCCTTTAGGCGGGGCGTTGCGGAGTCGTAGCCGCGCCGCTGCATGAAGTTGAGCAGGCGACAGACATAGTCGCAGGTCAGGTCGCATTTCAGCGTCCAGGACGCGTTGGTGTAGCCGAATGACGTCGCGAGATTGGGCACGTCGCTGTACATCACGCCGCGATAGGCGGTGGTCCGGCCGAGATCGACCGGCACGCCATCGACGCTGACCCGCATGCCGCCCAGCATCTGCAGGCGCAGCCCGGTCGCGGTCACCACGATTTCCGCCTCCAGCTCGTGGCCGGAGCGCAGCCGGATGCCGGTTTCGGTAAACGCCTCGATATGGCCGGTGACGATCTCCGCCTGTCCACGCCGCAGCACCCGGAACAGGTCGGCGTCCGGCACCAGGCAGAGGCGCTGGTCCCATGGGTTGTACCTCGGGGTGAAGTGGGTCTCGACATCGAAGCTCGCGCCGAGCTGGCGCCGGACCATGCCGATCAGGCGCGCCTTCGCCTGGGCGGGCTTCCTGCGCATCTGGGTGTAGAAGAAACTCCCGATCAGCACGTTGCGCCAGCGGATCAGGCTGTAGGCGAGCGACGCCGGCAGCCATCGGCGCAGCCGGTTGGCCAGCGCGTCCTCCGACGGCAGCGACACGACATAGGTCGGCGAACGCTGCAGCATGGTGACGTGCGCCGCCCGCGCCGCCAGCGCCGGCACCAGGGTGACCGCGGTGGCGCCGCTGCCGATCACCACCACCCGCCGGCCCTCGTAGTCCAGGTCCTGCGGCCAGGATTGCGGATGCACGATCGTGCCGGCGAACCGGTCCACCCCGGGGAACTCCGGCGTATAGCCACCGGAATAGTCGTAGTAGCCGCTGCAGGTGAGCAGGAAATTGCAGGTGTAGCGCACCGGCGCGCGCTCTTCTCCCGCCTCCACTTCGAGGGTCCAGCGCGCCTCGGCCGAGGACCAGGCCGCGCGCACCGCCCGTTGCCGGTAGCGGATACGGCGATCGATGCCGAATTCCTGCGCGGTCTCGCGCACGTACGCGAGGATGGACGTGCCGTCGGCGATCGACTTCGCCTCCCGCCACGGCCGGAAGCTGTAGCCGAGCGTGTACATGTCGGAGTCGGAGCGCACGCCGGGATAGCGGAACAGGTCCCACGTGCCGCCGAGCGTGTCGCGGGCTTCCAGGATGGTGTATCGCCTGCCGGGGCAGCGGTGCTGCAGGTGCCAGGCGGCGCCGATGCCGGACAGGCCGGCGCCGATGATGATGACGTCGAAATGCTCGGCGCGGCCGGAGCCGACAGGGTCGGTGGATACGGGGCTCATGGATGTCCCGCGGCAGCAACCCGTTCGGCCATCCGGCGGATGAACGCAAGCGTCCGGTCCGGCGCGGTAACCGGGATCATGTGGCCGGCACCTTCGATCAGTTCCAGCTCGAGATTCGGCAGCACCTCCTGCATGGCGATGCCGTTGGCCTTGTGGTCGAGCACCCGGTCGCTGGTGCCGAACAGGATGCCGACCGGCACCTCGATCGAACCGAACCGGGCCACGAGTCCGGGCAGGTCACGGTTGATTGCGGTGAGATCGGTCGAGGCGGCGTAGAACGCCTGCGGCCGCAGGCTCAGCAGGCCGCCATTGACCATCGGGAACGCGTGCGGCACCCGGTCCGGACCGAACACCGTATCCAGCACCTCGTCGCGGTGGCGGATCGAGAGCGGGGTCGCGATCGTCCAGGCCACGATCAGCCGCACGATCCGCGAGCGCACCACGAGGCGACGGAACGGCGCCGGCACCCGATCCTGCACGCTGGTCAGCGGCGCCAGCAGAGCCAGGCCGCCGACGCTGTCCGGATGGTTCAACGCGAGGGTGAGGGCCAGCGCGCCGCCCAGCGAGTGGCCGACGATCAGCGGGCGCTGCAGGCCGAGGGCGCGGATGAAGCCGGCGACCGTCGCCGCCTGCGCGCCGAGGGCGGCCGATGCCTTGAACGGACGCGTCGAGTAGCCGCTGCCGGGCCGGTCCAGGGCGATGACGCGATGCTCGTGCGCGAGCGGGACGAGGCCCTCGCCGGCGAAGTTCAGCAATTGGCCGCCGAGGCCGTGGATCAGCAGGATCGGCGGCCCCTCGCCGGCCTCGACATAATGCAGCCGCATGCCGGCGATATCGAGAAACCGCCCCTTCGGCGGCAGCGCCGCCTCGACCTTGCGCGCGGTGCGCCAGGTAAACGCCACCAGGCCACCGGCCGCGAGCGCGGATGCGCCTCCGAGCCACTTCAGAAGTCTGATCATGCGCCGTCCCCTCATGCACGCTTCGGGCGGCGCGTCGATTTCGAGATCCGCTCAAGCAGGCCCCAGTGCGAAACCGGCGCCAGCCGTTCCATTGTCGCGGCGATCCGCGCGTCGCGACCGACGATGATCCGCGAGCGCCGCCGTTCCACTCCACGCACGATGATCTCGCCGGCGACGGACGGTGGCAAGGTCAGGGCACGCTGGAACAGCACCCGGGCGCGCTCGATCTCCTGGGGCGAGGCCGCGGCATGGATCCGTGCGTTGCGGGCGATGGCGGTGTTGACGCCGCCGGGATGCACCACCGTCACCCCGACATTGGAGCCGGCCAGTTCGTGCCGCAGCGATTCGGAGAAGCCACGCACCGCGAACTTGCTGGCGGCATACGCGGTCTGGCCAGGGGGTGCCACCAGCCCGAACAGGCTCGAGATGTTCACCAGCCGCGCCTCGGGAGCCTGGCGGAGCAGCGGCAGGAAGGCGCGTGTCATGCGCACGACGCCCTGCAGATTGACAGCCAGCAGCCAGTCGAAATCCCGTTCCGCCACTTCCTCGAAACGGCCGCCGAGCGCCACGCCGGCATTGTTGAACAGCAGGTCGACGCCGCGATGCTGCGCCAGCACCAGGGGTGGCAGGGCCGCGATCGCCGCGGCATCCGACACGTCCAGCACATGGGTGCTGACGCGCACGCCGATGACCGAGAGCGAGCGTGCGGCGGCGGCGAGTGCGCCTTCGTCGATGTCGGCCAGGGCCAGGTTGCAGCGCCGCCGCGCCAGGCTCTCGGCGGTGGCGCGGCCGATGCCGCCGGCGCCGCCGGTGACCAGCGCGGTGCGGCCTTCGAGGTTCATTCGAGCGGTCATGGCGTCAGGCCGCAGCACCCAGGTCGATATAGCGCGCGAGATGGAAGTCCTCGTCGCCGAGCTGGTGGTCGATCATCGTCAGCCGCTTGGCATAGTGCGGCAGCGGCAGCTCCCAGGTCATGCCGATGCCGCCATGCATCTGGATCGCCTCCTCGGCAACCAGCGTGCCGACCCGCCCGATGGTGAACTTGGCCGCCGAGATTGCGCGCTCGCGTGCGAGGCGATCGCCGTCGAGTGCCGCCGCCGCATTGATGGTCGCCGAGCGTGCCTGCTCGATCTCGAGCAGCAGCGTCGCCATGCGGTGCTGCAGCGCCTGGAACTTGCCGATCGGCACGCCGAACTGGGTGCGGGTGCGCAGGTAGTCGAGCGTCGCATCGCGGGCGAACTCCATGATGCCGACCGCCTCCGACGCGAGCGCCACGATGCCGGCGGCGATGGCGTGCTCGACCAGGGCGCTGGCCGGGGAACCGCCGCCCACCAGCGCCTCGCCGCCGACAGCCGCCTCATGCAGCAGCAGCTCGCCGCCACGGCCGCCATCAACCATCCCGTAGTCGCGGACGCTCAGGCCGGCGGCGTTTCGCGAGACCAGGAACAGCGCCAGCCCGTCCTCGCCCTGGGACGGATCGGAGAGGCGTGCCGTCAGCAGGATGACATCGGCGGCGGCAAGCTGCGGCACCACCGCCTTGGCGCCGGTGAGCACATACCCGCCATCCCGGGCGGTCGCGCGGGTTGCAACCTCCCGTGGATCATAGCGCCCCTGCGGCTCATAGAACGCCGCGGTAATCAGGCGCGTGCCGGCGATCACCTCGTCGAGCAGCGCCTGGTGGCCGCCAGCCGCCTCCAGCACGCGTCCGGCCATGACGGTGCCGAGAAACGGCTCGACCACCAGGGAGTGGCCCAGCGGCTCGAACACCGTGTTGATGTCGTAGCCGCTGCCGCCATAGCCGCCGGCCTGCTCGCCGAACAGGGCGCCGATCATGCCCAGCTCGGCGAACTGCGACCAGAGCACGCGGCTGAAGCCCTCATCGGAGGCTGCGATGCGGTCGCGCTCCCTGAAGCCGTAGCGATCGCCCAGGAAGCGGGAGATCGTGTCGGCCAGCATGCGGCGGTCATCGGTCAGGTCGAAATCCATGGTGTCACAGCCCCAGCATGGTCTTGGCGATGATGCTGCGCTGGATCTCGTTGGAGCCGCCGAAGATCGAGAGCTTGCGGTTGTTGAAATACTCCGCGGCCACCGGTGCTGCGTAGTCGGGCCCGATCGGCTCGCCATTATAGTCGGCATCCAGCGCTTCCGGCACGAACGGCTGCGCGTACGGCCCGAGTGCGCGCCGCGTCAGGCTGGTGATCTCCTGGCGGATCTCGGTGCCGCGTATCTTCAGCATCGAGCTCTCCGCCTCCGGCGCCCCGCCATGCGCTGCCGCGGCCAGCACGCGCAGGCTGGTGGTCTTCATGTTCTCGAGGTCGATCTCGACCCTGGCCAGGCGCGCGGCGAAATACGGGTCGCGTGCGAGCGCCCGGCCGCCCTGCATCTCGGTTGCCGCGATCCGGCGCAGCCAGTCCAGCGCCGCGACAGAGCCGCCGATGCCGGCGATGTTGGTGCGCTCGTAGGTCAGCAGATATTTCGCGTAGGTCCAGCCCTGGTTCTCCTCGCCGACGCGATTGCCCACCGGAACCCGCACGTCGGTGAAGAACACCTCGTTGACCTCGTGCTCGCCATCGAGCGTGATGATCGGCCGGATCTCGATGCCGGGCGAGTGCATGTCCACGAGAATGAACGAGATGCCCTGCTGCTTCTTGGCCGCCGCAGGATCGGTGCGCACCAGGCAGAAGATCATGTTGGCAAACTGGCCGAGCGTGGTCCAGGTCTTCTGGCCGTTCAGCACATAATGGTCGCCGTCGCGCACCGCGCTCATCCGCAGGCTGGCGAGGTCGGACCCCGCACCCGGCTCGGAGTAGCCCTGGCACCACCAGTCGGTGCCGTCGAGAATGCGCGGAAGATAATGTTGCCGCTGCTCCTCGGTGCCGTACTTGATCAGCACCGGGCCAAGCATGTTGACACCGAACGCGACGATGCGCGGCGCGTGCGCCCGGGCGGTCTCGTAGTCGAAGATGTAGCGCTCGGCGACGCTCCAGCCGGGACCGCCATGCTCTACCGGCCAGTGTCCCGCGAGCCAGCCGCGCTCGTTGAGGATGGCGTGCCAGCCCGCCAGGTCGTCACGGGTCAGCCGCTTGCCGGTGCGCACCTTGTCCGCGGTGCGCGGCGGCAACTTCCCGGCCAGGAAGTGCCGCACATCCTCGCGGAACGCTTCCTCCCGGGGCGTGAAGTTCAGGTCCATTCGGCCCTCTCCAGTATGGCGGGATCGTCGGTTGTGAATGTCTCGAGCCGGCTCCGCCAGTTCTGCGGCACCGGCACCGGACGTTGCGTGTCGGGATCGATGCAGACATGCACGAGGCCGCCCTCCGCCGCGGGTGCGGCGACACCGTCGCGGAAGGCGCCGAGCTTCCAGGTGATGCTCGACGTTCCAATGCTTGCAAGCGCCAGCCCGATGCGAACCGTTTCCGGATAGGCCAGCGGGAATGCATAGCGGCAGGTCGAGGCGACGACGTACGCGCGCGTGTCGCCCGACGCGAGATCGAGCGCCCCGGTCTCGATCAGCAGCGCGTTCACCGCGCTGTCGAACCAGGAATAATACGCGGCATTGTTGACGTGCCCGTAGGCGTCGTTGTCGCTCCATCGCGTCGAGATCGCGTGCCAGCGACGATACGCCGCATGCGGCCGGAACGCCGTCCGGCTCATGCCGTGACGCCGGGGCCGGTCGCGTAGAGGGCGCGCAGGGCCTTCTTGTCGATCTTGCCGACGCTGGTCTTCGGCATGGTCTCGACAATCTCCAGCCGGTCGAGGCGTGCATACCGGCTGACCTCGCCGGCCTCGATCGCCGTGTCCAGCAGCCGGTTGACCTGCTCCAGCGTTACTGACTGGCCGGGCGCGGGAACCACCACGCCGAGCGGGCGCTCGCCCCATTGCGGATGCGGCACGCCGATGACGGCGACCGAACCGATCTCGGGCAGATCGGCGATCATGTCCTCCAGCGTCACCGAGCAGATCCATTCGCCCCCTGTCTTGATGACGTCCTTGAGCCGGTCGCGTATCTGCACGTAGCCCTCGGCATTCAGCGTGGCCACGTCCTGCGTATGCAGCCAGCCGCCGCGCCACAGCGCTGCAGAGGCGCGGGCATCGCCGACATAGCAGGCGGTCAGCCAGGGCGCCCGCACCACCAGCTCGCCACGTGTTGCGCCATCCGCCGGCACGTCGCGCATGGCCTCGTCGACGACGCGCACCGAGACCAGCGGCACCGGTATTCCCGCCATGGTCAGCGCCTCGACCTCGTCACCCGCTCCGGCCCTGCGCGGCCGCGAGACGGCAAGCAGGGGCGCGGTCTCCGACATGCCGTAGCCGCTGACCAGCTCCATGCCACGGCGGCGTCCCTCCCGGCACAGCGCCTGGGTCAGCGCGGACCCGCCGATAGTCATCAGCCAGCCGCTGAGGTCGTCGCCGCGGCGGTCGGCGGCGCCCAGGATCATCTGCAGGATGGTCGGCACGCAATGCGAGAAGGTGACGCCTTCACGGGCGCGCAGTTCCAGGATGGCGTCGGGGTCGTAGCGCCCGGCATAGACCTGCTTCACGCCAAGCATGGTCGCGACGTACGGCATTCCCCAGGCATGCACGTGGAACATCGGCGTGAGCGGCATATACACGTCGTCGGCGCCAAAGCCGCGACTCTTGAGGCAGCCGAACGGTCCGTTCGCGACGATGGCGTGCAGGACGATCTGGCGGTGACTGAAACAGACGGCCTTCGGACTGCCGGTGGTGCCGGTGGTGAAGAACAGCGTCGCCATCGCGTTCTCGTCGAAGTCGCGGAACTCGAAGCCGGGATCGGCCTCCTTCAGCAGCCGCTCGTACTCGCCCGCGGCATAATCCGGCGGTGCGGCATCTCCATCCATCAGCGCCACGATGGCGCGCACCTTCGGCAGCGTGCCGCGCAGGACGTCGACCAGCGGCAGGAAGTCGCGATGCACCAGCAGGATCTCGGCGTCCGCACGGTTGATGGTGTCGGCAACCTGCGCCGGCGGCAGGCGCACGTTCACCGTCTGCAGCACCGCGCCGAGCATCGGCACCGCGAAATAGCATTCCAGGTAGCGGTGGCTGTCCCAGTCCAGCACGCCGATGGTCATGCCCTCGGTGGCGCCAAGCGCGGTGAGGGCACTGGCAAGCCGGCCGAGCCGGTCTCGGAACTCGCGATAGGTGATGCGGACATCGCCGCGATAGACGATCTCCTGGTCGGCCGACGTGACCAGCGAGGTGTCGAGCAGATGCCGGATCGTCAGCGGGAAGTCATGCGCCTCCCCGGCCTTTTCAGCGAACCGCAGCGCCATCGGCTCTCTCCGGCTGCAGCTCTGCACATAATCCGGACTGTCCCGCGACTTGGCGCATGACGGCCATCTCCCCTCCTTCGCCGGTATTGCCCCGGCCGTGTTTTAGAATAGATGGTACGTCGGCCGGCGGACCAGACCCGATCGCCGGAACTTGATGAACGATCTACGTCAAGAGTTGAAGTTCTGCCCGGCGCGGGCGCGTTCCGCAAGCGCCTTCGAGACGGCGGTATCCCCACCATGGCGCCGCAGGCCGGCCACGATCGTCTCCAGGCCGATGCCGTCGGCCCAGAACATCGGGCCGCCTGTGGCAGCGGGCCAGCCATAGCCGTTCACCCAGACCACATCGATATCGGATGCGCGCTGGGCCACGCCGTCCGCGAGGATGCGCGCGCCCTCGTCCACCATCGGATAGAGCAGGCGCTCGCGTATCTCGTCGTCGCCGACCCGGCGCTGCGCGACGCCGGACCGTTCGGCGAACTCCCTGACCAGCGCTTCCACTTCCGTGGAAGGGGTGCGGTTCCGATCGGCGTCATAGTCGTAATAGCCCAGGCCGCTCTTCTGTCCGCGCCGGCCGCGCTCGCAGAGGATCTCGCGCAGGGTCGACCCCGAAGACCGGGCGGCCTCCCAGCCAAGGTCGAGTCCGGCGAGATCCGCCATCTGGAACGGCCCCATCGGCATGCCGAACTCCAGCAGCACCCGGTCGACATCCTGCGGCAGCACCCCTTCCAGCACCAGCGCCTCGGCCTGGCGCTGGCGCGGCTCCAGCATCCGGTTGCCGATGAAGCCGTGGCAGACCCTGGAGACCACCGCCAGCTTGCCGATCCGCCTGGCCAGCGCCATCGCCGTCGCGAGCACCGTGGGCGCGGTCTCGGCCCCGCGAACCACCTCGAGCAGGCGCATGACATTGGCCGGCGAGAAGAAATGCAGCCCCAGCACCTGTGCCGGCCGGCGCGTCACCGCGGCGATCGCATCGACATCGAGGTAGCTGGTGTTGGTCGCCAGGATTGCGCCCTCGCGGACGATGCCGTCCAGGCGCCGGAACACCTCCTGCTTGACCGGCATGGTCTCGAACACCGCCTCGATGACCAGGTCGCAGGGCGCCAGCGCCTCGAAGGCGATGCCAGGCGACAGCAGCGCCATGGCGGCCTCGACCTGCGCCTGCGTCAGCCGGCCGCGCCGCGCGGTGCGCTCGTAATTGCGCCGGATGGTGGCGACGCCGCGCTCCAGGGCGGCGGCCTCGCGCTCGACCAGGGTCACCGGGATGCCGGCCGAGAGAAAGTTCATGGCGATGCCGCCGCCCATGGTGCCGGCGCCGACGATGCCGACCCGTGCCACCGGCAGCGGCTGCACATCTGGCGGGAGGTCGTCGACCTTGCCGCAGGCCCGCTCGGCGAAGAACACGTGCCGCAGCGCCCTGGACTGGCGCCCGGCGGCCAGCCGGTCGAACAGCGCCCGCTCGCGCGCCAGCCCCTCGCGGAACGGCAACTCTACGGCGCCGCGGATCGCCTCGATGCAGGCCGCCGGCGCATCGAGGCCCGCGAGCCTGCTGCCCTGGCCGGTGACGAACCGCTCGAAGGCGCCTTCCTCGGGGCGCGGAGCCTTGTCGCCGGTGCGACGCGGCCCTTGCGGTATCGCAATCTCCACGGCGAAGGCGACCGCGTCCCCGGTCAGCCGCTCCTCGGCGACCACGCGGTCGACCAGCCCTGAGGACGCGGCCTGTTCCGTAGTCACCGGGTTGCCGCTCACGATCATCGACAACGCGGTCTCGAGGCCGACCAGGCGCGGCAGGCGCTGTGTGCCTCCGGCTCCCGGCAGCAGCCCGATCTTGACCTCCGGCAGGCCCAGCCTCGCCGACGGCGCCGCCACCCGGTAGTGACAGCTCAGCGCCAGCTCCAGGCCGCCGCCGAAGGCGGTGCCGTGCAGGGCGGCGACCACCGGCTTGGCGCCGGCCTCGATCACGTCCAGCATCTCCGGCAGATGCGGCTCGACGGAAGGCCGGGTGAACTCGCGTATGTCCGCGCCGCCCGAGAACAGCCGGCCGGCCCCGCGGATGATTGTCGCCCGCACGTCCGGATCCGCCTCGGCCGCGGCGATGGCGCGGATCAGATCCCGGCGCACCTCGGCTCCGAGCGCGTTCACCGGAGGGTTCTCGATGAAAACGACACGAATGGCGCCGTGCTGTTCGATGCGGATCATGCGAGGTCCCTCCGCTTCAGAGTGTGCCGCCGCCACCGTCGATGACGATGACCTGGCCATTGACATAGGCGCCGGCACGCGACGCCAGGAACACCGCGGCGCCGGCAACATCGTCGGGCTCGCCGATCCGGCGCATCGGGTTGGCACGGTTCAGCGCCGCCTCGGCTTCGGGATCCTCCCAGAGCGCGCGGGCGAAGTCGGTGCGGATTACGCCGGGGGCGATCGCGTTGATCCGGATGTTGTGCTGGCCGTATTCGACGGCGAGGTTGCGAACGAGCTGGAGATCGGCGGCCTTGGAGATGCCGTAGGCGCCGATCGTGGCCGAACCGATGAGCCCCGCGATCGAGGAGATCACCACGATCGCGCCGTCGCGGCGCGCGATCATGCCGGGGGCGACCATGCCGATCAGCCAGTGGTTCGAGAGCACGTTGTTGTCGAGGATCTTGCGGAACTGCTCGTCGGAGATGCCCGCCATCGGCCCGTAATAGGGGTTCGAAGCCGCATTGCAGACCAGCACGTCGACCGGCCCGAACTGTGCTGCGGTCTGCCCGACCAGGCCCTGCAGCGCCTCCTTCGAGGAGATGCCGGCCGCCACCGCCAGCGCCGTGCCCGCGCCGTGCCGCTCGTTGATCCCGGCGGCGACGGTGTCGCACGCCGCCTGCCTGCGGCTGGACACCACCACCCGCGCTCCGTGGGCTGCCAGCGCCTCGGCGATCGCGCGCCCGATGCCGCGCGTCGAGCCGGTGACGATGGCAACCTTGCCGCTGAGATCGAACAATTCCATGCTCAACCCCTCGCTCTGGCGAGACGCGCCTCGCGCCACGCAGCCTCCGCCAGCGGCACCACGCGTGCGGCAGACGACTCCGCCTCAGCGCTCGACGCGTTGCCGTCGATGATGCGCCTGCGTATGCCCTGCACGATGCCGACCAGGCGGAACAGGTTGTAGGCGAAATACCAATGCAGGTCGGGCAAGCCGTCGCGGCCGGTCTCGGTGCAGTACAGAGCCACCGCTTCGTCGAGACGGGGGATGCCGGCCGCCTCGAAATCCACCCCGGCGAGGCCGGAACGCCCGTCCGCCGGCATCGTCCAGTTCATTGCGAGATAGGCGAAGTCGGCCAGCGGATCACCGATGGTCGACAATTCCCAATCCAGCATGGCGCGCAGCACTGGCCGTTCGGCCTCGAAGATCAGGTTGTCGAGCCGGTAGTCGCCATGGATGATCGCGCTGCGGGTCTGCGCCGGCGCGGTGCGCGGCAGCCACTCGATCAGCTGCTCGACCGGCTCGATCCAGGCGGTCTGCGCGGCGCGGTACTGGCGCGTCCAGCGCTCGACCTGGCGCGCGAAGTAGTTCCCGGGACGTCCGAAATCCTCAAGCCCGAGTGCACGGACATCGGCATTGTGCAGCGCCGCCAGAGCGCGTATCGCCTCGTGGTAGATAGCGCGCCGGCCGAGCAGGCCCACATCCGGCAGCGTAGCGTTCCAGAAGGTGCGGCCCTCGACGCACTCCATGACGTAGAACATCGCGCCGATGACGTTGTCGTCCTTGCAGAGTGCCAGCGGCCGCGCGACCGGCAGACCCGCCGGGTGCAGCGCCGAAATCAGTCGGTATTCGCGATCGACCGCGTGGGCGGAGGGCAGGATCGGCCCGAACGGCTTGCGTCGCAGCACGATCGCGCCGCCGGCGGTCTCGATGCGATAGGTCGGGTTCGACTGGCCGCCCGGAAACTTCGCGATCCGGACCGGACCTGCGCACCCCTCGACATGCACCGCCAGCCAGCGCGCAAGCGCCGTCGCGTCGAGGTCGTGCGCCGGGTCAGGCATGCCGGGCATGGCGCGCGAATTCAGAGCGCGCGATGGCACGCAGATGCACCTCGTCGGGACCATCCGCGAGACGCAGCGTACGCACCGCGGCATACGCCGACGCCAGCCCGAAATCCTCCGAGACACCCGCGCCGCCATGCGCCTGGATCGCATCGTCGATGATGCGCAGGGCCATGTTCGGCGCCGCCACCTTGATCATCGCGATCTCGTCGCGCGCGGCCTTGTTGCCGAGCCGGTCCATCATGTCGGCTGCCTTCAGGCAGAGCAGGCGGCACATCTCGATATCGATGCGGGCGCGTGCTACCCGGTCCTCCCAGACGGACTGGTCGGCGATGCGCTTGCCGAACGCAACGCGCGAGAGCAGCCGCCGGCCCATCGCGTCGAGCGCCTCCTCGGCGACGCCGATCGTACGCATGCAATGGTGGATGCGGCCCGGACCGAGCCGCCCCTGCGCGATCTCGAAGCCGCGCCCTTCGCCGAGCAGGATATTGGACGCCGGGATGCGCACGTCGTCGAGCACGATCTCGGCATGGCCGTGCGGGGCGTCGTCGTAGCCGAACACCGGCAGCAGACGCTCGATGCGCACACCCGGCGAGCGCAGGTCGAGCAGGATCATGCTCTGCTGGCGATGGCGCTCGGCATCGGGATCGCTCTTGGCCATCACGATGGCCACCCGGCAGCGCGGATCGCCGGCGCCGGTCGACCACCATTTGCGACCGGTGAGGCGGTAGGCCTCGCCGTCGCGCACCAGCCGCGCCTGGATGTTGGTGGCGTCCGAGGAGGCGACATCCGGTTCCGTCATCAGGAAGGCCGAGCGGATCTCACCGCGCATCAGCGGAACGAGCCAGGCCCGCTTCTGCGCGAGCGTGCCGTAGCGGTGCAGCACCTCCATGTTGCCGGTATCCGGCGCCGAGCAGTTGAACACCTCGGACGCCCAGGGCACGCGCCCCATCTCCTCGGCGCATAGCGCGTATTCGAGGTTGCTGAGCGGCTCGCCCTCGAAGCCCCAGCCATCCGCCTCCGCGCCCTGCGAGGAACCGGCCGCATGCAAGGCGGGGGGCATGAACAGGTTCCACAGCCCGGCAGCCCGCGCCTCGGCCTTGAGGTGTTCCACGACCGGCAGCACCTTCCAGCGCTCGCCGGACGCCACCTGGCCGCGATAGTCGACCTGGCACGGCCGGATGCGGGTCGTGACAAAGTCCCGTACCCGGTCCCGGAAATACGTCTGGCGTTCGCTCGGCGCGAAGTCCACGTTGGAGCCTCCCTATGGCGACTTGGCGCTCATTCTTGTATCAGTAGCCATACCGGAGCAGGGAATTGACGCCAAGTGCAATTGTCATGAGCGACGGATCGTCCAAGGTCCCGGCGCAACCGGTCGCCACGGTGCGGTATGTCGCCAAGCGCGGCCTGATCATCGACGCCGCCTCGACGCTGATCAACGAGCACGGGGTCAAGGGTCTGTCGCTGGCCGAGGTCGCGGCGGCGATCGGTCTCAGCAACACCAGCATCACCTATTACTTCCGGCGCAAGGACGAGCTGGCGGCGGCCTGCTTCGACCGCGCCCTCGACCTGCTGGCGCAGCAGGTGGTGGAGGCGGGGCGCGAGGCCGGACTGTCGTCGCGCATCAGGCGTCTGGTGCAGTTGAGTTTCGAAGCGGCACACGCCACCGGCGAGAACGCAATCCATCCGGTGGTCCGCCTGAGCGACCTGCGGGCCACCGAGGATCCGGCACGCGCCGCTCTTGTGGGCCGCTATTTCAGCATCTTCCGGCAGGCACGCGGTTTCTTCGGAGAGGGCGGCGACGAGGAGCAGCAACTGCTGCGGCTGATGCGCACGCACGTGCTGCTGGACAACCTGTATGTGCTGCCATCCTGGCTCGACCAGTATGGTCCCGAGGAGCATGGCAGGGTGCAGCACCGGCTGGTCGAGCTGCTCGAGCATGGCATGGCGCCGCATCACCGGTCCGCCGACATGACGCCGATGGCGCCGCCGTTGCCGCCGGCGGAGGATCCCGGCGAGCGCTTCCTCGGGGCGGCGACCCGGCTGATCAACGAGCGTGGCTATCGCGGTACGTCGGTGGACCAGATCTCGTCACGGCTGAACGTGACCAAGGGCAGCTTCTATCATCATCTCGAAGGCAAGGACGAGCTGGTGCTGGAATGCTTCCGCCGCAGCCTGGACACCGTCTCGCAGGCGCTCGATGCGGCGTTGCGACAGCCGGGCACCTGTCTGTCACAACTCGCTGCGGGGTTGTCGGCGCTGCTCGGCATCCAGCTCTCCGACCGCGCGCCGCTGCTGCGCACCACGGCGCTGCTGGCGCTGCCGGCCGACCTGCGCGCCGAGGTCATCGACCGGTCAGAACGCATCACGCGCCGCTGGACCGGTCTGCTGATCGATGCAATTTCGGAACGCTCGATTCCCCCGGTCGATCCGCTGATCGCCGGCCGCGTGCTGATGTCGACGATCAACGCCGCCTACGAATTGCGCGGACGCGCGAGCCGGGTGCCGGAGCACCGCGCCATCGCCCTCTACAGCTCGACCCTGTTCGACGGATTGCTGCCGGCCGGACCTGATGCATGAAGATCACACAGCCTGGTGATGAAGCCCTGAACAACGGTTGACATATGAACAGCGTTTGACGCCGCGCAGCGGCATACCTAGAGTTCGAAAAGGGTTTTCCAAGGAGTAGTGCGGTTCGGCGGCCGAGCGGGGCATCGAGTGTCTGGCGAGGTTTGCTCGGAATGACTGATGTTCACGGGTCGGTTGTGCGCCGCATTGTTTCGGGCAGTCCCACCATACGCGGCGCGCAAATAGCCGCCGCTCCTAAAAATGATCGACCGGCTGAACAGCCGGCCGGCAGGGGAAAGACGTGCGTCCATGGGAACCAGCAAATGGTGGCCGGCTATCGGTGCGGCGGCCATGCTCATGTCAGCTTCAGGCGTGTCGCAGGCCACCGAGAACGGCCAGACGCATGTTGACCTGGCCTTCATCGATCAGCTCGCAGGATATCCGCTGCCATCCGGGTTCTATGTTCGCGATGACGTGAACTACATCTATTCTGACCAGCTCAATGACAGGAACGGCAACCCGACATCGGTGAATGCCGGCATCCTCGGCAAATATCCCTTGAAATACTACCAGAGCACGACAGCGGACGTGCTGACCGCCCTCTATGTGCCGCCGCTCAGGATCCCTTTCATCGATGCAAGCGTAGGAACAGGTTTCTACCTGCCCTATGCGTGGTCCCGGGCCGAGGGCCAGGACACGATCTTCGGCCAGACCTCGGGCAGCGGCGAGACCCGTCGTGGCTTTGCCGACATGACCGTCGTGCCGGTCTTCCTGCAATGGGCGATCCCGCGCGCCGACCTCTACGTCACGCTCTCGCCGGTCGAGTTCACCGCGCCCACCGGCCAGTACAATGCGCGCGATCCGATCGGCAACAGCATCGGCCAGAACTACTGGAGCTACCGCCCGGCGCTGGTGATGACCTACCTGAACCGGTGGGGCCAGGAGGTTTCGGTCAACTACAACATGTCGTTCAACTCGCAGAACGACGCCACCAAATACAAGTCCGGCAACGAGCTGTCCTTCACCTACTTGCTGCAGCAGCATCTCTCCCGCAGCTTCGCGATCGGCGCCGAGGGCTACTTCTACGACCAGTTCACCAACGACACCCAGAACGGGGTCGTCGTGAACACGGTCCGCTCACCCAATCCGTTCGTGCCGTTCGATCCGCTCAACGAGGGCCCCGGCGATCGTGGCCAGGCCTTCGCCATAGGACCGTCCGTCAACTACGCACCGACCGAGCGCACCCAGCTCAACTTCCATTACCTGCACGAGGTGTTCGCCTACGACCGGCGGCAGGGCGAGGTCTTCTGGCTCCGCGGCGTGCTGAAGTTCTGAGCGTCCGCCTCAGTTGGAGCGGCCGCATACCGTGCCGGGTCCCTCGACATGGCAAACGAGCGGATCCTGGATGTTGTTGTCGGCGGGCGGCCCGGACGCGCGGATGCCCGCCGGCCCGACGTAGGGATGCCCCGACTGGTTGAGCTCGTCGGCGGCGGATCGGCGCTGGTTGGCGCTGGGTCCCGGGCCGGAGCAGGCGCCGAGCGATGCGGCAGCGGCAAGCGCCAGGGCGATGAGCAGGCTACGCATGGCGATCTCCGGGCGTAAGCAGCGTTCTCGATCAAGCAAGAAAGCGTCGCAGCAAGGCGTTGACCGCTTCCGGCGCGTCCTGCTGCACCCAATGCGAAACCCCCGGCAGGCGTTCCAGTGTCAGGTGCCGCACATAGTGCTCCGTGCCGCGCAGGCAGATCAGATCCAGCGCCACGTCCTGCTCCCCCCACACGATCAGGACGGGTGTCTCGATGACCTTGGAGAGATCGGGCTGCCGGGTGCCGCGCAGGCGCATGGCGCGATACCAGTTCAGCATCGCCGTGGCGGCACCGGGTTCGGCGATCTGGTCCGCATAGGTCGCAAGGATGTCGGGCGGCAGCGCGAGGCCCGCGAACATGCGCCGCACCGCGGCACCCCGGCGCGCGGCAAGTAGCCGGTCCGGCAGGCGCGGGATCTGGAAGAAGGCGATGTACCAGGAGCGCCGCAATTGCCGCCAATGTCGCAGCGCCACCCGGAAGCAAAGCGGATGCGGCACGTTCATCACCACCAGGCGCTCGAGCGGCCGCACCTGACCCGCCGCGAAGCACCAGGCGACCATTGCGCCCCAGTCATGGCCGATGAGGGTGACGCTCGACGCACCCGAGGCATCGATCAGCGCCGCGACGTCGGCGAGCAGTTCGGGCAGGGCATAGGCGGCCAGGGCCTCGGGCCGGGAGCTGCGGCCGTAGCCACGCTGGTTCACCGCCCAGACCCGGTAGCCGAGAGCTGCGAGCACCGGCATCTGGTGTCGCCACGAGACCGCATGCTCCGGGAAGCCATGCAGGCACAGCGCCAGCCGGTCGCCGGTGCCCGCCTCCAGCACCTCGAACCGCAGGCCGTTCGCGTCGACGAAGATGCTCTGCATGCGACGCCTGCGCCCTTATGAACTCACGCCGTCCAGTCCAGCAGCGGCGGGTCGAACACCATGCGGTCGCGGCCGCGATGCTTGGCTTCGTAGAGCGCCGCATCGGCGCGGCGGATCATCGAGGTGACGTCGTCGCCCTCGCGCAGCCAGGTCATGCCGATGCTGCAGGTGAGCGCGATGGCGCCGTTCTCGATCGGGCACGGTTCCTTGAACACCTGCTTGCGCAGCGCCTGCACCCGGCCGAAGGCGCCGACACGCAGGCCCGGCAGCACCACCAGCAGCTCCTCGCCACCGTAGCGCCCGGCGAAGTCGGTCTCGCGGATATGGACCGACAGCCGGCTGCCGATCTCCTTGAGCACCGCATCGCCCGACAGGTGGCCATAGCGGTCGTTCACCTGCTTGAAATGGTCGAGGTCGATCAGGGCGATCGCCAGAGGCGAACCGGTCGTGCCGGCATGCGCGATTGCCTGCCGCAGGCTCTCGAGGCATGCGACCCGGTTGAGCAGCCCGGTCAGCCCGTCATAGGTCGCCTGGTTGAACAGGATCAGCCTGGCCTGCTCGATCTCGCGCGTGCGCTCGGCGACCAGCGCCTCGAGATGGCGCTGCCGGGCCAGCAGATAGCTGACGCGCAGGCGCCACAGCACCGCCAGCGCCAGCAGGGTGAGCAGCACGGTGGCGGCATAGAACGGCCAGCTCCGCCACCAGGGCGCCTTGACCTGGAACCGCAGGGTGATCGGCTCGGACGTCAGTCCATGCAGCGGGTCGAAGGCGGCCACCTCGAAGGTAGACGCCCCCGGCGGCAGGTCCGGATAGCGCGCCTCGTGCGCGCTGGTCTCGACCCAGCCGGCATCGACGCCGCTCAGCCGGTATCGGAACCGCAGCGAGCGGGAATAGCGGAAGTCCAGCGTCGAGAAGTCGATCACCAGCGGCGCGCGCGACCAGTTCAGGCGAATGGTGGCGCCCATGTCGTTCACGCTGCTGGTGATCCGGCTGCCCACGGCGGACTGCAGGATGACCGGATGCAGCAGCATCGGCCTGAACAGGTTGCTGCTGTCGATCAGGTGCGAAAGCCCGGCCGCGGTTCCGAACCACTGCGAGCCGTCTCGGTCGGTCATCGTCGCCATCTCGGCGATGTCGTTCGAGGCGAGCCCGTCATCGGTGTCGATGTGGCGCCACGATACCCCGTCGGTGACGTCCAGCCCACGATCGGTGCCGACCCAGATGCGTCCGGCCGGATCGCGCGCCAGCAGCTCGACGTCGAGGCCGGCGATATGCCCTGATGGCAGGTGATCGCGGCCCACCACCCTGTTGCCGGCAACGTGCAGGCGGGTGATGCCGTCGATGAAGCTGCCGAGCCAGAGCGTGCCGTCCGGGGCGAAGGCCATGCAACGCACCTGGTAGCCGCCAACGGAGTCGGTCTTCATCACCACGTGCCATGACCCGTTGGCATCGCGATGCTGCAGGGCTTCGCTGGTCAGCGCCCAGAGGGTGCCCGCCGGGTCGAACGCCATCGCAAAGACACGTCCACCTGGCTGCGGAGAGGTGCCGAACACCGGCGGACCCGGCTGGTCGGGCTGTGCGACCGAACGAAGGCCGTCCGCCGTGCCGATCCACAGCGTCCCATCGGGGGCCGTCGCCATGGTGCGGATCTGCGGCAGCTTGGCGTAGATCCGGCTCTGACCGGTTGCGACGTCGCGACGCAGCAGTTCTCCGGAGATGAAGCCGATGAACAGGCTTCCGTTCGCCGAACGTGCCAGCGCGTAGGCGCGCCCCGGATACCGCCCGCTTCCTGTGCCCGCGTCCTGGGCGTCCGGGCTGGCGGCCTGGCCCGCCCCAGGCACGGGCGGGGCGGACCCAGCCACCGGCGGGGCGGTGCCAGGTGACGCGTCGGCGCCGCCGGGCAGGAGGCGCTCGTCCAGGGGGTCGACGGACAGGTCGGTGGCGACCCACATCGTGCCGGCGCCGTCGCGGACCATGTTCCAGACCAGGTCGTCCTCGAGCCCCTCCTCGCGGGTCCAGTTCTCGAACATGCCGAAGCCGAGCGCCTGCGCCAGGCCGCGGCCATGGCTGCCAGCCCACAGCGAACCCTCCCGATCGACCAGCAAGCTGCTCGGCGCGCCGTACAGCATGCCTGCGGAATGGCCATAGACCCGCCAGATCCCATGCTCGTGCACCAGCAGGCCCTTGGCGCTCTGCGTGACCACCCGGTGCGCGGTATCCTCCACCAGTTGCACCCGCCCGGGATCGGACGCGAACCGGCCGGAGCCGCCCGGCACGTCGCTCACCGTGAAGCGGGATGCACCGCTCGCCAGGCTCGCGATCCGGTTCGGGCTGCGCAGCCACAGCGTGCCCCGGTCGTCGCGCAGCAGCCCGGCCCAACGGTCGGCCGGCAGGCCGGCCTGATCCCCGGTCATCGTGAGAAGGCCGTCCTGCACCCGGCAGATCGTGTCGCCGCATTGCAGCCAGATCGCCCCCCGATCGACATGGACCGACAGGAAGCCGGTCCCGATCACGCGCTGCAGGACGGTCTGGTCGCCCGTGCGGCCCGGTTGGAGGCCGAAATACGGACGCACCGAGATGGTGTCGTCCGCATTCACCCGCGCCAGCAACAGGCGGCCGTTACGGAGCACCAGCATGTCATGCCCGAATGCCGCAAGTTCATGAGAGATGTCGTCGTTGTTGGCCACTGGCAGGGCGACCGAGGTGAAGCCGGCGCCGTGCGACATGTAGAGCCGGTCGGCGAACAGCACCCAGATGCGGCCGTCCGGGTCGGCCTCGACATCGGTGACCGTGCCTGCCTCGGGCAGCCCCTGCGACTTGCCGAGCGGGGTGAAGCGCGAGCCGTCATAGCGGAACAGGCCATTCTCGGTGCCGGCATAGAGGAAGCCAGCCCGGTCCTGCGCCAGGCAGTTGATGTCCAGGTTGGACAGGCCGCTATCCTCATCGAACAGCCTGAAGTCGAGATGCTGGGCAGCGGCCGGCGGCGAGGTGCACAACGCGACGAGGAGCGCGAAACAGGCTACCAGCCACCGCACGCGGGTGATGGTCTCAGCTCGTTTCCGGTCGCATAAAAGACCCATCAGCAGTCACGGCTCATCCATCGCCACCAACACCGTCTTGTAGCGTAAATTCGGCAACAAATGGTAAATTCGATGGTGCAACCGTGGCAGCGGCCGGGTCATTGCGAAACTGCAACACTCTGACCACAAAGGGAGGATTGGCGGCTCGGCTACACGTTGAAGCGGAAAAGCAGCACGTCGCCGTCATGCACCACGTAGTCGCGCCCCTCGACCCGCATGCGGCCGACCTCCTTGGCGCCGTGCTCGCCGCGGTAGCGGACATAGTCGTCATAGGCGATGGTCTCGCAGGCGATGAACCCGCGCTCGAAGTCGTTATGGATCACCGCGGCCGCCTGCGGGGCGCGCGTTCCGACCGTGATGGTCCAGGCCCGCGTCTCCTTCGGACCGCAGGTGAAATAGGTCGTCAGCCCGAGCAGCCGGTAGCCGGCGGCGATGACCCGGTCGAGGCCGCTATCGGACAGGCCAAGGCCCTCGAGGAACTCACGGCGGTCGGCCTCCGGTAACTGGCTGACCTCGGCCTCGATCGCCGCCGAGACGACGACGATCCCCGCCCCTTCCGCGCGCGCCTTTTCGGCCACCAGAGCCGAGAACGCATTGCCGGTCGCAGCCGAGGCCTCCTCGACGTTGCATACGTAGAGCACGGGCTTGGAGGTCATCAGCTGCAGCCGCCGGACCGCCTCCTCGCCTCCTGCCGGGATCGCCGTACGGGCGGGCCGTCCCTCGCGGAGTGCCGCCAGCAGCGGCTCCATCACCGCCACCTGCGCCGCCGCCTCGCGGTCGGTGCGGGCGCGCTTCTGCAACGGCACCAGCCGCTTCTCCAGGCTGTCCAGGTCGGCCAGCATCAACTCGGTCTCGACGGTCTCCGCGTCGCGCACCGGATCGATCGAGCCCTCGACATGGGTCACGTCGTCATCCTCGAAGCAGCGCAGCACGTGGATTATGGCATCCACCTCGCGGATGTTGGCCAGGAACTGGTTGCCGAGCCCCTCGCCACGCGAGGCGCCGCGCACCAGGCCGGCGATGTCCACGAACTCCAGGCTGGTCGGCACGATCTTCTGCGACTTCGCGATCTCGGCCAGCGGCGCCAGCCGGGGATCTGGCACGGCCACCCGTCCGACATTGGGCTCGATGGTGCAGAACGGGTAGTTCGCAGCCTGTGCCGCGGCGGTCGCGGTCAGCGCGTTGAACAGGGTGGACTTGCCGACGTTGGGCAGGCCCACGATGCCGCAATTGAAACCCATCAGCCGTTCCCTCTGGTAAAGCCGGGCCTAGCGCCCGGCGCTTCGCCACCAGGCTGCAGCGCCATTCTGGTCATGAAGGCTTCCGGCTCGCCGGCCGCGAGCAACCCGGCATTGGCCGCCACGTCATCCAGCATCGTCTGCAGCCAGCCCTGGTCGATCTTCGCGAAGTCGCCCAGCACATGCCCCAGAACCCGCTCCTTGCTGCCCGGATGGCCGATCCCGAGGCGCACCCGCCAGTAGTCCGGGGTGCCCAGCCTGCGGTCCATGCTGCGCAGCCCGTTGTGGCCGGCGGCACCGCCCCCGAGCTTCACCCGCAGCTTGCCAGGTGCCAGGTCGAGCTCGTCATGGAATGCCGTGATCGCCGACGGCGCGAGCTTATAGAAGGCGGCGGCCGGTTGCACGGCCGCCCCGCTCTCGTTCATGTAAGTGAGCGGCTTGAGCGCCAGGACGCGAACGCCGCCGACGCTGCCTTCCGCGATCTCGCCCTTGAAGCGCCGACGCCACGGCGAGAACCCGTGCCGCTGCGCGATCCGGTCCAGCGCCATGAAGCCGATATTGTGGCGCTGGCCGAGCATGCCGGGCTCGGGATTGCCGAGCCCGACCCAGAGCAGCATCGCCCCCTGCTCCAAGATCGGGCCAGGCTCGGTCGGGAGGGCCTACTTCTTGGCGGCGGGCTTGGCCGGTGCCTTCGCCGGAGCGGCGGCACCCTTGGCCGGAGCCGCACCCTTGGCCGGCGCGGCACCCTTGGCCGGGACGGCA
>CAXTVI010000011.1:70819-96842 GCA_964247695.1 uncultured Acetobacteraceae bacterium
CGGCACCCTTGGCCGGGACGGCAACCGGAGCCGCGGCGGCCTCGGCCTCGGGCTCCTCGGTCACCGTCGGCGCCGCCACGGTGGCGATCACGAAGTCACGGTCGGCGATCACCGGGGTGACGTGCTCGGCGTTCCTGATATCCGACCAGCGCACGTTGTCGTTGATGTCGAGTTCGGACAGATCGACCTCGAACCGCTCCGGAATATGGTCCGGATCGACGCTCACCTCGACGGCATGGCGCACCACGTTCAGCACGCCGCCACGCTTGAGTCCGATCGAGGTCTCCTCGCCGGTAAACACCACCTGCACCGCGACCTTGATCTTCTCGCCCGGCGCCAGGCGCTGGAAGTCGACATGGATGGGCCGGTCGCTGACCGGATGCAGTTGCACCTCGCGCATCAGGGCGCGGGTGGTGCCGTCGGTGCTGCCGCCACCTTCTGCGCCATCGATCGCGATCTCGTACAGCCGGGAGCGCCAGCCGGTGCGAACCAGCTCGCGCATGACGGTGCGGGGGTCGAGCGCAATCAGGGTGGATTCCTGCTTTGCTCCATAGATGACGGCCGGAACCAGACCGTCACGCCTCGTCGCACGCGCTGCCCCCTTACCAGCCTTCGCGCGCGCCGATGCCTCGATCGTCGTGAAATTGGTCACAAAACTCTCCTGAGGGATTACACGCGCCGGCCTCCAGGGGTGCCAACGCGGTGCGGCGGTTTAGCGAAATCCGCCTGCAGGAGCAAGGCTGGGCAGAGTGGTCCGCTACGCCACCTGGCTGAGGTCGGTCAGCGACCAGGGCTCCTCCGGATCCGGGCCGGGCTCGAGCCACAGCGGCACGGCGTTCGGCAGCCGCACATTCGCCGGCAGGTTCATCGCCGAACGCAGCGCCCGGAACAGCGCGCCATGCGCCACGATCATCACGACCCCCTCGCCTGCTGTCGCGCGGTTGACCGCGGCAGCGGCGCGCGCCTTGAGCTCCGCGAACGGCTCTGCGCCCTCGGGGGTGTATTGTCCGGCAATCCAGCTATCGTACCAGTCGCCCATCGGCTGGCCCTCCTGGACTCCGAAGCAGACCTCCTGCAGGTGCGGATCGACGCTCACCGAGACCTCGGGATGCCCGCTGAGAGCCATGTCGCGCGCCGCGATCTCGGCCGTGCGCAGCGCCCGTTGCAACGGCGAGGAGACGATGCGCGCGATCCGGGCGTAGCGGTCCGAGTGCTCGGCGAGGATCCGGCCGGCCCGCTCGCCCTGCGCCAGCCCGGTTTCGTTCAGCGGAATATCGGAGCGGCCCTGCGACAGGCCGCGCGCGTTCCAGTCGGTCTCGCCATGGCGAAGGTACCAGAACTTCCTGGACTCGAGCAGTGCCATCGGTCGCTCCCCCTAGTCGAACAACGAGCTGACGGAGCTCTCGTCGGAGATCGCCCGCATCGCGTTCGCGAGCAGCTGCGCGATGCTGATCTGGCGGACGTTGGCGGAGAGGCGCACCGCTTCGGTGCCGAGGATGCTGTCGGTGATGGTCATCATCTCGATCGGCGAGGAGGCGACACGGGCGACGGCGCCGCCGGTTAGTACGCCGTGGGTGACATAGGCGCTGACCGAACTGGCCCCGGAGCCGATCAGCGCACCCGCCGCATTGCACAGCGAGCCGCCGCTGTCGATGATGTCGTCGACCAGGATGCAGTGCCGCTTCCCCACGTCGCCGATGACGTTCATCACCTCGGAGACGCCGGCGCGCTCGCGGCGCTTGTCGATGATGGCAAGGTCGGTGTTGAGCCGCTTGGCAAGCTGGCGCGCCCGCACCACACCGCCGACGTCGGGCGAGACGATCATCAGGTCGCGCGCCGGATAGCGCTCGCGGATGTCGCGGGTGAACAAGGGCGCCGCGAACAGGTTGTCGACCGGAATGTCGAAGAAGCCCTGGATCTGGCCGGCATGCAGGTCCATCGTCAGCACCCGGTTGGCGCCGGCCTCGACGATCAGGTTGGCCACCAGCTTGGCGCTGATCGGCGTGCGCGGACCCGACTTCCGGTCCTGCCTGGCGTAGCCGAAATACGGCATCACCGCGGTGATCCGCCGGGCCGAGCCGCGTCGCAGCGCGTCCAGCATGATCAGCAGTTCCATCAGGTTGTCGTTGGTCGGGTAGCAGGTGCTCTGCACCACGAACACGTCCTCGCCGCGGACGTTCTCCTGGATCTCGACGAAGATCTCCATGTCGGCGAAGCGCCGGACCAGGGCGCGGCACAAGGGGAGGTTGAGCGCCGCGGCGACCGCTTCCGCCAGCGGCCGGTTGCTGTTGCAGGCAACGATCTTCATCTCGGCGGCTCCGGAACGCCGCGCCTTCTAGCAACAGGTCACATCACTGTCACGCCTTCGGAGGGGTGGTCCCCTGCGGCGGCGCGCCGGTTTTCGGAGGCGGGATCGGCTTGTGCGCGCGGCCGGAATTGTTGGTGATCACCTGGCGCACCCCGCCGGCGGCTTCCCGCGCGACCACCACGGCGATGTCACCCCAGTAGGTATCCAGCGTGTGCGCCGGGATGTCATTCAGCTGCGCCACCTTGCCGGCCTCCGTTTCGCCTCCTGTGTCGGCAGCGCGGGTGACGGTCCAGACGATCTCGACATGATCGGTCTTCGGATCGAGGTGCTTCACGCTCACGACGCCGCGCAGGACGAAGTCGGCGTCCGTGGGGGTGTTCTGGATGACGTTGCCGCCATCGGGCAGCGACCGGGCCATCTGCCGGGCCAGGGAAATGTCGCCGTCGCCCGGCGCTCCGGTGACACCGGTGAAATACACCTTGGCGGGCCGGTTCATCAGGCTGTGCGGGTCGGTCTGCATCTGTGCCGCCTGGATGCCGGTCAGCAGGTCGGCGAGCTTGGGTCCGGCTTCCTGCGCCGCCGCTGCCAGCGCCTGCTTGTCGCCCGCGGCCCACGGGCGCTCTGCGACCGGCGCCCCCTGTACGCTGCCGCGCAGGTCGTTGCCGGGCCCGAAGACGCTGTAGCTCGGCACCACACCGCCGGGCTGAACGGTCGCCGCGATCTGCAGCCGCCAGTCGCCGGGCCTCGCCGCCTGCTGCACCGCGGGCACCTCCTGCGCCAGCAGGGACTGCGCGACGTCGTCTGCGAACACGGTGGCGTCCGCCGCCGGCAGCAGCGCCGCGCCCGGCGCCGGTACCGCGAGTCGCGTCGGCGGCGGCACCGCGAGGCGCGGCCCGATCCCGCCCGGATCGCCGGCGAAGGGATGCGGCAGGTCGCCGCAGGCCGTGAGCAGCAGCAGCCCCGCCATCCCCAACGCGCTCTCGATCGGCCTCATGCCGGCGCACCCGGGACGATGACCGAGATCTGGTGGCCGATCGCGCCGCCGCCGGCGAGCGTGCGGCGGCGGTGGCTGAAGAACCGCGTCGTGTCGGTCAGCGTGTCGCAGCCGAGCGCCGCGGCATGGACGCCACATGCCTGCAGCCGGGCCACACAGTAACCTGGCAGGTCGAACTGCAGATGGCCTGGGCGTAAGCCCGGCGAGAAGAACCGTTCCGCCTCGAAACCCGCCTGCGTCACCGCGTCGCGCAGATCCTCGCCGACCTCGTAGGATGCGGCGCCGATGCACGGACCCACCGCCGCCGCGATGGCCTCCCGTGCGGCACCCAGCTCCAGCATCGCCCGCACCGTCGCCTCCAGCACGCCCGCCGCCGCCCCGCGCCAGCCGGCATGCACCGCCGCCACCACGCCGCGCGCACGGTCGGCCAGCAGCACCGGGCCGCAATCGGCGGTGATGATGCCGAGCGCCAGCCCGGGGTGCCGGCTCGCCATCGCATCGGCGCGCGGCCCCGCGCCGGGCTGCCAGGGCTCCGCGACGATGACGCACTCGGTGCCGTGCACCTGGGTCAGGCCGAGCAGCCTCGCCGGGGCCACCCCCATTGACGCCGCGACGCGAGCCCGGTTCTCGACCAGCGCGGCCGGTGCGTCGCCGGAGTTGAGGCTGCAGTTCAGGCTCTCGTACGGACCCTGCGAGACGCCGCCCGCCCTGGTGAAGAAGCCATGTCGGACGCCGTCCAGCAGTGGGCTGGCGAGAAAGGGGGGCAGCGGGCTGGCGAGAGGCGGCCGTCCGGTATCGGGAGCATGCGATGTCAAGCTGATACCTCCTCGAAGCCAGGCGGCACCGGCAGTGCCGGGTGACAAAAGGCAATCGCCTTGAACAGGCTGCCCATGCGCGCCGGGTCCGCCAGCCGGTGCGCCGCCTCGACCAGCGCGCCGCCCTGGCCCACCGGCTGCGCCTGCGCGAGCCGCTCGATCCGGGCGAACAGGCCCAGCGTCGACAGGAAGCGGCCCTGCGGCAGCGGGCCGTATGGCACGGCGTCGCCGGCCACGGCCCGCAGCGCCGGGAAGTCGACATGGGCGGTGAGATCCGCCTCGCCCGGCGCCAGCAGCGGATCGCACGGCGCACCGTCCCGTAGCGCCTGCAGCGTGTCGCCGTGGCCCGGCACCCCGGGACCGTAATCCAGGAACAGGGCCACTCCGCCCTGTCGGGCGAGCCTGCGGCAGAGCCGGTCAACCAGCCCCAGCGCCGGCTCGCAGAGCTCGATCGTGCCGCCGTCCGGGACACGCTCGAGACGATCCCGCGGCAGCGGCGGCTCGCCGCAGGCCGTCAGTTCGTAGCCGTGGGCGCCGACCTGGCGTTCGCACCATCCGTCACCCTGGCGCACGAACTGCCGGATCGGCAGGGCATCGAGGAACTCGTTGGCAAGCAGGATGAGCGGGCCGTCCGGCAGCGCCTCGGTCGTGTCGTGCCACACCGGCACGGCATGACCAATCAGGGCTTGGGCCTGCACAGCACGCAGCCGCGGCGAGGTCTCGATCAGATGCAGCCGCAGCGCGGCGGCGAAATCCGGAGCCAGTCGCCCGACCAGGCGCAAGGCGTCCGCCATCAGGGTGCCGCGGCCCGGCCCTGCTTCCGCGACGATCACCGGATCCGGCCGCCCCATCGACCGCCATACCACCGCAGCCCACGCGCCGAGGATCTCGCCGAAGACCTGGCTGATCTCAGGCGCGGTGGTGAAATCGGCGAACGGATCGTGGCCGGCATAGTAGGCGGCGTTGGCGCGCGCCATGAACCGGTCGAGCCGCTCGGAAACCGGCGCGGTCAAGCCGGCACCGGTCGCCTGAGCCGGGCGTTCAGCATGAGGGCGAGGCCGACCACCAGCATCGGCAGCGACAGCACCTGCCCCATGGTGATGCCGAAGGAGAAATACCCGAGAAAGGCGTCCGGCTGCCGGAACAGCTCGCCGACCGTGCGCGCCACCGCGTAGCCGGCCAGGAACGCGCCGGACAGGAAGCCCGGCCGCATCCGCACCGACCGCCGGCTGGCCAGGGCCAGCAGGATGGAAAACAGCAGCACGCCCTCCAGCAACGCCTCGTAGAGCTCGGACGGGTGCCGTGGGACGTTGTCTACGTTGGGAAAGATCATCGCCCAAGGCAGCGAGGGGGGCGCCGGCCGGCCCCACAGCTCGCCATTGATGAAGTTGGCGACGCGGCCGAAGCCGAGCCCGATCGGCACCACCGTGCAGAGCCGGTCGGCAAACGGCAGCAGCGGAATGCGTCGCCGCCAGGTGAACAGCAGCAGGGCGGTGATCACCCCCAGCGCGCCGCCATGGAAGCTCATGCCGCCGTGCCAGAGCTCCAGCATCGCCGCCGGATGGCTGAAGTACAGGCCGGGCTGGTAGAACAGGACGTAGCCGAGCCGGCCGCCGAGCACGACGCCCAGTGTCGCCCAGGTCAGGAAGTCGTCGACCTCCAGCGGCGTCGCCGCCACCGGTGTCCAGGCCGCGAGCCGGCGCATCACCCGCCAGCCGATCACCAGGCTGACAATGTAGGCCAGCGCGTACCACCGGATGGCGAACGGGCCCAGATGCACCAGCACCGGGTCGAACTGCGGGAAAATCAGTACAGGCAGCATCGCGCGGTCCGGCTGGTGGATGGTCTGCGGGGAATGATCAGAGAAAGGGATCGTCGCGCAGGAGGTGGTCCTGCACATAGCGCGCGACACCGGCCTCCAGCGAGGTGAACTGCCGGTCGTAGCCGGCTGCCCGCAACCGGCCCATGTTGGCCTGGGTGAAGGACTGGTACTGCCCGTGCAGGGCGGCCGGCATGTCGATGAACTCGATGCGCTCCGGGGTACCGGCCGCCTCGCAGACGGCACGGGCAAGGTCGAGATAGCTGCGCGCGACGCCGGTGCCGCAGTTGAACAGGCCGCTGACGCCGGGATGCTCGAGCAGCCAGAGCATGATCTCCACGATGTCGCCGACCCAGATGAAGTCGCGACTCTGCGCGCCGTCGGCGAGCCCGGGCCGGTCCGACCGGAACAGCCGCGCCGGTCCGCCAGCGGCGATCTCGTCGTACTTGACCTTCACCACCGAGATCATGCTGCCCTTGTGCAGCTCGTTCGGGCCGTAGACGTTGAAGAATTTGAGCCCCGCCCATTGCGGTGGGTGCGGTTCGCCGCGCGCGAGCCGGGCCATCACCTGCAGGTCGAAGGCATGCTTGGTGAAACCGTACAGATTGAGCGGTCGCAGGCGGTCGAGCCGCGCCGGATCGTCGTCGAACGTGTCCGCCCCTGAGGCCGCGCCGTACGTCGCCGCCGAAGAGGCATACAGGAACGGCACCTGGCGCTCGGTGCACCAGTCCCAGAGCCGGCGCGACAGCTCCACGTTGGTCTGCCACGCGAGGTCGCCGTCCCGGGCGATGGTCTCGCTGATCGCGCCGAGATGCACGACAGCCTGCAGCGGAGGGAGCCGCAGGCCGTCCATCTCCGCCAGGAAGCCGTCGAGCGCCTCCGGAGGGACGATCCGCTCCGGCGGGTGCCGGGCCAGATTGCGCCACTTGCCGCCGCTGCCCAGCCAGTCGGAGACGATGGTGGGCTGGCCGGCTGTTGCCAGCGCCGCCTGCAGGCAGGAGCCGATGAAGCCGGCACCGCCGGTGATGAGGATCATGGCCGGCCTTATATCGGGTCGCACCTGGGCTCGCAAAACCGCGCCGGAAACCGCGCGATTGCGATTGGCAGATCGGCTTGCCGGCACGATATCCCCTAGCACAGGGCACGGGAGCCGGATCATGGTCGAGCGCAGCAAGTTCTTCGACGACATCGCGGGTGTTGCAGGAGGTGCCTTCTCGGCCATCGCCGGCATCGGCGAGGAGCTCGGAGCTCTGGTCCGCACCCGGGTCGACGAGGCTCTGGCCTCTCTCTCGCTGGTGCGTCGGGAGGAATTCGAGGTGGTGAGCGAACTGGCGGCCCAGGCGCGGGCCGGCCAGGAGGCCGCCGACCTCAGGATCGCCACCCTCGAGGCGCGCCTGGACGGCCATCTCGCGGCGCTGCGCGCGACTCCTCAGGCGGATGCGGATGGCACGCCGGCGCCCTTGCCGTCGGACGCGCCCGGTGAGACTGCAGACAGCGAAGGGGTGCCTCCGGCCGCACATGACCCGCACGCCAGCCACGGCGCGCCAGGCGGGCCGCCGGGCTAGGAACCGGGGGGTTTTCCCTTAGAACCTTGATGTGGCTTGCAGTGCACGCACGGCATCCATAGGCTGAGCTCGGGGGTCAACCTCCCGGGCAGGGGCGCGGCGCGAACGCCGGAGTCGCATCCCACCGCCCGACACGCAGACGTAGGGGCCCGGATCGCGCCGGGCCTTCCTCCACATTGGGGAGCCCCGCATGCCTGCTCTGACAATCGAGAGCCAGCCCACCGCCGCCAACCCGCTCGACCTGATGGAACAGATCGTGGGCGGCTATGACTGGACCTTCGACCGCCGGACCGACACCGAGATGGCTGTCGAGGCCCCCGGCAAATGGTGCGATTACGGGCTCTATTTCTCGTGGTCGCGCGAGATCAGCGCGATGCACTTCACCTGCGCCTTCGACCTCAAGGTACCCGCCTCGCAGCGCCGCGCCCTGTTCGAGCTGCTGGCGCTGGCCAACGAGCGGCTCTGGATCGGCCATTTCGGCATGGATCCGGATGACGGCATGCCGCTGTTCCGCCATTCGGTCCTGCTTCGCGGTGCTCCGGGCGCCTCCGCCGAGAGCCTCGAGGACATGGTGGACATCGCCATCACCGAGTGCGAGCGGTTCTATCCGGCCTTCCAGTTCGTGCTGTGGGGCGGCAAGTCGCCGACCGATGCCCTGGAAGCCGCCATGCTGGAATGCGCTGGCGAAGCCTGAGAGGTCGTTCGAGAATGCACTACGGCGGTCATCCGACGCGGCTTCCTGCGCTTCCGGTGCTCACGGCCAAGGAGGCCGCTCCGCCTCGGTTCTCGGAAGCCACGACGGGCGGCGCCAAGCTGGCGCCTCTGACTCGCCTTGGCACATTCTCGAACGACCTCTGAACTCATGCTGATCCCGCCGCTGCTGCTGATCGGTTGCGGCCGCATGGGCAACGCGCTGCTCCGCGGTTGGGAAGCACAGGGACTATCATCCTCGGTAGTGGTTGACCCGGGGGCGGCCGTGGTGCCTCCACCGCATCTCAAGGTCGATGACGCGAGCTTAGTACCGGTCTCCTTCAAGCCGGAGATCGTCATCCTGGCGGTGAAGCCGCAGACGGTGGATGCCATTCTTCCGTTGGTCGTGCCGTTCGTGCGCGACGCCATAGTGCTGTCGATCATGGCGGGGCGCTCCATCTCCGGTTTGGCCAGCGCACTCGGCGGTGACGTCGCGATCGTGCGGGCGATGCCGAACACGCCGGCGGCGATCGGGCGCGGGATCACGGTCGCCTGCGCGGGACCCGGCGTACGGGCGCCGCAGCGTGAATTGTGCGCGCGGCTGCTGGCGGCAGCGGGGGCGGCCGCCTGGGTCGAAAACGAGGCGTTGCTGGATCCGGTGACCGCGCTCTCCGGCAGCGGTCCCGCCTACGTCTTCCTGCTGGCCGAGCTGCTGGAGGCGGCCGGGATCGAACAGGGACTGCCGCCCGCGCTCGCTCGGCAGCTCGCCCGGCTGACGGTCAGCGGCGCCGGTGCGCTGCTCGATGCCTCTCCTGACGAGGATGCGTGCGCATTGCGGCGTGCGGTCACCAGCTCGGGGGGCACCACGGCAAGTGCCCTCGACATCCTTATGGGTCCGACGGCGTGGCCGGCCTCGATCCCGGCGGCGATCGAGGCGGCAACGCAGCGATCGCGGGCATTGGCGCGTTAAGCCGGAAACGGCCGGAAACCAAGATGACAGACGAGCAGTTCGATACCGCCCTGATTCGCGCCGCCATGGCCCAGGCGGAATTGCGTGGGTGGCGGCGGGTCTCCGTCGTCGAGGCGGCACGGGAGGCCGGGTTGCCGCTCGACCGGGCCCGCGTGCGCTACCCCTCCGCCGCCTGCATGCTGCTGCGGCTCGGGGTGCTCGCCGATCAGGCGGCGCTGATCGACGACGGCTCGGAAGGCACCGCGCGCGAGCGGCTGTTCGACATGCTGATGCGCCGCTTCGACGTGCTGCAGCAATATCGCGAGGGTGTGCGCGCGGTGCTGCGCGCCATGCCTTCCGACCCGGGCCTCGCCCTGATGCTGGCTGCCGCGACCCGCTCCAGCATGGCCTGGATGGCGCAGGCGGCGGGGCTGGAGACCCAGGGGCTCCTGGGCGCGCTACGTGTCGCCGGAGTCGTGGGGATCTGGCTGCAGGCAGTGCGGGCCTGGGAGCGCGACGAGAGCCCGGACCTGGCGGGCACCATGGCCGCCCTCGATCGCAGCTTCGACCGGGTCGGTTGGGCGGCCCGGATGCTCGGCGAAACGACCGCTACGCCGGCATCCGGCGAGCCTGCACCCGGCGAGGATGCCGGCTTCATCGCAACGGACCCTATCGTGGAACCGCCGCTCGCCTGAGCACGCGGCGGGGTTTACGAAGAGCCGCCCCGGGCCCTATCTAGGCGCGGCCGGTGGGGCGTAGCCAAGCGGTAAGGCAGCGGATTTTGATTCCGCCACGCGGAGGTTCGAATCCTCCCGCCCCAGCCAGTCCTTGAAGTCGGCATGACCTTGAACCGGTCATGCGCTCCGGAGAAACTAGATCGCCTTCTTGAGGTTGGGGCTCGCCTTGAAGCGGACGGTCTTGCCGGCCTTGACCTTGACCGGCTCTCCGGTCCGGGGATTGAGCGCCTTGCGGGCCTTCGTCTTGCGCACGGTAAAGGTGCCGAAGGATGGAAGCGTGAAGCCGCCTTCCTTCTTGAGCTCGCGCACGATCGCAGCAATCAGGTCGCTGGCGGCCTGGTTGGCGGCAACGCCGGTGCAGTCGATGGAGTCCTGCAGGACGCCGGCAATGAAGGCCTTGCTCATGAAATCTTCTCATTCCCACTGTTGGCGATGGAACTCGGCAGCCTCGAGTCGGATGACACGGCCCGCCCGTCGCCGGAAGCGGCTATTACAGCCGCAGGGTGCAATGCACCAGACGTAACTCCGCTGGCGCGCAAAACGCCAGACATACTCTGCAAGAGCGCGGCCAATCGGCAACAGTGACCGCCTGAGCATGATCCGTTCGATCATGACCCGCTTGTCGTTTGTGCAGGCCGGGTTATTCGAACACCTGGCCGGGCGCAGCGTCCCTGACGTCGGATTGCTGCGGCGGTCTCTGGACCAGGATTGGAGGAAAATGCGTTGGGACAAGCCGTATGCCTGTTCGCGCAGCATTCCGCCGACGGGCGCCTGTCAGCCTCCGTCCTGCATTATCTTCGGGAACTCGGCCAATGCGGGCTTACGGTCCATGTCGCACTTTCCGGCATGGCAGCCATGCATCCGCAGGATCGCGCCGCCCTGGATGACGCGGGCGCAGTGGGTCACCTGCGCGAAAATACGGGTCTCGATTTCGGGGCCTGGCAGCATCTGATCGAGCTCGGCTGTGTTGCGGATGCGGAATTCATCGTTCTGGCCAATGACAGCGTGATCGGCCCGCTGCAGCCGCTGGCCCCCATCTTCGCAGGAATGCAGGGCCTCGGACGCGACGTCTGGGGCATGGTCGAGTCGCACGAGATGGCCTGGCACCTGCAATCCTGGTTCCTCTGCTTCACCCGGGAGGCCTGGCAGAGTCCGCCGATTGCCCGCATCCTTGCGTTGCCGTTCCGCGAGATGGTTCGTGCCGAGATAATCCTGCACGGCGAGGTCGGGTTGGGAGCTTCCATCAGGGCGGCCGGGCTGCGATGGGCGGCATCCTGGCCGGAACGCCGGCGCGGCCTGCGCAGGCTGCTCGCGATCAATCCCATGCATCTGGACTGGATGTCGATCCTCGGCTCCGGCTCGGTGCCGTTCATCAAGGTGGAATTGTTGCGCGAGAACCCGATGCGGGTGCCGTGGCTCGACCGCTGGCCGAAAGTGGCATCGCGATCGCCGTCAGTGCGGTCGGGACAGTTCCCGATGCAGTGGATCCATGAGCGGATCATCACGCAGGCCGCCATTACCCAGGCCGCCGAACCTGAGGCCAGCCTGAGGATGCGCCTGCTCTATCTGGTGTTGACCCGGGACAGGATGCCGGCGCTCTGCGCCCTGGTCGGCGGTTCCAGGCGAGCCGCTCGCGCCAGGACCGCATGAAGCTCCTCGGCCTGGTCGGCAGGATCGGCAAGCGCGTCCCGGTGCGGGTTGACGTAATCGTCCAGGCGTCCCGGATCGGCGAGTATTTCCGCGATAGCGGCGGCGAGCCCGTGCGGTCGGCCGTCCAGCGGGATCAGGCGGCCGTTGATCCCGTCGGCCACATCCTCGGACTGGCCGCCGGGCGCGCTCGCGATCACCCAGACGTCGCGGGCCAGGGCCTCGCGCACGGTGAGGCCGTAGCTTTCCTTCCATTGTGACGGGAACAGCAGGACATCGATGCCGTCGAAGAATGCGTCGAGCCCGTCCTGGCGGTAGGCCGGAACGATGTTGATGCGTCCACGCACGTCCCAGTCTTCGACATCGATCGAGCTGAAGCCGAGATTAAGCGTGTTGTCGACCAGGACCAGCTCCCAGTCGCCGCTCACCAGGCTCTCGAACGCCTGTTGCACCAGATGATAGCCCTTGATGCGCTCGTTGCCGCCGACGAAGCCGAAGCGTGGCGCGGCCCCGGGCGGACGCCGCCGGCGTGGGCGCGTCGGGGCGCGCAGGCCGTTGCGGTTGACGCTGATGCGGTCTGGCTCGACGCCGTTCGCCAGGAACAATGCGCGATGCGAGGCGCTGGGGCTGAGCAGGTGGCTCGCATCGCGCAGCGCCTGCTGCATGATCGCGCGCCGCGCCTCGAGATGGCGCGCATGCGGCAGGCAGGCCTGGCAGACGCTGAGGTCGATCCGGGTCTGGAAGCAATAGCGCCCGTCGCCGCGCACCATGAACTGCCGGTCGCAGAGGAACCAGGCATCGTGCAGCGTGACGACGTAGGGAATGGTGCGCTCCCGGCACAGGCGCAGGATGGTGGCGCCGAATCCCTGGATGGAGTGGACATGCACGACGTCCGGACGCACCGCATCCAGCACCTCGGCAAAATGCGCGACCGCCGCCGGATTGTCGAAGCTCGCCACGTGATCGTCCGGCGGCGGCAGGCCGGTCGCGAACACCGGGATGCCGTCCCAGTCGTAACGCAGCAGGGCATCGGGATAGGCCGCGTCGTCGCCGTGCGAGGTGAAGATCGCGAGCGTCACGTCATCGCGGGCGTGCAGGCGGCGGGCCATCTCCTCGGCCACGATGGTGGCGCCGCCGAAGCTGCGCGGCCATAGAAAGACGTTGGCCATCAGCACGCGCAACGGACGCGGCGACGGCAGGTCCGCGTCCGGCGCCCCGAACAGCGGCAGCACCTGGGTTTGAGCGATGGCGTCGGGTGCGTAGTGCCGCAAGACGTCGTGCAGGGCAGCCTCCCCCATGCGTCGCCTGAGGTCCGGATCGCGGACCAGGGCCTCGAGCGCCTGCTCCCAGTCCTGGCCGCTCTCCGCCAGCATGCCGTTGCGGCCATGCTCGATCACGCCCGCGAATGCCGCCCGTGGCGAGCAGACGCTGGGCAGGCGCAGGATCGACGCTTCCTGGAACTTGATGTTGCTCTTCGCGTCGTTGAAAACTGTGGCTTCCAGCGGCGCAATGGCGATGTCGCCCCCGCACAGCAAGCCGAGATAGGCCCGGTAGTCGGTGCCGGGCAGGTCCTCGACGCGGCCGCCATACCGGCGCAAGTTGTCTGGCACGGTCAGCTCGCCGATGATGCGCAGCCGCAGGTCCGGATGACGCGCGAGCAACCGCTCCAGCGCCGACGCGACCAGCAGGAAATCGGCGTCATGCGTGCGGGTGCCGGAGCCATAGACGATCATTGGTGAAGAGGACTGCCGCTTGCCGGCGCGCAGGCTGGCGGCCGTCGCGATCGTTTCGTTATCCAACGCATTCTCGATGGGGTGCGCCTCCGCGACGCCGGCCTCGCGCATGGCCTGCGCCAGCACCGGCGTGGAGGCGATGGCGCGGTTGCATTCGAGCATCGCGCGCCGGTACAGCCGCACGCCGCGGAGCAGCTCCTCGCGCAGCGCCGGCTCGAGCCGGGCCAGGTTGGTGTTGCGCAGGTAGAGCGGCTCGTCGAAGATCAGGTCGTCGACCTCCCAGAACGGCCGCAGGCCCAGGCGGCGCGCCTCGCCGATCAGGCCGAGCACCTCCGGCGTCGCCGGCACCCGATAGAAGATCACCTCGGTGGCGCAGGACAGCGCCGAGCGTGCCTCCTCCGTCGCGTGCCAGTCGACGACCCTGCAGGGCCAGCCGAGCCGCTGCAGATGCTCGCGTTTCTGCCAGACCCGGTATTTCGCGCATTGCGGCACGCTGAGCTCGGCGATGATCAGCAACGACCGGCGCAGCATCGTGGGGAAGTCGGAGCCAGGCGGAGGCAGCGGCGCGTCTGCCGGCTTGCGCGGCGGATGCAGGACGCGGCCGGCGATCCGGCGTCCGAGTGCTGCGATCCCGTCCTGTCTGACGATCTCGCGCACGCGTCGTGCGGCGGCCGCAACAGGCATGCCGTTCGGCAGCCGCCCCGCGACGAGGCCGCTTGCCAGCCGCAGCGGCAGGGTCAGCCGCCAGGAGGTGGACCGTTCGAGCCCGGATACCCGGAGCTGCCGCTCCGCGAGCGCTGTCTGCAGCGCCGCGATCCGCATCTGCTGCAGCCGCAGGCTGTTGCGATAGCTCTCAAGCAGGACGTCCTCGTCCCGATCCGTTGGCGGCCGCCCAACCTCTGTCATGCCAAAGGTCATACAAGGCGAACCCCGCCTTCAGCAATTCGCGGACTTAGTGCCCGGAGAGACCGTCCGAGAACGCGCTGCGCTCAGTGAGAGGCGTCAAAGGCGCCGGCCGGCGTGGCTTGCCGAGCACCGGGGCGGAGCAGCCTCTTCGGCTGTGAGCACCAGAGCGCAGAGAAGGCGCCCATCCTTGGAGAGTGGGGGATGACCAGCGTAGTCGCGTTATCGGAAGGTCTCGTCTCAGGTGGAGAAGATATGGGTGGCGTGCGCCTGCAGCTGGGCGGCAGTCAGGTTGTTGAAGGTGATGACCGTATTGTCCGACAGCGTGATGCTGGAGCCGCCGCTGCCGTTATTGACCGCCGCCGCCAGCACCGCCTTGGCCTCGTTCGCGCCGTAGCCAAACAGGCCGACCAGGTTGCCGGCCGAGCTGCCGAAGTCGGTGATGACGTCGCTGCCACCGGCGCTGCTGTCGGAGAAGACGAAGGTGTTGCTGCCCGCGCCGCCGGTGAGCGTGTTGGAGCCGGAGCCGGCGACCAATGTGTCGTTGCCGGCGCCGCCCTCGAGTGCGGTGGCGGCCGCGTTGCCGAACAGCACCAGCGAGCCGGACGCGAGCGAGCCGTTGAGGGTTTCGTTGCCGGTGCTGGCGATCAGGTAGCTCAGCCCGGACGAGCCGTTATAGGTGACGCTCGCGTTGCTGGCGCCGAACACCGTCGCGTTGCTGCCACCGTCGATCGTGGACGACGTGCCCGAGTTGGCAATGAAGGCGAGGGACACACTGCCGTTCTCATAGACGGTGGTGCCGCTGCCGCTGAAGATGGTGGCGTTGCCGGACGCGCTGATGGTGTCGTTGACGCCGCCGATTACGGTGCTTGGACCGTCCAGGTAATAGGTGCCGTCGGTGCCGTCGAACAGCAGGGTCGATCCGGTGCCGCCGGAATATTCGTTGTTGGCGCCGACATCGACCAGCGTCGTGTAGCCGGTGCTGCCGAAGACCGTGCTCTGCTGCCCGCTCAGCACGATGGTGTTGTCGCCGGCGCCGGCGATGATGCTGTCGGTGCCGCCGGAGAACAACGTGTCGTTGCCGGTGCCGGTGAAGACCAGGTTGTGGCCGGCGTCGGTGAAGATCAGGTCGTTGCCGCTGTTGCCGAAGATGCTGTCATTTCCCTGGCTTGTGGCGATCTCGTAATTGCCGCCGCCGGCGCTCAGGCCCTCGAAGACATTGTTGCCGCCACCCGCGATGAACTCGCCGCCGCCGGCGCCGCCGAACAGGGTGGTGCCGCCGAGCCCGGCCAGCACGCTGACCGACGAGCCGATCGCGGACCCGTCGAGGACCACGCCGGCTGCCGCGTTGTTGGTGACGTAGCGGTAGCCGCCGGGGAAGGTGTAGCTGCCGGTGGTGGTGATAACTCCCTCGCCAACCTGGCCGCCGGGAACGCTGGGGGGCGCCACGCCCGCCGTCAGGCTCTGCCCGAACAGGGTGGCGCCGAGTTGGCTGACTGCGCTCTGGTAGGCTTGGGCCAGGGTAAAGGCTACGCTGCCATTGACCGTGACCGGGATCTGTTGCTGGGCCGCGCCCATAACCGTTACCACATTGGCCAAGACTGCTACCTTCACTGCTGCCGGGCAATAGTCATGCGGAAGACCACTACCTGCGCCCGATTAGAACCGGGGCCAGACCGCTGGATATCAGGGGAGCTTCCTATGCCGCAATGAAAAACGCTGGTAAATTAACGAAGTATTTTTGAGACGAGCTGGTCAAGATCCGGTCATTATTACGAAGCTGGCGTTGGATGTTGTTATGAAGCCTCGGTTTTCCGCGCGTATTCAGGGTTCTTTACTTATCCATAACGGTTTCGAGGTTGCCGGGGTCGGCGCGGTGGGACTGCATGGCGCAGCCTGATCCGGGACCGCTCGCGGAGCTGCTGGCACCGGGTCTGGCGCCCTGGTTCCGCCGCCCGACGCGCCTCGGCGCCGACAGCGCCTGGTACGGCCACCTGCCGTTCGCGCAATGGATCGTGCGCGCGCTGCGGCCGCTCCAGCTGGTCGAGCTCGGCACCCATGCGGGCGTTTCCTATGCAGGCTTCTGTGACGCGGTCCTGGCGGAAGGACTGCCGACGCGCTGCTTTGCCATTGACGGCTGGACCGGCGATGAGCACGCCGGCTTCTACGGCGAGGACGTGTATACCGACCTCGCCCGGTTCCACGCGCAGCACTATGCCGGTTTCTCGCGCCTGCTGCGCTGCCTGTTCGACGAGGCGCGCGACGACTTTCCCGATGGCAGCATCGACCTGCTGCATATCGACGGCCGGCATCGGCTGGAGGATGTCGCGCATGACTTCGCGCACTGGCAGCCCAAGCTGTCCGACCGCGCCGTCGTCCTGCTGCACGACACCAATGTCCGGGAAGGCGATTTCGGAGTCTGGCGTTTCTGGGAGCAGCAGCGCCGGCTGCACCCCTCCTTCGAGTTCCTGCACGCGCATGGGCTGGGTGTGCTGGCGGTCGGTTCGCAGGTGCCGGCCGCGGTGCTCGAGCTCTGTGCCATGTCGGACAGGCACGCGGCGGCCCTGCTGCGCGAGCGCTTCGCCCTGCTCGGCGAGCGCTGGGAGGTCGAGTATGCGCTTTCGCTGCGCGACCGGCGGCATGCGGCGGCGCTGCGCGACGTCGCTAGCGCGCATGAGACGGCACTCGGCACGCTCGGCGAGCGGCTGCGGCAGGCCGACCAGCATTTCAGGGACCGGTCCGTCGCGTTCGGGCTGCAGCGCAGCGCGCTGGCCGATGCGAAAGCAACGCGGCATGCGGCGGAACAGGCGGCCCGGCGCGAGCGGGAGGCAGCCGCGGAGCAGATCAAGGCGCTGCGCCGTGACCTCTCCTCGGAGCGGGATGTGGCCCGAGCCGAACGTGACGATGCGTGCGCGGCACTCGCGCAAGCACAGGCCGAGCGGGATGCCGCCCGCAGGGAGCATGACGCCGCCCTGCAGGCCGCCGAGCATCATCGCGGCGAGGTCGGGATCATCCACAACTCTTTGTCCTGGCGCCTGACCGGCCCGCTGCGCCGCGTCCTCGACGCGATGCGTCCAAAGGCTCCGGCGCTTGCCGGACCGGTCGCGGCGCCGGACGCGTTGCCGGCGCCGGCCGAAGCCGAGATGCCGCCGGCGGCGGCGCCCGATCTCCCGCTCCCGGAGGCCGACGAGCCATCGCCGGCGCAAGAGCGGCCGCCGTTCCGCGTCATCCGGCACGTGCTGTTCGTGGTCGGCGAGCCCGGCACTCCCGGCGCCACCTATCGCTGCCGGCGCAATGCCGCCGCCATGCGCGATGCCGGCTACGCGGCGGAGGTGGTCGATCTGTTCGACGTCGATCCGGAGATCCTCGCCCGCGCCGACCTGCTGGTGGTCTGGCGCGCGGCGATGAGCCCGCACATCGAGACCATGTTCCGGCTGGCTCGCGAAGCGGGGACGCGCATTGCCTTCGACGTCGACGACCTGATGACCCGGCCCGAGCTCGCGCGCATCGAGATCATCGACGGCATCCGCACCATAGGCACCACCGAGGTCGCCACCCAGAGCTATTTCGAGGGCATGCTGCGCACGATGCAGGCGGCGGATCTCTGCATCACCACCACCGCCGAGCTGGCCGCCGACCTGCGCCGGCAATGCGACGTCGTGCACGTGCTGCCGAACATCTTCGAGGGCGCCACCGACCGGCGCGCCCGCTATGCGCTGCGGCGGCGCCAGGAAGCGGGTGACGACGGTCTCGTCCGCCTCGGCTATGCCGGCGGCACCCGCACGCACCAGCGCGACTTCGCGCAGGCCGCGCCGGCCTTGGCACGGGTGCTGGCCGCACGGCCGCAGGCGGTGCTGGTGCTGTTCCGCGAGGCGGCCAACAAGCGCGGCCTGCTGCAGATGGAGGAGTTTCCCGAGCTCGCCGGGCTTGCCGACCGCATCGAGTGGCGCGACATGGTGCCGCTCGACGACCTGCCGGACGAGTTGGCCCGGTGCGACATCTCGCTCTGCCCGCTCGAAGCCGGCAACGTGTTCTGCGAGGCAAAGAGCGAGCTGAAATATTTCGAGGCGGCGCTGGCGGGCGCCTGCACGGTTGCCAGCCCCACCGGTCCCTATCGCCGGGCGATCGAGGACGGCGTCACCGGGTACCTCGCCGCAGACGACGCCGCCTGGGAGGCGGCCCTGCTGCGCCTGATCGACGAGCCGGCGCTGCGCCGTGCCGTCGCGCGCCGCGCCTACCACGACGCGCTCTGGCGCTACGGCCCCTGGCGGCAGGCCGAACTGGCGGCCATCCTGCTCGGCGGCTTCGCGCCAGCGCGGGAAGGCGACGAAGCGGCCGCCCGCTGCATCGAGCTCGGCCTGCGCCGCGGCGACTACCGGGCGCGCGGGGTGCCCGAGGTGCCGGACAGCGAGCTGCTGTTCGCGCATGACAGGCTGGGAGAGGCCGAGGTGACCGTGGTGATGACCTCGTACAACTACGAGGCGCACATCCTCGAGGCGCTCGATTCCGTCCGCGCGCAAACGCTCGAGCTCATCGACCTCGCGGTCGTCGATGACGGGTCCACCGACCAGTCGGTGCCGCTGGTGCTCGAATGGGCCCGCCGGCATCGCGACCGCTTCAACCGCATCCGCATCCTGCGCACGGTGCGCAATGCCGGCCTCGGCGGCGCGCGCAACGTCGTGTTCGACGCCGCCGAGACGCCCTGGCTGATGGCGCTCGACTCCGACAACCGCCTGCTCCCCGAGGCCTGCGCCACGTTGCTGGACGCGGTGCGGGCCGCGCCACGCGCCGCCTTCGCCTATCCGCGCATCCGGCAGTTCGGCGACAGCGAAACCATCATGGGCGAGCACCCGTTCGAGCCGCACCGGCTGCAGATCGGCAACTATATCGACGCCATGGCCCTGGTCGCGAAATGGGCCTGGGCGGCGGCGAGCGGCTACTATGTCCGGCGCGACGCCATGGGCTGGGAGGATTTCGACCTCTGGCTCAACCTGGTCGAGCTCGGCCAGTTCGGCGTCGCCGTGCCGGAGGTCCTGGCCGGGTATCGCGTGCATGGCAACTCGATGGTCAATGCGATCACCGAGCAGTCCGCGAACAAGCAGGCGATGGTCGCCTTTGTCGAGGCCCGGCACCCCTGGCTGCGGCTGCGCATGCGATCGGCCCGCAAGCGGGTGGCATGAACGCCGACGGCCGTCGCAGCCTTGTGCTCGGGGCCGGCGGCTTCATCGGCACCAACCTGTGCCTGCGCCTGCGGGCGCTGGGCGTTCCCGTCACCGGCTTCGGGCGGGGCGCGCCGCCGGCCGCACTCGCTGGCATCGAATGGATCAGCGGCGTGCTCGACGAGCGCTCGCCCGATCGCCTGGTGGCGGGTCATGCGCATGTCTTCGACCTGATCGGCGCCGGGCTGCCGAACAGCTCGAACGACAATCCGGCGCAGATCGTGGCCGACGCGGTGCCGGCCAAGGTGCGGCTGCTGGAAGCCTGCCGGTCCGAGGGCGTGCGCCGCTACGTGTTCGCCTCCTCTGGAGGCACAGTCTACGGCGTCACCGGGCCCATGCCGGTCAGCGAGGATGCGCCGACCGAGCCGATCTCGGCCTATGGCATCGGCAAGCTGGTGGTGGAGAAGTACTTGGCACTCTACCGACACCTGTACGGGCTGGAGGCACGCGCGCTGCGCATCGCCAACGCCTATGGCCCGCACCAGGACCCGCGGCGCGGCCAGGGCCTGGTGTCGGCCCTGCTGCGGCGCCTGCTGGCGGACGAGCCGGTGGAGATCTGGGGCGACGGGCGCATCGTGCGCGACTACATCCATATCGACGACGTCGTCGCCGCCATGCTTGCCTGTCTCGACCATGACGGCCCCGGCCGCGTGTTCAATGTCGGCAGCGGCATCGGCCGCAGCGTCAGCGAGGTGCTGGCCGACGCCGCCCGCATCACCGGCCGCACCCCGCGCCTGGTCCGGCGCGCGGCGCGCGGCGCCGACGTCCCGGTCAACATTCTCGACAGCAGCCGGCTGACCCGACAGACTGGCTGGGCTCCCAGGATGGGGTGGGAGGCCGGCCTCGCCGCCACCGCGGCATGGATCAGCGGCGGCGTGGATCAGCGGTTGAGGAAACTCTTGTAGTTCTGCGGGGTGACCAGCTCGTACGGGATGGTGTCGTATTGCGGCACCTTCTGGCCGTTCGCGAGCTTCACCGCGTCGTCGACCGCCTCCGCGCCCTGGCCCTTCGCGTTCTGGAACACCGTCACCGTCAGGTCGCCCTTGCGCAGCGCGTCCAGCCCGTCGGCGGTCGCATCGACGCCGCCGATCGCCAGTGTCTTCGGATCGACGCCGTTGGAGTGCAGCGCGATGATGGCACCCAGCGCCATCTCGTCGTTGTTGGCCGCGATCCCGGTGATCTTGTCGCCCTTGGTGATCCAGTTGTTCATCAGGTCGATCGCCTTCGTGCGCTCCCAGTTCGCGGTCTGCTCCTCGACGATCTTGATGCTCGGATATTTCGCCAGCACCTCCTTCACGCCCGCGGTGCGGCCCTGGGTCGCGTTGTTGGCGAGGTCGCCCAGCATGATGACGAGGTTGCCGTGGCCGCCCATCTTCTTCGCCAGCACGGTCATCTGCAGGCGTCCGGCGAGCTTGTCGTCCGAGGCCACCACGGCGACGCCCGACGGCAGGTTGGTTTCGTCGGGCCGGCGATTGACATAGACGATCGGGATGTGCGCGGCACTCGCCGCCGAGGTCATGCGCTTGGTGGTGGCGGTGTCCACCGGGTTCACGATGATCGCGTCTACCTTCTGCGAGATGAAGTTCTGCACCTCGCTGAGTTGCTTGCCGACGTCGCCCTGCGCGTCCTGGAATTGCACCTGCAGTCCCGGCACCGACTGCGCGTGCGTCGCCATCGCCTGGCGCACCGCCGTCAGGAAGTTGTCGTCGAAGAGCGCCATCGACACGCCGATATTGAGCGGCTTCGCAAAAGCCGGCGCAGCGGTAAAGGCGAGCGCGCAGGCGGCAGCCAGCAGGGTCTTATTCATTTGGACGTCTCTCCCGTCGTTGATTGATTGGTGTCAGATGGAGCGGCGCTTGCGGCGGAACTGGTCGGCCATCACGGCGGCGATGATGATCAGGCCCTTCACGATGTCCTGGATGTAAGCGTCCACGCCGAGGAAGGTGAAGCCGCTGGTCATGACGCCCAGGATCAGGGTGCCGATGACGGTGCCGGTGATGCGCCCGATGCCACCCGACAGGCTGGTGCCGCCGATGACCGCGGCCGCGATCGCATCGAGCTCGTACGACATGCCCATGCCGGCCTGCCCGCTGGTCGCGCGGGCCGCCATGATGATGCCGGCAAGCCCCGAGAGCGCGCCCGCGATGGTGTAGACCAGCATCAGGTGCCGGGTGACGTTGATCCCGGAGACGCGCGCCGCCTGGATGTTGCCGCCGATCGCGTAGGTGTACTTGCCGTAGCGCGTATAGCGCAGTGCCACGTGGAAGATCGCCGCCACCACCAGGAAGATCAGCACCGGGTTGGCGCCGCCGCCGATTGCGGTGAACTTGTCGGTGAGCATGCTGACCGGCTGGCCGTGCGTGTAGTAGCGCGCCAGTCCGCGCGCGGTGACCATCATGCCGAGTGTCGCGATGAACGGCGGCAATCGTCCCAGCGTGACCAGGGTGCCGTTGCAGAAACCGGCGACGGCGCCGACCAGCAGCCCGGCCACGATCGGGATCACGATCGGCAGATCGCCCAGGCCCGGATACACCGCGCGCGCGTAGTCGCCTTCCTGCGCCAGGCTGGCGGCGACCATGGCACTCAGCGCCAGCACCGAGCCGGAGGAGAGGTCGATGCCGGTGGTGATGATGACCTGGGTGACGCCTACCGCCAGCAGTCCGACGATCGACACCTGCAGGATGATGATCAGCAGCCGGCTCGGGTTGCCTAGGAAGCTCTGGCCGCGCAGGGTCCAGCCGAGCACTTCGAAGATCAGCGCGATGCCGATCAGCACGCCGAGGATGCTGGCCTCGACCGGCAGCTTGCGCGGCCGTCGAACGCTGCCCGGCACGGCGGTATCGGCGACCATGGACATGATGTTTCTCCCTACGCAGCCTGTTCGTTCAGCGCGCCGCCAGTTCCATGATTCGTTCCTGCGTCGCCTCGTGCCGAGCGAGGATGCCGGCGACGCGGCCCTCCTGCATCACCACCACGCGGTCGCTCATGCCCAGGATTTCCGGCAGCTCGGACGAGACCATGATGATCGAGAGGCCTTTCTCGACGAGTTCCGACATCAGCCGGTGGATCTCGGACTTGGCGCCGACATCGATGCCGCGCGTCGGCTCGTCGAGAATCAGGATGCGGGGTCCAGTCATCAGCCAGCGCGCGATCAGCACCTTCTGCTGGTTGCCGCCACTGAGGTTCTCGATCATCGTGTCCATGTCGGGGGTCTTGACCTGCAGCGCCCGGCGCATGCCCTCCGACGCCTCGCGCAAGGCGTCCTGCCGCACGAAGCCGCCACGGCAATAATCCGCCACCGAGGCGATCTGCATGTTCTCCAGCACAGAGAGCATCAGGAACAGGCCGCTCGCCTTGCGGTCCTCGGTCAGGAACGCCATGCCGTGCCGCTTGGCATCCGTCGGCGAGCGGATGCGAGCGGCCTTGCCGTCGATCTCGATGCTGCCGGACGTGGCCGGCGTGACGCCGTAGATCGCCTCGGCCACGTTGGTGCGGCCGGCGCCGATCAGCCCGGCGAACCCGAGGATCTCGCCGCGCCGCAACTCGAACGACACGTCGCGGAACACGCCCGGCAGGGTGAGACCGGTGGCGCGCAGCACGACCTCGCCGATCTGCACGTCCGCCTTCGGGAACATGTGCGTCAGCTCGCGGCCGACCATCAGGCCGATCAGCGACTTCTGGGTGAACTCCGACGCGTTGCCGGTCGCAACATGGGTGCCGTCGCGAAACACCGAGACCTCGTCGGCGATCGCGAAGATCTCGTTCATCTTGTGCGAGATATAGACGATGGCGCGGCCCTGGTCGCGCAGCCGGCGGATGATGGTGAACAGGTGCTGCACCTCCTGCTCGGTGAGCGAGGAGGTGGGCTCGTCCATGATCAGGATATCGGGCTCGTAGGACACCGCTTTCGCGATCTCCACCATCTGCTGGTTGGCGACCGCGAGGCTCGCCACCTCGACGTCCGGATCCAGCCTGATGCCGAAACGGGCAAGCAGGTCGACGGTCTGCCTGCGCAGCGCCCCATGATCGACGAAGCCGAACCGGCGCGGTTCGCGCCCGACCCAGATATTCTCCGACACCGTCATGTGCGGCACCAGGTTCAGTTCCTGGTGGATCATCGCGATACCGCATTGCATCGCATCCGCTGGCGCCTGGAACTCCTGCCGCACGCCGTTGACGCGTATCTCGCCCGAACTGGGCCGGATGCCGCCGGCAATGATCTTCATCAGCGTCGACTTGCCGGCGCCATTCTCGCCCATCAGCGCGTGCACACTGCCCGGTCGCAGCCGCAGGTTGATGCGATCCAGCGCCTTTACGCCGGGGAACTGCTTCGACACGTCCAGCACTTCCAGCACGAAGGGATTGGTCCCTGGCGCGTCGAGCCCCGGTCCACCGGACGATGTCGCTGCCGACATGGCTGGCCCCTAACGAATGGAAGCGGAGAGAAAGGCGAGGCTGCGCTCGAGCGCCGCCGGTGCGTCCTCGGCGTCGTGCACCTCGGACGCGAACGCCTCGAACGAGATCGCGCCGGCATAGCCTCCGGCAATCAGGACCCGGAGCTGCCCCACATTATCCAGGCGGTCAGCCGGGCCGACCAGGACCCGGTGTGCATCGCGCATCGCCGCGAGGGCCACGGACGGATCTTCGACCCCCGAGACATGCACCAGTCCGGTGCGGCCGGGGAAACTCTCCTGCTCGCCTGACAGCGCATGGTGGAAAGTATCGTGCAGCAGCGCGAAAAGGTCCGCGTGGCCGGTCTCGTCGATCGCATCGAGTGCGTCCCGCTTGCGTCGCAGCGCGCATTCCGCGAAGCCGAGCGGCTCGATCAGGCCGATGATGCCGTGCTCGGCCAGTACCGGTGCCAGGCCCTTGACCGCGCGTCGCAGGTCCTGGCGGCGCTCGCCGGCGTCACGGCCGTCATCGAGGCTGTTGGTCGGGCACAGCACCAGGGCGGAAACGCCGGCATCCCGCGCGTAGGCCGCGAGTTCCAACGCCTCCGCCTCGCGGGCGTGGTTCCACTGCTCGAAGCGCTGCAGCGCGTTGATCGAGAGGATCGACACCCCCGCCTCCGCCGCCTGCTCGCGCAGTTCGGAGCCCGGGGTGCCGTCGGCGATGGGCACGCCATCAAGGTCGTTGCGCAGTTCCACGCCGCGCAGGCCGAGTGTCGCGGCCAGCTCGAGCAGGCCCGGAAACTCCTCGTACGGCGCGGTGACGTGGTTGAGCGCGAACGTCGGTGACGGCACGAGGCACTCCCTGAACGCCTGCCGGACCGGCCCCTTCCTGGAGCATACGTGCCAGACAGTCTCCTTAATGGAATATATTTTCCATTAAGCCGGAGTTGTCAACATGGCGCTGCTGTCGGCCAGCACGGTGCGGATCGCGTGGGTGAGGTGCGACAGGTCGGCAGGCTCGATTGTGAAGGCCGGCGTCAGGTAGACGATGTCGCGAAACGGCCGCACCCAGACGCCCTTCTCCACCAATCGGCGCTTGAGCCCGTTCATGTCGGCGGGCGGCCGGTCGAGCTGCACCACGCCGATGGCGCCGTGCACGCGCACGTCCCGCACGCCGGGCAGCGCCGCGCAGGGCGCGAGCTCCTGCGCGAGCTGGCGCTCGATGGCGGCCACCTGTCCGAGCCGGTCCTCGCTCGCGAACAGGTCGAGCGAGGCCAGCGCCGCCGCGCAGGCAAGCGGGTTCGCCATGAAGGTCGGGCCGTGCATGAGCGCGCAGAGCGGATCGTCGGACCAGAACGCCTCGAACACGTGCCGGCGCGCCACCGTCGCCGCCAGCCCCATGGTGCCGCCGGTCAGCGCCTTGGACAGGGTGATGATGTCCGGCACGATGCCGGCCTGCTCGCAGGCGAACATCGTCCCGGTGCGGCCGAAGCCGGTGAACACCTCGTCTAGGATGAGCAGCAGGCCGTGCCGATCAGCCGCCTCGCGCAGATGGCGCAGCACGCCGGGATCGTGGAACACCATGCCGCCGGCGCCCTGCACCAGCGGCTCGACCAGGATCGCAGCCAGCCGGTCTGCGTGTTCGGCCAGGAACCGGTCGAATTCCGCCACACCTTCGGGATCGCGCGGCAGCGCCACCACGTGATGCTGCGGCAGCACGCCAGCGAACAGGCTGTGCATGCCTTCCTCCGGGTCGCACACCGCCATGGTGGCGAGCGTGTCGCCGTGGTAGCCGCCGCGGAACGCCAGCAGCCGGTGCCGGGAGCGCACGCCGCGGTTGAGCCAGTACTGCATCGCCATCTTTATGGCGACCTCGACCGACACCGAGCCGGAATCCGAGAAGAACACCCGCTCGAGGTCGCCCGGCAGCAACGCCACCAGCCGTTCGGCCAGCGCCAAAGCTGGCTCGTGCACCAGTCCGCCGAACATCACATGCGGCATGGTGTCGAGCTGCCGCCGCACCGCATCCGCGATATGCGGGTGGTTGTAGCCGTGGCAGGCGGTCCACCAGGAGGCGATGCCGTCGACCAGAACACGGCCGTCGGACAGACGGATGCGGCTGCCGCCGGTGCCGGCCGCCTGCAGCGGCGCGGCACCGGACTTCATCTGCGTATAGGGAAGCCAGAGCCTGCCGGTCTCGGTCCCGGTCAAACGCGGCCTCGCATCAGCCCGGCATCAACCCCGGATGCGCAG
>CAXTVI010000012.1:0-48603 GCA_964247695.1 uncultured Acetobacteraceae bacterium
ATGCGGGTGTAGCTCAGTTGGTTAGAGCGCCGGCCTGTCACGCCGGAGGTCGCGGGTTCGAGCCCCGTCACTCGCGCCATCGCGCCGCTCCCGCCGGTGCGGATCCGGCGCCAGATCCTCTCAATAAAATGCTGCAGCGCACTCTGGCGGCGGACTTGTCGCGAGACTATTGTTGCTTCATCAAACGTCTGTCGTCGATCCGGAACAAGCTGCGCCGATCGGGCGTTCCGGTCATAGGCTGCCCGTGCGCCGGGGACATGAGGGAGATCAGGTCATGCATGTCGTATTGGCGGACTACTTTCCCGTCCTGGTGTTCGTGGTGATCGCCTTCGGGATCGCCGGCGCCATGCTGGGTGGGTCTCTCCTCGCCGGACAGCAGAAGCCCTATGCCGAGAAGCTGACCGCCTACGAGTGCGGCTTCGACGCCTTCGACGATGCGCGGCGCCGTTTCGACGTCCGGTTCTACCTCGTGTCGATCCTGTTCATCATCTTCGACCTCGAGGTCGCGTTCCTGTTCCCCTGGGCGGTGAGCCTGTACCGGATCGGGCTGTTCGGATTTCTCTCGATGCTGGCCTTCCTTGGCGTTCTGACGGTGGGCTTTATCTATGAGTGGCGCAAAGGTGCGCTGGATTGGGAATAGAGCGGGTATGAGTACGGAGCTCTCGACGACGACAGCGTGGAATCGTGAGGCCCTGGCGCCCGGTCCGGACCAGGATGCGGTCATCAAAGGTATCACCGGCGAGATCACCGAGAAGGGCTTCGTCGTCGCCAATGTCGACAAGCTGGTCAACTGGGCCCGAACCGGCAGCCTGTGGCCGCTCTCGTTCGGCTTGGCGTGCTGTGCGGTTGAGATGATCCACGCCTTCATGCCACGCTACGATCTCGACCGGTTCGGCATCATCCCGCGCGGCTCTCCGCGCCAGGCCGATGTCATGATCGTCTCCGGTACGCTCACCAACAAGATGGCACCGGCCATGCGTCGCGTGTACGACCAGATGGCCGAGCCGCGCTGGGTGATCTCGATGGGCTCGTGCGCCAATGGCGGCGGCTACTACCACTACAGCTACTCGGTGGTGCGCGGCTGCGACCGGATCGTGCCGGTGGATATCTACGTCCCAGGCTGCCCGCCCACCGCGGAAGCCCTGGTGTACGGCATCATCCAGCTGCAGAAGAAGATCCGCCGCACCGGGACCATCCTGCGTGGCTGAGGCGGTGCCGATTGCCAGCGCCCGCTGGAACAGCCCGGCAAGACTCGGATCGCTGGCGGTAACCCTCTCGACCGTGGTGCCCGGCGTACATGGGGCCGGCGTGGAGCAGGGCGAACTGGTCCTGCGCACCGACCGGGCGTCCTTGCTCTCGGTGATGACGCTGTTGCGCGATGACCCGCGCTTCAGCTTCGAACAGATGATGGATCTCTGCGGGGTTGATTTCCCCGAGCGGGCCGAGCGGTTCGACGTCGTCTACAACCTGCTGTCGGTGACCCTGAACCAGCGGGTCCGGGTGATCGTGAGCACCGACGAGACGCAGCCGGTGCCATCTGTGCACCGCATCTGGCCGTGCGCCACCTGGTGGGAGCGCGAGTGCTATGACCTGTTCGGGGTGCTGTTCTCGGACCAGCCCGACCTGCGCCGGATCCTGACCGATTACGGCTTCGAGGGGCACCCGCTGCGCAAGGACTTCCCGCTGACCGGCTATGTCGAGGTGCGATACGACGTCGACCGCCGGGCCGTGGTGTACGAACCGGTCAAGCTGACCCAGGACTTCCGCAACTTCGATTTCGAGTCGCCATGGGAGGGCGTGCTGACGCTGCCCGGCGACGAAAAGGCGCACGAGACGCGGCAGGGTCCGCTCCCGGCGCCGGGGAAACTGCGATGAGCGATATCGTGCTTCGGGAGGACATCCCGGACAGCCTGCAGCCCTCCGATCAGGCGGTGCCGCAGGACCAGCGCGTCAAGACGGTCGAGATCGACAGCCATTCGCTGAATTTCGGTCCCCAGCATCCCTCGGCGCACGGCGTGCTGCGGCTGGTGATGGAGATGGACGGCGAAGTGGTCACACGGGCGGTGCCGCATATCGGGCTACTGCACCGGGGCACCGAGAAGCTGATCGAATACAAGACCTACATGAAGGCGCTGCCGTATTTCGACCGGCTCGATTACGTCTCGCCGATGTGTGAGGAGCAGGCCTTCGCGCTCGCGACCGAGAAGCTGCTCGGCCTCGACATTCCGATCCGCGCCAAGTGGATCCGCACGATGTTCGCCGAGATCACCCGGGTGCTCAATCACCTGCTCAACGTGACCTCGTTCGGGCTCGATGTCGGCGCGCTGACGCCGGCGCTGTGGGGCTACGAGGAGCGCGAGAAGCTGCTCGAGTTCTACGAGGCGGCGTCGGGTGCGCGCTACCATGCCAACTACTTCCGGCCCGGCGGCGTCGCGCGCGACCTGCCGGCGGGACTGACCGAGCGGATCGCGGCATGGGCCGACGAATTCCCGAAATTCCTCGACGACCTCGAGGCGCTGCTGACCGGCAACCGGATCTGGAAGCAGCGCACCGTGGGCATCGGCGTGTTCACCGCCGAGCAGGCGCTGGCCTGGGGGTTCTCGGGCCCGAACCTTCGCGCTTCCGGCGTGCCCTGGGACCTGCGTCGCGCGCAGCCGTATGACGCCTATGACCAGGTCGAGTTCGGCATCCCGGTGACGCGCAACGGCGATTGCTACGACCGCTACCTGGTGCGGGTCGCCGAGATGCGCGAGAGCGTCAAGATCGTGCAGCAATGCCTGGCGAAGATGCAGCCGGGACCGATCAAGGTGCAGGACACCAAGATCTCGCCACCGACCCGTCGCGAGATGAAGCGGTCGATGGAAGCGCTAATCCATCACTTCAAGCTGTTCACCGAGGGCTACCACGTGCCTCCCGGTGCCACCTACACCGCGACCGAGAGCCCGAAGGGCGAGTTCGCGGTGTATCTGGTGGCCGACGGCAGCAACCGGCCATATCGCTGCAAGATCCGGCCGACCGGCTTCGCGCATCTGCAGGCGATGGACGAGATGGCGCGGCGTCACATGCTGGCCGATGCGGTGGCGATCATCGGGTCGATCGACCTGGTGTTCGGCGAGATAGACAGGTAGGCGGCCGATGTCCGGACATTTTTCCGCGGAGAATATCGGCCACGGCACGCCGGGGCATGTGCCGCATGACGGGGCGTCGCAGCAGCCCTCCCACTTCGCCTTCGACGAGGACAGCGAGACGCAGATCGCGGCGACGTTGGCCAAGTATCCGGAGGGCAAGCAGGCGAGCGCTGTGATGCCGCTGCTGTACATCGCCCAGAAGCAGATGGGGCGGCTCACCGGTAGCGCCTGGATCCCGCGGGTGGCGATGGACGTGATCGCGGCCAGGCTCGGCATGGCACCGATCCGCGTCTACGAGGTCGCAACCTTCTACCTGATGTTCAACCGAAAGCCGGTCGGGCGCTATCATTTGCAGATCTGCACCACCACGCCGTGCTGGCTGCGTGGATCGGCCGACGTGGTGGCGGCGGTAAAATCGGCAGCCGGGCTTAGGAACTGGGAAGAGACCTCGGCGGACGGGCTGTTCACCATGACCGAGGTGGAATGCCTCGGCGCCTGCGTGAACGCGCCGATGGTTCAGGTCAACGACGATTACTACGAGGATCTCGACGGGCCGCGCACGGTGGCATTGATCGAGGCCTTGAAGCGCGGCGAAATGCCTCCGCCGGGCACCACCATCGACCGCTTCGGCTCCGAGCCGATCGGCGGCCGCACGACCCTGCTGGACGTGCCGAACCGCGAGCCCGCCATAGCAGGATCTGATGATCACGGCGCTCCTGACCCGCATGGTCCGGAGGTCTAGGAAAACCTACGATGCTCAGCGACAAGGACCGCATCTTCACCAACATCTACGGCCGGGAAGACTTCCGGCTGGCCGGTGCCCGTAAACGGGGCGATTGGGATGGCACGGCGGCGATCCTGGCGCGTGGGCGGGACGGCATCGTGGCCGAGATGAAGGCGTCGAACCTGCGTGGACGCGGCGGCGCGGGATTCCCGACCGGGCTGAAATGGTCCTTCATGCCGAAGGTGTCGGACGGGCGACCGCACTACCTGGTGATCAACGGCGACGAGAGCGAGCCCGGCACCTGCAAGGATCGCGAGATCATCCGGCACGAGCCGCACAAGCTGATCGAGAGTGCGCTGATCGCCTCGTTCGCGATGGGCGCGCATACCGCGTACATCTATATTCGCGGCGAGTACTACAACGAGAGCCGCAACCTGCAGGTGGCGATCGACGAGGCCTACGCGGCTGGCCTGATCGGGCGCAATGCGTGCGGCTCGGGCTGGGACTTCGACTTCTTCATTCATCGCGGCGCCGGTGCGTACATCTGCGGCGAGGAGACGGCGCTGCTGGAAAGCCTCGAGGGCAAGAAGGGGCTGCCGCGCATGAAGCCGCCGTTCCCGGCGGCGATGGGGCTGTACGGCTGCCCGACCACGGTGAACAATGTCGAGAGCATCGCGGTCGCGTCGACCATCCTGCGTCGCGGCGGGGCGTGGTTCTCGAGCTTCGGGCGGCCGAACAATGTCGGCACCAAGCTGTTCGCGATCTCCGGGCACGTGAACCGGCCCTGCGTGGTCGAGGAGGAACTCGGACTGCCGATGCGCGAGATCATCGAGCGCCATGCCGGCGGCGTGCGCGGCGGCTGGGACAACCTGCTGGCGGTGATCCCGGGCGGCTGCTCGGTGCCGATCCTGCCGAAGGCGACCTGCGACACAGTCCTGATGGATTTCGACGCGCTGCGCGCCGAGCGTTCGGGTCTGGGGACGGCGGCGATGATCGTGATGGACCGCAGCACCGACGTGGTCGAGGCGATCGCCCGGTTCGCGCGCTTCTTCAAGCATGAGAGCTGCGGCCAGTGCACGCCGTGCCGCGAGGGCACCGGCTGGATGATGCGGGTGATGGACCGCATGGTACGCGGCCGCGCCGAGATCGAGGAGATCGACATGCTCGAGCAGGTCACGCGCCAGGTCGAGGGCCACACCATCTGCGCGCTCGGCGATGCCGCGGCGTGGCCGATCCAGGGCCTGATCCGCCATTTCCGCCCGGTGATGGAGGAGCGCATCGCGGCCTACAAGGCGGCGCATCCGAGCAGCGCAAAGGGGGCGGGATTGGCGCCGACGCCGAGCAACATACCGGGCAACACCCTTCCGGTCGCGGCGGAGTAGAGGCCGATGGCACGGGTCACTGTCGACGGCATCCAGGTCGAGGTCGCCAACGGCTCCTCGGTCCTGCAGGCCTGCGAGGCGGCGGGCAAGGAGATCCCGCGCTTCTGCTACCACGAGCGGCTGTCGATCGCCGGAAACTGCCGCATGTGCCTGGTCGAGGTGGAAAAGGCGCCGAAGCCGGTGGCCTCCTGCGGCTATCCGGTGATGGATGGCATGGTGGTGAAGACCGACACCGCGGTGGTGCGCAAGGCGCGCCGGGCGGTGATGGAATTCCTGCTCATCAACCACCCGCTGGATTGCCCGATCTGCGACCAGGGCGGCGAGTGCGACCTGCAGGACCAGGCCTATTCCTACGGTGCCGACCATTCGCGCTATGCCGAGAACAAGCGCGCGGTAAAGGACAAGTATCTCGGCCCGCTGGTCAAGACGGTGATGACCCGCTGTATCCAGTGCACGCGCTGTGTGCGCTTCGCGACCGAGGTGGCGGGCGTGCCGGAGCTGGGTGCGACCTCTCGCGGCGAGAACATGGAAATCGGCACCTATGTCGAAAAGGCGCTGACCTCGGAGCTGTCCGGCAACCTGATCGACATCTGCCCGGTCGGCGCGCTGACCTCCAAGCCATACGCGTTCGTGGCCCGGCCTTGGGAGCTCAAGCGCAGCGACAGCATCGACGTGATGGACGGCGTCGGCACCAACATCAGCATCCATGCGCGTGGCGCCGAGGTCCTGCGCATCCTGCCGCGCACCAATGACGAGGTGAACGAGGAGTGGATGGCCGACAAGGGCCGCTTCTCGTTCGATGGCTTCCGGCGTCGGCGGCTCGACCATCCCTGGGTGCGGGTGCACGGCAAGCTGCAGCGGGCATCCTGGCAGGATGCGTTCGTGGCGATTGCACGCGGAATGCAGGGAGTGCCCGGCGAGAGGATCGGCGCGATTGCCGGAGACCTTTGCGACGCCGAGAGCCTGGTGGCGTTGCGCGACCTGATGGTCTCGCTCGGCTCGCCCAACCTCGATTGCCGGCAGGACGGCGCGCGCTACGACACCGCGCGTCGCGAGTTCTACACCTTTAACACCACGATTGCCGGCATCGAGGAGAGCGATGCGCTGCTGCTGGTCGGCTGCGATCCGCGCCATGAGGCGCCGGTGCTCAATGCCCGTATCCGCAAGCGCTACCTCGCCGGTCATTATCCGGTCGGGGTCATCGGGCATCCTACCGCCGACCTGACCTATCCGGTGGACCTGTTGGGCGACCGGCCTGGGGCGCTGACCGGTCTGCTCGAAGGGGGCGTTGCCTTTGCCGAGGTCCTCAGGGCCGCCAGGCGGCCGATGATCGTGCTCGGGCAGGCCGCCCTGGCACGAGAGGACGGCGCGGCGATTCTGGCGGCGTGCTGGAAGCTGGCGGCCGATGTTGGCGCGCTCGCGGCGGACTGGCACGGCTTCAATGTCCTGCACAGCGCGGCGTCGCGGGTCGGCGCGCTCGATCTGGGCTTCGTGCCGCAGAAGGGCGGCCGCTCGGTCGCCGGCATGATGAGTGGCGGCGTCGATGTGCTGTGGCTGCTCGGGGCGGACGAGTTCCATCCGGCGCGGATCGGGCCGGACACCTTCGTGATCTACCAGGGCCATCATGGCGATGCCGGGGCCGCACGCGCCGACGTGATCCTGCCCGGCGCCACCTACGCCGAGAAGCCGGGCACCTACGTGAACACGGAGGGCCGGGTGCAGAAGGCGTTCCCGGCGATCATGCCGCCCGGCGAGGCCAAGGAGGACTGGCGCATCCTGCGCGCCTTTTCCGAGGTGATCGGGCACACGCTGCCCTACGACAACCTGGACGCGATCAGGGCGCGGCTGGCCGAGGCGAACCCGGTGTTCGGGGTGCAGGGGCTGCCGCGCTTCGGCGCCGGCAACCTCGACGGTCCGTCCGGCGATCCGGCCGGCCTCGGCACTGCTGCCTTCGCACACGGAATCGGGGACTACTACCTGACGAACGCGATCAGCCGGGCCAGCCCGACCATGCAGGAATGCTCGCGCGTGTACAACGCGCCGCTCGTGCAGGCGGCAGAGTAGGGCGGTGCAGCACTTCTTTCTCGATACCACGCTCGGGCTGATCATCCTGACCGTGCTCGAGGCGCTGGCGATGCTGGTGCCGTTGCTGATCGGCGTGGCCTACCTGACCTATGCCGAGCGCAAGGTGCTGGCGGCGATCCAGCTCCGCAAGGGACCCAACACGGTGGGTCCGTTCGGCCTGCTGCAGGCGTTTGCCGACGCCATCAAGATGATCACCAAGGAGACCATCATCCCCTCGGGGGCCAACCGGGCATTATTCCTGCTGGCGCCGGTGCTGACGTTCGGGCTGGCGATGATGGCGTGGGCGGTGATCCCGACCAACAACCACTGGGCGGTTGCCGACATCAATGTCGGCATCCTCTATCTGTTCGCGATCTCCTCGCTCGGGGTGTATGGCATCCTGATCGCCGGCTGGGCCAGCAACTCCAAGTACGCCTTCATGGGTGGGCTGCGCTCGGCGGCGCAGATGGTCAGCTACGAGGTCTCGATCGGGCTGGTGATGGTGTCGGTGCTGCTGGCGGTCGGCAGCCTGAACCTGAACGACATCGTGCTGGCGCAGCGGCATGTCTGGTTCGCGCTGCCGATGTTCCCGATGTTCGTCGTGTTCTTCATCTCGGCGCTGGCCGAGACAAACCGGGCGCCGTTCGACCTGCCGGAGGGCGAGAGCGAGTTGGTGGCGGGCTTCTTCGTCGAATACAGCTCCCTGTCGTTCGGGCTGTTCTTCCTCGGCGAATACGCCAACATGTTCCTGATGAGCGGGATGACCACCATCCTGTTCCTCGGCGGCTGGCTGCCGCCAATCGCCGTCGCACCCTTCACCTGGATCCCGGGCCCGGTCTGGTTCATCGCCAAGATCCTGTTCGTGCTGTTCGTGTTCATCTGGGTGCGCGGCACCTTCCCGCGCTATCGCTACGACCAGCTCATGCGGCTCGGCTGGAAGGTATTCCTGCCGTTTTCGCTCGCCTGGATGGTGCTGACGGCCGGCTTCCTGATGGCGACGGGGCTGCTGCCCCACACAGGCTCGTAAGCGAGCCGGAGAGAGTTCATGGCGCTACTGGACCGCACCGCGCGCACCTTCCTGCTGGCCGAGCTGATAGCCGGCATGGGGGTGACGCTGCGCTACATGTTCAAGCCGAAGGCGACGCTGAACTACCCGAACGAGAAGGGCTCGCTGTCGCCGCGCTTCCGGGGCGAGCACGCGCTGCGTCGCTACCCGAACGGCGAGGAACGCTGCATCGCCTGCAAGCTGTGCGAGGCGGTGTGCCCGGCGGAGGCGATCACGATCGAGGCGGAGCCGCGCGAGGATGGCAGCCGGCGCACAACGCGCTACGACATCGACATGACCAAATGCATCTATTGCGGCCTGTGCGAGGAGGCTTGCCCGGTGGATGCCATCGTCGAGGGGCCGAACTACGAGTTCGCCACCGAGACGCGCGAGGAGCTGATGTACAACAAGGACAAGCTGCTCGCGAACGGCGACCGCTGGGAAAGCGTGCTGGCCCGGCGCCTAGAGCAGGATGCTCCCTATCGATGATGACAAAGCAGGATGCTCCCTACCGATGATGACAAAGCAGGATGCTCCCTACCGATGATCACGCAGGTCACCTTCTGGTTCTTCGCGGTGGTGCTGATCGCCTCCGCGGTCATGGTGATCAGCGCGCGCAATCCGGTGCATTCGGTGCTGTTCCTGATCGCGGCGTTCTTCAACGCGGCCGGGCTGTTCCTGATCGCCGGCGCCGAGTTCCTGGCAATGATCCTGGTGATCGCCTATGTCGGCGCGGTCGCCGTGCTGTTCCTGTTCGTCGTCATGATGCTGGACGTGAACTTCTCGCAGGCGCGCGAAGGCCTGCAGCGCTATGCCCCGGTCAGCGGCGCGGTGGGCCTGGTGCTTCTGGTCGAGCTGGTGCTCAGCGCTGTTTCGTGGCGGATCGCGCCGAACGTTCGCGACCTGCCGCACGCGCGGGTGCCGGGTGCGGCGAGCAACACCGCGGCGCTGGGTGAGCTGATCTACACGCACTACGTGTTCCTGTTCCAGGCCTGCGGGCTGGTGCTGCTGGTGGCGATGATCGGTGCGATCGTGCTTACTCTGCGCGACCGGCCGAGTGCGAAGCGCCAGGACGTTGCGGTGCAGCATGCGCGTGTCCCGGCCGACACCCTGCAGATGATGACGCTGGGCCTGGGCAACAGCACCACAGGCAATGGCGGCTTCCGGCGTCCGATCGCAGCCTCCGCGGAGCGGCCGCTGAGCACGCCTGCGAAGGTGATCGAAAACAGTCCGAACCGGGAGGGCTGACACGCATGCTGCCTGGCATCGCCAATGTGGGTTTGGGCCCCTATCTGACCGTGAGTGCCGCGCTGCTGGTGCTCGGGGTGTTCGGCATCTTCCTGAACCGCAGGAACGTCATCACCATCATGATGTCGATCGAGCTGATCCTGCTCGCCGGCGAGATCAACCTGGTGGCCTTCTCGTCGGCGCTCGGCGACCTCTCCGGGCAGGTCTTCACCCTGTTCGTGCTCACCGTGGCGGCCGCCGAAGCCGCGATCGGGCTCGCCATCGTCACCGTCTATTTCCGTAACCGCGGCTCGATCCAGGTCGAGGACGTGACCTTGATGAAGGGCTGAGATGATCGCCGCGTCCTCCATGTTTGCCGTGGCCGTGTTCGCGCCATTGTTCGGCGCGATCATCGCGGGCCTTTTCGGAGCCGGCCTGTTCGGGCCGAGCATCGGCGATCGCGGTGCCAGGGCGGTCAGCATCGCGTGCATGGTGCTGGCGACCCTCTGCGGCCTTGGCGCATTGGCCGGCGCTCTGACGCAGGGCTCGCCGACGCTGGCGGTGCCGGTGTCCGACTGGATCCAGGCCGGCGGCTTCCGCGCGGCCTGGACGCTGCGCTTCGACATGCTGTCGGTCGAGATGGTGGCGATGGTCACCCTGGTCTCGACGCTGATCCACATCTACAGCGTCGGCTACATGAGCCACGAGTCCAACCCGGTTTCGCGCTTCTTCGCCTACCTGTCGCTGTTCACCTTCGCCATGCTGATGCTGGTGAGTTCTGACAACCTGATCCAGCTGTTCTTCGGCTGGGAAGGCGTCGGCCTCGCGAGCTACCTGCTCATCGGCTACTGGTACGACCGGCCGAGCGCCAATGCGGCGGCGATCAAGGCCTTCGTGGTCAATCGCGTCGCCGACCTGTTCTTCATGGTCGGCATCGCGCTGCTGTTCACGCAGTTCGGCACGGTCAGCTACGACAATATCTTTGCGCTGATCCCCGACCACCAGCAGGCGATGTACCACCTGTTCGGCACCGACATGCGAGCCTACGAGGTGATCGGCGTGCTGCTGTTCATCGGCGCGATGGGCAAGTCGGCGCAGCTGTTCTTCCATACCTGGCTTCCGGACGCGATGGAGGGCCCGACGCCGGTCTCGGCGCTGATCCATGCGGCCACCATGGTGACCGCCGGCGTGTTCCTGCTGGCACGCATGTCGCCGCTGATGGAGTACGCACCGGTCACCAAGGACCTGGTGGTGCTGATCGGCGCCTCGACCTGCTTCTTCGCCGCCACCGTCGGGCTGGTGCAGCCGGACATCAAGCGCACCATCGCGTACTCGACCTGCTCGCAGCTCGGCTACATGTTCATGGCCTGCGGCGTCGGGGTGTACCAGGCCGGCATGTTCCACCTGACCACGCACGCCTTCTTCAAGGCGCTGCTGTTCCTCGCCGCCGGCTCGGTGATCCACGCCCTGCACGACGAGCAGGACATGCGCCGCATGGGCGGCCTGGCCCGCAAGCTGCCGGTAACCTGCGTGGTGATGTGGATCGGCTCGCTGGCGCTGGCCGGTATCCCGCCTTTCTCCGGCTGGTGGTCGAAGGATGCGATCATCGACGCGACCTTCATCGCGGGCACCGGGTCGGGCTATTATGGCTGGGTTCTGGGCTCGGTGACCGCGTTCCTGACCGCGCTCTACAGCGGGCGGCTGCTGTTCCTGGTGTTCCACAGCCGCGCACGCGATACGCACCTGCAGGAGCAGGCGCATGAGAGCGGCCCGGTGATCCTGGCGCCGCTGGTGGTACTGGCGGTCGGCGCCGCGTTCGCGGGGGCCGCTTTCGCGCCTTGGTTCATCGGCAGCCGGCAGGCCGGCTTCTGGAACGGCTCGATCACCACGGCGCCGACCAACGCCGTCCTGGCTTCGCTCGAGCAGGTGCCGGTGCTGATCACGCTGGTGCCGACCATCCTGGCGCTGCTCGGGGCTGGTGTGTCGTACTACGCCTACATGGTTCGCCCCGAACTGCCGGCGACCCTGGCTGCGCGCTATGCCGGACTGTACCGGTTCCTGCTCAACAAGTGGTATTTCGATGAGCTGTATGACCGCATCTTCGTACGACCGTATGAGGCCATTGCGCGGCTGTTCTGGCATGTCGGCGAGGAGGACCTCGCCGAGGGCGTGCCAAACGGGATCGGCCGGCTGACCGCCGGCGGGTCCGTACAGCTGGTGCGCGTCCAGACCGGGTCGATCGCCGTCTATGCCTTCACCATGCTGATCGGGCTGGTCGTGCTGATCTCGACGTTCCTGGTATTTCGCTGATGCTTGGCCTGGTGTTGCGCTGATGAACTGGACACTCGCCCTGCCGGAGATCGTGCTGTCGGTCTCCGGGCTCGCGATCCTGGTGCTCGGCGTGCTGCAGCGCCGTGACGCGACACAGCTCTGCTCGTTGCTGACTCTGGGCGCCTTCGTGGTGACCGCTTTCCTGGTGCTCGCCGCCCCGGACGGCATCGGCTACAATTCGGTGTTCGTCGGCGACAACTTCGCGCGCTACATGAAGATCCTCAGCCTGATCGGGGCAGCGCTCAGCCTGATCCTGTCGATGGACTACAACCGGCGCGAGGGCATCGGGCGCTTCGAGTTCCCGGTGCTGCTGCTGTTCTCGACCGTCGGCACCATGGTGATGGCGTCGAGCGAGAACCTGATGACGCTCTATATCGGGCTCGAGCTGCAGTCGCTGGCGATCTACATCCTGTGTGCGTTCGACCGCGACCGGCTCGGCTCCGCCGAGGCCGGCCTCAAGTATTTCGTGCTCGGATCGCTGGCCTCGGGGCTGCTGCTGTACGGCGTCTCGCTGGTCTTCGGGTTTGCCGGCACAATGGAATATCGCGGGCTGCAGACGGCGCTGTCCGCGTCGGCCGAGATCCCGACCGGACTGGTGATCGGCATCGTCTTCATCATCGTGGGGCTGGCCTTCAAGGTCTCCGCGGTGCCGTTCCACATGTGGACGCCGGACGTCTATCAGGGCGCGCCGCCGCCGGTGACGTCCTTCATGGCGGGTGCGCCCAAGATCGCCGCCTTCGCACTGCTGCTGCGGGTGATGGCGGGTCCGTTCGGCACCGTCTCGCACCAGTGGCAGCTGCTGATCGAGCTGATCTCGATGGCGTCGATGCTGTTCGGAGCGCTTGCCGCCATCCCGCAGACCAGCATCAAGCGGCTGATGGCATATTCCTCGATCGGTCACATGGGCTACGCCCTGATGGGTCTCGCCGCCGCGACGCCCGCCGGCATGCGCGGCACGCTGATCTATCTCGCGGTCTACCTGTTCATGAATGCCGGCAGCTTCGCGGTGATCGTTGCCATGCGCCGGCGGGGCCGGTCAGTCGAGCGTATCGCCGACCTCGCCGGGCTGGGCCGCACCGACCCGGGCCTGGCACTCGCGATGGCGATCTTCATGTTCAGCATGATCGGGGTGCCGCCGTTGTCCGGGTTCTTCGGCAAGCTGCTGGTGTTCAGCGCGGCGCTGCAGGCCGGGCTGCCGGTGCTGGTGGTGGTCGGCATCGTGTCCAGCGTGATCGGCGCGTACTACTACCTGCGCGTGGTCAAGGTGATGTATTTCGACGTTGCCGCGGTCGCGTTCGATCGTCCCGCCAGGTCGGTGGCCCTGGTGTCCGCCGGCATGGGGCTGGTCACCGGCCTGTTCATCCTGGTGCTGGGCCCGGTCAGCAGCGCGGCCCAGGCCGCGGCCAGCGTGCTGTTCAGGTGACCGGGGTATCCTGGCGCCTGCAGGTCCACGAGACGCTCGCCTCCACCTCGGATTTCTGCATCGAGCGCGCGCTGGCCGGTGAGCCGGCGGGACTGGCGGTCCTGGCGCAGACACAGACACGCGGACGGGGCACGCGCGGCCGGAGCTGGATGTCGGCCGAGGGTGCGCTGGCGTTCTCCGTGCTCCTGCGGCCCGGCGCGGGCGAGGGCGGCCTTGCCTCGGTCTGGCCGTTCGTCGCGGCGGTGGCCTTGCACGACGCCTTCGCGTTGACCCCGCAGCACGGCCGGTCGCTGCGGCTCAAATGGCCGAACGACATCATGCTCGAGGAGCGCAAGCTCGCCGGCATCCTGATCGAGCGCGCTCCGCCCGCGCAGGGCGATGCCGGATGGCTGGTGCTGGGGTTCGGCGCCAACCTGGGCCGCGCCCCCGCTGTCGCCGATCGGCCGACCGCCTGCTTGGCTGAACTGGGCGCGGTGCCGGACGCATCCGCGATCGCCGATCGCCTGCTGGCGGCGCTCACGGTGCGCCTTGGCGATCTGGAGACGACAGGCTTCGAGGCCGTCCGGCAGGCCTGGCTGGCGCGCGCCCATCCGGCCGGCACGCCACTTTCGGTGCAGACGCCAGCCGGCGAGACCGTGGGATGCTTTTCCTCGATTGCCGAGGATGGCACCCTGCTGCTGCGCGTCGGCGGTTCCATCACCCGTGTCTCGGGTGGAGCCGTCGTCCTGGCCCGCCGATGATGACCGGCGCGGAGCCACAGGGAGCGGCCGGGCCTGCTCCGGATGGCCGGGGAGCCTGAGACCGATGCTGCTTGTCGTCGATGCCGGCAACACCAATATCGTGTTTGCCCTGCATGACGGAACCGAGTGGCGCGGCATCTGGCGCATCGGCACCGAGACCGGGCGAACGTCCGACGAATATGCGGTCTGGCTGCTGGCGTTGCTGGGTCATTCCGGCCTCGACCGCACGATGGTCGACCGCGCGGTGATCGGCACCGTGGTGCCCGCCGCGCTCTATCACCTGCGCCGCCTGTGCCGGGACTGGTTCGATGTCGAGCCGCTGATCGCCTCCGCCCGGCTCGACTGGGGCTTCGAGATCCGCATGGACAACCCGGCCGAGGTCGGGGTTGACCGGCTGGTGAACGGACTGGCCGGCCACCAGCGCTACGGCGGCCCGTTGCTGGTGATCGATTTCGGCACCGCCACCACGTTTGATGTGGTGGACCAGGATGGGTGCTATATTGGTGGCGTCATTGCACCCGGGATCAGCCTCTCGGTCGAAGCCCTCCATCAGGCGGCAGCAAGGCTGCCGCGTATCGGCATCGGCCGCTCGCAGGGGCCGGTGATCGGGACCAACACGATCGCAGCCATGCGATCCGGGATTTTCTGGGGCTATGTCGGCCTGATCGAGGGCATCAGTTCCCGCATCATTGCCGAATTCGGTAGCCCGATGAAGGTGGTTGCGACCGGCGGCCTTGCGCCGCTGTTCGCCGAAGGCACCACGGTCATCGAGCGGATCGACTCCGAACTCACCTTGGACGGGCTGCGCCTGCTCGCCGCCCGCAACCCGCAACCCGCGCATGCTGCTGATAAAACCTCGAACGATTGAAGGCGAATTATGGATGTGTTGAACGGCGACCTGGCCTTCCTGCCCCTGGGCGGGACGGGCGAGATCGGCATGAACCTGAACCTGTACCGGTGCGACGGAGCCTGGCTCGCGGTCGATTGCGGCATCGGCTTCTCGGGCAACGACAGCCCGGAGGTCGATATCCTGATGCCGGATCCGAGCTTCATCGCGGAACGGCACCGCGACCTGGTCGGGCTGGTGATCACCCACGCGCACGAGGACCATCTCGGCGCTGTGGCGCATCTCTGGCCGCGGCTGCGCTGCCCGGTCTATGCGACGCAGTTCGCGGCCGCGGTACTGCGGCGCAAACTGGGCGAGGCGGGGCTGTTGTCGCAGGTCAAGCTGCACGTGGTGCCGGAGGGCGGCGCGTTCCGGCTCGATCCGTTCGACCTGCGGTTCATCAGCGTGACCCATTCGGTGCCGGAGGCGCAGGCACTGGTGGTCCGCACGCGGCACGGCATCGTGCTGCATACCGGCGACTGGAAGCTCGACCCGCACCCGCTGGTCGGACCGCCCACCGACCTCGAGGCGCTCGCCGAGCTGGGTCGCGAGGGCGTGCTGGCGATGGTGTGCGACAGCACCAACGCGATGGTCGAGGGCGAGAGCGGCTCGGAGTCCGACGTGCGCCGCAGCCTGACCAGCCTGATCGCGGCGATCAGCGGCCGCATCGCAGTCACCTGCTTTGCCAGCAACGTCGCCCGTGTCGAGAGCATCGCGCTCGCCGCCGAGGCGGCCGGGCGGTCGGTGGTGGTGGTGGGCCGGTCCTTGCGCAACCTCGAGGCCGCCGCGCGCGACTGCGGCTATCTCGAGCGCGTGCCGATGTTCCTATCCGAGCAGGATGCCGAGGACGTACCGGACGACAACCTGCTGATGATCGTGACCGGCAGCCAGGGCGAGCCACGCTCGGCGATGTCGCGCATCGCGCTCGACAGCCACCCGAACATCTCGCTGGGCGAGGGCGACACGGTGGTATTCTCGTCTCGCATGATCCCGGGCAACGAGCGCGCCATCATGCAGGTGCAGGACAACCTGGTGCGCCGCGGCGTGCGGGTCCTGACCGATGCCGACCACATGGTGCATGTGTCCGGACACGCGGCGCGCGACGACCTTCGCAGGCTGTACGGACTGGTGAAGCCGCGCTACGCGGTGCCGGTGCATGGCGAGTGGCGGCATCTCGCGGCGCACGCCGCACTCGCCCGTGAGGAAGGGGCGCGGCCGGTGCTGCTCGAGGATGGCGACGTGCTCAGCCTGTCCGGCAACGCCGTCGAGGTTGTCGACAGCGTTCCGGTGGCCAGGCTGGCGCTGGATGGCAATCGCGTGCTGCCGATGGAAGGCGGCGTGCTGGCGGCGCGACGCAAGATGCTGTTCAACGGCGTGGTGCTGGGCAGCGTGGTGATGGGCCAGGACGGTCGCTTCCTCGGTGCTCCCAAGGTGAGCGCGCCGGGGCTGCTCGAGCCCGACGATGCCGAGACCGTGCGGGTGACGGCGAGCTTCGCGCAGAACCTGGCTGAACTGTCGGATGCGGTGCGGGCCGACGAGGCCGGGCTGAAGGAGGCGGCGCGCAGCGCGCTGCGCCGCGCGCTCGGACGCAAGCTGCAGAAGCGTCCGATGGTGGACGTGCATCTCCTGCGCGTCTGACTCCGGATGGGCTGGTTCACCGGGATCATCCTGTTCGTGCTGATCTGGTGGACCGCCCTGTTCGCGGTGCTGCCACTGGGTCAGCAGGTCAGGCCCGAAGCGGACGAAGTGTCCGGCGTGCGTGGGTTGCCGAGCAGGCCGCGGATCGGCCGCGTCGTCCTGATCACTACGCTGGTTTCCGCAGCGTTGTGGGTTGGCTGCGACCTGTTGATCAGCAGTAGTTACTTATCGTTCCGGCACGGAATTCTGTCATTCGACGGCTAGCGCCTGTACGCGGAATATTCGCCAATAACTTTCGCATGAGAGCCAGGCGTTTTCACTGGCAATCCGCAACGGCTTCCGCAATCATTAACGGCAGGACGAGGTCTCCCTCATCCTGCCGTGTGACTGGCGTTTTCTCCCTAAACTTGGCCCACGCGTATGACCAAGTCGTCGCGTGGGCTTTTTTTATGCAAACGCCTGCGGTTTGTCACGCCCTACAAGCCATTAAAGATGCATTCGAACAACGATTTCTGACAGCTGTTACTTGTGCAGTGCGGTATTGTGCGCCGCACAATTGCAGTTGCAACAGTAATCAGGGCTGTGGACGTATCTCCCTGCATGAGCAGGCCCGTCCGCTCGATGGCGTTCCCCAACCAGTGATCCTGCTCTAGGGTCCGCGAAACTGCCGCCGCCCGAGGTCCGTTCGCCGATGCGCCTGTCCAGAAGCTTCCAGCCCACCCTGAAGGAGAACCCGGCCGAGGCGCAGATCGCCTCCCACCGGCTGATGCTGCGCGCCGGGCTGATCCGCCAGACCGCCGCCGGCATCTATGCCTGGCTGCCGGCGGGGCTGCGGGTGCTGCGCAACATCGCGCAGATCGTGCGCGAGGAGCAGGACGCGATCGGCGCCCAGGAGGTGCTGATGCCGACGCTGCAGCCGGCCGAGTTGTGGCGCCGGTCCGGGCGCTACGACGCCTACGGCCCGGAGATGCTGCGCCTCGCGGACCGGCACGAGCGCGACCTGCTCTACGGGCCGACCAACGAGGAGATGATCACCGACCTGTTCGGCCAGTCGGCGAAGTCGTATCGCGAGCTGCCGCAGGTATTGTACCAGATCCACTGGAAATTCCGCGACGAGGTGCGGCCGCGTTTCGGCGTGATGCGCGGCCGCGAGTTCCTGATGAAGGACGCCTACAGCTTCGATGCGGACTACGACGGCGCGGTCGCCACCTACCGGCGCATGCTGCTGGCCTACCTGCGCACGTTCCAGCGCCTGGGCGTGGCCGCGATCCCGATGGTCGCCGATGCCGGCCCGATCGGCGGCAATCTCAGCCACGAGTTCATCATCCTCGCACCCACCGGTGAGAGCGGCGTGTTCTATGACGCCGCCCTCGAGGAGCAGGACTGGCTGGCGAGCAATGTCGACCTCGAGGATCGTGCGGCCCTCGCCGGGTTCTTCGCGCGCGTGACCAGCCTCTATGCCGCGACCGACGAGAAGCACGACGCGGCGGCCTGGGCCGAGGTGCCCGCGGATCGCCGGCGGGAAGGGCGCGGGATCGAGGTGGGGCATATCTTCTATTTCGGCACCAAATACACGGAGTCGATGGATGTTTCCGTGAGCGGCGCCGACGGTGCGCCGCTGCATCCCGAGATGGGCAGCTACGGCATCGGCGTGTCGCGGCTGGCCGGTGCGATCATCGAGGCCAGCCATGACGAGGCGGGCATCATCTGGCCCGACGCCGTGGCGCCATACAAGGCCGCGATCCTCAACCTCAAGCCGGGCGACGCCGCCTGCGACACCCTGTGCGAACAGCTCTATGCGGCTGGCCCGGACGCACTGCTGCTCGACGACCGCACCGAGCGCGCGGGCATCAAGTTCAATGACGCCGACCTGATGGGCCATCCCTGGCAGATCATCGTGGGGCCGCGCGGTGCGGGTGCCGGCCGGGTCGAGCTCAAGCGCCGCGCCACCGGCGAGCGGGTGGAGCTGTCGCCCGAGGCGGCGCTGACCAGAATCGGGATGGACGTGGCAGGTCAAATGGCTGGTACCGGGGCCTGATGTTCGGCCCCTTCGAGCGGGCGATCGCCGGGCGCTACCTGCGCGCGCGGCGCGGGGAGCGATTCGTCTCCGTCATCGCCATCTTCTCGCTGATCGGCATCGCGCTCGGGGTCGCCACCCTGATCATCGTGATGTCGGTGATGAACGGCTTCAAGGCCGACCTGATGAGCCGCATCCTGGGGCTGAACGGCGATCTCAGCATCACCGGCACAGGCGTGCCGATCCGCGACTACGATGCGCTGGCCAGCAAGGTCGCCAGCATCGACGGGGTGGTGTCGGCGACGCCCTTGGTCGAGGGGCAGGTGCTGCTCAGTGTCGGCAGCTACAGCGCAGGCGGCCTGATACGCGGCATGACGCAGGCCGACCTGCAGCGCCTGCACGAGATCAGCGGCAACATCATCAGCGGCAGCCTTGCGGACTTCCACGGCGACGACGCGATCGCGATAGGCGTGACGCTGGCGGAGCGCGCCAACCTCACCATCGGCTCGCACCTGACGCTGGTGTCGCCAAACGGGGCCGCGACCGCATTCGGCACCATCCCGCGCGTGCGGGCGTACCGGGTCGTCGCGATCTTCGATGCCGGCGTGAACGACTACAACGCCTCGTACGCGTTCCTGCCGCTCGGGGCGGCGCAGATATTCTTCCAGATGCCGCAGGCGGTGTCGCTGATCCAGGTGACGACGCGCGATGCGGAGAACGTGCGTCCGGTGACGCGCCGCATCCGCGATGCGCTGCCTGACCAGCCGCTGCGCGTGCTCGACTGGACGCAGAGCAACAATGCGTTCTTTGGCGCGGTACAGGTCGAGCAGAACGTGATGTTCCTGATCCTGACGCTGATCATCCTGGTGGCGGCGTTCAACGTGGTGTCGTCGCTGATCATGATGGTCAAGGACAAGACGCGCGACATCGCGGTGCTGCGCACCATCGGCGCCGGGCGCGGCGCGGTGATGCGCATCTTCCTGATGTGCGGCGCCTCGGTCGGCGTCACCGGCACGCTGCTCGGCACCGGCCTCGGCATCGTGTTCGCGCTCAATATCGAGCATATCCGGCAGGCGCTGCAGTCGGTGACCGGCACCAACCTGTTCAATCCGGAAGTGTACTATCTCGAGCACCTGCCGGCGAAGCTGGAATGGCCGCAGGTGATCCAGGTGATCGTGATGGCGCTGGTGCTGTCGCTGCTGGCGACGCTGTATCCGTCCTGGCGCGCGGCCCGCACCGATCCGGTGGAGGCACTGCGTCATGAGTGAGGGGGGCGCCATGAGTGAGAGCCCGCTGCCACTCGCCCTGCGCGGGCTCCACCACGGCTACCAGAGCGGCGAGGGACGGCTCGAGGTGCTGCAGGGCGCGGAGCTGTCGCTGCGGCCGGGCGAGATCGTGGCGCTGGTGGCGCCGTCCGGCACCGGCAAGTCCACGCTGCTGCATCTGGCCGGGCTGCTGGAGACGCCGCAGGACGGCGCCGTGCTGATCGACGGGCGCGATGCCGGGCGACTGCCCGATCGCGAGAGGACCGCGATCCGGCGCAATGCCATCGGCTTCGTCTATCAGTTCCATCACCTGCTGGCCGAGTTCACGGCGCTCGAGAACGTGGTGCTGCCGCAGATGATCGGCGGCGGTGCGCGCAAGGTGGCGCGGGTACGGGCGGAGGCATTGCTGCGCGCCTTCGGGCTCGGCCATCGCATGGACCATCTGCCGGGCAAGCTGTCCGGCGGCGAGCAGCAGCGTGTCGCGATCGCGCGCGCGCTGGCCAACCGCCCGCGGGTGCTGCTGGCCGACGAGCCGACCGGCAACCTCGATGTGAGCACGGCGGACCAGGTGTTCGACGAGTTGTTGCGGGTGGCTCGCGACGAGGGACTGGCCGGGCTGATCGCGACCCACAACACCGAGCTGGCCCGTCGCATGGACCGCATCGTCACCTTGCGCGAGGGCCGCATCGTCGCGGTTGCGTGAAGTCGTTGCCCTGCAACCGGCGCACCCGGTGCCGGTTCGAGCGGGATGACGGATGACGAGACCGAGGTCCGGGCGCAGGCGAAGGCGGCCCGCCTGCATTACGTGAGCGCGCGCAAGCCCGGCTATACGCGCGAAGCCGTCAAGGACGGCTTCCGATACCGCGACCGCAAGGGTGAGATCGTCAGCGACGAGGAGATCCTCACCCGGCTGCGCAAGCTGGCGATCCCGCCGGCCTATCGCGACGTGTGGATCTGCGCCGATCCGAAGGGCCACCTGCAGGCGGTCGGGCGCGATGCACGCGGGCGGCTGCAGTACCGCTACCATCCGGACTGGCGGCTGGTGCGCGACGAGGCCAAGTTCTCCAAGATGCTGCTGTTCGGCCGCAAGCTGCCGGAGCTGCGCGCACGCGTGGCCGAGGATTTGGCCTCGCGTGGCCTGACCCGGCGGCGGGTGCTGGCAACGGTGGTGGTGCTGCTCGAGCGCACCCTGGCCCGGGTTGGCAACGAGGAATACACCCGCACCAACAAGAGCTTCGGCCTGACCACGCTGCGCAATCGCCATCTGCGCGTGAAGGGCGAGGCGCTCACGTTGGATTTCCGAGCCAAGCACGGCATTCAGCAGCATGTCGAGGTGCGCGACCGCCGCATCGCCGGCATCATGAAGCGGCTGCAGGACATCCCGGGACAGGACCTGTTCCAGTATCTCGACGAGGACGGCGAGCGTCATACGATCACCTCGGCGGACGTGAACGAGTACCTGCACGAGATCACCGGCGAGGATATCACCGCAAAGGATTTCCGTACCTGGGCGGCGACCAATCTGGCGGCGCTCGCGCTGCGCCAGTTCGAGCAGTACGACACGCAGTCCGTCGCCAAGAAGAACGTGCTGCGCGCTGTCGAGAGCGTTGCAAAGATGCTCGGCAACACGCCGTCGATCTGCCGGAAATGCTACATCCATCCGGCGGTGTTCGACGGCTATCTCGACGGCAGCCTCGCCGCGACGCTCAAGCAGCGTGCAGAGGCGGCACTTGATCCGAAGCATCTGCCGCACGCGCTCACCGCGGACGAGGTGGCGGTCATGGCATTCCTCAGCCGCGGCCTGGACGCGCCGGCGCGGGGCCACGAAGGCGAGGTCACGATCACTGTGGGATGATCGTGATGCGGCGCTTGCGAAAGAATTGCATCAGCCCGTGCGCGGTCCAGGAGTTCAGGGCCGGCTCGGCGTAGTGTCCGGTCGGCATTTCGACGCCTCCGGCGATCGCGGCTGCCGGCGGCAGGTCGAAGCGCATCGTCTCGGAATCGGATCGGCCACTGGCCCAATCCAGGCGTTGCGTCGCGGTGATGGCGCGCATCAGGCGGAAATCATGCAGGACCGGCGGCAGGCGAGGGACCGTCTCGATCAGGCAGGCGAGCATCAGCGCGGCCGGGCCGAGACCGGCGGCACGCACCCCCACCGGCCACGGCCGCACGGAGGCGACGCCCAGGGCCGCCAGCATCAGCACCACCCAGCACTGCCGCAGGCTCTCATGGCGTTCGCAACAGGGCTGCCCGAACTGGTGCCAGGCGGCGGCGGAGATGGCAGCGGCGGCCAACGGCAACGCGATGGCGCAGGCTAGCAGCGCGCGGGCATCCGGACGCGCGCCTGCCGCGCACCAGCGCACGCCGAGTAGGAAGGCCAGCTTCGCCGGCCAGAACGGGCGCAGCTCCCGCCATAGGTCGGGCAGCGCCGGCCGCAGGCTCTGCAACAGGGTGAGGTGGCCGACGGCTTCGGCCGAGACGAGGCGATGGTGCGCCACCTGCCAGAACACGAACCCCGTGACCCCGAGGCCGGGAAGCGCCAGGGCGAGGGCCTTGGCCGGGACATTCCAGCGCAGCGCCGCGACGGCAGGCGCCAGCATCGCCGCGAGGCACGCGCCGGCCTCGCTGCAGGCGGCGCAGGCGGCAAGGCTCGCCGACAGCGCCGCCGTTCCGGGCCAGGATTGGCCGCGTTCGTCGATGAGCAGGAACACCGCCATGCTGCTCGCGGCCAGCGTCGACAGGTAGGCGACGGCGCCGGCCGGCCAGTAGAACATCTCGCCGATCGGGTGGCCGAGCAGGAACAGGCAGCAGGCGGCGAGGCCGGTCAGCACCCTGGGCCATTGCCAGGTCCGCATGCTGGAGAGGGTTGACGCGAACAGCAGCGTCCAGAGCAGGGCGAGGAACGGCACGGTCAGCGGCCGCTGCAGCGACGCCGCCAGCCGGCCGTAGAGGTAGAAGATCGTTTCGGAAAGCGGGCGCGGGCTCCAACCGGCGATCCGGGCGTGCCACAGATAGGCGAGCCCGTCGTCCCGTGCGAAGGCGCTGCAGATGAACTCGTCGCCCTGCCAGTGCGCCTCCGGCAGCAGGGCCGCGTGCAGCGCCAGCACCCCGAGCATGAGACCGGCGGCCGGGATCACGAGTCGCGGCAGGATCTTCCTCGGCATGAGCCCCCGTCAGCACACCCCGGTGGGCCGGGCGGCGAGGCCGATGCTACACTCCGGCCATGCCGATCGCCGACTTCGTCCATCTCCGCGTCCACTCCGCCTATTCGCTCAGCCAGGGTGCCATACGGGTCGCCGACATCGCGGCCCTGGCCCTCGCGGATCAGATGCCGGCGGTGGCGATTGCCGATACCGGCAACCTGTTCGGGGCGCTGGAATTCTCCCAGTACTGTTCCGCCAAGGGCGTCCAGCCGATCGTCGGCTGCCAGATCTCGCTGGCGGCACGCAACGGCCGCTTCGGTGCCGCCCCCGAGCCCGTGGTGGCGCTGGCGCGCGACGCACGCGGCCTCGACAACCTGCAGCGGCTCTCCTCGACGGGCTTCCTGCACAGCGACCCGGCCGATCCCTGCGTCGGACTGGAGACGCTGTGCGCGCACGCCGAGGGCCTGGTCCTGCTGACCGGGGGCACCCGCGGGCCGGTCGCGCGCCTGCTCGCCGAGGGGCAGCAGGACGAGGCGGAGCGGCTGCTGGCTGCCCTGAAGGAGGCGTTCGGCGACCGGCTGATGATGGAGCTGCACCGGCACGGCCTGCCGGTGGAGGCCGCGATCGAGCCCGGCCTGGTGACGCTCGCCGACCGCTACGGACTGCCCCTGGTGGCCACCAACGAGTGCTTCTTTGCCACCCCCGAGATGCACCAGGCGCACGATGCGCTGCTCTGCATCGCCCAGGGCCGCACGCTGGCCGAGCGCGAGCGCTGGCGGGTCACGCCGGAGCACTGGTTCAAGCCGGCCGCCGCGATGCGCACCCTGTTCGGCGACCTGCCCGAGGCCTGCGACAACACGCTGGCAGTGGCGCGGACGTGCGCGGTGATGGTCGAGACCCGCAAGCCGTTGCTGCCGGTCTGTCCGAAGGTGCGCGCCGGCAGCACCGAGGACGAGACCCTGCGGGCGATGGCCGCCGAAGGGCTCGCCATCCGGCTCGATACCATGCGCGCGGATGCCGCAACCCGCGCCCAGTACGAGGCGCGTCTGGCGTTCGAGCTCGAGGTGATCGCGAAGATGGGGTTTCCCGGCTACTTCATGATCGTCGCCGACTTCATCCAGTGGGCGAAGGCGCAGGGCATCCCGGTCGGGCCGGGCCGCGGCTCGGGCGCCGGATCGCTCGCCGCCTGGGCGCTGACCATCACCGACCTGGACCCGATCCCGTTCAACCTGCTGTTCGAGCGCTTCCTCAATCCCGAGCGCGTCTCGATGCCGGATTTCGACATCGATTTCTGCCAGGACCGGCGCGACGAGGTGATCGCCTACGTGCGGCGCGAATATGGCGGCGACCGGGTCGCGCAGATCATCACCTTCGGAAAGCTGCAGGCGCGTGCGGCAATCCGCGACGTCGGCCGTGTGCAGGGCCTGCCGTTCGGCATGGTCAACAAGGTTGCCGAGTTGATCCCGAACAATCCGGCGAAGCCGGTGACGCTGAAGCAGGCGATCGACGGCGAGCCGCGCCTGCAGGAGATGCGTGACGCCGACGAGGCGACCGCGCGGCTGATGAAGACCGCGCTGCAGCTCGAGGGCCTGTATCGCCATGCCAGCACGCACGCCGCCGGCCTGGTGATCGGCGATCGCGACCTGGTCGAACTGGTGCCGCTCTATCGCGATCCGAAGAGCGACATGCTGGTCACCCAGTTCAACATGAAGTTCGTCGAGCAGGCCGGGCTGGTGAAGTTCGACTTCCTCGGCCTCACCACGCTGACCATCCTGCAGCGGGGCGTGCAGATGCTGCACAAGCTCGGCTCAGAGGTCGATCTGACCATGCTGCCGCTGGATGACGGGCGCACCTACGCGATGCTGTCGAAGGGCGACACCGGTGGGGTGTTCCAGTTCGAGGGCGCGGGCATGCGCGACGTGCTCAAGCAGATGCGCCCGACCCGGCTGGAGGATCTGATCGCGGCGGTGGCGCTGTATCGCCCCGGCCCGATGGCGAACATCCCGGACTATTGCCGGCGCAAGCACGGCGAGCCGTGGGAGCCGCCGCACGAGGAACTTCGCGAGATCCTCGGCGAGACCTACGGCATCATGGTCTACCAGGAGCAGGTCATGCAGATCGCCCAGAAGATGGGCGGCTACAGCCTGGGTGCGGCCGACCTGCTGCGCCGGGCGATGGGCAAGAAGATACGCGCCGAGATGGATACCCAGCGCGAGATCTTCACCGAGGGCGCGGTCGGGCGCGGCATCGATCGCGACAAGGCGGTCGAGGTGTTCGAGCTGATGGCGAAGTTCGCCGATTACGGCTTCAACAAGTCGCATGCGGCGGCGTATGCGCTCGTCTCGTACCAGACCGCCTGGATGAAGGCGAACCATCCGGTGGCGTTCCTCGCGGCCTGCATGTCGCTGGCGCGCGAGAAGACAGACAAGCTCGCGGCGCTGCGCCAGGAGGCCGAGCGGCTCGGGGTAAAGGTGCTGCCGCCGGACATCAACCGGTCGGCGGCGGACTTCACCGTCGAGGTGGCGGACGACGGCACCCAGTCGATCCGCTACGCGCTGGCGGCGATCAAGAAGGTCGGGCTGGGGGCGATGCAGGCAGTGGAGGCGGCGCGCGGTGATGCGCCGTTCCGCGATCTCGCGGACTTGGCCGCTCGTGTCGAGCCGCGCCAGATCAACAAGATGCAGATCGAGAACCTCGCCAAGTGCGGCGCCTTCGACAGTCTCGATGGCAACCGGGCGCGCGTGTTCATGGGGGCGGAGACCATCCTGCGGCGCGCGCAGGCGCAGGCGGAGGAAGTCTCGAGCGGCCAGATCGGGCTGTTCGGCGGCGCTGGCCGGGCCGAGACGCTGCGGCTGCCGGATGTGCCGGACTGGCCGGAGATCGAGCGGCTCGGGCTGGAGGCGGAGGCGGTGGGATTTCACCTGACCGCGCATCCGCTGGACAGCTACGGGCCGCTGCTGCGCCGGCTGGGCGCCACCCGCTGCACCGGGCTGGAAGCGGCCGCTGCCGCCGGCATCACCCGCGTGAAGATCGCGGGCTGCGTGGTGGACCGCAAGGAGCGCCCGACGCGTACCGGCGGCCGCATGGCCTGGGTACGGATCTCCGACGCCTCCGGCAGCACCGAGGTCACGTTCTTCTCCGAGGTGCTCGGCAAGTCGCGCGACATCCTGGTTCCGGGTCGCGCGGTGCTGGTGACGGCGGACCTGCGCCTGGAGGGCGAGATGCTGCGCATCACGGCTGCCGACGCGGTCGACCTGGATCGTGCCGCCGCCGAGGCCGGAGCCGAGATGCGCATCTGGCTCGACCGGCCGGAAGCGCTGGCGCCGCTGAGCGCGATCCTCGGGCGCGAGCGCGGTGGCAAGGGCAGGGTGATCCTGCTGCCGTGCCTGGACGAGACGCAGGACCTAGAGGTTTCGCTACCGGAGCCCTACATGGTGACGCCGCGGCTGGCCCAGGCTCTCAAGCTTGTCGCCGGAGTCGCGCGCATCGAGGAGCGCTGAGCAGAGCCTGGCAAAGCAGGACCGGCTCAACTTGAGCCGGTCCGCCAAGGATCAGCGCGCGGCCGAAGCCTGCTTCATGGGTGCCGAGGTCACCCGCCAGACGGTGTTGCCGACGTCGTCGGCGATGAGCAGGGCACCGCTCTTGTCGAGGGTAAGCGCGACCGGGCGGCCATGCGCCTGGTTGCGGCTGTCAAGAAAGCCCGTCACCACGTCCTCGGCGGTGCCGCTCGGCACGCCGTTGCTGAAGGGGATGAACACGACCCTGTAGCCGTTGAGGGCCGGGCGGTCCCAGCTGCCATGTTCGCCCACGAACGCACCGCCCTTGTAGCGCGGCGGCAGCGCATCGGCAGTGTCGAACACCAGCCCGAGCGGCGCCACGTGCGAACTCAGCGCATAGTCCGGCGGGATCGCCTTGGCGACCAGATCGGGCCGCTGCGGCTTCACGCGCGGATCGATGTGCTGGCCATAGTAGCTGTATGGCCATCCGTAGAAGGCGCCCTCCTTGACCGAGGTCATGTAGTCCGGGACCAGGTTGGGGCCGAGTTCGTCACGCTCGTTCACCACCGCCCAGAGCGCGTGCGTCTGCGGCTCGAAGGTAAGCCCGTTCGGATTGCGCAGGCCGCTCGCAAAGATACGATGGGAGCCGGTGGCACGGTCGACCACCCAGATGCACGCCCGGTCAAGCTCGGCCCCGATGCCGTTCTCGGTGATGTTGCTGTTGGAGCCGACGCCGACATAGAGCTTGGTGCCGTCCGCGCCGGCGACCAGGCTCTTGGTCCAGTGGTGATCGATCGGGCCACCCGGTAGCGGCGTCAGCACCGTCGCCGGCGCGGTAATCGCGGTTGCATCGGTGGTGTAGGGGTACCGCAGGATCGCGTCGGTGTCGGCGACGTAGAGGTCGTTGCCGACCAGTGCGACCCCGAACGGCGAGTTCAGGTGGTCAATGAAAACCGTCCTGACGTCCGGCGCGCCGCTGCCCTTGCTGCTCCGCAGCAGGATGATGCGGTTGCTGCCGGTGGTCTTGCCGGCCGAGGTGACGATCGACTCGACCCACTTCATGACGACGTTCTTGGGCCGCGACGCCGGGTCGAGGTCCGGACTACGGCTTTCCACCACCAGGACATCGCCGTTCGGCAGGGTGTAGACCGAGCGGGGATGGTCGAAGCCGCTGGCCAGCGCCTCGATCTTCAGCCCGGCGCCGACGGTCGGCATCTCGCCGGGGCGCCAGGGCACGACTGCGGCGAGATGCATCGGCGGCACAAGGAATTGCTGCGGCGCCGGGAGCACCGGATGCGGGCCGATCTGCGACCGGATGTCGAAATCGTCGGCGCTGCGGGCGGCGACGGGTGCGGCGAAGGCTGCGCCGGCCAGCAGCAGCGAGGCGAGCATCCCGTTGGATGACTTGGTCATGAGCGGACTCCGGTCGACAGGCGGGTGATCGGTTGCCGGGCAGGGCGTGGCGCCCCCACCCACGCGGTCGCCAGCATGACGATGACCGTGGCGGCCGACAGGGTGAGTCCGGTCGGAACCACCGACGTCCAGGCGTCGCGGGAGTGGACCAGGTTGTCGAAGAAGGCGAGGATCAGCGCGAGCACGCTGCCAGCCACCAGCAGCCAGGGCGTCCGGCCGCCGCCGTGCCGGCGGTCAGCCAGCAGGCGCACAAGTCCGGCAAGCGCCGCCAGCACGCCGACGAGGATGCCCGCCGCGAGCAGCCAGTCGGAGAAGTCGGCCCACATCACATTGGCGCTTCGCGCGTACATTACGTCTGTCCCCAGCGCGCAGCAGAAACACGCGATCGGAAAGGACGCCAGGATACGAAGGAGCGGAGACCCACCTCTCTCCCGGACCGTTGTTGAGGGGCTGAGGGATCGGTCGCTCGTCATCGCATCATCCTGCAGGCTGGCCCGTCACGCGAGGCGAGGGCGCCCAGATGAACGGGTGCGGCCGATCGAGGTTGCCAATGTTGCAGTATCCCAATGCTGCAATTTCAAAGAGGCTGAACGCCGATCCTGACCTTCACCTCGCCGACACCCTGCACATGACCCTCCAGCAGGTCCCCGCGCTCGACCGCGCCGACGCCGGATGGCGTGCCGGTGAAGATCAGGTCGCCCGCCTCGAGCCGAACCAGGCGCGAGAGGAACATGATGGTCTCGGCGAGCGGCCAGATCATGTCCGCGAGGTCGCCCTGCTGGCGGATGCCGCCATTCACCCGCAGGGTGATCGCCCCGCGTACCGCCTCCTCGACATCCGCCGAGGGGACCAGCAGTCCGATCGGCGCGGAGTGGTCGAAGCCCTTGGCCATGTCCCACGGCCGACCCTGCTTCTTGGCCACCGCCTGGATGTCGCGCCGGGTCATGTCGAGGCCGACGCCGTAGCCCCAGACATGGTCCAGCGCGTCCTCGATGGCGATGTCGCGGCCGCCGGAGCGCAAGGCGGCGACCAGCTCGATCTCGTGGTGCAGTTCGTCGGTGCCGGGCGGGTAGGGCATGTCCGCGCCGCCCGGCAGCAGCGCGTCGGCCGGCTTGCTGAAGAAGAACGGCGGCTCGCGGTCCGGGTCGGCGCCCATCTCGCGGGCGTGCTCGGCATAGTTGCGGCCGACGCAATAGACACGGCGGACCGGAAAAGCGGCACCGGTCGTGGTCGGCAGCAGGATGGCGGGCGGGACGGGGATCACGGTGGGCTGGCTCATAGGCTGATCATACCAGATCGGCTTCGGTTCGCACCTGCCAGCGCTTGCTTTTGGCGCACAACCCGGCCATATGGCGCCCTCCGATCAGGCCGTGCCGTCAGGGCAGGGCGTGCCGGAAATTCGCACGCGGGGCGGCTCTGGTGTCCGGATGGACAATGGCCCCGCGGAGGCACAACCAGAAGGAAAGGACACGCCGATGGCGATGCCCGACTATACCCTCCGTCAACTGCTCGAAGCCGGTGTCCATTTCGGCCACCACACGCGCCGCTGGAACCCCCGGATGGCGCCATACCTGTTCGGCATCCGCAACCAGGTCCACATCATCGACCTGCAGCAGACCGTGCCGATGCTGGACCGCGCCCTGCGCGCCGTGCGCGATACGGTTGCCAATGGCGGCCGCGTGCTGTTCGTCGGCACCAAGCGCGCCGCGTCGGAGCATGTCGCCGACGCGGCCAAGCGCTGCGGTCAGTACTATGTCAACCATCGCTGGCTCGGCGGCATGCTGACCAACTGGAAGACCATCACCGGCTCGATCAAGCGCCTGCGCCAGATCGAGGAGATGCTTTCCGGCGACACCCAGGGCCTGACCAAGAAGGAGATCCTGGAGATCACCCGCGACCAGGAGAAGCTGGAGCGCTCGCTGGGTGGCATCAAGGAAATGGGCGGCCTGCCCGACATCCTGTTCATCATCGACACCAACAAGGAGAAGCTGGCGGTCGAGGAAGCCACCAAGCTCGGCATCCCGGTGATCGCGGTGCTCGACAGCAACTCGGACCCCGTCGGCGTGACCTACCCGATCCCGGGCAACGACGACGCGATCCGCGCCATCACCATGTATTGCGACCTGATCGCGTCTGCGGTGCTCGACGGCATCAGCGCCGAGCTCGGCGCGTCCGGCCAGGATTACGGTGCCGCCGAGGAACTGCCGATCGAGATGGCGCCGGAGGTGTCCGCGTCGGAACTGCAGGGTGAGATGCCTGTCCCCGGCGACGCGCCGGTCGCCGAGATCCACGCGTCCCCGGCGGAATAGGCCGGACCTGGATCAGGACCGGGACGCCCGATGCGTTCCGGTTCGTCTGTGTCGATGCTGATGTCACGCCCGGCCGGTTCTCCGGCAGGGGCGTGACCCCTGCTTGAGGAGAGAGGCCGATGGCCGAAATCACCGCTGCCCTGGTGAAGGACCTGCGCGAGAAGACCGGCGCGGGCATGATGGATTGCAAGAAGGCGCTGAACGAGACCGGCGGCGACGTCGAGCAGGCGATCGACTGGCTGCGCAAGAAGGGTCTCGCGGCGGCCGCCAAGAAGTCCGGCCGTGTCGCCGCCGAAGGCCTGATCGGCGTCGCCTCCGGGCCGCGCATCGCGGCGATGGTCGAGGTCAATGCCGAGACCGACTTCGTGGCGCGCAACGAGAGCTTCCAGGGCTTCGTCGAGAGTGTCGCGCAGATCGCGCTGCAGATCGGTGACGACATCGAGGCGATCAAGACCGCGATGCTGCCGACCGGGCGCAGCGTCGCCGACGAGATCACCCACCTGATCGCAACCATCGGCGAGAACATGTCGCTGCGCCGGGCACGCGTGCTGCGGGTGCCGTCCGGCGTGGTGGCAACCTACGTGCACGGGGCGCTCCGGCCGGGCCTGGGCAAGATCGGCGTGCTGGCGGCCATCGAGGCGCCGAGCGAAAGCGACGCGCTCGAGCTGCTCGGACGGCAGGTCGGCATGCATGTGGCGGCGACCAGCCCGGGCGCGCTCGACATCGACGCGGTCGATCCGGCGGCGCTGGAGCGCGAGCGGGCGGTGCTGATGGAGCAGGCGCGGCAGTCCGGCAAGCCGGAAGCGATCATCGAGAAGATGGTCGAGGGCCGGGTGCGCAAGTACTACGAGGAAGTGGTGCTGCTCGAGCAGGTCTGGGTGCATGACGGCGAGAGCCGGGTGAAGGCGGTGGTGCAGAAGGCCGGCGGCAAGCTGATCGGGTTCGACCGCTTCAAGCTCGGCGAGGGCATCGAGAAGGAAAGCAGCGACTTCGCCGCCGAAGTCGCCGCCGCATCCGGGGTCAAGAAGGACCCCGACCCGGCCTGACCGCATCAGGACGACGATCCTAAAGGGCGGGGGCATCCATGGAATGGGAGGCTCCCGCCCTCGTGCTGTCGGCAGCCCCATACGGCGAGAGTGCCGTTGTCGCGCATGTCCTAACCGGCGAGCATGGGTCCTATCGCGGCCTGGTGCGCGGGGGCGCCTCGCGCAGGAACGTGGCGCTCTGGCAGCCCGGCAACCTCATCTCGGCACGCTGGGTCGCGCGCCTTCCCGAGCAGCTCGGCAACCTCACCGCCGAGCTGGTGCATCCATCGGCGGCGCGCATCCTCGAGCAACGCCTGCCGCTGGCCCTGCTGTCGGCCTGCTGCGCCGTTGCCGACGGCGCCCTGCCGGAGCGTGAGCCGCATCCGCGCGTCTTCGACGGACTGGTCGGGCTGCTGACGCTGCTCAGCCTGGAAGCCGGGGAGGCCGCACGGACCGGTGCGGCGGCGTTGATCCGGTGGGAGGCTGTGCTGCTCGCCGATCTCGGATACGGCCTCGACCTCTCGGCCTGCGCGGTGACCGGCGAGGCTGCGGACCTGAAGTTCGTGTCACCGCGCAGCGGGCGCGGCGTCTCGGAGGCGGGCGCCGGCGAATGGCGCGACCGGCTGCTGCCGCTGCCAAGGCTTCTGGTCGATGAGCGGGAGCCAGGCGACCCGGTCTCCTGGAGCCAGGGGCTGCGGCTGACCGGGCATTTCCTGGCACGCGACGCCTTCGGAGCCCGGCACCAGCCGCTGCCCGGCGCCCGGTCGCGTCTGCAGGAGCTGATCGACGCCATGGTGCCCTGAGCCGCTGCTTCAGCCGGGGAGGTGACGTGGCGCGCTTGCGGGTCTATCGGAACAGGCCATGAAACGCTTCATCAACAGCCGCCAAGCCATGGTCCGCGATGCCGTCGACGGGTTGCTGCTTGGTTCCGCCGGCGCCGGGCTCTGCCGTCTCGACGATCCCGACATCAACGTCGTCCTGCGCCGCGACTGGAGCCGCGACCGGGTGGCGCTGGTATCGGGCGGCGGCTCTGGCCATGAGCCCGCGCATGCCGGCTTCGTGGGCCCGGGGATGCTGACCGCCGCGGTCTGCGGCGACATCTTCGCCTCGCCGAGTGCGGATGCGGTGCTGGCCGCGATCCTGGCGGTCACCGGTCCAGCCGGATGCCTGCTCGTCGTGAAGAACTATACCGGGGACCGGCTCAATTTCGGCCTGGCGGCGGAGCGCGCCCGGGCGATGGGGCTGTCTGTCGAAACCGTCATCGTCGCCGATGACGTCGCGCTGGCGGACGAGGTGAGTGCGCGTGGGCTGGCCGGCACGCTGTTCGTGCACAAGCTGGCCGGCGCCGCGGCCGCAGCCGGGCAGCCGCTCGAGGCGGTGGCCGCGGTGGCACGCGATGCGGCGCTGCATGTGCGGTCGATCGGGCTGTCGCTCTCGGATTGCACGCCGCCCGGCTCCGAGCCGTCGGATCGCCTGGGTCAGGGCGAGGCCGAACTCGGTCTCGGTATCCACGGCGAGCCTGGTGCTGCGGTGATCCCGGTGGCAGGCGCCGACGCGCTGATGCGGCATGCGCTCGATCGGCTGCAGGCGCGGGGGCACGATCCGGAGGCGCGCTACGCCCTGCTGCTGAACAACCTCGGCAGCACGCCGCCGCTCGAGATGGCGATCCTCATGGGCAGCTTGACCCGCGCGCTGCCGCCGTCGCAGTTCGCGCTGATCATCGGTCCAGCCGCGTTCATGACCTCCCTGGACATGGTCGGCTTCTCGATCTCGCTGCTGGAACTCGACGAGGCCCGCGAGGGGCTGCTGCTGGCACCGGCGGCGCCGATCGCCTGGCAGCAGGCGCGCACGACGTCGCCCTCGCTCTTGCTTCCGCGCCCTGCGGGTCTTGAGGATCAGGCGCCGCAGCCGTCGAGCGCCCCAGGGGTGCGGGCGCTGGTCGAGGCCGCCAGCGCGCTGTTCGCGGCGATCGAGAGCGACCTCAACGCGCTCGATGCGCGTGTCGGCGACGGCGATACCGGCAGCACCTTCGCCCAGGCGGCCCGGAGCATCGGCCAACATCTGGACACACTGCCGTATGCCGATGGGCCCGCGTTGCTGCGCAGGATCGGCGCGCTGCTGCAGCGCCGGACAGGTGGATCGAGCGGCGTGCTGATGGCGACGCTGTTCATCGCGGCCGGCAACGCGCTCTCGAGCAATGCGGACTGGCGGGCGGCGTTCGACGCCGGGCTCGTGCGAATGAAGCATGATGGCGGCGCTGCCTTAGGCGACAGGACGCTGATCGACGCGCTGGAGCCGGCCCTCCTGGCCCTGCAGGACGGCGGCAACCTCCAGGACGCCGCCCGCGCTGCGCGTGCCGGTGCCCTGTCAACACGGACGATGGCCGCTCGTGCCGGACGAGCCGCCTACGTGCCGCAGGCCAACCTCGAAGGCGTCACCGATCCCGGCGCAGAGGCGGTGGCACGGCTGTTCGAGCGGCTCGCGGAGATCGGTTAGCGGTCGGAGCGCCCGTCAGATCGGCAGCCCGGCATCGTCGCGCGAGCGGCGCGACAGCGCCGCGAAGTCGAGGGCGGCTTCGCCCTTGGCCGTCATCGCGAGGTACCGGTCGCGCAGCAGGGAGGCCATCGGCACCGGCACCGCCATGGCTTCGGCGGCCTCGAGCAGCAGGCGGTTGTCCTTCAGCGCCAGCGGAACCGCGGCACCCGGCGGATCGAAACGCTGATCGACGATGATGCGGCCGTAGTTCTTGTGCACGGGTGCGGTGAAGAAGCTGTTGGTCATGATCTCGAACAGGGTGGCGGGCGCCACTCCGCCCTTGTCGTTGAGCGCGAACATCTCCGACATCTGCTCGATGGTCGAGAAGATCATGAAGTTCAGCGACAGCTTCACCAGGTTGGCCTGCGCCGGATCCTCGCCGAGATCGAACACGCGCTGGCCGAGCGTCGCCAGCGGCTCCGCGATCTTCCGACGCGCCGTCTCGGAGCCGGCCAGCACGATGAACAGCTCGCCGGACTGCGCGGCCGGCGGCCGGCCGAGCACTGTAGCGGCTGCGTAGAGCTGTTCGTGCTCCGCGTGCGCCCGCTGCAGCCGGGTGGAAAGATCCGGCGAGATCGTGCTGGTCGACACATGCACGGCGCCCTTCGGCAGTCCGGCCAGGATGCCCTCCGGTCCGAAGGCCAGGCCCTCGACCGCGGCGTCATGGGCCAGCATGGAGAACACGATCTCGGCGTCCCGTGCGGCCTCGGCGGGACTGCCGGCCCTCAGCGCGCCACGCGCCACCAGGTCATCGGCCTTGGCCCGGGTGCGGTTGAACACCGCAAGGTCGTGCCCGGCCTCGAGCAGGCGCCCGGCCATCGGCGTTCCCATCGGGCCGAGGCCCACGAAACCGATCTTCATAGTCTGGTCCTTTCCTGATGGGCGGTCGTGCGGGCATGCGGCTCGCGCACTGCGACGCCGTAGATCACGGCCGACAGCACGGCGATCGCGGCTGCCAGCAGCAGCGCCGGCGTGAACGAGCCGGTGGCCTGCACCACGCCGCCGGTGATGGCAGGCGCGCAAGCCCCGCCGAGCGAGCCGCCGATATTCTGGATCGCCTCCAGGGTCGCGACCTTGTCCGGGCTGGTGGCGACGGCTGCCATCGCCCAGCCGCAGGAGGAGGCGAGGGTGGCCGCGAACAAGGCGACGCTGATCAGCGCGATGGCCGGTGCTGCGCCATGCACGACGGCGGCGCTCGCGGTGCAGGCGGCGGTGACGAGCATGCCGGCGATCAGCGGCCACTTGCAGGACGCGACCGGCGCCATGCCGCGCCGGCTCAACTGCCGCGAGGCGGCGCCGCCCAGCACCGCGCCGAGAAAGCCGCAGCCCTGCGGCACCGCGGTCCACAGGCCGGCAGCGCGCACGCTGAGGTGACGCACGCGCTCGAGATAATCCGGCAGCCAGGTGCCGTAGAGCCAGGTCAGGTAGATCACCCCGAAGAAGCCGATCGCCATGCCCCAGGTGGTGGGCTGGCGGAACAGGACCGGCCAGCCTACGGAGGCGTGGCCGGTCGCGCCGTCATCGTCCCAAGCCCTGATGGCATCCAGCTCGCCAGCCTCGAGACCGGCATGGGCGGGGTCGCGGTAGAGCAGCTCCCAGAGCAAGGCGATCGCGATGCCGCCGATGCCGATCAGGATGAACATCGGGCGCCAGCCATAGGCCAGCAGCAGCAGGGTGAGCAGCCCGGGCGCGATCGTGGGTCCCAGCGCCGAGGAGGCGTTGAACAGGCCGATCGGCCAGGAGCGCTCGGCCGGGGGATACCAGTTGGTGAAGACCTTGGTGCCGGCGAGATACATCGGGCTCTCGCCGATGCCGAGGGCGGCGCGCGCTGCGACGAACTGGCCGAGGCTGCCGACGAAGCCGCTGGCCGCCTGCGCCAGCGACCACAGCACCAGGCCGCCGCCAAGGATGCGGCGGGGGCCGAACCGGTCGATCAGGATGCCGATCGGCAGTTGCGCGAGGCCGTAGGCCAGTGCGAACACCGACAGCAGCAGCCCCATCTGCGTGTCGGACAAGTGCAGGTCGCCGCGGATCGCCGAGTTGCCGATCGAGAGCGCCGAGCGGTCGAGGTAGTTCACGGTGCCGGCGACCATCAGCAGGACCAGCGCGGTCACCCGCATGCGGCGCGCGCGCGGCGATAGTGTCATGCCGGATTGCCGCCTTCAGGCGGGACCAGATGTGGCATCACCTGTAGAAGCCGGGGCCCCACATGCCCCAGTCCCAGCCGCCATCCTCGAAGCGGTCCGCGTTCATCTGCTGCTCGTCGGCGATCTGCTGCTGCTGATCGAGCAAGCGCTGCTGCAGCCGCTCCTGTCGGTAGCGCCCGTAGGCTTCCTGGCTGCCGATATACAGGCAGTTGCAGACCAGCGGATCGGCATAGAGGTAGACCACGGTGTCGCCGTGGTTGCGCTGGACGAAGTGGTGCGGCGGCAGGTGGGCAAGCGCCTGCTGGCGCGCCGCCGTGTTCGCGGGCCGGATACTGAAGCCGGCCGCGGCGAGCAGGTCCTCGCGCTGCTCGACCCGTTCCTGCGGCGTGGTGCAGGCGGCGAGCGTGAGCACGGCCATGATGGCGGGCACGAGTTTGAGAGACATCGGACAGGGCTCCAGGTGAGCAGGTTCGGCGTGGAACGCAGGCCACGGCGCGCGGGCTTCGAAGTCCGGCACCCGTCCCGAAGTTGCCGACGAGGCGGTCTTCATGGTTTGTTCCGGATCGGACAGTTGCAGGGACCATAGATGGCCGATCCGCTGGCAGGGCATATCGAGGACACCAGGCTCGCCGACGCGCTGAGCGAGCGCTACCTCGCCTATGCGATGTCCACCATCATGTCGCGCTCGCTGCCGGACGTGCGCGACGGGCTCAAGCCGGTGCATCGCCGGCTGCTGTATGCCATGCAGCAGCTCCGGCTCGATCCCACCGCGGGCTTCAAGAAATGCGCCCGCGTCGTCGGCGACGTGATCGGCAAGTATCATCCGCACGGCGATGCCTCCGTCTACGAGGCGCTGGTGCGGCTCGCGCAGGAATTCGCGCAGCGCTACCCGCTGGTCGAGGGGCAGGGAAATTTCGGCTCCATCGACGGCGATAACGCGGCGGCCATGCGCTACACCGAGGCGCGCCTCACCGAGGTCGCGCGCGCGCTGCTCGACGGCATCGAGGACGATGCGGTCGACCTGCGCCCGACCTATGATGGCGAGGAGCAGGAGCCGGTGGTGCTGCCCGGCGCCTTCCCGAACCTGCTGGCGAACGGCGCCGCCGGCATCGCGGTCGGCATGGCGACCAGCATTCCGCCGCACAATGCGGGCGAGGTCTGCGCCGCCGCCCTGCTGATGGTGCGCGATCCCGAGGTCCCCCTCGAGGCACTGCTGGCGGCGATGCCGGGGCCGGACTTCCCGACCGGCGGCGTCATTGTCGAGGATGCCTCCGCCATGCGCCAGGCCTACGAGACCGGGCGCGGCGGCTTCCGGCTCCGGGCGCGCTGGAGCGTCGAGCAGGGGCGGTTCGGGACCTGGACCGTGGTGGTCACCGAGATCCCGTACCAGGTGCAGAAGTCCCGCCTGATCGAGCAGATCGCCGAGCTGCTGGAACAGAAGAAGCTGCCGCTGCTGGGCGACGTGCGCGACGAGAGCACCACCGAGGTGCGCCTCGTGCTGGAGCCGAAGACTCGCGGCGTCGAGCCGGAAGTGCTGATGGAGACCTTGTTCCGGGCGACGCAGCTCGAGACGCGGTTCGGGCTCAACATGAACGTGCTCGGCGCCGACCGGGTGCCGCGCGTGATGGGGCTGCGCGAGGTGCTGCGCGCCTGGCTCGACCATCGCCACGAGGTGCTGCTGCGTCGCTCGCGGCATCGTCTGGCGGCTTTGGACCGGCGCCTCGAGGTACTGGACGGGTTCCTTGCGGTCTATCTCAACCTCGACGAGGTGATCCGCATCGTGCGCGAGGAGGACGATGCCAGGGCGGCCCTGGTCGCCGCCTTCACCCTGACCGAGACCCAGGCGGAGGCGATCCTCAACATGCGGCTGCGCTCCCTGCGCCGCCTGGAGGAGATCGAGATCCAGAAGGAGCACGCCTCGCTGACCCGCGAACGCGGCGAGCTGGCCAGGCTGCTGGAGCGCGAGCCGCTGCGCTGGTCCCGGATCGCCACCGAGCTCGAGGCGACGCGCAAGAAGTTCGGCTCGGGGCTGCTCGGCACTCGGCGCAGCACGCTGGCGGAGCCGCCGACGCCGGTGGACATCTCGCAGATCAGCGCCGTGGAGCGTGAGCCGGTGACGGTGATCCTGTCCGAGAAGGGCTGGATCCGGGCGGTGCGCGGCCATGCGATCGACCTGTCGGCGCAGAAGTTCAAGGAGGGCGACGGGCTCGAGCGCAGCCTGGAATGCTGGACCACCGACCGGCTGTGCGGGTTCGCCACCGACGGCCGCGCCTTCACGCTGCGCGCCTCCGAGCTGCCGCGCGGGCGCGGCGACGGCCAGCCGATCCGGTTGATGGTCGAGCTGTCCAACGAGGAGCGGCTGATCGCGCTGTTCGTGGTGGCCGACGGCGCGCGCTGGCTGGTCGCGTCGGCCGGCGGCCGTGGCCTGCTGGTGAAGTCCGAGGACCTGCTGGCCGAGAAGCGCACCGGCCGGCAGGTGCTGAACCTCAAGCCGGGCGAACGCGCGGCGCTGTGCGTGCGCGTGGCCGGCGATCATGTCGCCCTGCTGGGCAGCAACCGCCGGCTGCTGATCTTCCCGACGAGGGAGGTGCCGGAACTGACGCGCGGCACCGGCGTCGCGCTGCAGAAATTCCCGAACCTGCAGAAAGCCGGAGAGGGGGCGCTCAAGGAGATACGCTTCTTCGATCAGGCTTCCGGGCTGGTCTGGCACGAAGGCGTGCGGCCACGCGCGATAGCCGATCTTGCGGAGTGGCTCGGCAAGCGTGGCGACCCGGGGCGGACGGCGCCAGTGTGGGTGACTCGCAAGGCGTGATCCGCCGACCGAAGTGTCGATGACGGATCGAATTCGCTGCCGGGCGGCGTGGTGACGGGCTAGGTTGCCGCAGCCGGCAGCCAGCCCGGCCGCAACAGCCGGGTGCAGGATGAACGAGCGCATGCTTGCGTCCATCGGCCGGCGGATGAGCGTGCCGGAGCTGGAGATGCTGCTGCTCGAGCGCATCGCGCGGCGGCGGCCGGCCTCCATCGTCCGCTTCAACGATGGCGAGGCCAAGCTGGTCGGCACCCCCGCCTTCTACGCGCAGAGCCAGCTCACCCGGATGCTGGAACGCTGGTTCCGCGACAACCGGCTGAGCCTCGGGCAACTGGAACGCCTGCGCACCGACCTTGCGGCTGCGATCCTGAATGCCGACGTGGTCGGCTGTCCCGATGCCGACTGGCCGGAGGAGTTCGCGCGGGCCAATGCGGTGCTGGCGTCCCTCGCAATAGGGCGTCCGCTCGCCACCGTGCTGGTGAACTTTCCGCAGGTGATGATCCTGGACGGGTTCCTGCAGAAGACGCTGACCGGCATCGACTTCCTGGGACTGGTGACTTCGCGCGACGTGCGCGGCGTGGTCCGGCACATGCTCGACCCGCGCCAGGTGGCATGGCATCGCGTGCCGGAGCAGGCGCTGTTCTGCTACCAGCCGCATTTGCCGCGGCACTTTCCGGAGCTGTTCGATTTCCTCTGTGCCTCGATCGAGGTGCCGTTCCAGGGAGCGGTGTTCCTGGTCGGCGCGGGACCGTGCGGAAAGATCTATTGCGACGTGATCAAGCGACGCGGCGGGATCGCCATCGATATCGGCAGCGTGTTCGACGTCTGGGCCGGCCGGCTGACCCGGCCGGAGATGGATTTCACGCCGGTGCGCAGCTACTATGAGCGTGTTGTCGCGGTGCCGTCGCCGCGCGACGACGATGTGCTGGCACTCGCCGAGATCCACCAGAACGACGGCGACCTCGGACGCGGCATCGACCTGCTGCGCATGGTGCTGCGGCTGCGGCCGGGCTCGGTGCCGCTGACGCTCAAATGCATCGAGTGCCTGCTGCTGGTCGGCGACCTGCCGTCGGCTAAGGGGCTATTCGAGGCGCTTGCCCAGTCGGGGACACCGGGCACGGCTTTGTCGCGCGCCGCGGCCCGGCTGTTCCTGCAGCACGGGCACCCCATGGTGGCGAGCGAGATCGTGGCGCAGGCATTGTACGTGGACCCGACCGACATCATGATGCTGCGCCTCGCGCTGACTTTGTTCGCCAGGTCGGACGTTGCCGTCGCGGCGCGGCTGCATGCCGACCTGGTGCTGGCCGCGATCGCGGCCCTGCAGGCGCAGCCGGACGACCACATGCTCTGCTTCGCCTTCGCGTGCTATCTCGGTGCCAGCGGCGATGTCGCGCAGGCGATACGCTGGGGCGAGCGCGCGCTCGGGCTGTTTCCGATCGAGATCGGATACTACCCGCCGGTGATCGACTGGCTGGGCTATGTCGGCCGCGGTCCGGAGGCGGCGACGCTGGCGCAGGCGATGGCGGCACTCGATGCTCCCGCGCAAGCCGCTTGAGCTGACTACCCGATGCTCAACTTCCCGGAGGCTGCTCCAGCAGGCGCCAGGCTCCGCCGGCGAGGATCTCGGTCGGGCGGAAGCGCGCCTTGTAAGCCATCTTGCGGCTGTCGGCGACCCAGTAGCCGAGATAGACATAGGGCAGGTCGAGCAGGCGGGCGCGCTCGATCAGCCAGGTGATCGCGAAGCTGCCGAGCGAGCGGCTGGCGCGGTCGGCTGAGAAGAAGCTGTAGACGGCGGAGAGGCCGTCCCCGAGCCGGTCGGTCAGGCAGACCCCGATCAGGCTGTCGTCGGGCTCGCGGAACTCGACCAGGAAGGTCTCGATCGGGGTGTCCTCGATCATCGCGCGGTAGTCGTAGAAGCTCATGCCGGCCATGTCGCCGTCGCCGTGGCGCGCCTGCTGGTAGCGCTGGAACAGCGCGTACTGCTCGGTCGTGGCACGCGCCGGAACCTCGAAGCCCTCGACTCCGGCATTGCGCCGGATGATGCGCTTGAGCGTGCGGCCGGGCGTGAACAACGCAACCGGGATGCGGATCGGCACGCACGCGTTGCAGGCCGGGCAGACCGGTGCGTAGGCGATGTTGTGGCTGCGCCTGAAGCCTGCGCGGGACAGCCGGTCATGCAGGTTCTCCGCATCCGGCCCGGTGATCTCGGTCACCACCTTGCGCTCGGTGCGGCCGGCAACATAAGGGCAGGGCAACGGTGCGGTCGTGTAGAAGAATTGCGGCCGTCGCGGCGCCGTGTAGGTCATGCGGCAACCGGGATCATGCTCGGATTCGGCTCATGTGTCTGGCAAGACCTCGTCCACTTGTTGAACTCGAACCTACGGAAGCAATGTCGCTGCAGCGGATATGGTGACGGGCCGCTCAGGGATCATCATGCTATCGCCACTCGCCCACCGGTGCATCAAATTCCACGCCCTGGCAGACAGCCAGTTCCCGGATTGTCCGGGGGTCGCGATGTAACGGCTGCGCCGGGGGTCGGCGAGGTCGTAGACACCGCGATAGGCGGCGCCGTGGGTCGCGGTGAGGTCGCCGAGGCTGCCGTTGCCGGCCCGGAACAGGGTGGTGTCGTCGCCGGGGATCGCAATCGTGCGTCGCGCGACGCGGCCCGCCAGCGGCAGGGCATGCAGGAAGGCATTCTCGAACACCGCCACGTGCGGGCCGGACCAGCGCCAGGTATGCGGGTTCTCGCCCTGGCTCGCCGCGATGGCGGCGGTCGCTTCGTCGAGGGCGCGCAGCAAGGCCCGGTCGCAGTCGGGGCATTCGGCGCGACCGACGTCCGAGAGCAGGAATGCAGTGAAATCCGGCCAGGGTCCGATAATTCCCTGGTCGATGCCGCCCTCGCGCAGCCGGTCGGCGACGAAGCGCTGCATCCAGGCATTGAAGATCAGCGGCTGCGGCGCCTCGGCCGACATGCGCCCGTCCCAGTCGGCGAGCAAGCCGAGCGCTGCGGCAGCCCGGCTGGTCGCGGGCGGCCGCAGGCGGCGCGCGAGCAGGCCCGGCAGCGTGGCGCTGGCAAAGGCGCTGGTGACGTCCGTCTGCATGCGCACGAAATCATCCACATCGTAGCGCGGCGATCGTTCGAGCAGGGCGCGGATGCGTCGGGCGCGCCAGTCGCCGGGCCAGTCGCGCCCCATGTCGATCGGGAACCCGGGCCCGGCGGTGCGCTCGTTGCCGTTCAGCAGGTGGCCGCTGGCGGAGCCCACGACGTGTGGCAGCGCCTCGCCGGAGGCGGCACCGATCCAGTCATGCGCGCCGTTCGCACCGTCGACGGGAAAGCTGCCGTCTCCTGCGCGGCGGAGCGGCACCATCCCGGTGGTGAACAGCGCGATCCGGCTGCGGTCGGCGACCAGCAGGTTCTGCACCGGGGCGGCACTCGTGGCGGCAGCCTGGCCTGCCTGGTCGATACCGGTCGCATTGTCGAGGGCGGCGAGTCCGGCGGCGATGTCCTGGTGCTCCGCCGTGGTCGGGGCGAGCGCCTCCATCGCGACCGCCAGCAGCCGGCCATGCGGGTCCGGCACCGCGTCGCTGATCACCGGCCCGTGCCGGGTCGCGCGTACCGTAATCACCACGTCCGGCCGGCCACGGACCCGGATGCGCTCGGTGCGGATCGTGAACGGGCGCGGGCCGTCCGGGGTCATGTAGCCGCCACCCGGCGCGGGATGCTCGATGAACAGGTCCTGGGTGTCGGCCTCGTTGCTGGTGAAGCTCCAGGCGATGTGGGTGTTCTGGCCGAGCACCAGGAACGGCGCGCCGGGGGCGGTGGCGCCGGTCAGCACGCCGCCGGGCCGGGAGATCCGGGCGAGGTACCATATGCCGGGGAAGCCGAGTGCCAGGTGCGGATCGCCGGCCAGCAGCGGGGCGCCGGTGGTGCTGTGGGCGCCGTCGACCGCCCACTCGTCGGAGGCCTCGCTGGGCAGGGTGTAGGCGGCCGGAAAGCGCGGCAGGCTCTTGTCGAGGTCCGAGGCGAGGCGGCGCAGCACCGGATCCGCCGTGGGCTGCTGCCATGACGCCTGCGGCGGCAACGCCGACGCCTGCGCCGGCTGCAGGGCAAGCTGGCGCTGCAGGGGAATGTGGTCGGACGACGCCAGGCGCGCCAGCTCGGTGCGCCAGTTGCCGCCCAGCGTGAGCGCCATCAGCCGGCCCCAGAGGAGGCTGTCCACCGGCGTCCACGGCTCGGGTGCGCCGAGCAGCAGGAACTCGGGAGCGATGAAGCGGCCGCGCGCGGCAATCTCGGCATTGACGCCGCGCGCATAGGCGTCGAGCAGCGCCCGTGTGGTAGCAGGCAGCACCGTATAGGCGGCAGCGGCGCGTTCGCGCACGCCGAGCACCCGCATCATGCGGTCGATCGGCAGGCCGGCGGGCCCCGCGATCTCTGCGACGCGACCGGAGCCGACCCGGCGCATCAGCTCCATCTGGAACATGCGGTCGCGGGCGTGCAGGAAACCCAATGCCGCTGCCGCATCCTCGGCGGTGGCGGCGGTGATGTGCGGAATGCCGTAGCCGTCGAGACTGACGCTGACCGGATGCGAGAGATCCGCGATGCGCAGGGTCTGGCTGGTCGGCGGCAATGTCCACCAGAACGCCGCCGCGGCACCGCACAGGAGCAGCAGCAGGAAGGCGGCGGCTGCGCCGCCGAGGCGGATCGCCAGTCTCAGGCGAGTCGCTCGGCGAGGTGAAGGATCGTCTTCAGGCGAGCCGCTCCGCGGCATCAAGGGCGAAGTAGGTCAGCACGCCGTTGGCGCCGGCGCGCTTGAAGGCCAGCAGGCTCTCCATCATGGCGCGGTCGCGGTCGAGCCAGCCATGGCGCGCGGCGGCCATGATCATCGCGTACTCGCCCGACACCTGGTAGGCGAAAGTCGGCACCGCGAAGCGGTCGCGCACCCTCCGGACGATGTCGAGATACGGCATGCCGGGCTTGACCATCACCATGTCCGCGCCCTCGAGCAGGTCGAGCTCGACCTCGCGCAGCGCCTCGTCGCTGTTCGCCGGGTCCATCTGGTAGGTCTTCTTGTCGCCGCGCAGCAGGCCGCCGGAGCCGAGCGCGTCACGGAACGGGCCGTAGAAGGCGCTGGCATACTTGGCCGCATATGACATCAGGCGGGTGTGGATCAGGTTCTCGCCGTCGAGGGCGGACCGGATCGCGCCGATGCGGCCATCCATCATGTCCGAGGGGGCCAGGATGTCGATGCCGCTGTTCGCCTGGTTGAGCGCCTGCCGGACCAGCATGGCGACGGACTCGTCGTTGGCGACGTAGTCCTCACCTGACAAGGGGGCCTCGCGCAGGACACCGTCATGGCCGTGGCTGGTGTACGGGTCGAGCGCCACGTCACCGATCAGGCCGATCTCGGGGAACTCCGCCTTCAGCAGCCGGGCGCTGCGGCAGATCAGGTTGTCCGGGTTGCCGCTCTCGGTGCCCTCGTCGTCGCGCAGCTCCAGCGGCGTCATCGGGAACAGCGCGATCGCCGGGATGCCGAGGCGGGCGGCCGGCGCCACATGCGCCGCCAGCCGGTCCAGCGTGACCCGCTTTACGCCCGGCATCGAGGACACCTCGGTCTCGGTGTCGCGTCCTTCGGTCACGAAGATCGGCCAGATCAGGTCGTCGACCGAAAGGCTGTTTTCGGCGACCAGACGGCGGGTGAAGCCGTCATGCCGGTTGCGACGCAGGCGGGTGCTTGGATAGCGGCCGGCGGTCATGGGCGGGGGCGGCTCCCTACTGGTGGATGATCCGGGCGTGCTGCCGGCTGTAGCTGAAATAGATCACGAAGCCGATGGCCAGCCAGACGAACAGCCGCACCCAGGTCAACCCGTCCAGCGACGCCATCAAGGCAAGGCAGGACAGGATGCCGAGCACCGGGATGATCGGGCCGCCTGCAACCCTGAAGGCGCGTGGCCGGTCCGGATCGCGCCGGCGCAGCACCAGCACGCCGCCGCAGACGATGACAAAGGCGAGCAGGGTGCCGATCGAGGTCATGTGGCCAAGCTCGCTGATCGGCAGGAAGGCGCACAGCACGCCCGTCAGGCCCATGAACAGCAGGTTGGAGCGCCAGGGGGTGCGCCAGGTCGGGTGGATGTCGGAGAAGAATGCCGGCAGCAGCCCGTCGCGCGACATCGCGTAGAAAACCCGGCTCTGGCCCAGCAGCAGCACCAGCATCACCGAGGTGAAGCCGCAGATGATGCCGAACTTCACCATCTCCTTGAGCCAGTGGTACGGCGTCATGTCGATGGCGGTGGCGACCGGGGCCGCGTCGTTCAGCATCGCCTTGTAGTTCACCAGCCCGGTCAGCACGAACGAAAAGGCGACATAGGCCAGCGAGCACACCACCAGGCTGCCGAGGATGCCGATCGGCATGTCGCGCGACGGATTGCGGGTCTCCTGGGCCGCGGTGGAGACGGCATCGAAGCCGACATAGGCGAAGAAGATCGTTCCGGCGGCGCGCATGATGCCGGAATAGCCGAAATGCCCGAAGGTGCCGTCGTTCGGCGGGATGAACGGGGTGTAGTTGGCGGTGTTGATGTAGGGAATGCCGAAGCCGATCACCGCGAGGATGACGGCGACCTTGATCACCACGATCACCGCGTTCACCTTCGCGCTTTCCGAGATGCCGCGCATCAGCAGCAGCGAGATGGCGACGATCACGAACACCGCCGGCAGGTTGATCAGGCCGGCCGCGGTGCTGCCGTCTGCCAGCTTCACGCTCTCGAATGGCGAGGCAAGCAGGCGCGGCGGCAGGTAGAAGCCGAAGTCGCGCAGCAGCGAATTTACATAGCGCGACCAGCTCACCGCAACCGTCGCGGCACCGACCGCATATTCAAGCACCAGGTCCCAGCCGATGATCCAGGCGACCAGCTCGCCCAGCGTGGCGTAGGCGTAGGTATAGGCGCTGCCGGCGATCGGGATCATGCTGGACAGCTCGCTGTAGCACAGCCCCGCGAAGCCGCAGCCGATGGCCGCGACCAGGTAGGAGATCACCACCGCGGGCCCGGCATTCTCCGAGGCCGCGATGCCGGTCAGCGAGAACAGCCCGGCGCCGATGGTGCAGCCGATGCCGAGCAGGACCAGGTTGACCGGCCCGAGCACCCGGCGCAGCGCGTGGCTGTCGTCGGTCGCCTGCAGGCTCTCGATGGTTTTGCGTCGCCAGAGCGAGCCGTTGGTTGCGGTGGCCTGCGACATTCGAGCTCTCTCCCCGGTCCGGGCCTTCTGGCGCCGGATTGCTTCGTTTCCCGCGCCTCGACGACCCGGCGGTTCCGCCGGCAGCCTTGCCGCGCTACGATGACGCTCCCAGTTGAACGCACTTGCACCGCGCATGCCAGCCCCTCGCCAGCCGAGGAGCAGCCTGCCGGCAGTCCGGAGCCGCCCGATGCCCGATCATTCCCTGCCTGACCACCCGGCCGACGCCGCTCCGCAGGCAGCGCTGCACCGGTTCTTCTCGGCCCCGCTGCATCAGGCGGACCCCGAGCTGGCGGCCGCCCTCGATTCGGAACTGCTCCGGCAGCAGGACGGCATCGAGCTGATCGCCAGCGAGAACCTGGTCTCCAGGGCGGTGCTCGAGGCGCAGGGCAGCGTGCTGACCAACAAGTATGCCGAGGGCTATCCGGGTCGGCGCTACTATGGCGGCTGCGTCGAGGTGGATCGGGCCGAGACCCTGGCGCTGGACCGTGTGAAGCGGTTGTTCTCGGCGCAGTACGCCAACGTGCAACCGCATTCCGGCGCGCAGGCCAACCAGGCGGTGTTCCTCGCCCTGCTGAACGCCGGCGACACCATCCTGGGCATGAGCCTGGCCTCCGGCGGCCACCTGACGCACGGCGCCGCACCCAACCTCTCCGGCAAGTGGTTCCGCGCCGTGCAGTACGGCGTGCGACGCGATGACGGGCTGCTCGATTACGAGGAGCTCGAGCGGCTGGCCCGCGAGGAGTATCCGCGGCTGATCATCGCCGGCGGCTCGGCCTATCCGCGCATCATCGACTTTGCCCGCATCCGCCGGGTGGCGGACGAGGTCGGCGCCTTCTTCATGGTAGACATGGCGCATTTCGCCGGACTGGTCGCGGCGGGGCTGTATCCGAGTCCGCTGCCGCATGCGCACGTGGTGACCAGCACCACGCACAAGACCCTGCGCGGCCCGCGCGGCGGCCTGATCCTGTCGAACGATCCGGATCTCGGCAAGAAGTTCAACTCGGCGGTGTTTCCCGGGCTGCAGGGCGGCCCGCTCATGCATGTCATCGCCGCCAAGGCGGTGGCGTTCGGCGAGGCTCTGCAGCCGGAATTCAGGCTCTACCAGCAGGCGGTGGTCGAGAACGCCCGGGTGCTCGCCGAGACGCTCGTGGAGAAAGGACTGGCGATCGTGACAGGAGGCACCGACAGCCACCTGCTGCTGGTCGATCTGCGGCCGAAGCGCGTCACCGGGAAGGCGGCGGAGGCCAGCCTGGAGCGGGCCGGCATCACCGCCAACAAGAACGCGATCCCCTACGATCCGGAAAAGCCGGCGATCACGTCGGGAATTCGGCTCGGCAGTCCGGCGGCGACCAGCCGGGGGTTCGGTCCTGGCGAGTTCCGCAGCATCGGGCTGATGATCAACGACGTGCTGGACGGGCTGAGCGGCTCCAAGGACGGCGGCAATGCCGCGGTCGAGGCGGCGGTGCACGGGCAGGTCAAGGCGCTGTGCGCCCGGTTCCCGATCTATCCGGCCTGAGGGCGATCAATCCGGCAGGAAGCGGGCCAGCCGCATGGCGGTGTGCCCGCGGGTCGGGCGCAGGCTCGGCATGACCAGCAGGCAGTCGTCATACGGCGTATAGATCGGCAACGTGCCGTCATGCGCGATCAGCGTGCCCTGCCGTGCGATCACCTCGCCGCCGCGGAACGGGCGGACGAAACTGAAATTGCTGGTGGCGGCGGTCACCGCATGGGTCACCTCGGCGCAGCGTCCGGCCAGCGTCCCCGACGCATCGTCCGCCGGCCCGGGTTCCTCCTCGTTCGTGCCGGCGTCGCTCAGGCCGGTCTGGCGCAGCAGGGTCGCCGCCGCGATGCGCGCGGTGCGCACGGTCGCCTCTTCCCAGTGCGGGCCGGCCTCGACCAGGCAGGCAATGCGCGGATCGCGCTCGTCGGCGAAGCCCGCATAATCGATCAGGCGCGGCCCGCTGCTATGCCCGCGGTCCGCGACCACCAGTGCCGGCACGCCGATGCTGCGAGCCAGCCGACGGCCCTTCTGCGTCGGTCCACTGAGGATCAGCGCTTCGGACGGCCAAAGCATGGAGTGCAGGTCGAGCAGGATGTCGGCGCTGTCGATGATCGGCTGCACCGCGCGGGCCCGGGCGAGCTCGAGCGACTCGCGGCTGCTGGCCAGCACGCTGCGGTCCCAGAGCCGGTTCATGTCCTCCTCGACGAAGCGCGAGGCAGTCGGATGCCCCGGGTCGAAGCGCTCGAAGGCGGCAAGGTTGAGGAAGCCCAGGGTCAGCCTGCCCAGGAGCGGGCGGATGCGGCCGCGCAGCAGTTCGTCCAACGCGATTGCGCCGGCGATCTCGTTGCCGTGCATGAGGGCCGTGATGGCGACATGCGGCCCCGGACGGGAGGATTCGAAATGCATGAAGCCGGGCACGCCGCAATTGCCCGGCAGCCAGTCCGTGAGGTCCGGGGCGGCCAGCCTGACCTCGAAGCGCGGCAGGCCAGCCGCGGCCAGCCCGGCCGACACGATGCCAGGGAGCGGAAAGGGGGGCAGGTCGCCACTCATGGCTCTCGCGTCAGGCTGGGCTCTCGCGTCAGGCTGGGCTCTCGCGTCAGGCTGGGCTCTCGCGTCAGGCTGG
>CAXTVI010000012.1:48703-56722 GCA_964247695.1 uncultured Acetobacteraceae bacterium
GGCTCTCGCGTCAGGCTGGGCTCTCGCGTCAGGCTGGGCTCTCGCGTCAGGCTGGAGGCGAGGCGGCGGATGAAGCTGTCGCAGGCATCGAGCTGGTCGCGCGCGATCCACTCGTCGGCCTGGTGTGCCTGGGCGATGTCGCCGGGGCCGCAGACAATGCTGGCGATGCCCGCACCCTGGAAGATGCCGGCCTCGGTGCCGTAGGACACCTTGCCGTGCGCATTGGCGCCGGAGGCCTGCTTGACCAGCGCCACCAGCGGGTGCTCGGGCGAGAGCGACAGCGGCGGCAGCGTGTGCAGCGGCTCGAAGGTGAAGCCGGTGGCGGGATCGACGCGGTGCATCCAGCTCTCGATCGCCTCGCTGGCGTGGCGCTGCAGGCGGCCGAGTTCGGCGTCGGCGTCGTCGCCGGGGATGGTGCGCCACTCCATCTCGAATCCGGCCTGCTCGGGAATGATGTTCAGGATCGAGCCGCCCTCGATGAGCCCCGTGTGGATCGTGCTGTGCGGCGGCTCGAAGCCGTCCTCACGGCGGCCCTCCCCTTGCAAGCGCCGGGCCTCGGCGGCGATCCAGGCAACTGCCTCTGCGGCGGCATGGATCGCGTTGACCCCGTGCGCCGGCACGCTGGAATGGCCGGCCTTGCCGCGCACCGTGACGCGCACGGACAGGCGTCCCTTGTGCGCCGTGATCGGCTTCATGCCCGACGGCTCGCCGACGACGCAGAGCGCCGGCTTCAGGCGGCCGGCCTCGAGGTCGCGCACCAGAACCCGGGCTCCCTCGCAATCCACCTCCTCGTTGTAGGAGATGAACAGGTGCACCGGCCGCTGCAGCGGCAGCGCCTTCAGGTCCGGCACCGCGGACAGGCAGGAGGCGACGAACCCCTTCATATCGACGGCGCCGCGCGCGTACAGCCGTCCGTCGTGGCCGGTGAGCCGGAACGGATCGGTGCTCCAGGCCTGGCCATCGACCGGGACGGTGTCGACATGGCCGGACAAGGCGAGGCCGCCTGCGACCTCGGGGCCGATGATGGCGTGCAGGTTCGCCTTCTCGCCGCTCTCGTCATGGGTGAGGCGGTAGGAGACGCCCTGCCGGTCGAGATAGGCACGAACCCAGTCGATCAGCGGCAGGTTCGACCGGCGGCTCGTCGTGTCGAATGCGACCAGCGCCTCCAGGATCTCCGGCGTGCTCATTTGGTCTGTGACAGCCATCTCGTCAGTCTATACGGGGCGACCGGCGCGGCAATGGTGTCTGTGCCGGGTGGTCGTGGATGCCGGCACCTCGGCACCCTGCCGTTCTAGGGTCACGATGCCTGCCTCTCCCAATGCTCTGCATCCGCTGCATCGGCTCTGGCGCCGGTTCCCGCCCGAGGCGCGGCGGCTCCTGCTGGCGCGCCTGGCCGCCCGGCTGGCACCGAAGCCGGACCGGCAGCCGCCAGCGCACAGCACAGGCGTGATCGTCGGCGGCGAGGTCGGGCGCGCCTCCGGGCTCGGGGAGGCCGCGCGCATCATGCATCGCGCCCTGGACCGGATCGGCGTGCCGGCGGCGGGACTGCGGGCGGGTCTCGACGTGCCGGGAGAGAGAATGTCCGGGGAAAGCCTCGGGGGCGCGTCCGATCTCGCGTCCGGCTCGGCCCTGCTGCTGCACGTCAATGCGCCGGTGCTGCCGGCTGCCCTGCTACGGCTGCCGCGCGGCCTGGTGCGCGGCCGTCGCGTGATCGGCTACTGGGCCTGGGAGCTGCAGTCGGTTCCCCGGAGCTGGGCGCCGGCGGCGGCCTGCGTGCACGAGGTGTGGGCACCGTCGCGCTTTACCGCTGCCGCGCTGGAGACCCTGCTGCCGGGGCGGGTCAGGGTGGTGCCGATCCCGCTGGCGCTGAGCCCGCCGGCGCCGGCGCCTCTGGGGCGCGCGGCCTTCGGGCTGCCCGAGGCGGCCCTGGTGGTGCTGGTCTCGTTCAGCGTCGCCTCCGCCTTCGAGCGCAAGAACCCGCTGGCCACCATCGTTGCATTTCGTAAAGCCTTCGGTAATCGGCCCGATCGCATCTTGCTGATCAAGGCTGGGCATGCAGGTCATTATCCTGCGGACATGGACCGGCTGCGCGAGGCGATCGATGGCTGCGACAACATCAGGATCGAGACACGGATGCTGGCCGAGGCGGAGATGCACGCCCTGACCCGATGCGCGGACATCGTGCTGTCGCTGCATCGCAGCGAGGGCTTCGGGCTGGTGCCGGCGCAGGCGATGATGCTCGGCCGCGCCGTGGTGGCCACCGACTGGTCCGCCACCGCCGAGTTCCTCGACGGGAGCTGCGGGATGCCGGTGGCCTATCGGCTGGTCGAGGCGCGCGATCCGCGCGGGGTGTTCCAGGCGCCCGGCGCGGTCTGGGCGGATGCCGACACCGATGCGGCGGCACAGGCGCTCGGCCTGCTGGCGGATGCGCCGGAGTGGCGGCTGGCGCTCGGCGAGCGCGCGCGTCTCGCAGCCGAGGCCCGTTTCGGTGCGGACGCACTGCTTCAGGCGCTGGCGGGGATCGGCTATGCCGGACCGCCGCCAGGGCATGGGTCGGCCTGAATGCGCATCCTGGTCTGGCAATGGGGACGTCGCGGGGCCGGGCCGCGCATGGCGGCCGAACTGGCCGCGGCGCTGCGCGCGTTGCCCGGCCACACGGTGTTCCTGTCGCTGTCGCGCCGTGCCGAGATCCTGTCGGCGGCCGACGCACCCGCCTGCGCGCTGCCGGTTGCGACCTATGCCGGGGCTGCCGGCTATGTCTGGCGGATGTTGCAGGCGCCGGTCTCGATTCCGCGCCTGGTGTGGCGGCTGCGTGCGCTGGCACCCGACTTCGCCATCTGCGCCATGCCGGGACCGCTGGACCTGCTGATGGCCGTGGCCCTGCGCCGGCTCGGCATTCCGATGATCGTGACGGTGCATGATGCCGACCTGCATCCGGGAGACGGGCTGCCGCTGCAGATGACGCTGCAACGCGCCCTGATCCGCCGTGCCACCGGGCTGGTGGCGCTGACCGGACACGTTGCCGGCCGCCTGCGGCAGCAGCCCGCTGCCCGCGGCCTGCCACTGCTCGAGGCGAGGCTGCCGCCCCTGGTGTTCCAGAGGCATGGCCAGACTGCGCCGCTTGCGCATGGTGGCCCGATGCGGCTGCTCTGCTTCGGACGATTGCTGCCGTACAAGGGGCTCAACCTGTTCGAGGCCGCCCTCCGCGGCTTGGCCTCGGCCGGTGCTGCGCCTGACCGGTTCGACGTGCGGGTCGTGGGCGAGGGACCGCACACGCCGACGCTCGAGGCGCTGGCCCGCCTGCCCGGCGTGCGCGTCGAGAACCGCTGGGTGCCGGAGGACGAGGTGGCCGGCCTGGTCGCCTGGGCGGACGCCGTCGTGCTGCCGTATCGCGAAGCCAGCCAGAGCGGCGTGGCCGCGATCGCGCTGGCGGCCGGGCGTTGGGTGGTGGCGACCCGGGTTGGGGGGCTGGTCGAGCAGTTCCGCGGCGAGACGATGGCTCTGCTGTGCGAGCCGAATGCCGAGGGCATCGGGGCGTGCCTGCTGCGGCTGCTGGACGACCCTCCCGCGCCTCCGGCGGTGGCGCCCGATCCGGCCGGCCTGTGGCTGGAGATGGCGCGCAGCCTCAGCCGGCAGATCGAGCCGCTGCTGCCTGGGCCGCAGCATGGCCGGCACCGGACCATCCAGGAGACCGCGCGACCCGACCCGGCGCCGGTTTGACCAGCAGGATCCGGTCAGGCCGCAAGCTGGAACGCTTCCGAGACGATCATGCGGATGCGGGTGAGCTTCTCGATGGCACGCAGGAAGCCACGCTCCGAGGGATCGCACAGCGAGATCGCGACCCCGCGCTGGCCGGCCCGCGCCGTGCGGCCGACCCGGTGCACGTAGGTCTCCGGCAGGTGCGGGATGTCGAAGTTGATGACGTGGGTGACGTCATCGATGTCGATGCCGCGCGCCGCCACGTCGGTTGCGACCAGCACCATGACCTCGCCGGCGCGGAAGGCGGCCAGCGCCCGCTCGCGGGCGGCCTGACTCTTGTCGCCATGGATCGCGGTCGCCGGAATGCGGGCCTTGTCGAGGAAGGCCACGACCTGGTCGGCGCCCTGCTTGGTGCGGGTGAACACCAGGATACGACCGCGCTTCAGGCGGCGCACGATCTCGACCAGCAGCGGTCGCTTACGCTGGGTGTCGGTGAAGACGACGCGCTGCTCGATGCCGTCCGCGGTGATTGCCGCAGCAGGCGCCGCCACCTGCACCGGATCGCGCAGCAGGTCGCGGGCGAGGGCCGCGATCTCCGCCGGCATGGTGGCGGAGAAGAACAGGCTCTGCCGGTCGGGCGGCAGCAGCGCCACGATGCGGCGGATGTCAGCGATGAAGCCGAGGTCGAGCATGTGGTCGGCCTCGTCCAGCACGAAGATGCCGGTGGTGTCCAGGTTCAGCGTGCGGTCGCCGACATGGTCGAGCAGGCGTCCGGGCGTGGCGACCACGATGTCGATGCCGTTCGCCAGGGTCCGGGTCTGGCGCTGCTTCGGCACGCCGCCATAGAGCAGGGCGACACGCAGGCCGGTGCCGCGGCCGTAGGCGCGCAGGCTCTCGGCGATCTGGCTGGCGAGCTCGCGCGTCGGCGACAGCACCAGGGCGCGGCAGCCGCGCGGCGGCGCCGGGGCGGCCTTGCTCAACAGCCGGTGCAGGATCGGGAGCGCAAACGCGGCGGTCTTGCCGGTGCCGGTCTGCGCCAGTCCCTGCACGTCGCGCCCTGCCAGGATCGGCGGGATCGCCTGCGCCTGGATCGGCGTCGGCTCGGCATAGTCCTGCTGGCGCAGCGCCGACAAGATCGGCGCCGCGAGGCCAAGCTCGGCGAAGCTGCTCATGTGCAAGGGCCTTTCTGAGAGCCGCTCTTCGCAGACGGCGGCAAACGCGGTCAAGCGACGTTGACGCGCACGGGCACCGGCTCGCACATGCATCCGTATGGATTTCGATCATGCAGTGATCCTGGCCCAGCCCTATGCCGGGCTGGAGGCGCAGGCCCGCGGCCTCGCCGAGCGGGCCGGGCTGGTGCCGAGCGTGCATGCGCTGGTGCCCCGGCGGCCCTGGCGCTGGCTTCCGGCTGCACGCTGGCCGGCGCCGCTGCAGGCGATAGGACCACTCGGCCGGTTGCCGGACGGCCTCGTGCTCGGGGTTGGAGGGGTGGCTGCGGCGGTGGGAGCCACGCTGCGCCGGCAGGGGCGGCAGGTGGTGCAGATCCAGAACCCGCGCATGCGCTTCGACCGCTTCGATCTCGTCATCGCCAACACGCATGACGAGATCGCCGGGCCGAACGTGCTGCTGTCGCGCAACGCGCTGCACCGCGTTGGTCCGGCGGTGCTGGCGGCGGCCCACAAGACCTGGGCGCCACGGCTCGCGCATCTGCCGCGACCGCTGGTGGCGGTGCTGGTCGGCGGCTCGAATGGACGGTTCCGGCTGGACGCGCCGACCGGGCAGGCACTCGCGGCGCAACTTGCCGCCATCATGCGGTGCGATCGTATCGGGCTCGCCCTGACGCCGTCGCGGCGCACGTCCCCCGAGGTGCGGGCGGCGCTGGACGCGGCGCTGTCGCCGCTGGGCGCCTGGATCTGGGACATGCAGGGCGACAACCCGTATTTCGGCCTGCTGGCCTGCGCGGATGCCATCGTGGTCACCGCCGACAGCGTGTCGATGGTCTCGGAAGCGGCGGCGACCACGGTTCCGGTGCTGGTGGCGCCACTGCCGGGGAGGTCGCGCCGGATCGGCCTGTTCCTGCGCACGTTGCAGCAGGCCGGCCGCATACGCATGTTCGATGGCCGGTTGCAGCACTGGCGGACCGAAGCGCTGGACGATACGCCCGCGGTGGCGCACGAGATGCGGCGGCGGCTGGGGTTGGCTGACCTGGGACTAGAGTGAGACGACATGCTGGATATCCAGACCTATGACGCCCGCCAGGGGGGCAACGTGCTCTACAAGGCGCTGGCGCACCCGCTGGCGGCGGAGGCCGTGTCCCGGCTGGCGGAGCGCCTGCGGGAGCGGGGCGCGCTCGCGGTCTATGATCCGGACGGGGCTGCCGCGATGCTCTACGCGCTGCATCCGGACGTGCCGGCGCCGCGCGAACTCTACGTGCATGACGTGACGCTGGTCGGTCGGGAAACATTCGGGAGTGCGGCTCGCGCACTCACCGGGATCGAGCGCTCGGAGGCGTCGGTGCTGCTGGTGGCGGCCTTCGACGCGGAACGCACCGTGGCGCGGATCGCGCACATGGTGCCGGCGCATGTCGAGGTGCTGACACTGGACGCGGCGCGGCTGCCCGACGTCATGCTCACCAATCCGCGCCGCTATCTCGACCGGCTGAACTTCGCCACCAACTTCGCCTTCTTCCGCGATGAAGACGGCCTCTCGACGCGCCTGGTCACCGCGAACTACTGGCAGGCCTACGGTGCGAAAGCCGTGCGACTCTGGCTGCGCCTCTATGACGGCGCCGGCCGGGAGCTGGCGACCTGGGAGGAGGCGGTGGCACCGGGCGCGGCCGGCATCGGCATCGACAGCCAGGATGTGCGCAAGCGCTTCGGCCTAGCCGCCTTCAGCGGGCAGCTCTTTGTGCACGCGATCGGCGTCGCCGGCCATGACGTCGTGAAGTACGCGCTCGACACCTACGGCCATGACGGCAACCCCAGCCTCTCGGTGACGCACGACGCCAATGCGTGGCCATCCGATCGCTACGCCAACCTGCCGGCGCCCCGCCCGGACGAGCGGGTGCTGCTATGGGTGCAGAACAGCCACGCGGTGCCGATCCCGCCAGGCGCGATCCAGCTCGACCGCATGGGGCGCGAGCAGCCGGCGGCGCTGGCGGTCGAGGTGGCGCCGTATGCAAGCGTAACGGTGGACGTATCGGACCTGCTGCCAGGGCTGCACTGGCCGGCGCAGATCGAGCTGCGCTGCGGGCGGCACATGGTGCGGCCGCGCTACGAGGTGATGCGCGCCGGGCGCACCAGGATCGCGCACATGAATGTCGAGCGGGCCGACCTCAGGCCCGATCCCGGCATCCCGACGCTGCCTTCGGTGCTCGGGCGCGGTTATATCCTGCCGTTCCCGGTGCTGGACCCGGCGACTTTCCGCTCCATCGTGCAGCCGGCGCCGATGGCGCCGAGCCAACGCACGTTGCCATTACGCATCGACCTGTTCAATGCCGCCGGCGACAAGGTCGGAGAGCATTTCCTCGGCTGCCTGCCGCGCGACCATGACGTGGCGCTGGATCTTGGCACGCTCGCAGCTCCCGAAGGACACGCAGAGCTGGTCTATGATTTTCGCGACGGCGGCGAGGCGGATGGCTGGATGCACGCCCTGGTGCGCTACGAACATGTCGAGAGCGGGCACGTCGCCGAGACCAGTTTCGGGGCGCATATCTTCAACACCGCGATGACCTATCGCGACGAGCCGCAATCCTATTCCGGACCACCGCCCGGCTTGTCGACGCGGCTGTTCCTCAAGCTCGGCGCCGGCGAGGCGCGCAGTTTCTCGGCGCTGATCTATCCGGCCTCTGCGCCGTGGCGGCGAGCGTCGAGCACAAGGCTGGTGCTGCATGACGGCGAGGGCGGTGCGATCGCGGAACGGCCGATCGAGATCGCCTGCTGCGGCTCGATGATGGTCTGGCCGCATCTCATCTTCGGCGACGTGCTGCTGGAGCAGGCAGGCCCGAACGGGTATGTGCTGATCCGCGACACCACCTGCCGGCTGTTCGGTTATCACGGGCTGATGCAGGCCGGTGGGCGGGTGTCGCTCGACCACATGTTCGGCTTCTGACGGCCGAGCGGCCTCGCCGTCTGGACCCAATGGCAGCCACAGCCTGCGATCCGACCATGACCAGGTGGCTCCGTGCCCTGGTTCCGCGCAGCCGTCTTCGAGCGGAGCGGGCGCAGTTCGCGCACGATCTCCCGGACAACGAAGGCGAACGACTCTTTGAGGCGCAAAACAGACTCTGCGCCGTTTCGGGGTTGCCGTTCTCGCTGGAGC
>CAXTVI010000012.1:56822-94631 GCA_964247695.1 uncultured Acetobacteraceae bacterium
TTTGAGGCGCAAAACAGACTCTGCGCCGTTTCGGGGTTGCCGTTCTCGCTGGAGCGGCCTGGGCTGCCGTCGACTGGAGCAATCAGGTCGATCATGCAGTGCCTCAGGGCGATGCAGGGCTTGCTTCCGCTTGGCTGGCTGGGCAGCGCGAACGCGTGGCCGCCGCGGAGAGAATTTCCCTGACACTTAGCGGAAGTGCGCTGGTCCATCAGCGACGACGCATCGCCAGCCTCAAGCGCAACCTCAGCCTCGGACCCGACGGATTAAGAGCCGCTGCAGCCAAAGCCGTACAGACGCGCGCTGGTAAGGGGACCTGATTACGAAAGACGTTCGATGGCGAGCGCGTTCAAGCGGAAACCCCGCCCCGCTCAGCCTCTTTCCAGGATCCCATACCGCCTGATCACAACGGTTTCGAGCGCGGCAATCGCCGCATACAGAAGCAGCGAGCACAGCGTCACCAGCACCAGCGCGCTCCAGAGATCCGCCGCCCGGAACGACGTGATGTCGCGCTGCATGCGGTAGCCGATGCCGTCGCCTGTCGCGAGCCATTCCGCGAGCAACGCGCCGACCAGGGCAGCCGGCGCCGAGAGCCGCATCGAGGCCAGGATCGCAGGCAGTGCGCTGGGGATGCCCACCTTGCGCAGCACGGTCAGGCTGCCGCCGCCGCAGGCCCGGATCAGTTCGGCTGACGATCTCGGTGCAGTGCGCAGGCCCATCACGCTGTTCACCAGGGTCGGGAAATACACGATCAGGCCGCCGATCACCGCGACCGCGGCCGGGCCACGGCCGAACACCAGCACGATGAGCGGTGTCATCGCGACCAGCGGGATCGAGCGCAGGACCGTCGCCAGCGGCAGCAGGCTGCGCTCCAACGAGGGCGAGAGTACGAACAGGACTGCGCTGCCGAGGCCAAGCACCAGGCCGAGCAGGAAGCCGAAGGCGGCATGCGCCAGGGTAACCCCCAGAGCGGCGAGCAGGGCGGCGCGGTTGCGGCCCGAGGCGGGCATGCCGAACAGGTAGTGTGCGACGGCGGCGGGTGACTTGCCCATCAGCGGGCTCACCTGGAAGACGTGCAGGAACAGGGTCCAGGCCAGCAGCACGATCGCCAGCGCCAGCAGCGGCGACAGCAGGCGGCTCACCTGCCCGGAGCCTCTCGCCAGGGCGTCAGCCAACGGCCGATCCGCGTGATCAGCCCGTAGGCGACACTGGCAAGCGCGCCGCTGACCAGGGCGATGCCCCAGGAGCGGGGTGCGGCCATCTGCTGCATCGAGACCACCATGGCGACGCCCAGGCCGCTCTGCACCGAGCCCAGCCACTCGCCGAGGATGGCGCCGAGCAGCGAGGCGGGTGCTGCGATCCCAAGTGCCGCGAACAGCGCCGGCAGGCAGGACGGAAGCTGGACAAGCCGAAAGCGTTGCCACGCGCCGCCGCCACAGGCGCGCACCAGCTCGAGACTGGTCGGGTCGGTGGCGCGGACGCCCATCAGCAGCCCCACGAGCGTCGTGAAGAACACCGACAGCGCCGACAGCGCCACCATCGGGGTGCGTCCGCTGAACACCAGGGTCAGCAGCGGGCCGACCGCGATCACCGGAATGCAATAGCTCACCGCCGCCAGTTGCAGCACGACGCGCTGCAGGGGCGGCAGCAGCAGCACCAGCAGGGCGACGGCGATCGCGAGCCCGTTGCCCCAGAGGAAACCGCGTGCCGCCTCGCCCAGGGTCGGCCAGATGTTGGGGCCGTAGAACGCCCAGCCGTCGCGCAGGACCTGCGCCAGCACCACCCACGGCGCCGGCACCAGGCCGGCACGACCTGCATCGAGCAGCGCAGCAAGGCTCCAGAGCAGGAGCAGGATGACGGGCGCGGCCAGCATCCGGAGTGCCCGGTTCATCCGGCGTCGCCCTCAGCTCCGAACAGCAGCTCGCTGAGCCGGTCGTGATAGGCGTGGAACTCGGGGCTGCGCATCATGGAAGCGGTGCGTGGCCGCGGCAGGTCGATCGGCACCAGGGCGATGATCCGGCCGGGGCGGCCACTCATCACCGCCACCTGGTCCGACAGCAGCACGGCCTCCGCGATGCCATGCGTCACCATCAGGGTGGTCGCCGGACGCTCGGTCCAGATCCGTTGCAGCTCGAGATTGAGCCGCTGCCGGGTCATGTCGTCCAGCGCCCCGAACGGCTCGTCGAGCAACAGCGCGCGAGGTTGCATCACCAGCGCCCGGGCAATGGCGACGCGCTGGCGCATGCCGCCAGAGAGCTGCGCCGGGCGCGCCCGCTCGAACCCGCGGAGTCCAACCAGTGCCACGAGGTCCGCGAGCAGGCCCGGCGCCGGCCGCTGACCCGCGACTTCCAGCGGCAGCCGGATGTTGGCTTCCACCGACCGCCAGGGCAGCAGCGCGCTGTCCTGGAAGGCGATACCGAGCTGGTGCTGCGAGACCATCTCGGCAGGCGTCTCGCCATGCACCAGCGCCTGTCCGGCATCGGGCTGCTCGAGCCCGGCCAGGATGCGCAGCGCCGTCGACTTGCCGCAGCCGGACGGCCCCACCAGCGACAGGAAGCTGTTCTCCGGCGTCTGCAGGTCGAGCCGGTCCAAGGCCTGCACCGCACGTCGTCCGACCCGGAAGCTCTTGGACAGGCCGGTGATGTCGATCCCGGTGCCGGCCGGGCGCGCGCGGGCCTCGAGCCGGCCCGGAACGACGGAGGCGAGGCTAGACACGGATCAGGCCGGGATCTTCGTGGTAGATCTCGGCGAGTAGCGACATGTCGAACAGGCTCTCCCGTGTCACGTCGTTGCCGAGGTCGCGCAACACCTTGGCGTTGCGCTCCATCCGCTCCGGCGTCAGCGTGAACAGTCCGTTCGCCTCGGTCTCCGCCGACGTGATCAGGGTGTTCTCGGTCCTCGACTGCATGATCTCGGACTCGCGGTTGAGGCCGAGCCGCTGGCCGTAATGATCGACGGCGAGTGCGGCACCGGCGACCGGGTCGCGGAGATTGTCCTTCCAGCCGCGCAGCTCCGCCCGCAACGCCGCCTTCAGCCGCTCGCGGTCGTGCACCGCGGAGTCCGCGCGGACCACGTAGGTCTCCATCAGCAGGGGATAGTTGTAGTCCGCGAACAGGAAGGTGGTGGTGGGAATGCCGCGCCGCTTGAGCTGGTTCGGCTCGTTGGCGATGTAGCCGACCCAGCCATCCACCTCGCCGGCCACCAGCGGCGTCGGATCGAACTGCACCGGCACCGTCGTGATCTTGTCCGGATCGATGCCGTTGAGCTGCAGGAAGGTCGAGAAGATCACCTGGTTGCCGCCCTGCACCCCGATACGCTTGCCGATCATCGAATGCGGGTCGGGGATGGGGTGGCTGGCGAGCGACAGCATGCAGAAGGCGCTCTTCTGGTAGAGGCAGCCGATGGTTCGCAGGGCTGCTCCCTGCGCGATGGCGGCCGCGGTCAGGTCGATCGCCGAGATCCCGATCAGGCACTTGCCCTGGGTGAGGTCGATCTCGGTCGGCGGCGCGCTGGGGCCGCCGCTCTGCAGGTCCACCGTGGAGAAGCCCTGGTCGCGATAGTAGCCGCGACTATCGGCGAAATACTCGCCGGCGAACTGCGCGTTGTGGATCCAGGTCAGGCGGATGGCGTAGGGGCCGAGATCCGGCGGAGGCGCCGCCCGCGCCGGCCAACGGAGCACGGCGGGTGCGGCCAGGGCGGCGAGACCCAGGCCGAGGAGCCGGCGCCGCTCAGGCAACCGGCGTCTCCAGCCGCTGCCGGCGCCGCACGTGTTCCGAGGCGAGCAGTTCGTGGCCGTCCTCCCCGGTAATGGTCGTGCCCATGTCCGGATGGTGGAAATACACCACCGAGTACCGGCCGTTGCGGGCCGCCTCGCTGCCCGGTGCCGGGTTCACCACGCGGTGCAGGTTCGAGGGGATGCGGCCGCGGGTCCAGCGCGTCAGCAGGTCGCCGGCCTGGATCAGCAACGTGCCGGGCGGGATGTCGACGGTGCGCCAGCTCCGGTCCGGGGCGCGTGCCTCCAGGCCGCCGGTACGGTCGTTCGACCAGAGCAGGGTGAAGCCGCCGATATCGGTGTGCGGCCGGCTGCGCACGCGGCCGGCTTCCGGCGGCCGATGTTGCGGCGGGTAGTGGTTGAGCACGAGGTTGGACCATTGCCTCGCGGTCCAATCCTCCAGACCAGGACGGCCGAGATCGAGCCCGTCCGCCAGCAGCGTGAGCAACTGCGAGGCGAAATGATGCATCCGGGAATAGCTGCGCGTCCAGGTGGCAGCGAAGCCGGCCGGCGCCTCCGGCCAGAGCGCGAAGCTATCGGCCCAGGCGGCGAGGCCGGCCGCGTCGTCCGGGCCGGGCGGCGGCATCTCCGGGCTGCGCTGCGCCAGCCGGAGCTCGAACCGCTCCACCAGGTCGAGATAGGTGGCGCTCGTCCGGGACGGGTCGTCGCCCTGCATGCGCTGCCAGCCCTGCCAGGCGCCATGGCCGGGCCAGGCGACCGCAGCCTTCCGGGCTTCGGAGAGCTCCATGAACGCGCGGCCGCTGGCGAAGGCCGCCTCCGCCGCGTCGATCGGCACGTCTCGCCCGCGTACCAGAACGCAGGAGCTGTGCTGCAGCGCCTCGACGAAGCCGGCCGGTGTCAGCCGGTCCAGGTCGAGAAGGGGAAGATCGGATGCGCCGCTCATTCCGCCGCATGCGCCCCGGCGCCGGCTGTGTGACGGTTCGGCGGACGCTGCAGGCCGAGCGTGTCGCGCAGGGTGGCGCCGGTATACTCCGTGCGCAGCCGTCCGCGACGCTGCAGCTCCGGCACCACCAGCTCGACGAAATCGTCGAGGTTCCCCGGCAGGTAGTGCGGCATCAGCGCGAAGCCGTCCGAGCCGCCCTCGTCGATGTAGCGCTCCATCTCGTCGACGATGCTGGCCGGCGTGCCGATCAGCGTCAGGTGTCCCATGCAGGCGGCGATCCAGCGGCCGAGCTCGACCAGGGAGAGGCGGCGTCCGTCGCGGTCGATGGTGATGCGCTTGCGCGCCGCAATCGCCGTCAGGTGCGGCAGGTCCGGCATCGGCTGCGTCGGATCCATGTCGAGGTCGAACTCCGGCCCCATGAACTGCACGGCGAACGCCCGCGCCTCCACAGGGCTGATGGTCGCCTGCACGACATCGAACTTCGCCTGCGCCTCCTCCAGGGTCCGCCCGACCACGCAGCACAGGCCCGGCATGATCTTGAGGCTGTCCGGCGAGCGCCCGTACTTGGCGAGGCGCGCCTTCATCGGACCGTAGAAAGCCTGGCCATGTTCGAGCGACGCCGCCTTGCCGTACATCATGTCGGCCGACTGGGCGGCGAACTCCCGGCCCTCCTCGGATTCGCCGGCCTGGCAGATCACCGGATAGCCCTGCGGCATGCGCGCGACGTTGAGCGGCCCGCGCACCTTGAAGAACCGGCCCTTATGGTCGAGCACATGCATCTTCGAGGGCTCGGCATAGGTGCCGGACGCCTTGTCGCGCGGGAACGCGTCGTCCTCCCAGCTGTCCCAGAGGCCCAGGCAGACATCGAGGAACTCGCGCGCCCGGGCGTAGCGCGCTTCGGTCGAGAGCGGGCCGTCATAGCCGAAATTCAGCGCCTCGCTGGTCATCTGCGAGGTGATCACGTTCCAGCCGGCGCGGCCGCCGCTCATGTGGTCCAGCGTCGCGAAGCGCCGGGCCAGCTCGTACGGCTCGTTGTAGGTGGTCGAGCCGGTGCAGACGAGGCCGATGCGGCTGGTCACGGTGGACAGCACCGCGAGCAGGGTCAGCGGATCGAAATGCACCAGGGTGCTCATCGAGCGCAGCGCGTCAGGGGCGAGGCCGTCATCCTTGGTGGAGTAGCCGTCCGCCATGAAGATGATGTCGAAGCGGCCGCGCTCCGCCGTTCGCGCCAGCGCCTTGTACATCTCGAGGTCATGGTCGCCCTCGGCCTTGGCCGCGGGATGTTTCCAGGAGAAGCGTCCGCCATGCAGCAGAACAGCGAGACAGACTTGTCGCTTCATCCAGAGCCTCCGAGTCCCTGGCGGTCCCTGCAAGTTGCGGGCCACTCCCGCTGCCGCCGGAGGTTGCCGGACGTCCCGATCTGCGCTGCAGTCAATCTGGGGCGGGAGCCGACAGGATGTTGGCCGGGTCCGACGCGGGGAGGGGCTGTTTGATGGATACACCTGTCGTGGCGGGGGTCGATGCGCAGCAGCAGGCGCTGATGGACCGGGCGGTCAAGCACCTGGTGGCGCATCACAGCCCGAACGGCACCCGGGTCGGCTGGCTGATGATCGCCTCGATCCTGGTGGAGGCCTGGGACCTCTATTCGATCGCCTTCGTGCTGATCTTCCTGCGCGAGCAGTTCCATCCGTCTCCCGCCCTGCTGGGCCTCGCCGGCGCCGGCACCCAGGGCGGCGCCATCGTCGGCTCGCTGCTCGGCGGCTGGCTGTCGGACCGGATCGGGCGGCGGGCGATCTTCCTTACCACCATGGTCATGTTCGTGGTGTTCGCGCTGGCGCAGGCCTTCGTGCCAAGCATGATCTGGCTGGTGGTGATCCGGCTGATCCTGGGCATCCCGCTCGGCAGCGACATCTCCAACGGCTACACCTACATCATGGAGTTCCTGCCGCGCGGCGAACGCGAGGTGATGGGCAACCGCTGGCAGTTCATGTTCGCGGTCGGCGAGGTGTTCGCGCTGGGGCTGATCGCGCTGCTGCTCGTCTTTGCTCTGCCGCACTGGCTGGTCTGGCGGGTGACGCTGGGGTTCGGCGCGGTGCCGGCGGCGATCATCTTCGCGTTGCGCTACAACCTGCCGGAGACGGCGATCTGGCTGATCCGGCGCGGGCGGTTCCAAGAGGCCAAGCAGGTCTCGGCGCAGATGTACCATGATCCGCTCGACTTCCTTCCCGACCAGGACATCGCGATTCCGCAGCCGCGCGCGCGCGACTTCTTCAGGCATATCCAGCGCGACCCGATCCGCCTGCGCGCCACCCTGTTCGGCTGGATCTCGTGCTTTGCCCAGGGCAGCGAGTTCTCCACCTTCGCGTTCTACATCCCGGTGCTGTTCGTGCTGGTCGGCGTGTCCGGAGTGCTTGGCACCGACCTGGTCACGATGGTGCTCTACATCATCGCCGCGATCTCCGGCTGGGTCGGCCCGCTGATCACGCCGCGCATCGGCCAGCGCGGCCTGAGCATCGCCGGCTTCGGCATCGTGCTGGTGTCGCTGCTGGTGGCCGGGTTCGCGATCAAGACCGGCCACACGCTGATCCTGCCGTTCGCCGCAGCCGTGATGCTCTGGGGCCATTACTGGGACGCCGAGAACGGCATCACCATCGCCTCGATGATGGCACGGCCGGAATATCGCGGGGTCGCCTCCGGCGTTGCCTACATCTTCGTCAAGCTGCCGTCGTTCCTGGCGATCTTCCTGTTCCCGGTGCTGTTCAGCGCCATCGGCCACGGCAATGCCACCCTGTTCGTGGCGATCTTCCCGCTGATCGGGCTGCTGGCCGCGATCTTCCTGCTGCCGGAAGTCTATGGCTACGACGACGACTAGGCGGACGCCACGTAGGGCTGCGTCATCCGGATCGGATCGACGATGCGGTCGAAATCCTCGGCGGAGACGAAACCGAGGCCGAGCGCCGCCTCGCGCAGGGTGAGGTCGTGCTCTGTCGCGTGATGCGCGATCGTCGAGGCGCGGTCGTAGCCGATCACCGGGGCGAGGGCGGTAACCAGCATCAGCGACTGCTCGACATAGGCCGCGAGCCGCTTGCGGTTCGGCTCGGTGCCCTCGATCAGGAACTTCCGGAAATTCGTGCAGCCGTCGGCAAGCAGCGTGATGGACTGCATGATGTTGGCGATCATCAGCGGCTTGTAGACATTCATCTGCAGGTAGCCGCCGGCGCCGCCAAAGCCGACCGCCACATCGTTCGACATCACCTGCACCGCCAGCATCGTCATCGCCTCGACCTGCGTCGGGTTCACCTTGCCGGGCATGATCGAGGAGCCCGGCTCGTTCTCCGGGATCAGCAGTTCGGCGAAACCGGCCCGCGGCCCGCACGACATCAGCCGGATGTCGTTCGCGATCTTGAACAGCGACCCGGCCAGCGTCCGCAGCGTGCCGGACAACTGCACCAGGGCATCGTGCGAGCCCTGCACGGCGAACTTGTTGGCGGCACTGACGAACGGCAGCCCGGTCGCGCGCGCGATCTCCGCCGTCACCGCCTCGGCGAAACCCGGCGCCGCATTGATGCCGGTGCCGACCGCGGTGCCGCCGAGTGCCAGCCTGTACACGTCGCGCAGCGCGTCCTGCAGCCGCGCGAGGCCATCCTCGAGCAGGGCCGCGAAGCCGGACCATTCCTGGCCGAGAGTGATCGGGGTCGCATCCTGCATGTGGGTGCGCCCGATCTTCACGATGTCGTCCCACGCGCGCGCCTTGGCGGCGATGGCATCCCGCATGGCGCCTACCGACGGGATCAGCCGCCTGGTCACGCCGAGGGCTGCCGCCATGTACATGGCCGAGGGGAAGCTGTCGTTGGAGGACTGCGACATGTTGACATGATCGTTCGGATGCACCGGCTGCTTGCTGCCAAGCTCCGTTCCGGCAAGCTGGCAGCTTCGGTTCGAGACCACCTCGTTGACGTTCATGTTGAACTGCGTGCCGCTGCCGGTCATCCAGACATGCAGGGGGAACATCTCGCGGTGCCCGCCGTCGAGCAGTTCGTCGCAGACGGTCACGATCAGGCGGCTCACCTCCGCGTCCAGCCGCCCGCTGTCGCGGTTGGCCAGTGCGGCCGCGCGCTTGAGGATCGCGTACGCCTCGATCATCTCGCGCGGCATGAGGTCGTGCCCGATGCTGAAATAGGCGATCGAGCGCTGGGTCTGCGCGCCCCACAGCCGGTCGGCCGGAACCTCGATCGGCCCGAGGCTGTCCGTCTCGATGCGCATGTCGGTCATGTCGGCCGCCTTCCGGTATTTCTCAGAGCACCGCGGAGACAAGACCCAGGGCCACCGCTTCCTGTGCCTCGATGTACCAGTTCCCGGGTGCCCGCTCGAGCACCTGCTGCATCGACACCTTGCTGCCCTCGACCAGGCTGGCAAAGCCTTCGTTCTGGATCGTAATCGATGCCTCGATCTCGTGCAGGGCGGCCGTCACCGCGGCCACGCAGGTGGTCAGGGGGCCGTTGATGTGGAGCTGCTTGTCGAGCTTGCGCTCATGGATCATCAGCCGCGTGCCGCGCGTCAGGTAGCGGTTGTCGCGGGCGAAGAAGCTCATGAAGGTGGTGCCCGCCGAGTAGATCGCCGCCTTGCCGAGGAACACGAAGCGCCGCTCCGGCGCGTTGTCGCTGTGGTAGCGGATATCCTCGCCCATCATGCGGGCCACCTCCGGATCGCCGCCCAGCGTCGACAGCTCGGTCACGACGAGGCCGTCCTGTGGGGCGCCGGCGAGCTGGCTGCGGAAGCTCCGGTACATGTCGTAATCGACCGGCCCCGCGAGCAGGATGGCGGGGTCGCGGAACTGGGCGGGCGTCAGCAGGCTCATGGCGTTCTCCCGGATCGCGGTCTTTCGCCGAAGGGGCGGTGTGGCAAGATGCTCCCGCCAGCACAGCAAAGACGAGGCCGCCACCTGATGACCAAGACGCTATTTCCCGGACGCGGTTTCGCCGCCTTCCTGTTCGACATGGACGGCACGATCCTGAGCTCGATCGCCGCCGCCGAGCGGGTCTGGACGCGCTGGGCCCAGCGTCATGGTCTCGACGTCGAACGCTTCCTGCCGACCATCCACGGCATCCGGGCGGTGGAGACGATCCGGCGCCTCGCCTTGCCAGGCGTGGATCCCGAGGCGGAGGCCGCCATCCTCACGCAGGCCGAGCTGGACGACGTGGACGGCATCGAGCCGATCGCCGGTGCCGGCGACTTCCTGGCGTCGATCGCGCCAGACCGCTGCGCGGTGGTGACCTCGGCGCCGCGTGCCCTGGCGCTGCGGCGGTTGCAGGCGGCCGGGCTGCGGCCACCGCCGCTGCTGATCACCGCGGAGGACGTGAGGCACGGCAAGCCGGCGCCGGAATGCTTCCTGCTCGCAGCCAGCCGCCTCGGGGTCCCGGCGGCTCGCTGCCTGGTGTTCGAGGATGCGCCGGCCGGCATCGCCGCCGCCGACGCCGCGGGCGCCGCGGTGGTGGTGATCACCGCGACCCATGCCCATCCGGCTGCGACGCGCCATGTCGCGGTGCCGGACTACCTAGGCCTGGTCGTCGCCGGCCCTGCCGGTGCGCTGGAACTGCATGCGGACGCGTGAGCCTGTCAGAACGGCGAGTTCGGGTCGTAATACTCCGCGGCGTTCGCCTTGGTGATCAGCACCGTCGAGATCAGGAAGGTCCCACGCACCGCCGCCTTCGAGATCAGGTGGGCGGCGGTCACGTCCATCGCCGTCTTCATCATCGATGGCGGATAGGACACGTCGACCGGCATCATTGCGTTCCCGTCCATCACCCCCTTGATGACCTCGCGCATGCCGGCGCCGCCGACGACGAACCGGATGTCGGTGCGCTTCGCCTGCGCGATGGCTCGCAAGGCACCCTGGGCCACGTCGTCGTCGGCGGCCCACACCGCGTCGATATGCGCGTGCTTGGCGAGGAAGTCCTGCATCACCTTGAAGCCCTCGTCGCGGCTCCAGTTGGCAAACTGCATGTCCATGATCTTGACGCCTGACCCGGCGATCGCCTGCTGGAAGCCGGTGACGCGCTGGGTGTCGACCACGGTTGGAATGCCGCGCATCACCACCACGTCGCCATGGCCGCCCAGCGCCTGGACGAAATACTTGCCGGCGACGCGGCCGAACTCGGGATTGTCGCCTGCGACATAGACGTCCTGGATGGCGGGATCGGTCAGTCCGCGATCCACCACCGTGATGAACACGCCCTTCGCCTTGACCCGGCGGACAGCGCCGGTGAGCTGGCTGGAATCATACGGCAGCACCACCAGCGCATCGGGTTTGGTGCCCGCCGTCAGGTCCTCGAGCGCGCTGGCCTGGTCGGCGGCACTGGACGAGGGTTTCACGATCACCGTCAGTCCGGGGTAGGCGTGCTCGAGCAGCGCCGCCTCCTGCTTGGCGTCGTACAGCAGGCCGCCGGTCCAGCCATGATCCGCGGTCGGCAGCGAGACCGCGATGGTGAAGTGGTTGGCATCCGCCCGTGCGGGCGGCGCGGCCAGACCTGCGGCCAGCGATGCAGCCGCGATCATCGCGGACACGAAATGCTTCATAAGTTTTCTCCCTACGCGCCTCAGTTCCGCCTGAGGCTTCGTTGCACCAGCATCGCCACGATGATGATGGCGCCCTGCACGGCGCCGATCAGATACTCGCTGACGACGTTCGACAGCACCATGATGTTCGCCACCGCCTCCAGCACCAGGGCGCCCGCGATGGTGCCCCAGATCCGCCCGGACCCGCCGCGCAGCGAGGTGCCGCCGATCACCACCGCGGTGATAGCCTGCAGTTCCCACAGCAGGCCCGACGTCGGCGTCACCGAGGACAGCCGCGGCACGTACAGGATGGTGGCGACGCCCACGCAGGCCCCCTGGATGACGTAGGTGATCGTGCGGACCCGGCCGATGGCGACCGACGAATAGCGCGCAACCTCCTCGTTGGCGCCGATCGCCACCACATGGCGTCCGAATGGCGTGCGGTTGAGCACCACCCAACCCAGGGCACCGAGGGCGAGGAACACCAGCACCGGCACCGGGATGGCCAGCACGCTCCCAAAATAGACCGGCCGCACCAAGTCCTGCAGGTCGTCCGGCGTGAGCGAGAGGGATCCGCCCTGCGCGAGGTAGGTGGTGAGTGCCCGGAAGATGCCCATCGAGCCGAGGGTGACGATGAACGCCTCGAGCCGGCCCACGGTGATGACCAGGCCGTTGGCGAGGCCGCACAGGGCGCCACCGCCAATCGCCACCGCCGCACCCACTGCCAGCGCCACGCCGAAGCCGTGGGGAACGCTGGCATTGGCCAGCAGGATGGCGCTGCCGCCGATGAACGCCGACATCGAGCCGACCGAGAGATCCAGCCCGCCGGCGGCGATCACGAAGGTGGCGCCGATGCCGATCACCGCGATGAACGAGGCGCGGGTGACCACGTTGGCGATGTTGTCGGGAGCGAGGAAGCGTCCGTTCAGCAGCGTGCCGATCACCACCAGAAAGGCGAGGGCGGCGAACGGCGCCAGCGACGCGGGATCGATGCGACGCATCCGCCAGCCGCGTGCGGAGAGAGTACTCACGCGGCCCGCTCGCCGACCCCGGTCGCGTGTACCACGATCGCATCCTCCGTCATCGCATCGCCCTCGAGTTCCGCCACGATCCGGCCGTGGCGCATCACCAGCACGCGATGGCAGAGGCCGATCAGCTCCTGCATCTCCGACGAGATCACCACCACCGCCGCGCCCGACGCGGCGAGGGCGGCGATGAAGCGGTAGATCTGCGACTTGGTGCCGATGTCGATGCCGCGGGTCGGCTCGTCGATCACCAGGATGCTCGGCCGGCTCAGCATGGTCTTGGCCAGCATCAGCTTCTGCTGGTTGCCGCCGGAAAGCTGGCCGGCGAGCGCATCGCTGCGGCCGGAGCGGATGTCGAATTCGTCGCGCGCACGCTGCATGGCGGCGTATTCCCGCGCCGCGTCGAGCAGGCCGTAGCGCTGGAACGGTGCCACCAGGGTCAGGTTGGTGGCGAGCGGCTGGCGCAGCAGCAGGCCCCGCCCCTTGCGGTCCTCGGTCAGGTAGGCGATCCCGGCCCGCAGCGCCGATCGCGGCGTCGCATGCGCGAGCGGCTGGCCATGCACCGTGATCTGCTCGATGTGGGACTGACGCAGGCCGATCAGGCCTTCGAACAGCTCGGTGCGTCCGGCTCCCACCAGGCCGCCGAAGCCGAGGATCTCGCCCGGCCGCAGGCTGAAGCCTGCTTCGCGAACATGGCCGGGAACTCGGGCGTTCCGCACCTGCAACGCCGCCGGTTCGGATGATCCGGGGCGCGGCGGCTTGGGCGGGAACAAGGTGGACATGTCGCGGCCGACCATCAGGCGGGCCATCTCGAGCTCGCTCAGGCCCTCGGCCGGGCGCGAGGTCACCAGCCGGCCGTCGCGCAGCACCGTGACGGTGTCTGCGATCATCGCGACCTCGGCGAGCCGGTGCGAAATGTAGAGCAGCGCGACACCCGCATGCTTCAGCGCCAGGACGGCGCGGAAGAGGGCATCGACCTCGTGCGGCGTCAGCACCGCGGTCGGCTCGTCCAGGATCACGACGCGGCGCGGCACCAGCAGGGCGCGGGCGATCTGCACCATCTGCCGGTCGGCGATGGACAGCCTCGCCACCGGCGCATCGGGTGCCGCATGACAGCCGAGCGCCTCGAGCCGTGCGGAGGCCAGCTCGTGCATCCGGACGCGGTCCAGGAACGGCCCGCGATGCAGCTCGCGCCCCAGGAACAGGTTGTCGGCGACGGTCAGCTGGGTTGCGAGAAGCTGCTCCTGGTGCACCAGGACGATGCCGACCTGCTCCGCCTGCATCGGACTCGCGAGGCTGATTGGACGGCCATCCAGCAGCACCCGGCCCTGGTCCGGCTGCAGATGGCCGGACAGCAGCTTCATCAGGGTCGACTTGCCGGCGCCGTTCTCGCCGAGGACGGCGCGCAACTCGCCGGGTTGGACCGACAGGCTGACCTCGGACAGCACCCGGATCCCGCCATAGGACTTGCCGAGGCCGTCGGCTGCCAGCGTGGCTCCTGGGGACACCGGGATCCTTTCCGCTGGTGCGAGTCCTGAGGGTTCAGCATGGCGCGCTGGTCCGAGGGAGACAAGGGAGTCGATCAGGCCCGGATGTACAACCAGGCCTCCCGTCCGGCCCGGGTCCCGACCCGGACCCGTCGATAGTCCGCTCCCTCGTACTCGTCAGCCCAGGCCAGCTCGGCCTCTGTGAGCAGCAGCACCATGCCGGCAATCAGCTCGGACGGGTCGGAGGATGGATCCAGGATCGGGTAGGACCGGTAGCCCGCCTGGTCCGGCTCGGCAGCCGCGATGGCCGATTGCCGGTAGCCGGCGATGGCGTCGGGTGCTCCCGTCAGCAGCCGCCCGAAACAGGCCTGCTGCACGGCCGGGTCCTGCAGCGTGCCGTAGGAAAAGACGGCCTCTCCGGGCGATGTCACTCGCCGACGGTCGTGCGGACCTGATGGGCGCGCTCCTGGCGCGTCACCGCGCGGCCGCCGAGCTTGCGCACCACGGTATAGAAGGCCGGGGTGAACAGCAGTCCGAACCCGGTGACGCCAAGCATGCCGAAGAACACCGCGGTGCCCAGCGACTGGCGCATCTCGGAGCCGGCGCCGGTCGCCACCGCCAGAGGCGCCACGCCGAGGATGAAGGCGAACGACGTCATCAGGATCGGCCGCAGCCGGGTCCGGGCGGCATGCACCGCGGCGTCCGCTGGGGTCGCGCCCTCGTCTTCGGCCTGGCGGGCGAATTCGACGATCAGGATGGCGTTCTTCGCGGCCAGCCCGACCAGCACCACGAAGCCGATCTGGGCCAGGATGTCGATGGACATGCCGCGCGCGAGCAGTCCGGTCACCGACGCCAGCAAGCACATCGGCACGATCAGGATGATCGAGAGCGGCAGCTTCCAGCTCTCGTACTGGGCCGCCAGCACCAGGAAGACGAAGAGCGCCGCCGCCCCGAACACCAGCAGCGTCGGCGTGCCACGCTCCTGCTGCTGGAAGGCGATCTCGGTCCACTCGAAGCCGATGCCCCTCGGCAGCACCTGGTGCGCCAGCTCTTCCATGCGGTGCAGAGCGGTGCCGCTGGCCACACCGGGCGCCGCCGATCCCATGATCTCGGCCGCCGGGAACAGGTCGTAGCGCGGGACGCGGTACGGCGAGGTGATGTCGGTGAAGCGGGCGACGGTGCCGATCGGCACCATCAAGCCGCCGACATTGCGCACCCGCAGGCGGCCGATATCGCCCACGCCGCGCCGGAACTGCCCGTCCGCCTGCACGACGACCTCGTAGGTGCGGCCGAGGTAGTTGAAGTCGTTGACGTATTGCGAGCCGAGATAGACCTCGAGCGTGTTGAACACGTCGCTCGGGGTCAGTCCGACCTTTTCGGCTTTCTCGCGATCGATGCTGGCATAGACAGAGGGCGTTCCGGTGCTGAACAGCGTGAACACGCCGGCGAAGGCGGGGTCGCGGTTGGCGGCACCGACCAGCGTCTGCGCCGCCTTCGCCAGCACCTCCGAGCCGAGGCCATTACGGTCCTGCAGCATCATCTTGAAGCCGCCCGCACTGCCGAGGCCCTGCACCGGCGGCGGCGGAATGGTCAGCACGAAGGCGCCCTGGATGTGCGACAGCCGGATGCGCAGGTTCGCGAGCACCGCCTGGGCATTCAGGCCGTGCGCGGTGGAGTGATTGTACAGCGAGGGCAGGCCGGAGAAGATCGTGCCGTCGTTCGAGGCGACGGTGAAGGTGGTCGCATCCAGGCCCGCGAACGGCACCACGTGCTCGATGCCGGGCGTCGACAGGATGATCTGGCTGGCCTCGCGGACCACGGCCTCGGTGCGATCGAGCGTGGCGCCGGCCGGCAATTGCACGACGGTGATCAGGTAGCCCTGGTCCTGCTCGGGGATGAACCCGGTCGGCGCACGCGAGAACTGGAACCCGGCGAATGCGATCAGCAGCACGTAGATCACCATCACCAGGCCGAGCATCCTGACGAGCCGCGCGGTAAGGCGCGCGTAGCCGTCGGACAGTCGCGAGAAGCCCCAGTTGAAGCCGCTGAAGATCAGGCCCACCAAGCGGGCCGCAGGGTTACCGCGCTGCTGCACCGCATGTTCGTCATGTGGCTTGAACAGCACCGCGCACAAAGCGGGGCTCAGGGTCAGCGAAACCAGGCAGGAGATGACGGTCGACGCCGCGATGGTGACCGCGAACTGCCGGAAGAACTGGCCGGAGATCCCGGAGAGGAAGGCTGACGGCACGAACACGGCGCACAGGGTGAGGGCAATCGCGATCAGCGCGCCGCCCACCTCGTCCATCGTGCGGTGCGCGGCCTCGGACGGGCTCATGCCGAGCTGCAGGTTGCGCTCGACATTCTCCACCACGACGATCGCGTCGTCGACGACGATGCCGACGGCGAGCACCAGCCCGAACAAGGAGAGGTTGTTGAGCGAGATGCCGAGCACCGCGAGCACCAGGAAGGTGCCGATCAACGAGACCGGAATGGCTATCACCGGAATGATCGAGGCGCGCCAGTTCTGCAGGAACATGATGACGACACCGACCACCAGCAAAATGGCGATGAAGATCGTCTTGATGACCTCGTGCACGGACTTCGCGACGAAAATGGTCGGGTCATAGACCACCCTGTAGCCGAGGCCGGGCGGGAAGTCCTTGGACAGCGTCTGGACGGTCGACAGCACCTCGTGCTCGACCGCGAGCGAATTGGCGCCCGGCTGGGCGAAGATCAGCAGCGGCGTGCCTTCGCCGTGGTCGAGGAAGCCGGCCGAGCCGTAATCCTCGGCGCCGACCTCGACACGACCGACGTCGCGTATCCGGGTGACCCGGCCGTGTCCGTCCGACTTGACCACGATGTCGGCGAACTCGGCCGGCGTCGAGAGGCGGCCGAGCGTCTGCACGTTGAGCTGGAATGCTTCGTGCGACGGGATCGGCGGCTGGTTCAGGATGCCCGCGGAAACCTGCACGTTCTGCGCGCGGAGTGCCGCCAGCACTTCGCTCGCATTGAGGTTGTAGGCGGCGACCTTGTCGGGATCGAGCCAGATGCGCATGGCATAGTCGCGCGAGCCGAACACCTGCACGTCGCCGACACCGGGCAGGCGGGCAAGCGCATCCTTCACGTGCAGGGTGGCGTAGTTCGAGACATACAGCTCGTCCCTCGAGCCGTCCGGCGACATCAGGTGCACCGCGAGCAGGATATTCGGCGTGGACTTGCGAACCTGGACGCCCAGGGCCTGCACATCGTTCGGCAGCCGCGGCAGCGCATCCTCGACCCGGTTCTGGGTCAGCATCTGCGCCACGTTGAGGTCGGTGCCGATCTGGAAGGTGACCGTGATGGTGAGCTTGCCGTCGCCGGTCGATTGGCTGCTCATGTAGAGCATGTTCTCGACGCCGTTGACCTCCTGCTCGATCGGGGTCGCGACCGTCCGTGCCACCGTCTCGGCGGAGGCGCCGGGATAGGTGGTGGTGATCTGCACCGTCGGCGGCACGATTTCGGGGAACTGCGCGACCGGCAGCGTCATCAGCGCACCAAGGCCGATCAGCGTGATGAACACGCTGAACACGGTCGCGAGGATCGGCCGGTCGATGAAGAGGTGCGTGAGACGCATGATCTGATGCTGACCTAATTCTCGGCGTCGGCGGCGTCATTGAACCGGATCGTGCCGTTCTGCGGCGAGATCCGGGTGCCCGGCATGGCATGCATCAGGCCCTCGATGATGACCCGGTCGGTCGGCTTGAGTCCGGCAGTGATGACACGCAGGCCGCCGCGCAGTTCGCCCGTCTCGACCGGATGCGGCACCACGGTGCCATCCGCCGCCGCGATGAGCAGCAGATGCTGGGACTGGTCCGGCACGATTGCCGCGGCGGGAACCAGAAGCTCCGGGTGCGGCGCCGAGATGGTCAGGCGAAGCCGCGCAAACTCGCCCGGCGTCAGGAACAGGTCCGGGTTCGGCACGGTCGCGCGGGCGTGGATGGTGCCGGAAGCCCGGTTGAGGCTGTTATCGATGAAGTCGAGCGTTCCGGTGCGGGTGTAGTGGCCCTCGTCGCTCAGGCTGATCTCCACCCGGTCGGCGAGCGCCGTCGATTCGTGCTCGCGCGCGTGGCTGAAGGTCAGGAAGTCCGACTCGCTCATGTCGAAGTCGAGATGGATCGGATCGAGCGATACGATCGTGGCGAGCAGGGTGGTGGCGCTGCTGCCGGCCCGGCTGCCGCTGATCAGGTTGCCGATCGAGATCTGATGATCGCCGATGCGGCCGGTGAATGGCGCGGTGACCCTGCAATAGGAAAGATCGAGATCGGCATCCTGGACCGCAGCCGCGGCCTGATCGAGCGCCGCCTGCGCCGATTGCTGGTCGGCGCTGCGCTGGTCGACATTCTCGGCGGTGCCGAAATCGGTGCGCTTGAGTTGCTGCGCCCGCCAGAACTCGCTGTTCGCGAGCGCAAGCCGCGCGACCGCCGTCTTGTATTGCGCTTTCGCCTGCGCGAGCTTGATTTCATAGGGTCGCGGATCGATCACGAAGAGCAGGTCGCCCTTCTTGACGATCTGGCCGTCCTTGAAGTCGATCTCCGTCAGGATGCCGCCGACCTGGGCACGCAGCTCGACCTGGTCCACCGCGGAGAACTGGCCGAGAAAGCCTTGTCGCCCAGAGACGTCGCGCTGCAGCGGCAGGCTGACCGTCACCGTGGGCGGCGGCGGCGCCATCGCGCTGGCCCTGACATGCGGGGTTTCCCACCAGGCGACGAGCAGGATGACGGCAGCAACCAGGACGATGACCGTCACCGACGTCGCCAGGGCTCCCCGCCGGCGGCGCGGCACCGATCTGCCCATGCGGTTGCTTGCTTCGCTCATTGCCTGGAATGCTCGCTTTGCTCCCGACCTGCCCGTCCGGCCGGAGTTTTCTACCGATTGGTATAGTGACCGGCCAAGTCTGTTACAAGGTTCGTCGTTGCGTCGCGTCCCGGAAGGCCGGAGGCGATTTAAAAGCCGACGCGGCGGCAGGTCTACCGGCAGCCATGCGACCGGCTGCTCCGGAACCAGCAAGAACCGTTCCGTGCCGGGCAGGACACGCCGGATAGGGGATGCTAGCACATGGTTCGCCGTGCGGCACGATTGCCGGGGGACGAAGATATAATGCGGTCGTGGCGAAGGACCGATCCAGCCGGGTCGCACGGCTCGGTCCCGCTCGGAGCCCGAATTGCCGAGACCGGGTCCGCGGGGTATCGTCGAACTCCTGTCGACCTGCGTGGCCCGAGGAGTTGGAGGTGTCTGCACCTCAAGAAGATGTGATTGCCGAGATCGTCAGCGTCGTCAGGTCGCTGGGGGACGTGTCGCCGGAACTCTGCGACAGCATCGGACGCGACACCAATATCGTCCGGGACCTCAAGCTCGACTCGATCGCCGTGATGGATTTCATCATGGAGCTCGAAATGAAATTCAACACGGTGGTGCCGCTCGATGCCATCGCCGACGTGCAGACGGTCGGCGATCTGGCGGAAATACTGGCCCGCAATCATGCGCAGGTCTGATCGATAGTGCTGCAAAAATACGGCGCGCTGAAACAGGCGCGTGCGCAACTGCTCCGGTCCGATGTCGATCCGTTCGACGTCCGCTTCGAGACCGTCCTGAGTCCGACCGAGGCGATGCTCGCCGGTCGCCGCGTGCTCCTGTTCGGTACCAACAACTACCTCGGCCTGACCTTCGATGCACCCTGCATCGACGCCGCCGTCGCGGCGTTGCGCGCCGACGGCACCGGCACGACGGGTTCGCGTATCGCCAACGGGACCTACGGCAGCCACGCCCGGCTCGAAAGGCGGCTGGCCCGCTTCCTGGGGCGCCGCGACGTGATGCTCTTCACCACCGGCTACCAGGCCAATGTCGGGATCCTGCCGGCGCTCGCCGGAGCCGACGACTACCTGCTGCTCGACGCCGACAGCCACGCCAGCATCTACGACGGCGCCAAGCTCAGCGACGCGTCCGTCACCCGCTTTCGCCACAACGACCCGGACGACCTGTATCGCCGCCTGCGCTACCTAGCCGACCGGCCGGGCGACAAGCTGATCGTCGTCGAGGGCATCTACAGCATGCTCGGCGACACCGCGCCGCTGCAGGAGATCGCCGCCGTCAAGCGCGAGACCGGGGCCTGGCTGCTGGTGGACGAGGCGCATTCGCTGGGCGTGCTCGGCGAGCATGGGCGGGGCCTCGCGGAGGCGACCGGCACCGAGGCGGATGTCGATTTCGTGGTCGGCACCTTCAGCAAGAGCCTCGGCGGGATCGGCGGCTTCTGTGCGTCCGACCTGCCGGATTTCGAGCTGCTGCGGCTGGCCTCGCGCGCCTACATGTTCACCGCCTCGCTGCCGCCCTCCGTCATTGCGGGCGTCATGCAGGCGCTCGAGACCCTGGAGGCCCGGCCAGAACTGCCGGTAGAGCTCAACCGGAACGCGGCCCGTCTCTACGAGGGTCTGGCCGCCGCCGGCTTCGCCCTGGGGCCGACGATCAGTCCCATCATCTCGGTCCGCCTCAACGACACCCGGGTGGCGGCGCTGTTCTGGGGCCGGCTGCTCGAGGCGGGCCTCTACGTGAACCTGGCGCTCCCGCCGGCCACTCCGGAGCGGCAGTCGCTGCTCCGGACCAGCGTCAGCGCGGCCCATACCGCGGCGCAGATCGACCAGGCCATCGCCGCGATGACGTCCATCGGCCTCGAGCTGGGCGTGCTGCCGGGACTTGGCGAACGCTATGTCAGTGCTGCCCAGTAATAGGGCGACCCAGTAGAGCTGCCGATCAGTAGCGCAGCCGGATCGCAATCCGGTTGATCCCTGGATGCACCGCGATTCTTACCGCATCGTAGCGCGGGGGTGCGAACAGCGGCGCCGCGTTGTTGGAGAACCCGTAGCCTTCGCTCGGCAGGCCGAGGAAGTTGCGATCGAAATGATGATTGTCGTTCTCGTCATGGTAGATCGCGACCGCATAGGTCCCCGGCCCGGACACGGCGAAGCACGCCACCGCCTGCGTCGTCGAGAGCGGCACCCTGAGCACCGACAGGGACCCGTTGCGCTTCAGGTAGCGGGCCGGATCCGGGCCATACAGGGTGAAGGTGATGTTGCCGGCGATGCGTCTCGCGCCGGTGCCGGTGACCAGCAATTGCGGCGATCCGGCCACCGAACCCGGGCAGGCCGCGGCGGACACGGCATGCGCCGGCCGCGCGCCCAGGGCCGCCAGCAGCACCAGCAATCCGGCAATCCCGCGGGACCGCAACATCGACATCAAAGCCCGTCATCCCCAATGGCGCGAGCTCGGAATGCAGCACGGGCGAGCCCCGGGCAAGGGGCCGGGATCGCCCCGCTTGCTTGACAGGCCGACGCGGCGGCGCCACTCGATACCCGATCAGGGGATGCCCACGGGGATGCCCAAGGGGATCAGATGTACACGCGCTGGCGAAAACACGGACGAAGCTTCGACCTGGGGCGAATGACCCTGCGCGACCTCTTCGCGGCCTATGCCAGCCACCCGGCGGTCCACCTCTATCTCGTGCTCGCTCTCGGCAGCGGCGTCTTTGCCGTCCGGGAGGCGCATGCACCCTGGCGGCCGCTGGCCGCGGTGCTGGTCACCGTGCTGGCCTACCCGATGACCTGGTACGCGCTGCACCGTTTCATCCTGCACGGCCGGTTCCTGTACCGGTGGCGGATGACGTCGGCGCTGTGGAAGCGCATCCATTTCGATCACCACCAGGACCCGCATCGGATGGACGTGCTGTTCGGCTCGCCGCTGAACACCGCGCCGACCATCCTGGTGATCCTGGTGCCGCTGGGCTGGCTGATCGGCGGGGGCGTCGCGGGTGCGGCAGCCTCCGTGTGCGCCGGTTTCGTGATCACCTGCATCTACGAGTTCTGCCACTGCGTGCAGCATCTGAACTTCAAGCCGCGGAACCGGCTGTTCCGGCGCATGAAGGAACTGCACCTGGCGCATCATTTCCACGACGAAGAGGGCAATTACGGGATCACCTCGTTCGCCATCGACCGCATGTTCGGGACCTATTACGGCTCCGCACGCGAGCGCCCGCGCTCGCCGCACGTCTTCAATCTCGGCTACGACCTCATCGAGGCAGAGCGCTACCCGTGGGTCGCCGAGTTGTCCGGTGGGCCGCCGCTCGACCGTCCGCCCCCGCACCGTACGCCCCGGCATCGTTCTTCGGAAACCGAGCGGGCATGAGCGCTGCGACCGCAGCAGCCGGCCCGGTCGAGATCGTTCCCGCCATCGGCCGCTCCGGCATCGGGCGCTTCATCCGCCTGCCCGAGCGCCTGTACCGGTCGGATCCGTCCTATGTCCCGGCGCTGCGCACCGAGCGTCGGGCGGCCCTGACCGCGCGCGGCAACCCGTTCTTCACCCATGCCGATGCGGCGTTCTGGATCGCGCGCCGGCACGGCCGCGACGTCGGCCGGATCAGCGCGCAGCAGGACCATCTGTCGCAGCCGGGCCTGGATGGCCCGATCGGCAGTTTCGGCTCGCTGGTGGCGATCGACGACCGCGCGGTGTTCGCGGCCCTGCTGGCGACGGCGGAGCATTGGCTGGCGGATCGTGGCCTGCGGCAGGCGCAGGGGCCGTTCAGCCTGTCCATCAACGAGGAGACCGGCCTGCTGGTCGAGGGTTTCGACACGCCGCCGATGCTGATGATGCCGCATGATCCGGCCTATGCGGCGGCGCATCTCGAGGCGCTCGGCTACCGCAAGGCGCGCGACGTGCTTGCCTATCTCTGCGACACCACGGCGGCGCTGCCGCCTGCCGCCGCCGGCATGGTGGCGCGGGGGCTGCCCTCAGGCGTCACGCTGCGCCATATGCGGATGCAGACGCTCGAGCGCGACATCGCCTCCCTGGTGAGCATCTACAATGACGGCTGGTCGGGCAACTGGGGCTTCGTGCCAATCACCGAGGCCGAGGTGTCGCATATCGCGCGCGCGCTGCGGCCGCTGCTGCATGAACGCCTGGTCTGGTTCGCCGACTTCCAGGGCGAGCCGGCGGCGTTCGGCCTGTGCCTGCCCAACCTGAATGCGGCGATCTCCGACCTGTCCGGCCGGCTGCTGCCGTTCGGCTGGGCGAAGCTGCTGTGGCGGCTGAAGGTGTCGGGCGTGACGTCGGCCCGGGTGCCGTTGATGGGCGTCCGCCGCCAGTACGGCGCCGGGCTGCTCGGCAGTCTGCTGCCGCTGCACATCGTCGAGGCGCTGCGGCGCGAGGCGCTGGCGCGCGGCATCGAGGCCGTCGAGATGTCGTGGATCCTGGAGGACAACCTGCCGATGCGGCACCTGGCGGAAGCCGTCGGCGGGCACGCCTACAAGACCTACCGCGTGTTCGAGAAGAGCCTCGCGGCATGAAGCCGGAGCAGCACTTGCCCGACCTCGCGCCGGCACAGGGCGGACGGACGATCTCGTCTCCGAACCCCGGCATGCCCAGGCCGACGCCGACACGAAGCGGTCTCGACCAGCTCCCTGGCGAGTTCCTGACCCTCACGGACGCGCTCGACTACGCCGCCGACGGCGAGACCGGGCTCAACTTCTATTCGATCCGGGGCGAGCTTTCGGCGTCGCTCCCCTACCGGACGCTGCGCGCCGAGGCGATGGCGCTCGGCCGCCGATTGCTGGCGCTCGGGCTGCGGCAGGGCGAGCGCGTCGCCGTCATCGCCGAAACACACCCGGACTTCGTGCGCGTGTTCTTCGCCTGCCAGTACGCGGGGCTGGTGCCGGCGCCGCTGCCGATGCCGTTCGTTTTCGGCGGCCGCGAGACGTACACCGCCCACATCACGCGCCTGGTCGAGGAGGCGCGGGCAGTCGCCCTGTTCGTGCCCGAGGCGCTGCGGGACTGGTTCGCGGCCGTGGGCGCCGTGCGGCTGTGCGGCACGCTGGCCGACCTCCCGGACTGCCCGACCCGCGACATCGTCCTGCCGACGATCGCCCCGGACCAGACCGCCTACCTGCAATTCTCCTCCGGCAGCACCCGGTTTCCGATCGGGGTGGTGGTGCAGCAAAAGGCGCTGATGGCAAATGCCTCGGCGATCCTGCGGCATGGGCTGCAGATCCGTCCGGACGACCGCGCGGTATCCTGGCTGCCGCTCTATCACGACATGGGACTGGTCGGTTTCCTGCTGAGCCCGCTGGCCGGACAGGTGACGGTCGATCTGCTGGCGACGCAGGACTTCGTGCGGCGCCCGCAGCTCTGGCTGTCGCTGATCAGCGCCGGCCGCGCCACGATCTCGTACAGTCCGAGCTTCGGCTACGAGCTGTGCACCCGGCGCGAGCGCGCGATCGGCAAGTTGGATTTCGACCTCTCGAGCTGGCGCATCGCGGGCATCGGCGGCGACATGATCCGGCCGGCCTCGCTGACCAGCTTCGCGCGCAGCTTTGCGTCCTGCGGCTACCGGGCTGAGGCGTTCCTGCCGAGCTACGGCATGGCGGAGGCGACGCTTGCGATCAGCTTTGCTCCGGTCGGGCGCGGCATCGAGATCGACACGGTCGATCTGGATTGCCTTGAACAGGACGGGGTGGCGCGCGCGCCGCTCGGACCTCAGGCGCGGGCGCGCACGCTGGTGCTGTGCGGCGCGGCGCTGCCGGAGCACGAGATCGAGATCCGCGACGCCGACGGCATGGCGCTGGGCGATCGCCGGATCGGGCGGATCTTCGCGCGTGGCGCCAGCATGATGCAGGGCTATGACCGCCGCCCGGCCGAGACGCAGGCGATCCTGTCGGCGGATGGCTGGCTGGAGACCGGCGACCTCGGCTACCGGCTGGGCGGGACGCTGGTGCTGACCGGGCGCGCCAAGGACCTGATCATCATCAACGGGCGCAACATCTGGCCGCAGGACCTGGAATGGAGCATCGAGCATTCGGTGCCCGACGTCCGGACCGGCGACGTGGCGGCGTTCTCGGTCGAGCTGGACGGCCAGGAGGTGCTGGTGGTGGCGGTCGAGGCGCGGGGGGTCGGGAAACCGGCGGACGGCGAGCGTCTGGTCGAGGCGGTGAGCGCCGCGGTGCGCTCCGGCCACGGCCTCGACAGCCGGGTCGTGCTGGTGGCGCCCGGCAGCCTGCCCTACACCTCGTCGGGCAAGCTGAGCCGTTCCTCGGTGCGCCAGCGCTACCTGGCCGACCGTCTGCCGGCGGTCGCCGTCCCGGCGTGACCGGCGCCGGCCGCATCGCGGCCGTCACCGGAGGCACCGGGTTCCTGGGTTCGCGGATCGCGGTCGCCCTGCACCGGGCTGGCTGGCGCGTGCGGCTGCTGGTCCGGAGCACCGTGACGCATCCGGTGCTGGCAGGCATCCCGCTGGAGCTGGTGACGGGCGTCCTGGACGACGAGGCGGCGCTGTCGCGTCTCGTCGCCGACGCCGCCGTCGTCGTGCATGCCGCGGGCCTGGTCAAGGCGCGCAGCCGCCGGCAGTTCCTGCGGGTCAACCGGGACGGCACGCGCAGGCTGGCCGAGATGGTGGCACGCGACCAGCCGCGCGCGAAGTTCATCCTGGTCTCGTCGCAGGCTGCCCGCGCGCCGCATCTCTCCGGCTATGCCGCCAGCAAGCGCATGGGCGAGGCGGCGGCGATGGCGGCGCTCGGCAGCGAGCGGTGCCTGGTGCTGCGGCCCTGCGTCATCTACGGGCCGTGGGACCTGGAAGGCCCTGCGCTGCTGCGGCTGGCAGGTGGAGGCTTCGTGCCCGCCGTGGGCCGGCCGGAGCCCAGGATCTGCATGATCCATGTCGCGGACGCCGCGGAGGCCGTCGTGGCGCTTGCAGCCGGTGGTCCGGCTGCCGGCACCTACGAGATCTGCGACGAGCGGCCGGACGGTTACGGCTGGCGCGAGTTGCTGCGTCGGATCGGGTCGGCCCAGGGCAAGGCCGGGCATCCGGTCGTCGTGCCCGACCTGTTGATCCTTGCGGCCGGAGCGGCGAGCGGCGCGGTAGGACTAATCACGCGGACGACGCCCATCTTCGGCATCGGCAAGGCGCGCGAGATCCTGTACCGCGACTGGTCCTCGGACCGGGCCCGGCACCTGCCCGCGGACGTGTGGAGGCCGCAGATCCCGCTTGCCGACGGGCTCGCCGAACTGGTGGGCTGGGCTAGGACATCCGCGGCGCCCTGATGGTGCTGGTGCAGGGTGGTGCCGCGCTGGCGAACGGGTTCTGGTTGGTGGTGGTGCTCGCGGTCTCCGTGGCGCTCAGGACGCCGTCCTGGATCGCCCCGGAAAGCTGCCGGCTGCCGTCGGCGTTGCGCATGTAGACCTGGCCGTCGGCGCCGACCGTGCCCAGGAGCCGGCCGCTATGCCGATGCGTCTGCACCGCGATCTGGCCGTCCTCGACCTCGAACTTGATGATGCTCCCGGTGCCCCCGCACGCGCCGGCGACCTCGTCGCCGGTCACGCTGCCCCGGTAGATGCCATCGAACTGCGTCAGGGCCGGATTGACGGTGATTTCCCTGGGGTCGCATGCGGCCGTCGCGAACAGCAAGCCGAGCGCCGGCAGTGCCGGAGCACGCAGCAATCGTGCAGTTGGCATGGCGATCCTTCTCATGGCGTCTTCGAGCCCTCGAGCGACACAGGCGCATCCGGTGCCATCAGCACGGTTCCCGACGGGCCGGTTGCGACGATCCTGTAGCGACCCTGAAAAGGCGCCATGATCGGGTCGTAGCCGAGTGTCCGCATCGCATCGGCGTGGGTGAACGACCGGGCATCGTTCTGGAACAATGCGAAGCCGCCTCGCTGCACCAGTGACCGGAACCCGGCCATCGAACCTCCGGTCATGGCGTACTGGGTCAGGTTGAACATGTCGATGCTGATCGGCTTGCCGGCCCAGTAGCAGAGCGACGCCATGAAGCAGCCGGTGCGCCCGTCGGCGGCGGCCAGTCTCGCGATCACCGGCTGCCAGGCGGCCTCGCGGGCGTGCCGCTCGACGATGCTCCGCCAGACCGTGGGCAGGTGCCAGGGCAGCGCGCCGAGCACCGGCAGCGCCGCGAACACCAGGAGCGCCAGCGGCCGCCGGATGGAGCTCCGCCTGGGCACGGAGGACGGCCCGGTCGTTGCAAGGCAGGGCTCCAGGGCCAGGCCGAACCCGAGGCAGACCGCGATCACGGTCTCGAAATGGATGTTGTAGTAGACGCCGTGACCCATCCGGCCGACGATTCCGGTGATCAGGGCGACGACGATGAACACCGCCGCCAGCACCGCACCGTCTCCCGCGGTCCGGCGTCGCAGGCGCACGACGATGACGAGCGCCATCGGGAGCAGCGGCGCCAGGCTGCCGATCGTGGTCTTCCACAGGCGGGGCTCGATGATGCGGCGATGCCGGAAGATATCCCTGAACGCCGCGTCGCCGTAGCCGAGCTGCATGGCCGCCATCGCCAGCACGATGCAGACCGCCGCTGCCGTCACCCATGCCAGTGCGGCGCGCGGGTTCAGCCAGGCAAGCCAGAGGGTCGTCGCCAGCGGCAGGGCGACCAGGCTGTGCTTGACGAAGCCGCCGGCGACCATGAGAGCGGCGCCGATGGCGATCTGCGGCAGCGGTGGCCTGCGATCCCGCAGCCGCCGCATGCCGCCGCCCCGCAACAGGCTGGCGAGCCCGGCCAGCATCATGGCGTGGGCCAGCCATTGCGGATCGTCCATCGCGACGTAGCCGCTGAAATAGATGCCGATGACGAACGGCAGCAGCAGGCCTGCCGCCAGCGCCGCCCGCGGGGCGCCGCCGAGCTGCCGGGCACAGAGACCGATCAGGGCACCGCTCGCCAGCAGCGCCAGCAGCGCGATGACGCGTCCCGCCACGATCATGTCGCCGAACAGGTAGCGACCGGCGGCGCCGACGATGAGGAAGCCGAGCGGCGGGTAGTTGTTGAACACGAAGCTGCCAGGTCCCGGATAGAGCGGCCCGGCATCCGGTCGCACCGCGCGCGCCTGGAAGTTCGCGTCCCAGCCTTCGTTGTAGTTGATCGGGATGTGCAGCGGGATCGTCAGGGCCGGACCCAGCATGAGGAACGCCACCAGTCCTGCACCGGCGAGCAGTGCGAGGTCGAACGGCGTCAGGGGTCTGGGCATGCGGGATCCGGTTGCGGCGTGGGGTCCCTTAGCATCGGCCGCCAGCGGCGGGAACGCGGGCGCTCCACCATTCTTTTGGCATCGTGCCGCCGTCATCCCCCCTGCCGCGCTTCCTGGCCCTGTACTCGGTGCTGTTCGCCGCCTTCGGCGTCGCCTCGCCGTTCCTGCCGGGGCTGCTGCAGCAGGATGGCCTGTCGCCGGCGGCGCTCGGCGTGGTGCTGGCCGGGGGCACCGCGATCCGGCTGCTGGCGGGACCGGCGGGTGGACGCCTGGCCGATCGCACCGGCCGGCCGGCTGCGATCCTCTGCGGCATGACCGCCGCCGCTGCCGTGCTGGCGCTCGGCTACGGGCCGGCCCGCGGCCTGCCGTTGCTGCTGCTGGTGAGCGTGACGCACGCCGCGGTGCTGGCGCCGCTGACGCCGCTGGCCGATGCGCTCGCCCTCGGGTCGTCGCGGCGGGCACCGGAGTTCGAGTATGGCTGGGTTCGCGCCGCCGGCTCGGCCGCCTTCATCGCCGGCACCCTGGCGGCCGGCCAGTGTGTCGCGCGGGCCGGTCTCGGGGTCATCATCTGGCTGAATGGCGGCCTGCTGGCGGCGGCGGCCTGCCTCGCCTGGAGGGTGCCGAACCATGTGGCCGGCACAGGTTTCATGCCGGCGGCGCTTGGGGGCGCCCCCAAGGCGGAGGCGGGTGCGATCCGGGCCTTGCTGGCGATCCCGATGTTCCGCCGGCTGATGCTGGCGGCGTCGCTGGTCGGCGGCAGCCATGCGCTGCATGACGGCTTCGAGGTCATTCGCTGGCGTGCCGCCGGGCTCGGCGCCGGCCAGGTCAGCGTGCTGTGGTCGATGTCGGTGGCGGCCGAGGTCGCGGTGTTCCTGTTCCTGGGCCGACGCATGGTGGAGCGCCTGGGTCCCGGACGGGCGATGACGCTGGCCGCCGCGGCCGGCATCGTCCGTTGGGGCGTGGCGGCGCGCACCGCCTGGTTTCCGGCGATGGCGCTGGTCGAGCCGCTGCATGGGCTGACATTCGGGCTCCTGCACCTGGCCTGCATGGACATGATCGGGCGCATCGTGCCGGCGCGGCTCGCGGCAACCGCGCAAGCGTTCTACGCGACGGTGGCGATGGGCGCGATGTCGGCCCTGGTGTCGCTGGCCTCCGGCTCGCTGTACGGCCGGTTCGGCGCCACTTCGTTCTGGGGCATGGCAGCGATGTGCGCGCTCGCGGTGCCAGTTGCTCTGGGCATTGGCGGCGAACGCCGGGTCGGCGCGGCAACCTGATAGGGGCGCCCTCGTTGGCTTGCGCCGATCATCGGCACGAGGGGCAGGGCGACGATGTCGGACTTCGCGAGCATGCGGACTGGAACTCCAGGCAACGGAACTTCCTTTGCCGCTGCACCGGGCACGGTGGTGATCACCGGCGCCGGCTCCGGCATCGGTCTGGCCGCGGCGCTGCATTTTGCCCGGCAGGGCTGGCGGGTCGGGCTGATCGGCCGTGGCGAGGCCGCCCTTCTCGCGGCACAGGCCGCAGTGATTGGCGCGGGCGGCCGCGCGCACTTGGCCGTGGCGGACGTGTCGGACGCGCAGGCGCTGGAACGGGCCACGGTGTCGATCGAGGCGGCGCTCGGGCCGTTCGATGTCTGGGTCAACAATGCCGGCATCGGCTTCTACGGCAAGTTCACCGACGTGCCGGACGAGGCGTTCCGGCGCGTCATCGAGGTGAACCTGCATGGCACGGTGAACGGCACCCGGATCGCGCTCGCCCGCATGCGTCCGCGCAACCGTGGCAGCATCGTCCAGGTGCTGTCGGCGATCTCCTATCGCGGCATTCCGCTGCAGAGCGCCTACTCGGCTTCCAAGTACGGCCTGCGCGGGTTTACCGAGGCGGTGCGCGCGGAACTCGTCAACGAGCGCTCGGCGATCAATGTCTGCATGGTGCACCCTCCGGCGGTCAACACGCCGTTCTACAGCCATGCCGGCTCAGTGATGGACCGCGCGCCGCGTCCGCCGCCACCGGTCTACCAGCCCGAGATGCTGGGCGAGGCGATCTATCTGGCGGCAACCTCAAAGCGCCGGGAATGGCGCGTCACCGGCTCCAGCGTGGCCTTTTCCGTCGGCAACAAGCTGATGCCTGGTGTGCTGGATGTCGTCTCCGGCGTGGCTGGCGTCGCCATGCAGAAGACAACGCGCGACAAGGTGGTGTCGGCGCGGGATCCGAACACGTTTTCGCCGTCGACGGTGCCGGCGGGAACGCATGGCCCGTTCGATAGCGAATCGCTGAAGCGCAGCCTGCAATGGAGCTTCATCAAGGCGCCGGCGGTGCTGCAGGTCGGTCTCGGGCTGCTGGCCCTGGGCGCATTGCAGGCCGCGTTGCGGCGCCGCTAGGCCGGTTTACAACCGGGCACGATTGCCAGATGATCCCGCCGCATCAGTAACCCCCCCGGCTTCAAGGGCGGGCCTGCAGTGGGGAAGCCTAATGAAACGTCGTGACGCCCTCAAAGGGATGGCGGCATCGTCCGCGCTCGGAACGCTCGGGTGGCCGGCCGGCGCGTTCGCCGCCACCGATCAGATGGTGACGGTTGCCAAGATCATCGGCATTCCGTGGTTCAACCTGTTGAGCGAGGGCATCACCGAAGGCGGCAAGAAGTTCGGCGTCGACGCAACGATGACCGGCCCTGCGCATATCGACCCGGCCGCCCAGGTGTCGATGGTCGAGGATCTGATCGCAAAGCGGGTGAACGTCATCGGCTTGGTGCCTCTCGACGTGAAGGTCATGGGGCCAGTGCTGCAGCGCGCGCAGGAGGCCGGCATCATCGTCATCACCCAGGAGGGGCCGAACCAGGACAACCGAACCTGGGATGTCGAGATGATCGACAGCACCGCTTTCGGCGAGACGCAGATGAAGGCGCTCGCAAAGAACATGGGCGAACACGGCCAGTACATCATCATGGTCGGCACGCTGACCACGCCGCTGCACAACAAGTGGGCGGACGCGGCCATCGCCTACCAGAAGGCGCACTACCCGAACATGACGCTGGCGACCTCGCGATTCCCGGGATCGGACGAGGTGGACAGCGCCGAGCAGGTCATGCGCAACACGCTGCAGGCCTATCCCGATGTGCGCGGCGTCATCGGCTTTGGATCGAACGGTGCGATCGGCGCCGGCAACGTGATCCGGCAGCGCCACCTGCAGCGCAAGATCTCGATCCTGGGTACCGCGATCCCGTCGCAGGTCAAGCCGCTGCTGATGGACGGCTCCGTGCGCGAGTGCTTCGTGTGGAGCCCGAAGGATGCCGGCTACGCGATGGTCGCGGTCGCCAGCCTCGCGCTGCGCAAGGCTGACTTCAAGGACGGCATGGACATCCCCGGGCTCGGCCGCGCGCATGTCGACGTGCCGGGGCGGCTGATCAGCGTGGACCGCACGCTGGCGATCAACAAGCAGACGGTGGACGGGCTGATCGCCCAGGGTCTTTGAACGATCGGGCGACCCTGACCGGGGGAGATCCCGATCCGCCGGCAGGTGCCATCCGCGCGCGCGGGTTCCTGGAGCTTCGCGGGATCTCGAAGCGTTTCGGCGGGGTGCGTGCGCTGGACGATGTGGACCTGTCGGTCGAGGTGGGGGAAATCCATTGCCTCGCCGGCGAGAACGGGTCCGGCAAGTCCACCCTGATCAAGATCATCTCCGGGGTGCAGCCGCCCGAACCCGGCGGCCGGATCAGCATCCTTGGCGAGGATGTGCACGGCCTGACGCCGGGCGAGAGCATCCGGCGCGGCATCCAGGTGATCTATCAGGACCTGTCGCTGTTCACCAATCTGACGGTCGCCGAGAATATTGCCGCCGGCCTGCATCGCGGCGCGCATCTGGTGAGCTGGCGCGCCATCCGCAGGACCGCGGAGACGGCAATCCGGCGCATCGGGGTCGATCTCGATCCGGATGCCTTTGTCGCGGACCTCCCGATCGCGCAGCGCCAGCTGGTGGCGATCTGCCGGGCGCTGGCGGGGGATGCGAGGCTCGTGATCATGGACGAGCCGACCGCGTCGCTGACCCGTCGCGAGGTGGACAGCCTGCTGGCGCTCGCGCACGAGCTCAGGCAGCGCGGCATCGCGGTTATGTTCGTGAGCCACCGGCTCGACGAGGTGCTGGAGATCGCCGACCGGGTCACGGTGCTCCGGAACGGCGAAAAGGTGGGCACGTATGCGGCCGCCGAGATGACCGGCCGGCGGCTGGGCGAGCTGATGACCGGCAAGAGCTTCGACTACGCGGCGCGGCCGGTGCGGACGCTGGCAGGAGAGACCGTGCTGTCGGTTCGTGGCCTGTCGCGGGCCGGCGACTATCGCGACGTGACCCTGGAGGTGCGGGCGGGCGAGACGCTCGGCATCATCGGACGGCTGGGCTCCGGTCGCACCGAGCTTGCGCTGTCGCTGTTCGGCATGAACGTGCCGGATGCCGGCGCGATCTCGGTGCGGGGACAGGCCCTGACCCGGCATGACACGCGCGAGGCGATCGGGCACGGGATCGCCTATGTCTCGGAGGACCGGCTGACGCTGGGCCTGGTGATGCAGCAGCCGATCTCGGCCAACATCACGCTCGCGGTTCTGGGCGATCTGGCCGAACGGTTCGGCCTGGTTCCCGAGCAGCGCCGGCAGCAGACCGTTTCGCGCTGGGTGGAGGAGCTCGGCATCAAGGTCTCGGACACCGGGAATGCGGTGCGCACGCTCTCGGGCGGCAACCAGCAGCGGGTTGTGCTGGCAAAGTGGCTGGCGACGTCGCCGAGCCTGCTGATCCTGGACAGCCCGACGGTCGGCGTCGATATCGGCGCCAAGGACGGGATCTACGCCATCGTCCAGGCGCTGGCGGAGAAAGGCCTCGCGGTGATCCTGATCTCGGACGAGGTGCCCGAGGTGTTCTACCATAGCGACCGCGTGCTGGTCATGCGCGACGGCCAGATCACCGCGGAGTTCGTTCCGGCGCACAGCTCGGAGGCCGAGATCAGGCAGGCGGTCGATGCCTAGGGCGTTTTCCAGGCAGTGGGGGGCGTTCCGGCGCACCCACGAGTTCCGGCTGCTGATCGCGACCGTGGCACTGGTCGCCGTGCTGTCGGCGTCGAGCCGTCGCTTCCTGACACTGCAGAACATGCTCGACCTGCTGACCTCCTATGCCTTTTCCGGCATGCTGGCGGCGGGCCTGCTGGTGGTGCTGGTGTCGGGCGGGATCGACATCTCGTTCACCGCGATCGCCTCGGTCGCGCAGTATGTGGCACTCGTCATGGTCATGCACCTGCATGGCGGCTGGCTCATGCTGTTCGCCGTGGGCCTCGGCATCGGCACGTTGCTGGGAATGCTGAACGCGGTGCTGATCAGCACGCTGCGCATTTCCAGCATCATCGTGTCGATCGCCATGCTGAACGTCTATTTCGGGATGCTGATGTTCCTCAGCCACGGCAACCAGCTTTTCAACATGCCGGACTGGTTCCTGAACGCGTTCTCCTGGGTGGTGTACACCGACCGCGACCAGAACCCGTACGTGCTGAATGCGCAGATCATCGGCCTGTTCGTCTGTTTCGGGCTGTCCTGGCTGCTGCTCAACCGCACCAGCATCGGCCGGCAGATCTACGCGCTGGGCGGCAATGCCGAGGCGGCGGCGCGGGTCGGGTTCAATGCCTGGCGGCTCAACCTCATCGTCTTTGGCTACATGGGCTTCATCGCGGGGCTTGCCTCGCTGGCACAGGCGCAGCTGGCGCAGTCCGTGGCGCCGAACGTGCTGGTCGGTCGCGAGCTGAACGTGCTGGCCGCGGTCGTGCTGGGCGGCGCCAGCCTGACCGGCGGCCAGGGGACGGTGCTCGGCGCGATTCTCGGTGTCGCGGTGCTGGCTTGCATGGAGAACGGCCTCATCCTGCTCGGGGTGTCGTCGTACTGGACGCAGTTCTTCGACGGGGCCGTAATCCTGGTCGCCGTCTCGACGATCTCGCTGGAGCGACGCCGCCAGCGCGCCTCGATGCGACGGGTGATCGCGGGTTCCCCCGCCGTGGCGGCAACGCCATGAGTGCCTCCGCCTCGCGGGCTCCGCTCCGGCGTGCAATGCCGGTCAGCGCGACCAACCGTGTGCTGCTGGTCCTGTTCGTGGTGCTGGTGCTGCTGTTCGGCTCGGTGGTCGGCGCGCCGCTGTTCCGGCTCGGCACGTTGCGGGCGATGGCGCTGCAGGTGCCGCAACTCGGGCTGCTGTCGCTCGCGATGATGGTGGCGCTGCTGTCCGGCGGCCTCGACCTCTCGATCATTGCGGTCGCCGACTTCAGCGCACTGGTCTCGGCCTATCTGCTGACCCACATTCCGCCGGGCGGCGGCGCGTTGCCGGTCGCGCTCCAGATCGGCGCACTCTGCTGCGGCCTGCTTGTGGCGGCGCTGATCGGGGCGATCAACGGCGTGATCATCGCCTATCTCGATGTCTCTCCGATCCTGACCACCCTCGGCACCATGACGATGATCAAGGGGCTCAGCGTCGGGCTGACGCATGGCGGGGTGATCTCCGGGTTTCCGCCGCTGGTGCTGTATCTCGGCAACGCCAACCTGCTCGGCATCCCGGTGCCGCTGCTCATCCTGCTGCTGATCGCATACCCGGTGGCGGTGATGCTCAACCGGTCGCCGTTCGGCAACCTGATCGCGATGATCGGCTCCAACGTCGCCGCGGTGCGCTACTCGGGCGTCGATACGCGCTGGGTGCTGGTGCGCATCTACGTGCTCTCCGGCCTGCTGGCGGGGCTCGCCGGCGTGATCATGATGGCGCGCTTCAACTCGGCCAATGCCGCCTATGGCGAGAGCTTCCTGCTGGTCACGGTGCTGGCCGCGGTGCTCGGCGGGGTCGATCCCTCGGGCGGCTTCGGCAAGGTGAGCGGGCTGCTGATCGCGCTCGCCATCCTGCAGCTGATCTCGACCGGCTTCAATCTGCTCGGCCTGAGCGAATTCCTGACATTGACCATCTGGGGCGTGACGCTGGTGGCGATCGCCGGCCTCGGGGTCGTGCGTCAGCTTATGCCAAGACGCAGGCGCTCCATACCTTCAGGTGCAGGACGTTCGCGATGACCCAGGATCCCGGCTTCCTCCGCTGGCTGGACAGCTCGAGCGAAGAGCTCAAGAGCATTGCGCGGGAGGTGAGCGCCGAGGCGTTGCACGGCCTGATCGACGCGCTGCTGGCGGCGCGTCGCATCGCCCTGCACGCGCTTGGCCGGGAGGGCCTGATGATGCGGGCGCTGACCATGCGGCTGTTCCATCTCGGGCTGCAGGCCAGCCAGGTCGGCGAGATGACGACGCCGGCGCTGGCCGCGGGCGACCTGCTCGTGGTGGCGGCAGGTCCGGGCGCGCTGGAGAGCACCGCCTCGCTGATGCGGATCGCGCGTGCCGCAGGAGCCCGCATCGTGCTGCTGACAGCGGAGCCCGCGGCGCCGCTGGCGCGCCTTGCCGATCAGGTGCTGCTGATGCCGGCGCGCACCATGGCACGGGCTTCGAGCGATCCGTCCTCGTTCACGATGGGCAGCGCCTTCGAGGGCATGCTGTTCATGCTCTCCGAGTATCTCGTAGGCCGGCTCGCCGAGCGCCTGGGCGAGACCGAGGATGCGATGCGGGCCCGACACACCAACCTCGAATGACTGGAGATACGGACATGAGTACAGAGACCGTCGGCACCGGCCATGGCCGCATGCAGGGCCGCGCCGTCGTGGTGACCGGAGCCTCCAACGGCATCGGACGGGCGACCGCGCTGCTGTTCGCGGCCGAGGGCGCCAGGCTGGTGATCAACGACGTCGACGCAGCGCGCCTCGAGGACCTGCGCACGGTGATCGCGGCCGCGGGGCTCGAGGTCAGGGTGGCGGTGGGCGACGTCTCGAAGGTCGATGACGCGCGCGCGATGATCCAGGCGGCGGTGGACGGCTTCGGACGCATCGACGTGCTGGTCGCCAATGCCGGCATCATTCCGGAGCTGGATCTGCTGACCGCGACTGCGGAGGATTTCGACCATGTCATGGCGGTCGACGGGCGGGGGATGTTCCTGACCTGCAAGTTCGCCGCCGAGGCGATGCTCGCGACCGGCGGCGGCGCGATCGTCTGCCTGTCCTCGATCTCCGGCGAGGCCGGGCAGAAAGGGCAGGCGGTCTATGGGCCGGCGAAGTTCGTGGCGTCGGGGATCACCAAGCATCTGGCGGTCGAGCTGGCGACACGTGGCATCCGGGTGAATGCGGTCGCACCCGGCACGATCGCGACCGAGGCGGTGAAGAAGCTCTCGGACGAGTATGTGACCGCGATCAAGGCGATGCATCCGATGGCACGGCTGGGCCGTCCCGACGAGGTCGCGCAGGCGATCCTGTTCCTTGCGTCGGATGCCGCCTCGTTCATCACCGGAGTGGTGCTGCCGGTCGATGGCGGCTATCTCGCGCAATAGGGAGACAGCAGATGGACTGGACGCATCCGGGCCACCAGCCTTTCGGCCAGCATGCGCCGCTGCCGCTGGGCGACCTGCCGGGCACGCGCTATCCGCTGCCGGCGGTGGAAGCGCTCGACAAGCGCTTCACCGCGCGCCAGGGCAACGCCGCCATCCAGCGTATCGCCACCGGATTTCGATGGGCCGAGGGGCCGGTCTACTTCGCCGATGGCGGCTACCTGCTGTGGAGCGACATTCCGAACAACCGGATCATGCGCTGGCTGGAGGATGACGGGCATATCAGCGTCTTCCGCGCGCACAGCCACCATTCCAACGGCAACACCCGCGACCGGCAGGGGCGGCTCGTCACCTGCGAGCATGACGCGCGTCGGGTCACCCGCACCGAGCCGGACGGACGCATCAGCGTGCTCATGGACAGCTACCAGGGCAAGCGCCTGAACGCGCCGAACGACATCGTCGTGGCGTCCGACGGAGCGGTCTGGTTCACCGATCCGGGCTATGGCATCGACGGCCCGTACGAGGGTCATGCGGCGGAGGCGGAACTGCCGCGGCATGTCTATCGCCTCGACCCCGCGAGCGGGCAGGCGACGGTGGTCGCGGACGATTTCATCCGCCCGAACGGTCTTGCGTTCTCGCCCGACGAGAGGCTGCTCTATGTCGTGGATAGCGGCATCACGCATGGCGGCCCTGCGCATATCCGGGTGTTCGACGTCGAGAACGGGCGGCTGCATCGCGGGCGTGTCTTCACCGAGGATTTCGCACCCGGCTTCACGGACGGATTGCGGACCGACATCGAGGGGAATGTCTGGTGCAGCATGGGCTGGGCCGATCCCGCCGAGGACGGCGTCAGGTGCTATGCGCCGGATGGCACCCTGATCGGCAAGGTCCACCTGCCGGAGACCTGCGCCAACCTTTGCTTCGGTGGACGCAAGGGACACCGGCTGTTCATGGCGGCCAGCACGTCGGTGTATGCGCTCTACCTCAATACGGTGGGAGCGCCGGGTTTCTAGAAGCGGGTCACGGTGGCGCCGTCGTCGGACTCGAGCAGCAGGGCCCACGCAAGGTCGGTACCGGCGAGCAGCTCGACCAGACGCACGCGGTCGGCCACGCTCAGCAGCGTCGCGGCGCTGACCGTTGCGGCGGCGCGCTGAAGTTCGCCAGTGTAGAGCGCACTGTTGCCGAATCTGCGTCCGACCATCTCGAGGTCGCGCAGGTCACGGGCCGCACGCTCCAGCCGCAGGATCTCGACGGTGTCGGGCATCGCGGACAGGGCCTTGAGCGGCGACAGCAACTGGGTGTCCATCGTGCGCACGAAGCTCTCGCGGCAGCACTCGGAGGTGGCCTTTCGCAGCTGCTGGATCCGGGCGCGCCGGTCACCCCCCTGCCAGGATCGCGCCTCCAGCGCCTCGATCAGCAATATCCCCTCGCGCAGCGCCTGCAGGCGACGGGGAAGATCCGACGGAGCAACGATCAGGTCCTGCGCATGCTGCATCGCGAAGTCGATGGCATGTTCGGTCGGGATCCCAGCCGCGCTACCCAGGACGGCGGTATGCGCGTCCACCGCCTGCAGCATCAGATCCGGACGATCCGTCT
>CAXTVI010000013.1:0-92231 GCA_964247695.1 uncultured Acetobacteraceae bacterium
TCGACGAGTTCGCTGGCCGCTCAACGGTCGACGAGCCGTGCCGGCACCGCGAGCAGGATCAGCAACGCGGACGCGACAAGACAGGCCGCCACCAGGAACAGGCCGGAGCCGAGCGTGCCGGTCTGCGTCTTGAGGTACCCGATGATGGCCGGGCTGACAAAACCGGCAAGGTTGCCGGTGCAATTGATCAGCGCGATCCCCGCGGCGGCGGCGGTGCCTCCGAGGAAAGACGTCGGCAAGGCCCAGAACATCGGGAGCGCCGTGACGACGCCGATCACTGCCATCACCAGGCCGGCCATTGCGAGCAGGGTGCTGGCACCGGCCTGCGTGCAGAGCACGAAGCCGGTTGCGGCCAGCAGCACGGGCGCTGCGACATGCCAGCGCCGCTCGCGCGTCCGGTCCGCGTGGTGTCCGGTCGCGATCATGCACACCAGCGCCAGCGTGTAGGGCAGGGTGGTGAGCAGGCCGATGGTGAAGGGATTCCGGACGCCGGTCTGCCGGATGATTGTCGGCTGCCAGAAGCCGATCGCATACGATCCCATCACGATGCCGAACAGGATCGCGCAGCAGAGCCAGACGCGCCCGCTGCCGATGACCGACCGGAGCGCCACGGTGGTCTTGTCACGCGCTTCCGCCGCGAGCGCCGAGGCGAGCTGCGCCTTTTCCGGCGGGCTCAGCCAGGTCGCATCCGCGATCCGGTCCTGCAGGAACAGCCAGACGACACCGCCGAGCAGGATCGCAGGCGCCGCCTCGATCACGAACAGCCACTGCCAGCCGGCGATGTGCCAGGCGCCTCCCAGCCACCGCATGATCCCGCCGGAGAGCGGTCCGCCGATGATGCCGGACACCGGATTGCCGGCCATCAGCACCGCGACCATCTTCGCGCGCCGCCAGGACGGGAACCACAGCGTGAGATAGAGGATCATGCCGGGAAAGAAACCCGCCTCGGCCACGCCCAGCGCGAAGCGTACGCAGTAGAATTCGACCGGAGTGCGGACGAGCGCGGTCGCAGCCGAGATGACGCCCCAGGTGATCAGGATGCGGGCGATCCAGCGGCGGGCGCCGACCCGGCTGAGCACGAGATTGCTCGGCACCTCGAACAGGAAGTAGCCGATGAAGAAAATGCCGGAGCCGAGGCCGTATGCGGCGTCGCTGATCCGGAGGTCGGCGAGCATCTGCAGCTTGGCGAAGCCGACATTCACGCGGTCGAGATAGGCCACGATGTAGCTCGTGAACAGGATCGGCATCAGCCTGCGCGCGACCCGGTCATAGAGCGCTGCAGTCCCGCCATCGAACGGACGCATCAGCGGGCTCCCCGAACTCTGCGGTCGGGCGATGTTCAGCGGCGTCGACAGGATTGTCAACAATGCGGCGGGCGCTATCCTCCCCCGGGGCAGGCAGCAGGTGGGCCATGAGCAACTCTTCCGAACCGACCGGCATGCGGCGCAACCTCGCGCAATACGGCGACGCGGACTTCTCCGTGTTCCTGCGCAAGGCCTTCATCAAGGCGCTCGGCTATACCGACGACGCGCTCGAGCGACCGGTGATCGGCATCGTGGACACGCGGTCCGGATACAATGCCTGCCACCAGAACGTTCCCGACCTGGTCGAGGCGGTGAGCCGCGGGGTGATGCTGAGCGGCGGCATCCCGGTCGCGTTCCCGGTCATCTCGATCCAGGAAAGCTTCGCCTCGCCGACCAGCATGTACCTGCGCAACCTGATGGCGATCGACACCGAGGAAATGATCCGGGCGCAGCCGATGGATGCCGTCGTGCTGATCGGCGGCTGCGACAAGACGGTGCCGGCGCTGCTCATGGGCGCGATCAGCGCCAACGTCCCCGCGATCCTGCTGGTGACCGGGCCCATGCTCGCGGGCAGCTGGCGCGGCGAGCGGCTCGGCGCCTGCACCGATTGCCGGCGCTTTTGGGCGCAGTATCGCGGCGGGGCGATCGACGCGGCGTCGATTGCCGCGGTGAACGACGAGCTGGCGCCGACCGTCGGCACCTGCTCGGTGATGGGAACTGCGAGCACGATGGCGCTCGCCGCCGAGGCGCTCGGCATGATGCTGCCGGGGGGTGCCGCGATCCCGGCCGTCCTCGCCGCACGCCGCCGGCACGCCGAGCAGACCGGAACACGCGCCGTCGCACTCGCTGCCGAACGGCTCACCCCGGACAAGATCGTGACGCCCGCCTCGGTCACCAACGCGTTGCGCACCATGCTGGCGGTCGGCGGCTCCACCAACGCGCTGATCCACCTGACCGCGATCGCCGGACGCGCGGGCATAGGGGTCGATCTCGACGGCTTCGACCGGCTGGGCCGCGAGACGCCGGTGCTGGTCGACCTCAAGCCGACCGGGCAGGGTTACATGGAGGACCTGCACCGCGCGGGCGGCCTGCGGCCGATCCTGCGCGCGCTGAAGCCGATGCTGGCGCTCGACTGCCTGACGGTCACCGGCCGCACCCTGGGCGCCGAGCTGGACGCCGGCGATGCGCCGTTCGAGCAGTCCGTGGTGCGGCCGCTCGCGACCCCGATCTATGCGTCCGGCGCGATGGTCGTGCTGCGTGGCAACCTCGCGCCGGACGGCGCCCTCATCAAGCAATGCGCGGCCGACCAGGCGCTGCTCCAGCACACCGGTCCGGCGCTGGTGTTCACCGACCTCGCCGATCTCGCCGCGCGCATCGACGACGAGGCCCTCCCGGTGACCCCGGAGACGGTGCTCGTGCTGCAGAATGCCGGTCCGCGCGGCGCGCCGGGCATGCCGGAAGCCGGCTACCTGCCGATCCCGAGGAAGCTGATGCGCCAGGGCGTCAAGGACATGGTGCGGGTCTCGGACGCCCGCATGAGCGGGACCGCGTTCGGCACGATCGTGCTGCACGTCTCGCCGGAGGCCGCCATCGGCGGGCCGCTGTCGCTCGTCCGCACCGGCGACACGATCCGGCTCGACACCGAAGGCCGGCGGATCGACGTGCTGCTGGATGACGATGCGCTTGCCGCGCGACGGCGAGATCTCGTGCCTCCGGCCGCACCGGCCGACACCGCCCGCGGTTACCGGCGCCTCTGGGACAACGAGGTGCTGCAGGCGGATGGAGGCTGCGATTTCTCGTCGTTCGTGCCGCCACCGACGGCGAGTTCTCCCGTGGCGCGGCCAAAGGCGGAATGAACGACGGCGAGGACGCAGGGGCGCTTCCAGGCCGGGAACCCGCATCCGCGCGCGTCCACGAGATCGTCGCGGCCCTCGAGGAGCAGATCGTCCTCGGCTGGCTGATGCCGCGGGAGCGCCTGCTCGAAGAGAACCTGGCGGCGCGGTTCGCGTGCAAGAAGCACGTCGTCCGCGAGGTGCTGTCCGAGCTGCAGCGGATGGGCCTCGTGGAGCGCGTCCCGAACAAGGGCGCCGCAGTGGCGCTACTGGAGCCCGACGCGGTGCGGCAGATCTACTCGGTCCGTGAGGCGCTCGAGACGCTCGCTGCCGAGCAGATCGGGCTCCCGGCTGACCGCCTTCTGCTCGATGCGTTGCGCGCCATCCAGGCGGACCATGCGGGCGCCGTTGCGGCGCATGATCCGCGCGGCGCATTCCGCGCCAACATGGCCTTCCACGACCGGCTGTTCTCCGCCTGCGGAAATCCCTACCTCTCTGGCCTGATCCGAAGTGCCGCGCAGAAGGTGCACGGGGCGCGGTTCTATTCCGCGACCAGCCGCACCCATCTCCTGCGGGCGCGCGACGAGCACGACGCGATGATCCGGGCGCTGGAGTGCTGCGACCGGACGGAGCTAGTGACGCTCTGCCGGAACCATCTCGCGCCCTCCCGGGAGGCCTATCTGCGCGCCGTCGAGACGCGCTCCTGCAGGGGCGCCTGAGCACCCGCGCCAGCCGGGCGGCGGACGAAGACGCTCATCGCCACCACGCCCGCCAGCGCCAGGATCGAGGCAATCGCAAAGGCGCTGGTGTAGCCGCCGAAATACTGCACCGCGAAACCGGTGACGATCGGGCCGATGATCCCGGAGATGTTGCTCAGGAGATGGATGAAGCCGCTGACCGCCCCCACCCGGGTCTCGGGGACCAGCTCGTGGATCGTCGCCCAGCACGACTGCACCGAACTGGTCAGCAGCATGACCGCGGCGGCGATCAGTGCCACCGCGACGACAGCGCCGTGCGCCGCGTTCACCGCGATCAGCGCCGCCGCAGCAAGCGCCAGCGGGACGATCGTGGTGAGCTTGCGCGCGAGCAGCCGGTCGGAGGCGCGACGATAGAGCGCATCGGCGACGATGCCGCCGCCGACATAGCCGACGAACCCGCACGCCCACGGAATGGCGGCGACGAAGGACATCTGCTTCAGGTTCAGGTGGAGCGCGCCGGTGAGATAGCTCGGCAGCCAGGAGAGAAAGATGTAGAGCGTGTAATTGACCGCGAACATGCCGAGGCCGAGCGAGAGCGTGCTCGCGCGCAGCAGATAACGTCCGAGCGGCAGGGCGCGGTCGGACACCGGCACCGCCGACACCGCGCGGCTCGCCGCCACCATCGCGATTTCCTGCTGTCCGACGTGCGGGTTCTGCTGCGGAAGGTCGGTGACCAGAAGGCGCCAGACCAGTACCCAGAGCAGGCCCGCGAGCCCGGTCACCAGGAAGGCCACGCGCCAGCTCGAAGCGAGCATGAGCAGGCCGACGACAGGGGCCGCGATCGCGCTGCCGACGGTCTGGCCCGAGAACGTGAAGCCGATCGTGCGCGCGGTCTCCTCGCGCGGAAACCAGTTGGTGATGGTGCGGTTGGTAGTCGAGTTCATCGGGCCCTCGGCGAAGCCGAACAGCGCGCGCACCACGAGCAGCGAGACGAAGCCGGTCGCGGCTCCCGTCAGGGCGCTGAGCACGGACCAGCCGGTTGCCGCCCAGATATAGACCCGCCGTGGCCCGAAGCGGTCGGCGAGCTGGCCGCCAACAAAGGCAAAAATGGCATAGCCGATAAAGAACGTGCTGAAGACGACGCCGAGCGACGATGGCGAGAGCCCGAGATCCTTGCTGATCAGCGGTGCAGCCACGCCCAGCGCGGCACGATCGGCGTAGTTGATGATGCCGGCGCCGAACAGCAGCCCGGCAACGACGAAACGGTAATTTCCGGCCATCACGAGTTGCTTCCTGATCGGGGCAGTTCTCTCGCCATCATCAGCGGGCTGGCAATGCACCCAGCGCCTGCATGTCCGCCGCCGTCACCGGGTCGCGTACGATGAACAGATAGGAAGCGGCGGATATCACACCGATCACCGCACCCACGACCAGCGCCAGCACGAACGAGCCGGTTATCTGCACGATGAGCCCGGTCACCGTGGGCGCCAGCGCGCCGCCCAGATAGCCACCGAAATTCTGCATCGCCCCGATCGAGGCGGTGCAGTTGGTCGGCGCGCCGACCGAGCTCAGCGCCCAGGCACAGGTGCTGGTCACGTAGACGAGGAACAGCGAGGCGGAGATGAAGACGATGGCGAGCAGGTTGCTCTCGACATAGGCCGCGGCGACGGTGCATGCGGCAGTGCCGAGCAGCGCCACGCCGGCCGGCAGCTTGCGGCTGTTCATCGGCGAGAAGCCGTGGCGCAGCAGCCAGTCGGCGAAGTATCCTCCGGAGACGCTGCCGAGGACACCCCAGACGAAGGGGATGGACGCGGCGATCCCGGTATATTTCACCGTCATATGCCGCTGGATCTCGAAATACGCCGGCAGCCAGGCGCTGTAGATCCAGGTCAGGTAGATGCAGCCGAAATAGCCGAGGATCATTCCCCATGTGGTTCGGAAGCGGAACAGGCTGCGCCACTCGCGATACGTCACCTTCGGACGGTGGCCGGGAGGGTCGCCCTGGATGCGATAGGCGTTCTCCTCCGGCGTCAGGGCGACGGCGGTCGGATCGCGGTAGCACACGAACCACCAGCAGGCGATAAGGAGGCCGACGACGCCCATGATGACGAACATCGCGCGCCACCCGAAGCTGAGCATGAGGAAGGTCAGCAGCGGCACGCCGATCGCGGTGCCTAGCGAGGAGGCGCAATTGAAGATCCCCGTGGCGAGCCCACGGTCGCGCGGATTGAACCAGTCGCGCGCGACGCGTGCCCCGGTGGGGAATTGCGGCGCCTCGCCGATGCCGAGCAGGATCCGGGCGCCGAAGAACTGGCCGAAGCTCTGCACCAGCCCGGCCAGCACCTGCGCCAGCGACCAGAGCGAGAGCCCGATGGTCAGCAGCTTCCGCGGCCCGATCCGGTCCACCATCGCGCCCGCCGGGAGCTGGGCGAAGGCATAGGCCCAGAGAAAGGCGGAGAGCAGGTAGCCCATATCCGCGATCGAGAGGTGCAGGTCGTGCCGGATCAGCGGATTGGCCACCGCGAGCGTCGCACGGTCGATATAGTTGATGACACCGGCTGCCACGAGCATGGTCAGCGCCGAGCGTTGCGTGGCGCGCAAGCGTGGCGTTGCCACCAAGCGGCCGAGGCTTGCGACTTGCATCATGTCCTCCCAGACGACCGCGCTTCGGCGGTTCTCTTGCTTAATCCTGCTTGCATCCACCGCGGGCGGGAAGCGCGGATGGCTTCACGTCATCGTTCCCGCGTGACACTGACCGATCCGATCCCGCTGAACCGGGCTTCGGCATGACCGCCGGGCTGCAGCGTCGCGAGGCCGGTGAAGGAACCGGTCGTGACCAGGTCGCCCGCGCGAAGCGACCGGCCGCCCGGGGCAGGGTGGTTCGCCACCCAAACCAGCAGGTCGATGATGTCGCCGGCGGGGTTGCCGCCGCCGTCCACGAGGCGGGCTCCGTCGATGTCGAGCCGGGCGTGCACGCTCTCGAGCGCCGACGCGGCCGGCATCGGTATGGATGCGCCGATGACCATCGCACCATGCGACTGCAGATCCGCCAGCAGCATCGCCGGCGCCATGTCGGGCCACGCGGCATACCGGCTGTCGACGATCTCGAACACGGCGAGCACCTCGCCCACCGCGGCGAGAACCTCGTCGCGGCCACGCGGCTGCGCGACCGGCGGCAGGTCCTGCGCCAGGCGGAACGCCAGTTCGGCCTCGATGCGCCAGAGCCGGAACGCGTCCCGCGCGAGGGATGTCCCGGAGGGGTGCATGCGGCTGGCGAACAGGGGCGCGCAGATCGGTGCCGCCTGCGGCGACTTGCGCCCGACCTTCCAGCCGACAACCGGTCCCAGTCCGGCGGCGACCAGGGCCTGTACCCGATAGGCGTCCGATTCCGCCTCGATCCCCGGCATCGCCGCACCGCCGATCGGGACTCCGGAGGCAATTGCCTGCGCGAGCATTGTGCCCAGCCGATCCACCGGGCTAGCCATGCCGCCTGTCGTCATGCCGCCCGGCCACGCTCCGCCTGCGCCCCGCCGGCAGAGCCTCCTTCGAGGACGGCCAGCGCCGCCGTGACGCCGCCGCCACGATGCGGCACACCGGCGCGCGCAAGGCCCATCTCGACACCGCTCAGCGCACCGGCCAGCACCAGGCTGTTGCAGGCGCCGAGATGCCCGATGCGGAACACCTTCCCGGCAAGCTTGCCGAGCCCGGAGCCCAGGGACATGTCGCAGGTCTCCAGCACGACCTTGCGCAGGACATCGGCGTCATGTCCGGACGGCATCAGGACTGCCGTCAACACCGGCGAATACTCGGCCTCCTCGAGGCACAGCACCTCGAGCCCCCAGGCCCGAACCGCCGCCCGGGTCGCCGCGGCAAGGTGATGGTGACGCGCGAACACCGCATCGAGACCCTCCTCGTGCAGGATGGCGATCGCCTCGCGCAGGCCATACAGCAGCGTGGTCGCCGGCGTGTAAGGAAAGAAGCCGTTGGCATTCGGCTTCAGCATCTCGGCCCAGTCCCAGTACGAGCGCGGCATCCGGTTGGTCCGCGACGCCGCGAGCGCCTTGTCCGACATGGCGTTGAAGCCGAGGCCCGGCGGCAGCATCAATCCCTTCTGCGAGCACGCGATCGTCACGTCGACCTGCCACTCGTCGTGGCGGTAGTCAGCGGATCCCAGCGAGGAGATCGTGTCCACCATCAGCAGCGCAGGGTGGCCGGCAGCATCGATGGAGCGGCGTATCGCGGGGACCCTGCTGAGCGCGCCGGTCGAGGTCTCGTTGTGGACGACCATGACGGCCTTGATTGCGTGCGTCCGGTCCTCGGCCAGCGTCGCCTCGATCACATCCGGCGGGGCACCGCGTCGCCAGTCGCCGGGGATGAACTCGACCTGGAGGCCCAGGCGGTCGGCCATCTGTCGCCACAGCGTCGCGAACTGCCCGGTCTCGGCCATGAGCACGCGGTCGCCCGGCGAGAGCGTGTTGACAATGGCGGCCTCCCAGGCGCCGGTTCCGGAGGAGGGATAGATCACCACCGGACCCGAGGTCCTGAAAATCGACCGGCAGCCCTCTAGCACCTCGCGCCCCAGCAGCCCGAACTCCGGGCCGCGATGGTCGATCACCTGCCGGTCCATGGCCTGGCGCACGCGCTCGGGCACCGGGCTCGGCCCCGGGATCTGAAGGAAATGCTGCCCAGACCTGGTCATTGATCGCACCTTCTGTCCACTGAGATATTCTGCATTCATTCGTAGAGATGGCAAAACCAGCTTGCATTCACTTTTCGTGGGGTGCAAGGCTTGTTTCATCGCTAGCTGGCAAGGGGATACGAAGGACACATGGGTCAGGCGGTATCTGCCCAGTCGGACGCATTTGGTCCGGACGAGACGGTGCCGGTTTCCCTGCATGCCGGGCTGCTGGTCAAGGTCCGCGACCATATCGTCGAGGGAAACGTGGCCGAGGGCGTGCGCATCCCCGAGCGCGAGCTTTGCGCGCTGTTCGGGGTTTCCCGCACCCCGCTGCGCGAGACCCTCAAGGTCCTGGCGGCGGAAGGACTGGTCGAGCTGCTGCCCAACCGTGGTGCCAGGATCCGCCCGCTCGGCGAACACGATTTGAGCGAGTTGTTCGACGTGGTCGGCGGTCTGGAAGCGCTGGCCGGCCGGCTTGCCTGCGAGCGGATCACGGATGCGGAAATCGCCGAGATCGAGCGCCTGCATCACGAGATGTATGCGTTCTACCTGCGGCGCGACATGCACGCCTATTTCGGCTGCAACCAGGAAATCCACCAGCGCATCGTCGAGGCCTCCCGGAATGTCACGTTGCGGAACACCTACGCCAGCTTTGCCGCACGAGTGCGCCGGGTGCGCTACGGCGCGAACTTTGCCCGCAACCGCCAGCGCTGGGGTGAGGCGATGCGCGAGCACGAGACCATCCTCGACGCGCTGCAGCGCCGCGCCGGCGACGAGCTGAGCGACATCCTGTTCAGGCACCTTCGCAACAAGCGTGCGGCCGCATTCGACCAGATGACGACGCAGCGCGCGGGAGCGGCGTGATCTGCATGCAAAATCTCTCATGCGGACCCTCGCCAGGCGCGTCTTGCATGCAGAAGCCGGGGTGTCCGACCTGAAGCGCTCGAGACGAGGAGATGGGCCATGGTGAGCCAGGGCAGGACAGGGTTGGAGGCGCGGCTGCGCGATGCCGTGGATGGCGAGGTCCATTTCGACGTCTTCACCCGTGGCCGCTACGCCACCGACGCCTCGCAGTACCAGATCATGCCCGCAGGCGTCGTCGTGCCGCGCACGATGGAGGCGGCCACGCGCGCGTTCGCCCTGGCACGCGAGGAAGGCATCCCCATCACGGCCCGCGGCGGCGGCACGTCGCAGAGCGGCCAGACGATCAATCGCGGCCTCGTGGTCGACGGCTCGAAGCATCTGCGCCGCGTACTCGAACTCGACGTCGTGAACCGGCGCTGCACCGTCGAGCCGGGCATCGTGCTTGATGACCTCAACCGGCAACTGAAGCCGCATGGGTTGTGGTTTCCGGTCGATGTCTCCACGGCGTCCCGCGCCACCATCGGCGGCATGGTCGGCAACAATTCCTGCGGCGGCCGCTCGCTCCGCTACGGCACCACGCGCGACAACGTCGTCTCGATCGACGCCGTGCTCGCCGACGGCACGCCGATGCATTTCGGCGAAATCGCAGCCGATCCTGCCAGCATCAACGACCCGCGCAGACGGTCCCTCACCGAGCAACTGCTGGGGATCGGCCTGCGCGAGGCCGACGAGGTCGCCGCCCGCTACCCGAAGGTGCAGCGCCGCGTCGGCGGCTACAATCTCGACGCGCTCGATCCGCGTCGCGGACCGGTCAACCTCGCCCATATCCTGGTGGGCTCCGAGGGAACGCTCGCCTATTCCACCGCGGTGGAGCTCAGGCTGTCGCCGCTGCTCGGCAGGCGGGCGGTCGGCGTCTGCCATTTCGGGTCGTTCCGTGCGGCCATGGACGCGGCCCAGCACCTGGTGACACTCAAGCCGATCGCCATCGAGCTGGTGGACGCCACCATGGTGGCCCTCGCCGGCGCGATCGCCATGTTCCGGCCGGTGCTGCAGGCGGTGGTGCGCGGCGAGCCCGCGGCCCTGCTGCTGGTCGAGTTCGCGGAGGACGAGGCGGAGAACCAGCGCCGCCTGCGACGGCTCGGCACGCTGATGGGCGATCTCGGGCTGGGCTTCGACCGGACCGGCGCGCACTGGGGCGGCGTGGTCGAGGTGCTCGACCCGGCCCTGCAGGCGTCGATCACCGAACTGCGCACGGCCGGCCTCAACATCATGATGTCGATGAAGGACGAAGCGAAGCCGGTCTCCTTCGTCGAGGACTGCGCCGTCCCGCTCGAGCATCTTGCCGACTACACCGACCGGCTGACGCAGATCTTCGAGCGCCACGGCACGCGCGGGACCTGGTATGCGCACGCCTCGGAGGGCTGCCTGCACGTGCGTCCGGTCCTCAATCTGCGGCTCGAGAAGGACGTGCGCGCGATGCGCGCCATCGCCGAAGAGGCGTTCCAGGCGGTGCGTGACTACAAGGGTTCGCATTCCGGCGAGCACGGCGACGGGATCGTGCGCAGCGAGTTCCACGAGGCGATGTTCGGATCGCGCCTCGTCGGCGCCTTCGAGGCGGTAAAGGACGTCTTCGACCGGGAAGGCGTGCTGAATCCCGGCAAGATCGTGCGGGCACCGCGCTTCGATGATCGCAGCCTGCTGCGCTATCCACCCGGCTACGCGGCGCAGGATGTCCGGCCGGCGCTCGACTGGTCGGGTTATCCGGGGGCGGCGGGCGGCCTGCAGGGCGCCGTCGAAATGTGCAACAACAACGGTGCCTGCCGGGCGCTGGCGGGCGGTGTCATGTGCCCATCGTACCGCGCCACGCGCGACGAGCAGCACGTCACCCGTGGCCGCGCCAACAGCCTGCGTCTCGCCCTGACCGGCCAACTCGGGCCGGACGCCCTGGCGTCCGATGCGATGGCGGACACGATGCAGCTCTGCGTGTCCTGCAAGGCCTGCAAGCGCGAATGCCCGGCCGGTGTCGACATGGCGCGCATGAAGATCGAGGTGCAGGCCGCCCGCGCCGCGAAACACGGCTTCTCGCTGCGCGATCGGCTGGTGGGCTTCCTGCCCCGCTATGCAGCGATCGGCGGCCGCCTCGCGCCGCTGCTCAACCTGCGCGACCGCCTGCCGCTGCTGGCGCGGCTGTCAGAGCGCCTGCTCGGCCTGAGCGCGCGCCGGACGCTGCCGGTGTGGCGGCGCGACCGGTTCAGGCCCCCGCATGGTGCGGTTGGTCCGGAGGGTGGTCCGGAGGTCGTGCTCTGGGCCGACACCTTCAACGCAGCCTTCGAGCGCGAGACGATCGACGCCGCCATCGCGACCCTGGTCGCGGCGGGCTACCGCGTGCACACCGCGCGTGCGGCCACCGGGTCGCGCCCGCTCTGTTGCGGTCGCACCTTCCTTTCCATCGGCGATGTCGCCCGCGCCCGCGCGGAGCTGTTGCGCAGCCTCGCGGCCCTGCGGCCGTTTCTGCGGCGCGGCGTTCCGGTGGTGGGGCTGGAGCCGAGCTGCCTGCTGTCGTTCCGCGACGAGGCGCTGGCGCTGTTGCCGGGAGAAGACACAAGCCGCCTCGCGGCTTCCGCCTTCCTGTTCGAGGAGTTCATCGTGGCCGAGGCGGAGTCGGGCCGCTTCCGCCCGCGCTTCGCTTCGGTCGAGCTGACCGCCTTGCTGCATGGCCATTGCCACCAGAAGGCGTTCGGCGCGATGGGCAGCGTGCAGGCGGCCCTGCGCCTTATCCCCGGGCTCACGGTGGAGACGATCGAATCGAGCTGCTGCGGGATGGCCGGCGCATTCGGCTATCAGGCCGAGACCGAGGCGGTGTCGCGCGCCATGGGCGAGCTGTCGCTGCTGCCGGCGATCCGTGCAGCCGCGCCGGACACGGTGCTGATCGCGGACGGAACCTCGTGCCGGCACCAGATCCGCGACGGCGCCGGGCGCGAGGCGGTGCATGTCGCCCGCATCTTCGCGATGGCGCTTGCGCCCTCGTCCGTCACAATCCCGGAGACAGCCTAGCCCGCGTCGGTCGCCATCTGTCCGGCTTCCTGAACCGGTGACGTCACGCGTTTCACCGGGCTTTCCGCCGTCTGCCGTTGCTGGAACGCGGCGGCAACCAGCGCGTCGACGCCGGGTCCGTCCTGTTCGATATAGCGCTCAAGGGTCGCCCGCATGTCCGGCGTCCAGAACGAGACGACGTGGCGCGTGATGCCTGCTGCCGCCTCCTCGTCGGGATAGGAGCGAAAGAAGGTGGCGATCTGGTTCGCCATGGCGACCAGCTTCTCGGGTTTCATCGGCCGTCGCCGCTCGATACAGTCATCGGATCAGTCGGCCGCCTCGCCGTGCGCCATGCGCGTCAGGGCGACGTCCTCCTCGAAGAAGCGAGCCTGCCAGTCCGACAGCCGGTTGGTCTTGCGCACCTGCACCGCGGTCACCTTGTATTCGGGACAATTGGTGGCCCAGTCGGAGTAGTCCGTCGTGATGACGTTGGCGCCGGTCTTGGGATGGTGGAACGTCGTATAGACCACACCCGGCTGCATGCGCTCGCTGATCCGCGCCTTCAGTGACACGTCACCGGAGCGGCTCGCCAGGCACACCAGATCGCCCTCGACGACGCCGCGATTCTCGGCATCGAGCGGGTGGATCTCCAGGACATCCTCTTCATGCCAGCGGCTGTTGTCGGTGCGGCGTGTCTGCGCTCCGACATTATATTGCGACAGGATGCGGCCGGTGGTCAGCAGCAGCGGGAAGAGCGGACCAGTCCGCTCCTCGGTCGGGATGAACTCGGTGATCATGAACCGGCCCAGCCCTCGGACGAAGCGGTCGACATGCATCATCGGCGTTCCGGCCGGAGCCTTCTCGTTGCACGGCCACTGGATCGAGCCGAGCGCATCGAGTTTCTCATAGGACACCCCCGCGAAGGTGGGGGTAGTCGCCGCGATCTCGGCCATGATCTCCGACGGATGCGCATACGTCATCGGGTATCCGAGCGCCGCCGACAACGCGAGTGTCGCTTCCCAGTCGGCGAGGCCGCCCAGCGGCGGGACCACCTTGCGCACGCGGCTGATGCGCCGCTCGGCATTGGTGAAGGTACCGTCCTTTTCGAGAAAGGAGGAGCCGGGCAGGAACACGTGCGCGTATTTCGCGGTCTCGTTCAGGAACAGGTCCTGGACGACGATGCACTCCATCGCCCGCAGGCCGGCGGTGACGTGCTGCGTGTCGGGATCGGACTGCGCGATATCCTCGCCCTGGATGTACAGGCCCTTGAAGCTGCCCTCGACTGCGTCGTCGAGCATGTTCGGAATGCGCCGGCCGGGCGCGCTCGCCAGCGGCACCCCCCACAGCGCCTCGAAGGCGTGCCGCGTGGTGTCGTCCGAGACGTGCCGGTAGCCGGGAAACTCGTGCGGGAACGACCCCATGTCGCACGCGCCCTGCACGTTGTTCTGGCCGCGCAGCGGGTTGAGCCCGCTGCCGAGCTTGCCGACATTGCCGGTCGCCATGGCGAGGTTGGCCATCGCCATCACCGTGGTTGAGCCCTGGCTGTGTTCCGTGACTCCCAGCCCGTAATAGATGGCGGCTGAGCCGCCGGTCGCGTAGAGCCGTGCCGCCGCGCGGACCTCCGCCGGATCGACACCGGTGAGATGCGCCGTCGCCTCGGGTCCATTGCGTGGCTCGGCGACGAAACGCGCCCAGTGCTCGAACGCGTCCCACTCGCAGCGCTCGCGGACATAGTCGGTGGCCACCAGGCCCTCGGTCACGACGACATGCGCCAGCGCATTGATCACGGCGACGTTGGTGCCGGGCAGCAGCGGCAGGTGATGATCGGCCTTGATGTGCGGCGACTTCACCAGGTCGGTCTTGCGCGGATCGACGATGATCAGGTGCGCGCCTTCGCGCAGCCGCCGCTTCATGCGCGAGGCGAACACCGGGTGGCCATCGGTCGGGTTGGCGCCGATCACCATGATCACGTCGGAATGCGCGACCGAGGCGAAGTCCTGCGTGCCGGCGGATGTGCCGAGCGTGGTCATCAGCCCGTAGCCGGTCGGCGAATGGCAGACGCGCGCGCAGGTGTCGACGTTGTTGTTGCCGAAGCCGGCCCGGACCAGTTTCTGGACGAGATAGGTTTCCTCGTTGGTGCAACGCGACGAGGTGATGCCGCCGATGCTGTCGCGGCCATAGGTCTGCTGCAGCCGCTTGAACTCGCTGGCTGCGTGGGCGACCGCCTGCTCCCAGGTGACCTCCTGCCACGGGTCGGTGATGGCGGCCCGGATCATCGGCTTGGTGATGCGATCCTTGTGGGTGGCATATCCCCAGGCGAACCGGCCCTTCACGCAGGAATGCCCGTTATTGGCCTGACCGTCCTTGTACGGCACCATACGCACCAGGTCGGTGCCCTGCATCTCGGCCTTGAAGGAGCAGCCGACGCCGCAATAGGCGCAGGTGGTGACGACCGAATGCTCCGGCTGGCCCTTGGCGATCACGCTCTTCTCGGTCAACGTCGCGGTCGGACAGGCCTGCACGCAGGCGCCGCAGGACACGCACTCGGACCCGAAGAAGTCGGTGTTGCCGGCGCGGACCTTGGAGTCGAAGCCGCGTCCCTCGATGGTCAGCGCAAAGGTGCCCTGCACCTCCTCGCAGGCGCGCACGCAACGCGAGCAGACGATGCATTTCGAGCTCTCGAAGGTGAAGTAGGGGTTGCTCTCGTCCTTCGGCGAGGCAAGGTGATTGGCCCCGTCCATGCCATAGCGCACATCACGCAGCCCGACCGTGCCGGCCATGTCCTGCAGTTCGCAATCGCCGTTGGCGGAGCAGGTCAGGCAGTCGAGCGGGTGATCGGAGATGTAGAGTTCCATGACCCCGCGCCTGAGGTCGGCCAGCCGGGGCGTCTGCGTGGTCACCACCATGGCGTCCTCGGCCGGGGTGGTGCAGGAGGCCGGCGTGCCACGACGGCCCTGGATCTCGACCAGGCACATGCGGCAGGAGCCGAACGGCTCGAGGCTGTCGGTCGCGCAGAGCTTCGGAATCTTGGTGCCGACGGACATCGCGGCTGCCATGACGGACGTGCCGGCCGGCACAGTCACGGTCTGCCCGTCGATGCTCAGCGTCACCGTTTTCTCGGCGACCCGGATCGGCGTGCCGAAATCCAGTTCCTTGATCAGGCCCATCGGACTGCTTCCTTATTCGGCAGCCGCCGGCATGGCCGGCCGCTCGAAATCTTCTGGAAAATGCGTGAGTGCGCTCATGACCGGGACCGGCGTGAGGCCGCCCATCGCACATAGCGACGCATCCGCCATCAGCACGCAGAGATCGTTCAGCAGCGCCAGGTTCTTCTCGCGCTGCGTGCCGGCCGTGACACGATCCACGACCTCCATGCCGCGCACCGCGCCGACCCGGCATGGCGTGCATTTGCCGCAGCTCTCATGCGCGCAGAACTCGAAGGCGAACCGCGCCTGGGCCGCGAGATCGACGGTGTCGTCGAACACGACGACGCCGCCATGGCCGAGCAGGCCCTTCGCCGCGGCGAAGGCCTCGTAGTCCATCGGGATATCCATCATGTGCGCCGGGAAATAGGCGCCGAGCGGGCCGCCGACCTGGATCGCCCGGATCTGCCGGCCGCTGGCGGTGCCGCCGCCATAATCCTCCACCACCTCGCGCAGGGTGGTGCCGAACGGGACCTCGATCAGGCCGCCGCGCCTGATGTTGCCGGCCAGCTGCACCGGAAGGGTGCCGAGCGACCGACCGACGCCGTACTCGGCATAGGCCTTGCCGCCATTGGCCAGGATGAACGGGATCGTGGCGAGCGAGATCACGTTGTTGACGATGGTGGGACGTCCGAACAGGCCCTGGATCGCCGGCAGCGGCGGTTTCGCGCGCACGGTGCCGCGGTGTCCCTCCAGGCTCTCAAGCAGCGAGGTCTCCTCGCCGCAGATATAGGCGCCGGCGCCCAGCCGGACCTCGAGGAAGAAGCCCTGCCCGGAGCCGGCGACGTCCGCACCGAGCATCCCGGCCGCTGTCGCCGCCGCGATCGCGCGTTGCAGGGTCCGGAACGCGTGCGGATATTCCGACCGGCAGTAGATGTACCCACGTGTGGCACCCACGGCGATCCCGGCGATGGTCATGCCTTCGATCAGGGTGAACGGGTCGCCCTCCATCAGCATCCGGTCTGCGAAGGTGCCGCTGTCGCCCTCGTCTGCGTTGCAGACCACGTAGCGCTGCTGCTCGGACGGAGCCAGCCGGACGGTGTTCCACTTGATGCCGGTCGGGAAGCCTGCGCCGCCGCGGCCGCGCAGCCCGGACAGCTTGACCTCGTCCACGACGGCCTGGCCGCCGATCTCCAACGCCTTTTCGAGGCCGCGATAGCCGCCATGCGCCCGGTAGTCCTCGACGGAAAGCGGATCCACGAGACCGCACCTGGCAAAGGTGAGCCGCGTCTGGCGAATCTGCCAGGAATGCTGCTCCGGCCTGCCGATCGCAAGCGGGTGCGGGCGCCCCTCAAGGAAGCCTGCGTCGAACAGGGAAGCGACGTCGTCCGCAGCGACCGGGCCATAGCCGATCCGGCCATCCCCGGTCTCGACCTCGACGAGCGGCTCCAGCCAGACCATCCCGCGCGTGCCGGTTCGCACGATCCGGACCTGCGCCCCGGCCTTGTCGGCCTCACGCTGGATGGCGGCGGCCACGCGATCGGCGCCCATCGCCAGCGCCGTCGCATCGGCAGGAACGAAGACGCGGATCATGCGCAGCTCTCGGCCAGGGCCGCATCCAGGGAGGCTGTGGTCACCCGTACCATGGGCTCGCCGTCGAGCAGCGCCGCCGGCGCGCAGGCGCACAGGCCAAGACAGAAGGTCGGCTCCACCGTCAGCAGGCCGTCCGCCGTCCGGTCGCCCCAATCAAGCCCGAATCGCTCGAGCAGCGCGCGGGCCACGGCCACGCCTCCCATGGCCTGGCACGCCTCCGCCCGGCAGAGTTTCAGCACGTGTCGACCGGCCGGCTCGCGCCGGAAATCGTGGTAGAACGAGATCACGCCATAGACCTCGGCGCGCGAGACGTTGAGCGCTGCCGCGATGAGGGGTTCGGCTTCGGCTGGCACGCAGCCGAACTCTTCCTGCAGGGCATGCAGCACCGGCAGCATAGGCCCGTCGAGGTCGCGATGGGCCATGATCACCGCTTCGGCACGGGCTGTGCCGGACCAGAGTGCGGTCTCCTGAACCACTGCGGGTCGAGCCTTCGGCTTCATTCTCACCAATCCATCTGCGTCCTGGACGAGCCGTCACCTCATGCCAAACCGGAAACTGACGCAATAGCTCTTATAAGCGCTTGACGGCACAGAGCGGCAGAAGAATCGGCCCGGCCGGGCTCGCGCCACCACCACGACCATCAATCCTCGTCATGTGGTCCCGCCTGGCGCGACCGCATGAAGCTCAGTTTCTTCTTCATCGCGGCGAGACGCTGCTGGTGCTCGCCACCGCGTCGCATCGCGACGCCGACGGCAAGGATGTCGACCAGAACCAGCGCCGCCAGCCGCGAGATGGTCGGCGTGTAGACGTCGGTGTTCTCGAGCGTCTCGATGACCAGCAGCAGGTCGCTCAAGCGGCGCATCCGGCGCCCGGCGCGTCCGGAGATGCCGATCACGCCGGCGCCGGCCTCGCGCGCGGCCCGCATGACATCGAGCAGGGCCGAGGTCTGGCCGGTATTGGAGATCGCGACCGCCACGTCGCCCGGCTGCATCATCGAGGCAGCGATGAATTGCTGGTGCGAGTCGGAATGCACGTTGCACGGCACGCCGAACAGCGGGAATTTCTGTTGCGCGTCGGCCGCCACGATCCATGACGCGCCGAAGCCGAAGAACTCGATGCGCCGTGCCGCTGCAAGCCGCTCGATCGCGTGGGCCACCGCCTCATGGTCGAGCTGGCTGCGTGCCCAATCCAGGCTGGTCATGGTGTAGTCGAACACCTTGTCGGTCAGCTTCTGCGGTGTGTCGGTGGCGTCCAGCACCGACTGCGTGGCCGGCACGCCGAGGGCCACGCTGTGCGCCAGCTTGATCCTGAAGTCCTGGAAGCCCTCGAACCCGAGCGCCGCGCAGAACCGCATAACCGTAGGCTCGCTGACCCCGGCGCGGCGCGCGGTCTCGGCGACGGTCGCTACCAGGGCGGCCTGCGGATCGGACAGGATGTGCTCGGCGACCCTCCGGTCCGACTTCCTCAGCTCCGGCAGCCGTATCAGGATCAGTTCGAGGACGTTGCGCCCGGACGGCGCCGGTCGCTCCGCGGCACCGACGCTCCTGTCCGCCTCGCTCGACATCGTGCTCCCGCCGACCTGTGGCCGCTCCGTCCCGGGGCGACGGGATGCCGGGCTAGCGTCCGGCATTCGGCACTTTCCGGCCAGGCAGGCCTGCATGTCGCGTGTCGGGACACGGAAGTCCAGGCCGTGCACCAGCCTCGGCCCGGCTGGACACCGGCGCGTCGCCGTCCGCCTCCAACGGCCGCGGCGCCGCTTCCGGCATGCGGATGGGCGGGTGCCGCGTGATCAGGGTGCCCACGGCCGCCGCGGCGCACCTCCGGCCAGCCTCGACAAGGTGTCGAACGCCGAGCCGGAGGACGGAATGTCGATTGCGAACACCTCTGCGATGACCTGTGTCCAGCCATGCAGGAAGTAGTTCCAGCCGTCGAAGGTCGCGAGGCCGGACTCCGCCGCCTGCGCCTCGGCCAGATCCAGCAGCAGCAGGTCGCCACGGTAATTCAGCTCCCAGACCAGGCCCCCGGACGGGAACCGGGCGTCCGGACCCAGCGGCGAGCCCGGTCGGTCCTTGCCGAGCCCGGTCGCATTCACCGTGAGGGAGCCGGGCGGCAGCGCATGCAGGATCTCGTCGTTGCCGGCCGTGGACCGGCTCAGGACGTACTCGACCGCAAGATCGCTGCAGAGGCCGGCATGGAACCGGCGCAGGCCGTCCAGTCGCGCCTCGTCGATGTCGGTGACCACGATGCGGCGCGGCCGGTCCTCGCCACGGCGCGGCTGCATCAGGTTCCAGCTGATGGCGGTGGTGGCACCGCCCGCGCCGATCAGGAAGGCGTCGGCACCATGCCAGTGGTTCGGCGGCACGATCGCATCCAGCGCCAGCCGTGCCGAGATCGGGTCCTTGGCGTGACCGATCAGCCGTCCATCCCGCTTGGACAGGCAGCTGACCTCGTGCAGCGACGCGGCATGCGGATCGAGTTCGTCGAACAGGTCGGACGCCGCATGCAGCAGGTCGATCTTGTGGGCGGTGACCAGCGCGCCCATCGAGAGCGGGTCGTGGCGGATGAAGGACACCACCTCGCGATACGCTTCCGGCAGCGCATGCAGCGGCAGGTCGATGCCGTTGATCGCGCAGGTCCCGAGCCCGAGCGCTTCCGCCCAGCGCGGAAAGATCCTCATGATCGACGACTGCGAGGTGGTCACGCCGACGAAATGCAGGGTCGGCACCGTGGCCGGGGGCAGAACCGGCACGCCGTCTGCCTGGACGCCGGTCATGTCACGCGCGGCCCGGCACGCCGGGCCGCGTGCGGTAGCGCGGGTTCGGCACCCGCTTCCAGCCGCCGGTGCCGTCTGCCACGACCAGGTCGCGCATGCCGCCGGCCCGGGCGATGATCTCGTAGTCCTGGCCGGCATCCGCCGGATAGCAGAACAGCGTGATGAGCGGGTCGTCGCCGACATTGACGCTGCGGTGGATCCAGTGCGGCCCGACATAGACCACGCTGTTTGGTGTCATCGCCTCGGCGCGGACGGTGCCGTCGGCGAGTTCCATCAGCATGACGCCCTGACCGGACTGGCAGAAATAGATCTCCGGTCGGTCGCTGACCGCATGGATGTGGCCGCGGGTGAAGATGAATTCCTCGCCGACCGTGCCCGGATACAGCGTGCTGGTTCCGAAGATGAGATCACCTGACCGTTCGGACGGCCGGAACTCGTCGACCTGGTAGGCGACGTCGCTGCCGCGCGTCCGGGCCACCTCTGCAAAAGCGGCCTCGTCGAGGAACAGGCCGTCGAGATCGCTGTAAAGCTTCTCGTAACGGCGGGTGCGCCCCGTCATCTCGCCGTCGGATGCGATGAGCACGGACGCAGGCAGAGGAAACGACATTGGCAGACCTTCCGACGCATGAACACGCAACGTGATTACGTAGTCCTATTACGCGCAGAAGCGCCGGTGCAACTCGTTTGACAAGTTTTGCGCTGCAAAATAGGCCTTTTCAGCTTGTGGAAGGGCCGGTCCGGTGTTGTATTGCTCCATTATAAGGGGACAGGGCTACGGAAATCCGTTCCGGCCAAACCCCGGGGAGAACAAGGTCCATGAAGACGATGCTCGCGGCCGCCGCCTTCGTCGGGGGCGTAGCCCTCGCGGTGAGCCCCGCACCCGCGCAGGCCAAGACGATCAAGATCGGCCTGTCCATGCTTACCCAGGATGCGCCGTACTATGCGGCGCTGCAGGCCGCGGTGCTGAAGGAGGCCAAGGTGCTGGGCGCGCAGGTGGTCACCGCCGACGCCAACGGCGACATGCTCAAGCAGATCTCCGGCGTCGAGGACATGCTGTCGCAGAACATCGACGTGCTGGTCATGGATCCCAAGGATGCGAAAGGCCTCGTCGGTGTCACCAAGGAGGCTGCCGCCGCGCATGTCCCGGTGATCATCGTCGACAGCTCGATCGATCCCTCGGCGCCGGTGCTGACCACGATCCAGTCCAGCAACGCCGAGAACGGCCGCCTGATCGGCGACTGGCTGATCGGCCACGTCAAGGGCGAGGCGCTGCATATCGCGCTGCTCAGCGGCGACCAGGGCAACGTGGTCGGCGAGGCGCGCCGCGATGGCGTCATGGAGGGGATCCTCGAGGCGCAGCTCCGCCAGCTCGGCCATGCCGGCTTCACCGTGGTCGGGCAGGGCTGGGGCGGCTGGACCCAGGAGGGTGGCGTCAAGGCAATGGAGGATCTGCTGACCGCGCATCCCGACATCAATGCCGTGCTGGCCGAGAATGACAGCATGGCGCTCGGCGGCATGCGGGCGATCCAGGATGCCGGCAAGGCCGACAGGAACATTCTCATCTTCGCCGCCGCCGACGGTCAGAAGGAGGCCGTGAAGCTGATCGAGGAGGGCAAGTACGGCGCCACCGGCCTGAACGACCCCGCCGTGATCGGCAAGATGGCGGCCGACCTCGCGGTCAAGGCCGCCGACAAGCAGGTGCCGGCCGGCTACCCGAAGATCACCTTCACGCCGCCGGTCGCCATCACCAAGGCCAATGCCGCGGAATACTACAAGCCGGACGCACTGTTCTGACGCAGGGCACCGCGATGTCGACCGACCAGCTTCTGCAAGGCGCCGATGTGGCCGAAGCGGGCGTCGGCGTCGAGATGACCGGGATCTCCAAGCTGTTCGGCGGCGTCCGCGCCCTGGACGACGTGTCGTTCCACGTGCGGCCGGGCGAGGTGCATGCCCTGGTCGGCGAGAACGGCGCCGGCAAGTCCACGCTGATGAAGATCCTCGCAGGCGCGCACCAGGCGACCGGCGGCGAAATACGCATCGGCGGCCGGCGGGTGGCGATCGCATCGCCGCATGTGTCGCGCGCGCTGGGCATCGGCATCATCTACCAGGAGCTGGCGCTGGCATCGGACCTGACCGTCGCCGAGAACATCTTCCTCGGCGAGCTGTCGGGCCTGGTAAACCCGCGTGCCCTGCGCGCCCGCGCGAAGCTGCTGCTCGACGATCTCGGCTTCGCCATCGACCCGGGCGCCCTTGTCGGAACCCTGCCGCTCGCCTTCCAGCAGGCGGTGGAGATCGCCAAGGCGATGTCCCGGCAGGTGCTTATCCTGATCCTCGACGAGCCGACCGCGGTGCTGGCGCCACCCGAGGTGGAACGGCTGCTCGAGGTCGTGAAGGCGCTGTCGCGACGCGGGGTGAGCGTTATCTATATCTCGCACCGGCTCGACGAGATCTTCCGGATCGCCGACCAGATCACCGTGCTCAAGGACGGCCGCACCGTCGGCACCTATCCGGTGCATGAAATGAACGAGCGCCGGTTGATCTCGCTGATGGTCGGCCGCGAAGCCTCGCAATTGTTTCCGAAGGTCGCGCGCCACCAAGGCGAGGAACTGCTTCGCGTCGAGCACCTGTGCGCCGCCGGGCTGGTCAGGGACGTCTCCTTCACCCTGCATGCCGGCGAGGTGCTCGGCATCGCCGGGCTGATCGGCAGCGGCCGCACCGAACTCGCGCGCGCGATCTTCGGCGCCGACCGGCTGGACAGCGGCACGGTCAGCGTCGCCGGCAGGCGGGTCAGCATACGCAGCCCGCGACAGGGTGTCGCGGCGGGCATCGGCCTGGTGCCGGAGGACCGCAAGGGCCAGGGCCTGGTGCTGGCCCTGCCGATCCGAGAGAACATGACCTTCACCACCCTTGTCCGCTACACCAACAGGCTCGGGCTGCTGCGCCGGGGCGCCGAACGCACCGCCGCTGCCGATGTCGCACGCCGCACCACGATCCGTGCCCGCGATCTCGACCTGCCGGTCAGCAGCCTGTCCGGTGGCAACCAGCAGAAGGTGGTGCTGGCGAAATGGCTCGATGCCGGCTGCAGGATAATCATCCTGGATGAACCGACACGCGGCGTCGATGTCGGCGCGCGCGCCGAGATCTACCAGCTCATCGAGACGATGGCGGCGAGCGGCCTCGGCGTGATCGTCATCTCGTCGGACCTGCTCGAGGTGATCGGCGCCACCGACCGGGTGCTGGTCATGAGCGGCGGCCGCATCAGCGGCGCCCTGGCGCGCGAGGACTGCACCGAGGCGCGCATCATGCAACTGGCGTTACGCAGTGCCGCGCATGTCGGCGCCGATCACGCGCGACCTGTCGCCGGGGAGGCCTGAATGGCCGTGCCGCAGACCGTCGAGACGCCGACTGGTGCCGGCCGGCGCCGACGCATCGACCTTCGCACGTTCGCCGCCAGCTACAGCACGATTGCAATCTTCGTGGTGCTGGTGCTGGTCGCAAGCTTCATCTCGACCAGTTTCCTGAGCAGCCGCAACATCGAGAACGTGCTGCGCCAGGTGGCCAGCACCGGCGTGATCTCGATGGGCATGCTGCTGGTGATCCTGACCGGCGGGATCGACCTGTCGGTAGGCTCCGTCGCCGCCCTCGGCAGCATCACCTGCGCCTCGCTGCTCACCTCGATGTCGCTCTGGGAAGCGGTGCCGCTCAGCCTCCTCGCCGGTGGCGCGATCGGCGTCATCTCGGGCTATTTCGTGGCGGTGCGCCGGATGCCCTCCTTCGTGGTGACGCTCGCCGGCATGACGATCGCCCGCGGCATCGCCCTGATCGTCTCGGAAGGGCGGCCGATCTTCATGAGCGACAACGGCGCCTGGCTCGGCGACGGCTTCAACCGTGGCAGCGTCCTTGGCATCCCGCTGCCGGTGCTGCTGATGCTGCTGGTGTTCGGCGCGACCGCCTTCGTGCTGCGCCTGACCGCGTACGGGCGGCTGATCGTGGCGATCGGGTCCAACGGCGAGGCGGTGCGCCTGTCCGGCGTCAGGGTCACGCCACGGGTGTTCTCGGTCTACGTCATCTCGGGCGTGCTGTCGGCGCTGGCCGGGATCATCATCACCGCGCGTTCCGGCGTCGGCTCGCCGGTGGTGGGCATCGGCATGGAGCTGGACGTGATCGCGGCGGTGGTGATCGGCGGCGCCAGCCTGATGGGCGGCCGCGGCACCGCGCTCAACACGTTGATCGGCGTGCTGACGCTCGGCGTGATCGGCAATATCATGAACCTGCTGAATGTGCCGGGCTACCACCAGGAGGTGGTGAAGGGCGTCATCATCCTCGTCGCGGTGCTGCTGCAATCCTCGGTGTGGCCGCGCCGGGCCTGAGGGCGGCGCGACCTGTTCTCAGCCCTGGGCCCAGCCGGCGGCTGCGGCCACCGCGAAGTCGCGATACGAGCGCGGGGCGTGGCCGAGCAGGGCCGTGAGCCGCGCGACGTCCTGCGCTGTCGCCGCCGCGCCATCTTCCTGATAGCGGCGCATCATCAGCTTCATGTCGTAGGCGAGCCAGGCCGGCCCGAAGCTCTTCAGTCGCTGCTCCAGCCCCTCCAGATCGTCGCCGGCATAGCCGATCGGGCGATCAAGGACCTCGCTCCACAACGCGGCGAGGCTGGGGCCGGTCAGCACGTCGGGTCCCACCAGCTCGTAGATCTCCCGCGGCAGCGGGGAGGAGGCCTGCTCGCGCCGCGACAGCTCGTTCGCCGCGGCCTCGCCGATGTCGCGCACATCCACCATCGAGATGCCCTTCGCCCCGACCGGCATGGCATAGACGCTCGCCTTGAGCAGGGCGTCCTTCTGCCGCATGTCGTTCTGGATGAAATAGGCCGGGCGCAGGATCGTCACCGGCAGGTCGAGGGCCTCGATCATCCGCTCGACGGTCATCTTGCTGCCGAAATGCGGCACGTCGGCATAGGTCTCGCCCTTGAACACCGACAGGTAGACGATCCCCCGCACGCCGGCCCCGCGCGCCGCATTGAGCGCCAGCATCGCCTGCGTGAGTTCGTCGGGCGCGTTCGGCGCGAGCAGGAACAGCGTGCTCACGCCCTCGAGTGCCGTGCGGATGCTGTCGATGTCCGAGAGGTCGCCCTGCACCGCGGTCACGCCGGCGGGGAACCGCGCCGCTCCGGGCGAACGGGTGAGCGCCCGCACGTCGCCGCCTTGCTTGTCGAGGAACGCCAGAACCTGGGTTCCGATCGTGCCGGTGCTGCCTGTCACCAGAATAGCCATTTCGTTTCTCCTTAGTTTGCTGCGGCGATCATCGTCGCTGCGTCACAAGGTAGGCGTTCCACATCCAGGCGAAAGGCGACATGATCGTGACGCACTGTCTCGCTCGTGGAACACCCGATGGATCTCCTGGCGCTTGCCGACTTCAACCTCGTGGCAACACATGGCGGCTTCGGACGCGCCAGCCGGAGCAGCGGCCGGTCCAAGGCGACGCTTTCGCGCAAGGTGTCGGACCTCGAGGCCGCCCTGGGCGTGCGGCTGATCGACCGCGGCTCGCATGCGCTGCGACTGACCGACGAAGGCCGCGCACTGCACGAACTCACCCAGGGTCCGCTCGGCGAACTCGCCGAGGCCGGCGAGGCGGTCGCCGCCGGTGCGTCGGTGCCGCGCGGCAGGTTGCGGGTCAGCGCGCCGATCGTGCTCGCGCATGTCCTGCTGCCCAGGGTCGCGGCCGGCTTTGTGCTGGCCTATCCGCAGGTCGAGCTGGAAATCGTCGCCGAGGACCGCAAGGTCGATCCGGTCGAGGATAATTACGACCTGGTGCTCCGGATCGATCCAAGCCCCGACGAGCGCCTGGTGGGGCGCCGCGTATTGGAGGATGAACGCCTGCTGGTGGCGCCGCCCGACCTGCCGGTCGCCCTGCAACCGGAGCAGGAGGCGGCGCTATCGGTGCCGGCGGTGGTGCACGTGGCGACACCGAGGGATGTCGTCTGGCGCGTCGAAACCACTGCAGGCGTGCGCGTGGTGCGACCGCATGTCAGGCTGCGCTTCTCGTCCTTCCTGATGGTGCTCGATGCGGTCCTTGCCGGTGCCGGCGTGGCGCTCATGCCAAAGCTGCTCGTCCGGGGCCACCTGGCCGCAGGGCGGCTGGTGTCATGGGGCGCGGACGCGGGACCCGGGGTCGAGATCTGGGCGCTGCAGAATTCGCGTCGCCTTTCGAGCGCGAAGGTCCGAGCATTTCTTGAAGCGCTGCAGGCAATTGCTTGACTAGTTCTCGTTAGGAGAACGATTCGGGATGACCACGCAATCGGAACCGGCCGCCCGGGAACCGCACGACCTCGACGACGCGACGCTGCGTGACCGCGCGGTGGCGGCGGCGCTCGGCGAGGCGCCGTTCGATATCCTGCTGACCGGCGGCCGGATCGTCGACGTCGCGACCTGCACGGTGCGTGCCGCCGATGTCGGGCTGGTCGGCGCATTGATCGCCAGTGTCCATCCGCCCGGCAGCCGGTCCGACGCGCGGACGATGATCGCGCTGGATGGCGCGCTGGTCGCACCCGGTCTGATCGACATGCACCTGCATGTGGAAAGCTCGATGGTGACGCCGCGCGGCTATGCCGAGGTGGTGCTGCCGCAGGGTACCACGACGATCTGCTGGGACCCGCACGAGGTCGGCAACGTGGCCGGGCTGGCGGGGGTCGGCTGGGCCGTGCAGGCGTCCCGCGGGCTGCCGTTGCGGGTGCTGGTTCTGGCACCCTCCTCGGTGCCGTCGGCGCCGGGACTGGAACGCGCGGGGGCCGCGTTCCTCGAGGACGAGATGCGCGCCATGCTGTCCTGGCCGGAGGTGGCGGGCGTCGCCGAGGTGATGGACATGCGCGGCGTGCTCCACCGCAGCCCGCGCATGCGCGGCATCGTCGCGGCCGGGCTCGCGAGCGGCAAGCTGGTGTGCGGCCATGCGCGCGGCCTCGAGGGCGCCGACCTTGTCGCCTTTGCCGCGGCCGGCATCCAGAGCGACCACGAGATAACTTCCGGAGAGGACCTGCTGGCCAAGCTGCAGGCCGGCTACACCGTCGAGCTGCGCGGCTCGCACGACGACGTGCTGCCCGGCGCGGTGGCGGCGCTGAACCGGCTGCCGGTCGTGCCGCAGACCCTCACGCTGTGCACCGACGACATCCTGCCCGACGACCTGGTGGCGAGCGGCGGCATGATCGACCTGCTGCGTCGCCTGGTGCGCTACGGGTTCGACCCGGTGCAGGCATTGCGTGCCGCCACGCTAAATGCCGCCATGCGGCTCGGGCGGCGCGACCTGGGGCTGGTGGCGCCGGGCCGGCGCGCCGACCTGGCGGTGCTGTCGGACCTGGAGACGATGACCGTCGACCAGGTGTTCGCGTCCGGCCGGCTGGTGGCGGCCGGCGGCCGGCTGAACGCGGCGCTGCGACCGGACCCGGCACCCGCGCCCACCGGCACGATGCGGATGTCGCCGCTGAGCGCCGGGGTTTTCCGGATCACGGCGCCGGTGCCGTCGGGCAAGGCCTGGCTGCGCGTCGTGGACCGGCCACGCTTCACCCGCTGGGCGGAGCGGGAGGCCATCATCGCCGACGGCATCGTGGTGCTGCCGGACGACCTCATTCTGATGGCGGTGTCGCACCGGCATGGGCTGGCGCCGGCGAAACCGGTGCTCGGCGTGCTCGGCGGCTGGGGCCACTGGACCGGCGCGCTGGCGACCACGATCTCGCATGACAGCCACAACCTGACGGTGTTCGGGCGCGACGCCGACGACATGGCGCTCGCCGCCAACGCGCTGATCGCCTGCGGTGGCGGCATGGCGGTGGCGGCCGGCGGACGGCTGCTCGCGGTGGTGGAGCTGCCGGTCTGCGGCCTGGTCTCGGAGGCGCCGGCGGAGCAGGTGGCGGCCGCCTTCGCCCAAGTGCGCCGGAGCGCGATGCGGATCGCCGACTGGGGGCCGCCGCCGCTGGTGTTCCGCGCCTGCACCGGAGCGAGCCTCGCCTGCAATCCGGGTCCGCACGTCACCGATCTCGGCATCACCGACGGCAGCACCGGCGCGATGTATCCGGACAGCATCATCCGGTGCGAAACGTCTCCGTGACCAGCACGACGTAGGCGATCAGGATGGCATCGATGCAGAGCAGCATCGGCGTGACGCGGTCCCAGGCCCGCCTTGCGAGAACGATCAGGGTGTAGGCGAGGCACCCGGTGGACAGGCCCATCATCAGGTCGGTCGTGGTCACCGTGACCAGCAGGATCAGGATCGTGGCGATCGCATCCTCCGGATGTTCGCGCCCGAGGTCGCGGATGCCCTCCATCATCAGCACGCCGACGATCACCAGAGCGGGTGCCGTCGCCTGGGCCGGAACGATGGCGATCAGCGGCCAGAAGAACAGGCTGGCACCGAACAGGGCGGCCACCACCACGCCGACAAGGCCGGTGCGGCCGCCGCTCTCGACGCCGGCGGCGGATTCGACGTAGGCGGCGACGGTCGGGCTGCCGAGCATCGCGCCGATGACCGACGCGATGCCATCCGCGAGATAGGCGCGGCGCGCGTTCGGGATGCGTCCATCTGCGTCCATCATGCCGCCGCGCCTGGTCACGCCGATCAGCGTTGCGGTGGCAGAGAAGAAGTCCGACAGGAAGAAATACAAGGTGATCGGCAGCACCAGGAAGAAATGCGCGGTGAACTGGCGCACGTCGAAGGCGAACAGCAGGCGGCGTGGGATGGTGGGGAGGGCGACGATCTGGTTCGGATACGGCGTCATCATCCGGCCGCCGCTCGCATGCACGAACAGGCCGACGATGCTGATCGCGACGATTGACAGCAACAGCGCGCCCGGAATGCGCAGCGCCATCAGCACCGGCGTGAACAGCATGCCCAGGAACACGACCAGGACCGCAGGGTGCCGCAGGCTGGCGAACGAGACGCCGCCACGCGCGTCGTGCATGACGATGCCGCCATTCTTCAGCCCGAGATAGGCGATGAACAGTCCGATGCCGCATTGCAGTCCCAACCGGATGGCTTCCGGAAACCCCTGCACGAGCCGGTCCCGGAACCGCGTCAGCGACAGGCCGACGAAGATCAGCGCGCCGATCAGCACCATCGTGAGCGCGGTGCCGTATGATAGTCCCATCCGCACCACGACGACCTGGGCGAACACGATGTTCGAGCCCATGCCCGGGGCAAGTGCGATCGGCAGCCGCGCGAACAGCGCCATGATGAGGGTGCCGACCATCGCGGCGAGCGCCGTGACCGTAATCAGGTCGTGCACATCGGCGCCGGTCGCCGACAGGATCGCCGGATTGACGACGACGATGTAGCTCATCGCGCCGAAGGTGGTGCACCCCGCGATGATCTCGCGGGAGACCGTGCTGCCGCTGGCGGGAATGCCGAAGCCCGATGCGCCGCCGCCTGCTCCAGGTCGCATCAAGGTGGTCAATCCATCAACTCCGCGCTCCACGGCCTGTGCTGGCCCGGTTCGTGCAAGATCCGCGCCGAGGAGCGGATGTCTGCTCGACTTGTTCCAACCAGCAGGTGAGCGTGGATGCTGCCCAATGACCTGATCATCGACGCTGCCGACGAGGTCCGCATCAGGCAGGACCTGGTGCTGACGGCGCTCGGCCACCGTCCGGCCGACGTGGCGCTGCGGGTCGGCCGGCTGCTCGACGTGCATACGCGTCGTTGGCTGGACGACCAGGAAATCGTCATCAAGGGCCGGCGCATCGCCTGGGTCGGCCCGGTGGGCGGCTATCCCGGCGACGTCGGGGTTCGGCACGAGCGGCCCCACCTGTCGGCGGTGCCGGGCTTTGGCGAGGTGCACAAGCATATCGAGAGCTCGCACCTGACGCCGGAGAACGAGGCGGCGCTGGTGCTGCCGCGCGGCAATACATGGACCTGTGAAGCCAGCCACGAGATGGCCAATGTCGACGGGCCGAACAACCTCGCGTTCTGGCTGCAGGCGCGGCGGCAGGGCTCGCCGCTCAAGATCTTCCCGCTGCCGGGCTCGGCTGTTCCCCCGACCGCCTACGAGAAGAGCGGCGGGCATTTCGGCTATGCCGAGCAGTCGGCTTTCCTCAGGGACAGCCTGATGGTCGCCGGCCTCGACGAGGTGATGGACTGGCCGTCGGTCTGGAACCCCGAGAACCCGTCCTACGAGCGCATCTGGGGCATGATCCGGGCGACCTTCGAGCAGCGCGGCGTGGTCGAGGGCCATGGTGCCGGGTTGCGCGACCGGTCGGTGATCAACGCGTTCGCAGCCGCCGGGCTTGCCTCCGACCACGAGGTGGCGACCGTCCAGGAGGTGCTGGAGAAGCTGGCCGCCGGCATCTTCGTCGAGCTGCGGCCCAGGGCGCTGGGGACCGTGATCCCGGCGCTGCTGGCAGCGGGCCTCGCGGATTTTTCGCAAATGGCGCTGACCACCGACGACCGCTCGGCGACGGATACGCTGCGGGATGGCGCCAGCGACCACAATGCGCGGGTGGCGATCGCGGCCGGGCTGCCGCCCGAGATCGCGATCCAGTGCGTGACGATCAATCCGGCGCGGCACATGCGGCTGACGCCCTGGGTCGGCAGCCTGTCGCCCGGGCGCTACGCGGATGTCGTCCTGCTGTCCGACCTGGCCAGCATCGACATCGCGGAAGTCTGGGCCGATGGCGCGCAGGTCTCCCGCGGCAAGCAGTATGTCGGCGCGATCCCGTCGATCGATTGGCCCGGCTGGGCCCGGGAGACCATCCGTGTCGGTCGGACATTGCAGGCTGGGGATTTCGCGATCAAGGCGGAGCCGGGTCGCGAGACGATGCAGGCGGCCGTGCTGCGTCCGTTCCACTGGGCCGACGAGTTCCTGACCGAGACGTTGCCTGTCGCGGACGGCGAGGTGCAGCGCGACGCGGCGCGCACCATTACCAAGTTCGCGCTGATCGACCGGTATTCGGGCGACGGCCAGGTGTCGCGGATGTTCTGGCGCGGCTGCGGCCCGCGCGATCCGGACACCGCGCTGGGCTGCTCGGTGGCGCATGATTCGCACAATCTCTGGGTGGTCGGATCGTCGGATGCGGCAATGGCCATGGTTGTCAACCAGATTGCGGCGCAGCAGGGCGGCTGGGCGCTGGTGCGCGGCGGCCGCATGGTCGCCAGCGTCACCTACGAGATCGGCGGCCTGATGACGGCACGCTCCGCCGAGGCGCTGGATGCGGAAATGCAGTCGCTGTATCGAGCCGCGGACGGTATCGACTGGATGTACGAGCCGACATACCAGGACAACTGGCCACCCGGTTTCCCGGAACGCCTGATCTTCGCCACCCTGACCTGCGCCCCGTGGCGCTGGGTGCTGGTGGCGCCGCACGCACGAGCGCCGGAAGGCTTCGTCAATGTGCAGACCGGTGCGACGCATCCGGTTGTCTGGTGATGGACAGGCGCGCGCTGGCATGAACGGGACAGCTATTGGCAGGCGCTCCCTGCTTGCGGCCGCCACGACGCTCGCGCTGCCGGCCCGTGCGGCCGAGGGCGGGAAGCCGTTGCGGCTGCTCACCAACTGGTTCGCCCAGGCCGAGCATGGCGGCTTCTATCAGGCGCAGGCGCTGGGGCTGTACGAGAAGGCCGGTCTGGACGCCGTCATCGCGATGGGCGGCGCACAGGTGAACACGGTGCAGCTGCTGCTGGCCGGGCAGTGCGACATCGTGCTCGCGCAGCCCGATCAGGTCCTGCAGGGGATCGGGCGCGGACTGCCGCTGGTCGCCATCGCGACGACGTTCCAGAAGAGCATCGGCGGCCTGCTCGTGCACCCGGACATCACCGGCTTCGAGCAGCTGCGCGGGCATCCGATCCTGGTCAGTCCGGAAGGACGTGCCACCTTCTGGCCGTGGCTGCGCGCTCGCTACGGCTATACCGACGATCAGGCGGCTCCCTACACCTTCAACATCCAGCCGTTCCTCTTCAATCCGCGCCTCGCGATGCAGGCGTTCGCAACCTCCGAGCCCTATGCCGTGCAGCAGCGGCACGTCCCGTATCGTTTCCTGCTGCTCGCCGAAGCCGGCTATGCCGGGTTCGGCAACATGCTGGTCACCACGCGGGCCACTCTCGCCGCCCGCAAACCCGAGCTGTCGGCCTTCCTCCATGCCAGTGTCACCGGCTGGAAGGACGTGCTGACCGGCGATGCCACGCCCGCCCGGCGCGCCATCATGGCGGCGAACCCGCAGATGACCGCCGACCAGATCGACTGGTCGTTCGCCGAGCTGCGCCGGCTGCAGGCGGTCGCAGGTCCAGGGCAGTTCATCGGCCGCTTCGATGAGGGTCGGTGGGCGCGTATCCGGGCGATGGATGTCTCCACCGGGCTGATCCCGGCCTCGCTCGACTGGCAAGCGGCCTACACCACGCAATTCGACAGCGCGATGGATGTGACGCTGTGACCGACACAGGATTCTCGAAACGGCCGCCGGCGCGGCTGTGGCAGGAGATGAGCTGGCCAGAGTTCCGGCGGCTGCCGGCCGACACCGTGGCGGTGCTGCCGGTCGGCGCCATCGAGCAGCACGGCCCGCATCTGCCGGTTTGCGTCGATAGCTGCATCAACGGCGAGCTGCTGGCCCGGGCACTCGCGGCGGCGCCGGACGACCTGCCGGTCACCGCCCTGCCGATCCAGAGCGTCGGCAAGAGCGAGGAGCACATCTCCTATCCCGGAACCCTGCTGCTGTCGGCGGAGACGCTGACACGGGTGCTGACCGAACTGGGCGAGAGCGTCGCGCGGGCCGGTGTGCGCCGGCTGCTGCTGCTGAACTCGCATGGCGGCCAGCCGCAGGTGCTCGACATCGTGGCCCGCACGCTACGCCGGACGCAGTCGATGTTCGTGGTCAATGCGAGCTGGGGGGCGCTCGGCATGCCGGACGGGTTGTTCACCGCCGAGGAGCGCCGGTTCGGCATCCATGGCGGCGAGATCGAGACATCGCTGATGCTGCATCTGCGTCCGGATCTCGTGCGCATGGACCGCGCGCAGGTTTTCCGTTCGGCGGCGATGGATCTCGCGACCGAAGGCGCGGTGCTGGAAGCGGAGGGCCGCGTCGGCTTTGGCTGGCTGACCCAGGATCTGCATGTCGCCGGCGCGTGCGGCAACGCGCTGGCCGCCACCGCCGAGAAGGGGCGTCTGGTCGCCGAACACCAGGTGGCGCGTTTCCTGCGCCTGGTCCGCGAGATGGCCGGATACGATCTCGGGCGGCTGCGCCCGGACCATGCGATCGAAGCGGGAGAGGGCGGCCCATGACCAGGACCGACTGCAACATCGACGGTTTCCTCGCCGCGCTGGGGGAGGTGCCGGCGCAGACCGACCCGGTGCTGGTACGGCGCAAGAGCCGCGACTTCTTCTGGTACAGCCCGGTGCTCAAGCGGCAGCTCGAGGGACTGGTGGCCGACCTCGTTGTGCAGCCCCGCGACGAGGCGGAACTGCTCCACGTGGCCAGCATGGCCCGGCTGCATGGCGTGCCGCTCACGACGCGCGGCGGCGGCACCGGCAATTACGGCCAGGCGGTGCCGCTGCAGGGCGGCGCGGTGCTCGACATGGGAAGTTTCGACCGGCTGCTCTGGGTGCGGGACGGTATTGCCCGCGTGCAGGCGGGGATGAACCTGCTGGCGCTGGACCGCGCGCTGCGCGCCCAGGGCCACGAGATCCGCCTGTATCCCTCGACGAAGCGTACCGCGTCGCTCGGCGGCTTCATCTGCGGCGGCTCCGGCGGCATCGGCTCGGTGACGTGGGGCGGCCTGCGCGACCGTGGCAACCTGCTGGCGGTGCGCGTGGTGACGCTGCAGGACCCGCCGGAGGCGATCGAGCTGCGCGGCGCCGAAACGGACGCGATCAACCACGCCTACGGCACCACCGCCATCGTCACGGAACTCGAGATCCCGGTGCAGCCTGCCATATCCTGGCGCGAGGCCGCCTGGAGCTTTCCGGAGTTTTCCGCTGCCGCCGGCTTCGGGCTCGCGCTGGCAGCCCAGGCCGGCATCGAGAAGAAGCTGGTCACCGTCACCGACGGGCCGCTGACGCCGTTTTTCGCGCCGCTGCGCGAGATGGCGCCGCAGGAGCATTCGCTGGCCATCACGCTGGTGGCGCCGGGCGGGATGGCACCGGCGCGCGCCCTCGCGCACCAGTTCGGCGGTACGCTGCGCCACGAGGGCGATCTCGCCGAGGCGGAGGACGATCCCGCGCGCACGCCGCTCTACGAGCTGACCTGGAACCACACCACGCTGCAGGTGCTCAAGCGCGACCGCGGGTATACCTACCTGCAGTGCCTGTACCAGCCGGACGGGCTGCTGGAGCGGATCGAGCGAATACGCGCCCGGTTCGGCGACGAGCTGATGATGCATCTCGAATTCATGCCATTGGGCAGTGCCGCCGGACGCATGACCTGCTCGGCGCTGCCGGTCCTGCGCTACACCACCGAGGCACGGCTCGATGAGATCATCCGGCTGCACGAGGCGGACGGAGTGCTGATCGCCAACCCGCATGTGTTCACCGTCGAGGATGGCGGCATCCACCGCGTTGCTTCGCCCGATCTGGCCGCCGCCAAGGCACGGTTCGATCCGCTCGGGCTGCTCAACCCGGGCAAGCTGCGCAGCGCGCCGGCAAGGCCCGGCGTCGCCGCCGCATGAGCAGGCTTGCCGTGCGGCCGCCGCGCACGGAATCAATGACCACGCGCGACGGTATCACCCTGGTCGCCGACATCTGGGAGCCGGCGACGGGTGGCCCGCATCCTGTGCTGCTGATGCGGCAGGCCTATGGCCGCCGCATCGGCACCTCGCTGTGCTACGCGCCGCCGGCCTGGTACGCGTCGCATGGGTACATCGTCGTGCTGCAGGATGCGCGCGGCCGCGGCGACAGCGGCGGCGCGTTCGAGCTGTTCCGGTTCGAGGCGCAGGACGGCGCCGACACGGTGACGTGGGCGGCGACGCTGCCGAACGCCAATGGCCGGGTCGGCATGTTCGGCTTCTCGTTCCAGGGCACCAACCAGTTGCTGGCGCTGAGCGAACCGTGCCCGGCACTGCGCGCGGTGGCGCCGGCGATGATCGGCTGGGACCTGCGCACCGACTGGGCGTACGAGAACGGCGCGTTCCCGCTGCGCGCCAACCTGGGCTGGGCGACGCAACTGATGGCGGAGACCGCGCGCCGGGCCGGCGATGACGCGGCGCAGGCCGAGCTGCTTGCCGCCAGCCGGGCGCTGCCGCTGAACGGGGCCCGGCCGGGACGACCGGACTACATGCAGCGGCTCGGCCATTGGGGCCACTATGCCGGCTGGGCGGATCGCCCGGAGGACGATGCGGACTGGCGCGCGATCTCGCCCTCGGCGCATCTCGACGCCATTATCGCCAACCGCCCGGCAGTGTTCCTGATCGGCGGGTGGTACGACAGCCACCTGCCGGGCACGCTGGCTGCCTGGAGGGCGCTGCACGAACGGGTGCCGCTGCGCCTGGTGGTCGGGCCGTGGGCGCATTTCCCCTGGGACCGCCGGATCGGCGACCGCGATTTCGGCAGCGAGGCGATCACCGACATCGACCAGCAGCAGGTTGCCTGGTTCGATAGCTGGCTCAAGAGGGCTGGCTCCCCCGATCCCGAAAGCGTCGTGCGGCTGTTCGACATGGGGGCGCAGTGCTGGCGCGAAATGCCGGCGCTGCCGGACCCTTCCATATCGATGTGGCCGACAGCCGGCGGCCGTGCCGCCATCGACATGCGCGACGGCCGGCTCGAGCCGGAGCCGGGGGCGCCGTCGGAGGAATATCTGGTGCACGATCCGTGGCGGCCGCCGGCGCCCTGCGGCGGCAGCTTCGGACAGCCGCCGGGCCCGGTCGACCGGCACGCCACCGACGCCCGCGCCGACGTGCTCACCTTCACCGCCGAGCCGTTCACCCAGCAGCACCTGCTGTGCGGCGCGCTCGCACTGGCGCTCGAGGTCACGGCCGACGGCGCCTTCGACCTGCACGCCACCGTGTCCGTCGTCGCTACCGGCGGCGCCACCTGGGCGCTCGCCGAGGGCTATGGCAGCTTCGATCGCGACCACGGACTGTGTCATCTGCCGCTGCGCGCCACCTGCGTCACGCTGGCACCCGGCGAACGCCTGCGTCTCTCGGTGGCCGCTGCCTGCTTCCCGGCCTTTGCGGTCAATCCGGGCAGCGGCGAACGGCCGTGGGATGCAGCCCTCGCGTCGCTGCGCGTAGTGACGCTGACCGTGCGGACCGGTGCCGGTTCCGTCCTGCACCTGCCGCTCGGCCCGGCATTTGCATCGGCCTCGTCCAGCTCAAGCGAGGTCTCGTCATGATGAACGTCGTCACCAGGCGTCCCGTCTCGGAGGTCGATGCGTTCCGCATCGCGCCAGGCGACAGCAACTATTTCGCGCTGCTGCTGGACAAGACGGCCGGGGGAACCGATGCGGTCTGCGTCGTCGAGATCTTCACCGTCGGCGGCCGCACGCCGCCCAACACCCATGCCGCCGCCGACGAATTCTTCTATGTGCTGAGCGGCACCGGGATCGCCCGATGCGACGGTCGCGAGGTCCCCTTGCGCAAGGGAGATGCGCTGCTGGTCAAGCCGGGAGCCGAGCACGTGGTGGAAAACACCGGCGACGCCAAGCTCTACACCCTGACGGTGATGACGCCGAACGAGGGATTCGCCGAGCTGATACGGAGCGGCGAGCGCGTGCATCTCGATGCCGAGGATCTCGCGGTGCTCTGCGACGAATGAAACCTCTCGGCAGCGTCGCGCACAATGCCTGGCACGTCTCCCCGGACGAGGTCGACACCGTGCGTCGGCGACGCGAGACGGTGCCGCGCCTGATTGCCGCCCTGCCGCGCCCGGTGCGCATCGATCTCGCCGCGACCGCAATGATCGTGATCGACATGCAGAACGATTTCTGCCACCCGACCGGCTGGCTCGCCGGCATCGGTGTCGATGTGGCGCCGGCGCGGGCACCGGTCGAGCCGCTGTGCCGCCTGCTGCCGGCGCTCCGGGCGCAGTCGGTGCCGGTGCTCTGGGTGAACTGGGGCAACCGGCCCGACCGGCTCAACCTGAGCCCGTCGCTGCACCACGTGTACGATCCGCATGGCAAAGGGGTGGGGCTGGGTGCGCCGCTGGCGGCGGATGGATCGCGCGTGCTGGAGGCGGGTGGCTGGAGTGCCGCCATCATCGACGAGTTGCAGCCAGCGCCTCAGGACGTGCATGTCGCCAAGTATCGCATGTCGGGCTTCTGGGACACGCCGCTCGACAGCATCCTGCGCAACCTGCGTGTCGACACGCTGCTGTTCGCGGGCGTCAATGTCGACCAGTGCGTGATGGCGACGCTGCAGGACGCCAGTTGCCTCGGGTATGACTGCGTGCTGGTCGATGACTGCGCCGCGACCACCTCGCCCGACTTCTGCCTGCAGGCGACACGCTACAATATCCGGCAGTGCTACGGTTTCACGACCGACGCCGACGCGCTGATCGAGGCGGCCAACGCGTCGGCATGATACCGAACCGTGCCGCCCGCATCGCGAAGACCGGCATGGTGTTCAGCCTCGCCGCCTTTGCGCTCCTGGTCGCGTTCAACAACGTCACCGATTACCGGTCGAACTTCCTGTTCGTGCAGCATGTGCTCGACATGGACACGACATTCCCCGGCAACGCCCTGCGATGGCGCGCGATGGGGCTGCCGCTGGAATGGCACGCGGCCTACCTCGCGATCATCCTCGGCGAAATTGTCACCGGCGTGCTGTTCACCGTCGCCGGTGTGCGGATGCTGTACGCCCGTGCCGCCGCGTCCGAGGTGTTCTCAGAAGCCAGTCGGCTTGTGCATTACGGGACGCTGGCCGGTTTCCTGGTCTGGTTCACGGGTTTCACAGTCGTCGGCGGCGAGTGGTTCGCGATGTGGCAGTCCCGCACCTGGAACGGCCAGGAGCCCGCCTTCCGCTTCTTCATTACCATGCTGGCGGTCGGGCTCTACGTGCATCAGTCGGAATGAAACAGGCGGTCCAGCTCCCGGTAGCGCGGCGGCACGGCGCCGGTGCCGCGCCCGTTGCGGATTACGAGCCGGTCGGCCTGAGGACGCGAGAGCAGTTCGTTGAGGCTGCGCACGTCGAACACCACGAGGTCGGCCGCCTCGCCGATCGTGAACCCTCCCGGGCGGCCCATCCACGCCGCCGGCCGCGCCGTGATCGCGCGCGGCCAGTCCCTGAACGGATGATCCAGATGCCCGATGCGCACCGACTGGCTGAACACTTCCAGCATGTCGAGATCCCCATAGGCGAAGAACGGGTCGCGGGTGTTGTCGCTGGCCAGCATGACCGGCACGTTGGCGTCGGCGAGTTCATGCAGCAGCGTCACGCCGCGCCAGCGCGGCGTGACGCCTGGTTGGCGGTCCTGCAAGTAGAGGTTGCACAGCGGCAGGCTGACCACCCCGAGCCCGGCATCGGCGACCAGCACGATGGTCTCGCGCCGGCGTGGCTCCGGCTGCACCGCGAGGTTGCAGCAATGTCCGCACAGCACCCTTCCACGAGAGCGGTGCCGGAGCGCGGCACGCGCCACCTGCTCGAGCCCGGTGCCGCTCTCGACTCCGTTCTCGTCGACATGCAGGTCGAGATCGAGGCCGTGCTCGCCGGCCAGGCCGAACAGACGGTCAAGCGCGTCCGCAAGGCCAGGCTCGTGCACCACCAGCCCGCCGAGCACGCCGCCCTCGGTCGCCGCGACCTGTCGCGCTATGGCCTGCCCGGCGTCGCCCGCAAGCTGCGACAGCAGGCAGAGAGAGGCCGCCTGCAACTCGATGCGCCCCCGCCACCGCGCCTGCATCTCGCGGAACAGGCTCCAGACGATGTCGAGATGCGGCCCGAAGCTGTCGAGATGGGTGCGGATCGAAGAGGTTCCGTGCGCGTATGCCGAGCGCAGCGAAAACTCCATGCGCACCGCCATGTCCTCGCGCGTCCAATGTGCCTCCCGGTCGGAAGCCGTCGCCGCCAGCGCCTGCGCGAAGGTGCCGTCCGGGTTCGGCGTGCGCTGCCAGATCTGGCCCTTGTCGAGATGGGTGTGGATGTCGTGGAAGCTCGGCCAGACCAGGGCGCCGTCCAGCGCGACCCTTGGCACGTCAGGTATTTCGAGTGTCCGGTCGAGGGCGATCAGACGGCCGCCGCGCACCAGCAGATCGACCCGCATCAGGTCGGCGTTCCCGGGTCCGTCGGCCGCGATCAGACACGCCGGCACGTGCGCGCCGGCCAGGAGGTAGGTGTCGCTGTCGGGCAGGTCGAGGAACGGTGTGATCATCGGTCCGAGCAGAGCCCCCGGGGATCCCCGATGCAAGCCACCGCCGCATGAACCATTCGGAACCGCCACCGGTGGTGGCGCTGCGCGCAGCCGGGATGGTGTTCGACAATGATGTCCGCGCCCTGGCGCCGACCGACCTTGCAATCGGCGCCGGCGAGTTCGTCAGCCTGATCGGGCCGTCCGGCTGCGGCAAGAGCACGCTGCTCAAGCTGGTGGCGCAGCTGCACGCGCCGTCGGATGGGCGCATCGAGTGGTGGGGCCGCGACGTCCGCCGCGTCGGCGAGGCCGGGCGGCGTCTCGCCTTCGTGTTCCAGGACCCGACGCTGATGCCCTGGGCGGACGTCGCCACCAACGTCCGCCTGCCGCTCGATCTCGCCCGCGTTGGGCGAGGGGAGGCGGTTGAGCGCGTGATGGCGGCGCTGCGCCAGGTCGGGCTCGCGGACCGCCACGCCGAGCGCCCGCACCGGCTGTCCGGCGGCATGCGCATGCGCGTCTCGATCGCGCGCGCACTGGTCACCGAGCCGGACCTGCTGCTGATGGACGAGCCGTTCGGCGCGCTGGACGAATTCACCCGCAACCGGCTGGACGAGGACCTGCTGGCGCTGGCGGCCGACCGCCAGCTCACCACCCTGTTCGTCACCCATTCGATCGGCGAGGCCGCGTTCCTGTCCTCGCGGGTGCTGGTGATGGCAGCCGCCCCGGGCAGGATCGTCGCCGAGTACCGGATCGAGCAGCCGCCGCACGGCGCCGCGACGCGTCTCGACGACCGCTACATGGAGCATTGCCGGTGCCTGTCACGCCTGTTGCACGAAGCCTCCGGGGTGCCGGCGCCATGACGCCGCTGCTGCAGCGGCCGGCGGTGGCGCGCGTGCTGGCGCCGGCCCTGGTCGGTGCGCTGCTGCTCGGGCTGTGGCAGGCAGGCTGCACCGCCTGGCAGGTGCCGTCCTACATCTTCCCCGCACCCGCCGCGATCGCCGGCAGCCTGCAGGCGAACCTGCCGGCGCTGCTGCACGCCCTGCTCGCCACCATGGAGGTCACGGTGGTGGCCCTGGCGCTGGCGGTCCTGGTGGGCACGCTGATCGCGTTCCTGTTCGTGCAGAGCCGGGCAATCGAAGTCAGCCTGATGCCGTATGCGATCATGCTGCAGGTCACCCCGATCGTCGCGGTGGCGCCGCTGATCATCATCCTGGTGAAGAACGTGTTCTGGTCGTTGGTGCTGTGCGCCACGGTGATCGCGCTGTTCCCGATGATCTCCAACACCACGCTCGGGCTGCGCAGTGTCGATCCTGGACTGCTCGCCTTCTTCCGCATGAACCAGGCCTCCCGGCTGCAGACCCTGACCCGCCTGCGAATCCCGAGCGCGCTGCCGTTCTTCCTGGCCGGGCTGCGGGTGTCCGCCGGCCTGTCCCTGGTGGGAGCGGTGGTCGCGGAATTCGTCGCCGGCACCGGCGGCCGCAGCGCCGGCCTCGCCTACGAGATCCTGCAGGCCTCGTTCCAGCTCGACATCCCGCGCATGTTCGCCGCCCTGTTCCTGATCACGTTGGCCGGGATCGCGCTGACGCTCGCCACCGCAGCCGCGAGCCGCTGCCTGCTGCGACATCGCCAGCTGGAATGAGGCCGCCCGCATCATGCTGCGGGAGGTGCCATCGGCAACCGGTGGCGCGCCGGTCATTCCCGTCCAGCCACTCCCTCCCTGGACCGGAACCTACGGCGCCGCCATGAAAATCTTCATCTCTGCCGACATCGAGGGCGTCGCCGGGGTTGTGCATCCCGCGCAGGGGCAGCCCGGCAACGGCGAATACGAGCGCGCACGGCGGCTGATGACGGACGAGGTCAATGCCGCGGTGGCGGGCGCATTCGACGCGGGCGCCACCGAGGTGCTGGTCAACGATAGCCACGGTCCGCAAACCAACCTGCTGCCGGACATGCTCGATCCACGCGCCGAGCTGCTGCTGGGCCGGCCGAAGCGGGGCGGCATGTGCGCTGGCCTCGATGCCAGTTTCGATGCGGTGTTCTTTACCGGCTACCATGCCGGTGCGGGGCAGCACGGCGTGCTGTCGCACACGATCAACGGCTTTGCATTCGCCGCTATCCGGCTCGACGGAACCGACTGCGCCGAGGCGACGCTCTACGGCGCCTATGCGGCGAGCCACGGCGTGCCCGTCGCGCTGCTCACCGGCGACGACCAGCTCATGGCACAGTGCGCCGGCGGGTTTCCGGGAGCGCAGACGATCGTGGTGAAGCACGCGCTCGGTCAGCGGGCGGCGCGAGCGCTGTCGCCCCACCGTGCCTGCGCGGCAATCCGGGACGGCGCCGCGGCGGCGTTGCGCAACCTCGAGACCTGCCGTCCTGCGCCGATCGTGGTGTCCTGCCGGCTGGAACTCGACCTCAGCACGGTGGCGATCGCGGACCTGGCTGCAATCATCCCTGTCGCCGATCGCGTCGGTCCGCGAACGGTCGCGTTTGCCGCGACCGGGATCGGCGATGTGCTGGACTGGATCAATACGGTGTCGGTTCTCGCCGGCTCGTTGCGCTGACGCGCCGCGCGGCAGTATGGCCTCCCGGCGTAATCATGCCGGGGATGGCGCAGTGCGGCCGCTACAACCCGGCCTGTATGTCGGCGAGCCAGCCGCGCGCCTTGCGGATCTCATCCCAGGGCGGCCCGCTGAGCGGGAAGTGGCCCGCCATGATCATGCTCAGGACGGCGTTCAGATGGCTCAGCCGCTGACGTTTCGCCACGCTGTCGCGCCCGTCGCGAGCAGCTACCGTGTCGCGCACGGCGCTCACCTGCGTCACGGCGTCGGAGAACGCGGCGCCATCGCGCTCGGGGGCCGCCGCGATCGCCCGGTCCAGCGAGGCCAGCGCCCGGGCGATGCGCTCATCCGGCAAGGCGCTCACCCCCCGGATGCGCCAGCCGGCCCGGCCTCAGGTTGCAGGTGATGGCCTTGGTGCTGTGGATGCTGACATTCGGATCGCCGCTGATGGCGAACAGGACGTTGGCGATGGCGCCTGTCGCGTAGCCTTCGTTGCCGAACAGCCACGGCATGCCGATCTGGTGCACGGTGCGGCCACCCAGCCTGAACGCCCGCATGCGCTCGGTGACCAGGGCGCGCACCTCGATCTCCCCGCGCAAGGTCGACAGGACCGTCCAGTCGAGGCTCTTCAGGCCATGCTCCGCTGCAAGCTCCGGCGAGATCTCGACGAAGTTCTCCGGCTGCAGCTCCGCGGTGTGCGGCATCACTCGGCTCGGGATGCCGCCGCAATGCATCTCGGTCAGCCGGTAGGTGGTGAAGATGTACGGGAACCGCGGGTCCTCGGCCGGATGCATCTCGTTGCCGGGCCGCGTCCATAGTTTGGCGACCGGATTGTAGGATCGCGTGGTGTACATCAGGTTCTTCACCGGGCTCTCGACCGGCTCGTAATGCGCCGGCAGCGGACCGTCCTGCAGCCCGGACGGCACGAACAGCATGGCCTTGCCATCGGCTTCCATGATGAACGGGTCGGCGCCGCTATGTGCGTCCATGCCGTGCGGCCGGGTGCTCCAGTCGGGCTGGTAGCTTGGCGGCTTCTCCTCCTCGAAATCCGGCACGTCGTTGCCGGTCCAGAGATGCGCGTCCTCGTCCCACCAGATCGCCTTCTTGCGCTCCGACCAGGGCTTGCCGTCGGGATCGGCGGACGCCCGGTTGTACAGCGTGCGCCGGTTCGCAGGCCAGGCAAACGCCCAGCCGGCGTGGCTGTTCGGGCCGCCCGGCAGATCCGGCTTGCGCGAGCGCGCCACGTTGTGGCCGTCGCGCGGATAGATGCCGGAATACATCCAGCCGCCGCACGCGGTGCTGCCGTCGTCCTTGAGTTCCTTGAACGAGGCGACCTGTTTGCGATCGGCCACGGTGTAGCCGTTGATCTCGCGCAGCACCGCCTCGGGATCGGGCTCGTGTTTTTCGCCGCGCACCGGATAGGTCCAGGTCAGCGCCTGCAGCCCGCGGTCGCGCGGCTCGGTGCTGTCCGCGTAGAGCTCCTTCAGGCGGCGCCCGAGATGATAGACGAACCAGAGGTCGGACCGGCTGTCGCCCGGCGCCTCGCACACCATGTCGTGCCACTGCACCAGCCGGCTGGTGTTGGTTACGGTGCCGTCCTTTTCGCCCGGCATCGCCGCCGGCAGGAAGAACATCTCGGTGCCGATCTGCGCCGGCGTGAGCTCGCCGCGCTGCACGAGCCGGCTGTTCTTCCAGAAGTTGGCGGTCTCGGTCATGGCAAAGTCCCGAACGACCATCCACTGCAGCTTCGAGAAGCCGCGCACCACCATGTCGGAATTGACCGCGCCCACCACCGGGTTCTGCCCCAGGATGAACGAGCCGCGCACCATGCCATCCGCCATCGCCAGCGTCGTCGGCTCGTACGAGAGGTCGCCGGTCAGCTTCGGCAGGTACTGGTAGCCGTACTCGTTCGCGGCGGTGGCTCCCTCGCCGTACCAGGCCTTGAGCAGGCTCACCACGTATTTCGGCATGTTCGCCCACCAGCCGGTGGTCGGCGTCTCGGTATGCAGGAACTCCTCGAGCGTATTGTGCTGGCTAAACACGTTCGGCTGCGGCAGGTAGGTCGGCAGCATGTTGTAGAGCGTCGGGATGTCGGTCGAGCCCTGGATGCTGACATGGCCGCGCAGCGCCATGATGCCGCCGCCGGGCCGTCCGACATTGCCGAGCAGGCTCTGGATGATCGTCGAAGCCCGGATGATCTGCACGCCGACGGAATGATGCGTCCAGCCGACCGCGTAGCAGAACGCGCCGGTGCGCTCGCGGCCGGAGTTGCGCGCCAGCGCATCGGCCACGCGCAGGAACGTCTCGGCCGGGCAGCCGGTGATCTGCTCGACCATCTCCGGCGTGTAGCGCGCGTAGTGCCGCTTCATGATCTGGTAGACGCACAAGGGATGCTCGAGCGTCATGTCGACCGGCGGCCGGCTTTCCGTCATCGCCTCGAAGTCGCCGTCCTCGTCCTGCTCCTGCTTCTTCGCGCGATGCTCGGAGACCGAGGAGGGGACGACCTTGCCCTTGTACTGCCAGGTGTCTTCCTCATAGGACCCGGTCGTCGCATCGAAGCCGGAGAACACGCCGTCATTGTCGTCGGGGCCGAGATAGCCGTCCTCGATGATGTGGGCGATGTTCGTGTAGTTCAGGGCGAAATCCCGGAACCACAGGTCGTTCTCGAGAATGTGACGGATGATCCCGCCCAGGAAGGCGATGTCGCTACCGGCGCGGATCGGCGCATGGATGTCGGCCAGCGCCGAGGTCCGGGTGAAGCGCGGATCGACATGGATGACGGTCGCCCCACGGCGCTGCGCTTCCACGACGAAGCGGAACGCGATCGGATGGTTCTCCGCCATGTTGGAGCCCATGATGACCACGCAGTCGGAGGATTCCAGGTCCCACAGGGACATGGTGGCGGCGCCGCGGCCGTAGGAGGTGCCCAGACTGGGCACCGATGAGGAGTGTCAGATCCGGGCTTGGTTCTCGACGCTCACGATGCCCAGGCCACCGGTGAACAGCTTCTTGATGAGGTAGTTTTCCTCGTTGTCCATGGTGGCGCCGCCGAGCGAACTCACGCCCAGCGTGTGGTTGATCGCGCGGCCATCCGGCAAGGCCTCCGCGAAGGTGTCGTCCCGGGTCTGCTTGGTGAGTTGCGCGATGCGCTCCATGCACCAGTCGAGCGGCTTCGGCTCCCACGTGTCTGAATAGGGGGCGCGGTAGAGGGCGTTCGAGATGCGCGCCGGCGACAGCAGCATGCCGAGCGTGCCGGCGCCCTTCGGGCAGAGCGTGCCCTGGTTCACCGGGCTGCGCGGATCGCCCTCGATATGGATCGGCTTGCCGTTCTTGGAGTAGATCAGCTGGCCGCACCCGACGGCGCAGAACGGGCACACGCTGGTGCCGACGCGGTCGGCTTCCTCGAGACGAGGGCGCAACGTGTCGGATGCGTGGCTGCGCGAGGCGTCGGTGAACAGGGGCTTGCCGGCGAGCTGACGCGGCAGGCTCCAGTCGCGGACGAAATCGCGGGTGCGGGCGACGACACCCTTTTTGAGCTTCTTCACCACCGTCTCCCGAACCAGCGCATGTTATCCGAACCTACTGTATCATCTGGAGTTGGAGGGCGTGAGCGCACGGGTGCGTGAGGAGTGGGACGCCGATGCCGACGATGACCGGGACCGTGACGATCGTGCAGGAAAGCCGCTTCCAGCTGACCGATGAGGCCGGGATCTCCCACCTGTTCCTGCTCGGCCATGCCTCGATGGCGGAGCCCGAGCAGCTGGCGCCGCTGCAGCACACACAGGCCCGTGTCCGCGTCACCTATATCCAGCCCCGGAACATCATCGGTATGGTTGCGAAACACGTCGAGGTCGAGGACGCCTCCGGCCAATAGGAGACTCGACCTTGGACATGCATGCCCGCCTGCAGGAGCACACCCAGTCGACCCTGGACCGGGTGATCCCGAACGAGAGCGAGCTGACCTGCGGCACCTTGATCGAGCCGGGCAAGTCCTACGGCTTCTTCACCGACACCACCGTGTGCATCGGCTGCAAGGCCTGCGAGGTCGCCTGCAAGGAATGGAACAACCTGCCGGCCGACAATATCGGCCTGACCGGGCAGAGCTACGACAATACCGGCGCGCTGTCCGCCAACACGTGGCGCCATGTGAATTTCATCGAGAAGACCGGCGATGCGGGGATCGGCGGCGCGGGCAGCGGCACGGGATCATGTGGTGGCGGCTGCAACAGCAGCGGCCAGGGTGGCGTGCGCGACAACAACCAGCAGGCGTTCCAGAGCGGCTGGCTGATGATGAGCGACGTCTGCAAGCACTGCCACAACCCGCCCTGCATGGAGGCGTGCCCGACCGGCGCCCTGTTCAAGACCGAGTTCGACACCGTCGTCGTGCAGCAGGATATCTGCAACGGCTGCGGCTACTGCGTGCCGGCCTGCCCGTTCGGGGTGGTGGATCTCAGCGCGCTGGACGGCAAGGCGCACAAATGCACCCTGTGCTACGACCGGCTGAAGGGCGGCCTGGAGCCGGCCTGCGCCAAATCCTGCCCGACCGATTCGATCATGTTCGGCGAGATCGGCGACCTGACCGTGCGCGCCCGCAAGCGGGTGGCCGAGCTGCATGAGCGCGGCGTGGAAAGTGCCTATCTCTATGGCGCTCCGGACGAGCCCGGCGCCACCGGCGGCCTCGAATATCTCAACGCGTTCTTCCTGCTGACCGACCGGCCGGAGATCTACAACCTGCCGGTGGCGCCGACACGCGCCTCGCGCCGCGTGCTGCCCGGCCTGCTGTCGGGATTTGCCGCCATCACCGGGCTCGCGATGGCCGCTGCGGTGCTCCTGGGCGCGGGCGGGGACGCACGCTGATGTCGATCTCCTCTCAGGCGGCCAGTCTCGGCCCGGAGGACACGACGGAAATCCCGGCGACGACCAGCGAGCGCGACATGCCCGGGCATCCGGGCTGGACCGGCCCGACCTATTACGGGCGTTCGCAGCTCAAGGCCTCGCCGTTCAACGAGTGGGTCGTGGGCGGCTACATCTTCCTGGCCGGGCTGTCCGGCACCGCCATGATGCTGTCCGCCATCGCCGACATCGTGCGGCCGGGCGCGGCCCGGACCATCGTTCGCAACGGACGCTATTTGTCGCTGCTGGCTCCGGTGCTGGGCTCGCCGCTGCTGATCTGGGACCTGCACACGCCGCAGCGCTTCTACAACATGCTGCGCATCGCCAAGCATACCTCGCCGATGTCGATCGGCACCTGGATCCTGACGGCCTTCACGGGGTTCGCAGGCGCGAGTGCGGCGAGCGAGCTGCTGTCCGGCCGCTGGCCGTGGCTGCAACGCGCCGCCTGGCTTGCGCAGGTGCCCGCGGCACTGACCGGCTCCGGGCTCGGCTCATACACCGCCACCCTGCTCGCGGCCACCAGCACGCCGTTCTGGGCCGCGGCACCGCGCATGCTGGCCGTGCGCTTCGCGGCCAGCTCGATCGCGAGCGGTGCCGCCGTGCTGTCCCTGCTGGAGCCCGACCACCACATGCGCCGTCGGCTCGACGCCATCGCCACCGTGGCGCTGACCACGGAACTGGTCGCCGGCGTCGTGGCGGACCGCACCTACGAGCGCACCGGGGTCGCCGACGCCCGCAAGAGCTTCTACGGGCGCTTGGAACGCATTGGCGTGACAGGCTTCGGCTGCGTGTTGCCGATCGGGCTGCACCTCGCCGGCCTGTTCGCCGACCGCCGCACCGCGCGCCCGCTCGGGGCGGTCGCGTCGGTGGCGACGCTCGCCGGCAGCCTGCTGTTCCGGGTCTCGCAGATCGGCATTGGCGACGAGTCCGCTCGCCGGCCCGACATCAGCTTCCGCTTCAGCCAGCCGGAGAACCTGCCCGACAAGCGGCAGGGCTACGCGATTCGCGAGAAGCTGCGGAAGCTGGCCTACGCGCGCAACAAGCGATAGGCCGCTGGCGGAGGCGGATGGGAATCGAACCCACCGCCCGTTCTTGACGGGCCGCTGGTTTTGAAGACCAGGAGGGCCACCAGACCCCAATCGCCTCCCCTGGCCTGGGCCTAACAGCTTTACCCGGTGCCTCCAAGCAGGCGCCGGTCGCCGACCCTGCGGGTGAACTGGATGGCATCCAGATGCTCCAGCAGCGGCACGCTGAACTTGCGCGAGATGCCGAGGGCCAGGCCAGCGTCCTTGACCAGCAGTCCGTCGCCGGCTTGCAGCAGCGGGGTCAGTGTCCGCCGGGCCACCTCGATCGCGTCGCGATGGAACAGCACGTCCCGCTTCTGCACGCGGTCGCGCGCGCGCACCACGGTCCCCGCGCGCACGAGACGGTCGAGCATGCGACGCACCTGGATGTCGGTGGCCTCCGGCAGGTCCGGCGGCGTGAGGCCGCTACGTCGCAGCGCGTCCTCCAGCCGCTGGGCCAGCTGGTCCTCGCGCGTGGCGCGCTCGCGTTCCTGCGTCGGCCGCGCCACGCGCACGAGGCCGGCCTCGTGACACAACGCCCCGGCAGACACGAGGCGCGCCACCGCCTCGTCCAGCACCGCCGAACCCGCCGCCGGGACCAGCGCGCCTAGCCGTTCGCGCGACATCCCCACTGGATGCTCGGCTCCGCGCGCGCTCAGCAGTTGGGGCAGGGCGCCCATCAACTTCTCGAACACGACGCGTCCGACCACTCCCTCGCCACGCGTGCGGATCACGTCGAGGCCGGCAAGCGCCGGGGCTACCAGCGCCCGGCTTAGGCCGGCCAGCCTTGACAGCTCGGCCAGCGACAGGCCGGCGCCGCCCGCGCCCTCGATGGCCTCCAGCAGGACGCGGTTGCCGGTCGCGCCAGCCAGCGCCTGCAGCCGTTCGAGACTGCGCGGCGCGTGCCGGCGCAGCCGCCGCGCTTCCGGGTCGAGCACCATGCCGCCCGCCACGGTAGCGGCGGGTGACGCGGTGCGCAGGATGAAGCGCTCTCGCGCCGGCACCGCGACCGGGCGGGCGCAGTGCAGTTGCGCCGGCGCCGTCCCGCCGGGCTCGAGCACCTCGCGGTCGAGTAGCCGGACCCGGGCCTCCACCTCGTCGGTGCCGTACAGCAGCTGCAGGCGCATCGTCGTCTGGATCGGCGGCGCGCCGGCGACGCTGGTGAGCTGCACCGAGAGCCAGCCGGAGGGCGGCAGCAGGCCGGGCTCGCACAGCGCCACGCCGCGCGGCACCTGGCCCGCTTCGATGCCACGCAGGTTGACCGCCACCCGTTGCCCCGGCTCGGCCGACGGCACCGCATGGCCATGCACCTGCAGTGACCGGATGCGTACGCGCCGGCCGTCCGGCACCACCTCCAGGACGGTGCTGGCCTGCAACGATCCACGCCGCAGGGTTCCGGTCACCACGGTGCCGTGGCCTGCGATGGTGAAGGCGCGGTCGACCGGCAGGTAGGCGTACCCGCTGCCCGCATCGCGGCCCTCGTCCGCCAGCGTCATTCCGATTGCCTGCCGGACTGCCTCGAGACCGGTCCCGGTCACCGTCGAGGTCAGGATCGGCGACGTGATGCTCCGCAGCCCCGCCTTCGCCGCGAAGGCGGCAACAATGTCCGCGACCGAAGCCGCCTCGTTTGCCGATACCAGGTCGGTCTTGGTCAGCACGATCACCGCGCGCCGGAGCCCGAGCAGAACGGCGATGTCGACATGCTCCTCCGTCTGCGGCTTGATCCCCTCGTTTGCCGCCACCACCAGCAGGACCGCGTCGATCCCGGTGGCACCCGACACCATGGTGCGGACGAAGCGCTCGTGGCCCGGCATGTCGATGAAGTCGATCTCGTCGTCGCCCAGGGTCAGGTGCGCGAAGCCGAGCGCAATCGAGATGCCGCGGCGCCGCTCCTCCGGCAGCCGGTCGGTCTGCATGCCGGTCAGCGCGCGCACCAGGGCGGTCTTGCCGTGATCGACATGGCCGATCACGCCCAGCAGCAGCCGTCTCATATCGGCAGGCTCATGCGAGCAGGCTGGCCAGGACGGCGGACGCGACCACCGGGATCTCGTCGTCGGTCACCGTCAGCATGTCGAGCAGCAGTCGTCCGGCGGACAACCGTCCGACCACCGCCGGATGGTGCAGGCGGAGCCGTGCGGCCAGCGTCTCGGCGGTCAGGGTCTCGGGCAGCAGCGCCACGGCTCGGCTCGGGATGACGGTGTCGGGCAGCGTGCCGCCGCCGGCATGGCCGGTGCTCGCCTCCCCGGTGGCGGCGATCGCGTCACCGAGCAGGTCGCAGAGTTTTTGTGCCCGCGCCTGCAGCGTCGCCTCGTCCTGGCCGAGCATGCGCAGCACCGGGACCTGCGCCGCCGCCGCGTCCGGGTTCCCGTAGAGCCGGAGCGTGGCCTCCAGCGCCGCCAGCGACATCTTGTCCAGCCGCACCGCACGCAGCAGCGGATGGCGGCGCAGCGGCGCCAGGGTGGCGGTGCGTCCGACCAGCATTCCGGCCTGCGGGCCACCCAGCAGCTTGTCGCCGCTGAACGCGACGATGTCGGCGCCGCTGGCCAGCGCCTCCTGCACGGTCGGCTCATGCGGGAGCGCGAACCGGCGCAGATCCAGCAGGGCGCCGCTGCCGAGATCCTGCATCAGCACGAGGCCATGCTGGTGCGCCAATGCCGAGAGCTCCGCCATCGATGCCTCGGCGGTGAAGCCGACGATGCGGTAGTTGCTCTGGTGCACCTTGAGCAGCATGCGGGTGCGCGGCGTGATGGCGTCGGCATAGTCGGCGATCCGCGTCTTGTTGGTGGTGCCGACCTCGACCAGGCGCGCGCCGCCCTGGCGGATCACGTCGGGGATGCGGAAGCCGCCGCCGATCTCCACCAGCTCGCCACGCGAGACGATCACCTCGCCCTCCGGACCGCCAGCAAGTGCACTAAGCGCCAGCAGCACAGCGGCCGCCGCGTTGTTCACCGCAAGCCCGGCCTCGGCGCCAGTCAGCGCCGTCAGCAGCGGCTCGATGCCCTGGGTGCGCGATCCGCGGGTCCCGGCGGACAGATCGAATTCCAGGTTCGAGTAGCCGCGTGCGACCGAGACCACCGCCTGCACCGCCGCCTCGGCCAGTGGCGCGCGTCCCAGGTTGGTGTGCAGCACGATGCCGGTCGCGTTGATCGCGGGCCGCAGTCCCGGGCGTGCACGCTCCGCCAGCAGGCCGCACGCGCGCCCGAGCAGGTCCGCCGGCGAGGGCAACGGATGCGGGCTGGCGCCGAGCAGGTCCGCCCGTGCCTGGTCCAGCACGCGGCGCAGCGCCGTCACCAGCGCCGGCCGGCCGGATTGCAACTCAAGCGCCGCCGCCTCCGGCTGCTCCAGCAGTCGCTGCAGCTGGGGAAGGCCACGCACCCCGGCCTGCGCGTCGATGATCCTGTCCAGCCCTGCATCCTCCTGGTCTGTGCCGCGCTCCAGTCCTAGATGAGCGCGCGGAAGCGTCAACGCGAGGAATGCGGAATGAACGACATCGATGTTCGCCTGACCTCGCTGGCGCATGGCGGCGGCTGCGGCTGCAAGCTTGCGCCTTCGGTGCTGCAGCAGATCCTCGCCGACATGCCGCTCGCCGGGCCGTTCGCGAACCTGCTGGTCGGCACCGAGACCGGCGACGATGCCGCGGTGTATCGCCTGAACGACACCCAGGCGCTGGTCGCCACCACGGATTTCTTCATGCCGGTGGTGGACGATCCGGAGATGTTCGGCCGCATCGCCGCGACCAATGCGCTGTCCGACATCTACGCCATGGGCGGCACGCCGATCATGGCGCTCGCCCTTGTCGGCATGCCCCTCGGGAAAATCAGCATCGAGGCGGTGCGCCGCATCGTCGCAGGCGGTGCCGCGACCTGCGCCGAAGCCGGCATCCCGGTCGCCGGCGGCCACTCGATCGACAGTCCGGAGCCGATCTACGGCCTGGTGGCGCTTGGCCTGGTGCATCCTGACCGGCTGATGCGCAACAGCAGCGCGCGCACCGGCGACCGGCTGATCCTGACCAAGGGCCTCGGTATCGGCATCTACAGCGCCGCCCTCAAGCAGGGCCGGCTCGAGGCCGACGGCTACGACGCGATGATCGCGTCTGCGACGCAGCTCAACGATGTCGGCACGGCACTGGCCACGCAACCTGGCGTGCATGCCATGACGGATATCACCGGTTTCGGGCTGCTGGGCCATGCGCTGGAGCTGTGCCGTGGTTCGGGGCTGGCTGCGACGCTGCGGATCGCGGACGTGCCGCTGCTGCACGGCGTCGCCGGGCTGGCGCGGGACGGGGTCAGGACCGGGGCGGGGTCGCGCAACTGGGCGAGCTATGGGGACGACGTCCGCCTGCAGCCGGATGTCGAGGACTGGCAGAAGGATGTGCTGTGCGACCCGCAGACCAGCGGCGGCCTGCTACTCGCGGTTGCCGCCGATGCGGTGGACGGGGTGCTGGCGCTGCTGCGCGAGCGGAACTACCGGTCGGCAGGCGTGATCGGCGAAGTCGCGGCGGGCTCGCCTTCCATCACCGTTGCGTAGTCTCCGTCAGCCCATCACCAGCCCCTCGATGTCGTGCTTCTGGGTGATCGGCACGAGCTGGTCGACGATGCGGCAGACGAGGTGCTCGCGCAGCTTGGCCGGCAGCGCCTCGTAGAAGCCGCGGGTCACCATCATGTCGTGCAGCGCGGCATGCCCGGCGCCGGGCGCGTCGAAGCCGAGCACCAGCACCGGGCGCGCGACCGGCGACGGATGCGCGGTGCCGCGATGCACGGTGAGCGCCGAGCGGCAGGAGATGTCGCCCCTCTGCGGGAACTTGCGCACGCCGCGTTCCGCGAAGCGCTCCCAGCTGGCCTCCGGGGGGAACATCTCGTGCGCCCAGTCGCGGCCATCGTCCCACTGGGTACCCGGCGCGATCTCGAACGGTCCCATGTCGGGCGTGACATCGACCCCGGTGACGTTGAACGCCAGCGACGTGATCCGGTGCCCGGCATAGCTGTCGGGCGGCGAGGGGAAGTCGCGATGCCAAGGCTGGTTCTTCGCACCCTGGAACGGCGTGTCGAAGCCGACCTCGACGATCTGGTACTGCGGCCCCAGCACCGCCTCGGCCATGCCCGTGATCCAAGGATGGGTCGCGAGATCGACGAAGCCGCTCAGCGCCTCGGGATGCAGCTCGACATACCAGCGTCGCGGTCCGCGGCCGACTGCGCCGCCGGGTCGCTGGATCGCCTCCCAGAACGCCGTCATCATGTCGTCGTGCAGCCGGTCGACCCACTCCCGGGACAGGCCTTCCTTGAGCCCGACGACACCGTCGCGCTGCAGGGTGGCGGCATCCTGTGCGAAGTCGAATCCTGGACCCTGTGCGGATGCGGTGGATGCCATGCCGTCTCTCCCTGTCAGCCGGGCCGGTGTCAGCCGGCTTTGTCGCTCGCCTGGACGACCCGCGCCAGGGCCTGTCGTGCATCCTCTCCGGCGCTCTCCAGCAGCGCACGCATACGCGATGCTGCCCGGTCCGCATCGCCATCGCGTATGGCGGCCAGCACGGCCTCGTGCTGGGCCAGCGACAGCTCCGGCGCCGAGGCATGCGAGCGCCAGTTGAGGCGGAAGGCGGCCGTCAGCGAGGAGCCGATCACGGCGCCGAAGGAGGAGAGGAACAGATTGTCCGCGGCCGCAAGGATCGCGACATGGAAGCGCAGGTCCGCCGCCACCGTCTCGGTCACCTCGTCCGGATCCGCATCCAGTGTGCTGCCCGGGTGCGTCGCCGCCTGGGCCCGGCACATCTGCAAGTAGGCTGCGGCGATGGCGGCGATCTCGGCCTGCCCGCCGCGCCGGGCGGCCAATGCGGCGGCGGCGGGTTCGACCACCATGCGGGCCTCGAACAGCCGGCTGACATAGGCGTCGCTCGGCTCCTGCTCGAGGTGCCAGGCCAGCACCTGGGCATCGAGCATGTTCCAGTCGGCGCGCGGGCGCACCTGGGTGCCGACCTTGCGCCGCCCTGCGATCATGCCGCGGGCTCCGAGCAGCCGGAAGCCCTCGCGCAGCGCCGGGCGCGACACGCCGAGGGCCCCGCAGAGATCATGCTCCGTCGGCAGCAGGGCACCCGGCGGGTAGAGGCCGGTAACGATCCGCCGCCCGATCGCATAAGCGACATGCTCGCTGACATCGCGCCTGCGGGCCCGTTCGCCCGTCCAGGCCGGGCGCGAACCCGGGGCTGGCCTTTTGTCTGACATAAGCTAGACTTAGCCTCGGGAGGCGGTGGTTCACCAGGGCCTCGACGACATGCGGACGCGCCGGATCAAGGCGCGCCGCCCAGGGAGCACGACGATCATGACAATTTCCCAATCCCGGTTCCGGTTCGGCAGCCTGATGGCGGCCACCGCCTTGACGTGCGCGCTGGCAGGCCCGGCGGTAGCCCAGGCGACCGCCTCGGCCGGCGAGCAGGTTGTCGGCAGCACCTCGTCCGCGACCTGCACCAACCCGGCGGGCAGTCACGCATCGCTTGCCGGCATGGTGGTCGGTTTCTCGCAGTCGGAGAACGAGCAGAACCCGTTCCGCGCGGCGGAGACCAATTCCGTCAAGGCTGCGGCAAAGAAGGCCGGCGTGGCGCGCCTGCTCTACACCAACGCCAATGACGACCAGGCCAAGCAGGTCGCCGACATCGAGAGCATGATCAGCCAGGGTGCCAAGGCGATCATCGTGGCGCCGCTGAACGCGACCGGCCTGCAGCCGGCGCTGGAGCAGGCGGCCGCCAAGAACATTCCGGTGGTAACCATCGACCGCGCCACCGCCGGCACGCCGTGCCGCGATTTTATTACCAATATCGGATCGAATTTCTACATCCAGGGCCAGCGCTCGGCGGATGCATTGGCGCGGGCGACCGATGGCAAGGCCGAGATCCTCGAGATCCAGGGCGCCTACGGCAATGCGGTCGAGACGCAGCGCACCACCGGATTCGCCGACGGCCTGAAGCAGCATCCGGGCATGCACCTGCTCGCGGCGCAGACCGGCAACTGGTCGGCGACCGACGCTCAGCGCGTGATGGAGCAGATGCTGCTGGCGCATCCCAACGCCAACGCGATGTATTCCCATGCCGACGTGATGACGCTCGGCGCGATGCGCGCGATCCAGCAGAGCGGCAAGCAGCCGGGGCATGACATCGCCATCGTTTCGATCGATGGCACCAAGGCGCTGGTGCAGGCGATCGTGGCCGGAAAGGCGCAGGCGGATGTCGAGACCAACCCGCGCTTCGGGCCGCTGTCGTTCAAGGCGTTGGCCGGCTGGTTCGCGGGCAAGCCGGTCTCCCAGAAGCTGATCATGACGGACGCGCTCTATGACAGCGCGAGCGCCCCGATCGCGCTCAAGAAGGGTGCGCCGTACTAGAACCGAGGCACGCGGGACCGGCCTATGCTTCTGAGAACGCGTGATGTGGGCAAGAGCTTCGGCAACGTGCCTGCGTTGCGCGACGTCTCCTTTACGGTCGAGGCCGGCGAGGTGCACGGGCTGATGGGCGAGAACGGCGCGGGCAAGTCCACGCTGATCAAGATCCTCACCGGCTACCACCAGCCGAGCAGCGGCGGGATGTGGCTCGACGATAAGCCGGTCTCGTTCGGCAGCCCGCGCGCGGCGCAGCACGCGGGGGTCGCGGCGGTGTATCAGGAAATCAACCTGATCCCGGAGCGCAGCGTCGCCGCCAACATCTTCCTTGGCCGCGAGCCGACCCGGTTCGGCCTGCTGACCGACCAGGCTGCGATGATCCGGCAGTCCGGCGAGCTGCTCCGGCGCTACGGCCTCGATATCGATCCGCGGCAGCCATTGCGCAGCCTGGGCCTGGGCATCCAGCAGATGGTCTCGATCGTCCGCGTGGTGTCGCTCGGCGCCCGGGTGGTGATCATGGACGAACCCACTTCGGCACTCAGCGGCGCCGAGGTGGACCTGCTCTACAGCGTGGTCGAGCAGTTGCGGCGCGAGGGCAAGGGCATCGTCTATGTCAGCCACCGCCTGTCGGAATGCTACCGGTTGTGCGACCGGCTCACGGTGCTGCGCGACGGGCGCATGGTCGAGACGGCCAGGGTGGCGGACCTGCCGCGAGGCCGGCTGATCGCCGCCATGCTCGGCCGCGAGGCGACGGCTGCCGGGCCGTCGGCCGGCGAACGCGCTGCGCGGGCGCAGGCAGTCCGCGCGGAGGGCGATGTCGGAGCGAAGGCGCTCAGCGTGCGCGGGCTGACCTGGCGGCGCCGGGTGCTGGACGTGTCGCTCTCGGTGCGGCGCGGCGAGATCCTCGGGCTGGCCGGCCTGCTCGGCTCCGGCCGCACCGAGACGCTCAAGGCGATCTACGGCGCCGAGACGCCGGAGCACGGCGAGGTCCGGCTCGGCCAGGACGCGCTCGCAGCCCCCACGCCGGCCCGCAGCATCCGCCAGGGCCTGGCGTTCCTGTCGGAGGATCGCCGCTCGGAGGGCATCTTCCCGCGCCTTTCGGTGCGCGAGAACCTGACCGCCGCGGTGCTGCCGCGCATCACCCGCCTCGGCGTGGTGTCGCGTCGCCGGCAGGACGAACTGGTCGCGCGTTATGTTCGCACGCTCGGCATCAAGACGTCGGGGCCAGGCGCGCTGATCTCCGAACTCTCGGGCGGCAACCAGCAGAAGGTGCTGATCGCGCGCGCCCTCTGCACCGAGCCTGTGGTGCTGATGCTGGACGATCCGACCCGCGGCATCGATGTCGGCGCGAAGGCCGAGGTGCATCGCACCGTGCGGGCTCTGGCCGGCGACGGGCTCGGCGTGCTGGTCACCTCTTCCGAAGTCGAGGAACTCATGGAACTTGCCGACCGGCTGGTGGTGCTGACCGAGGGGGCGGTGACCGGCGAACTCGAGACCGCCGGGCGCGAGCCCGAGGACGTGCTGGCGCTGCTCGCCGGCGTCGACGGCACCACGGGTGCCGTTCCGGCGTGAGCGGCACCGGCTCGACATCCGCGAACGCCCCCAGGGCATCGCGGCTTCCCGCCGGGTGGGTCCGGCTGTGGAGCGTCTATATCGCCTTTGTCGCCCTGGTGCTGTTCGACCTCGCGGTCACGCCCGGTTTCCGCAATCCCGCCGTCATACGCAGCCTGCTGTTCGAATCCGCGCCCGTGATCCTGATCGGCCTCGGCCAGAGCCTCGCAATCGGCACACGCGGAATCGATCTCTCGGTCGGCTCGGTGATGGCGCTGAGTTCCGCAGTGATCGGGGTGACGCTCGCGTGGGATCCGGTTGGCGGTCAGGCCACGTCGATCGCGCTGGGCATCGGAGCCGGACTGTGCTGCGGGCTGCTCAACGGGCTGCTGATCGCGTTCCTGCGCATCGACCCGCTGATCTCCAGCCTGTCGCTGCTGGTCGCTTCAAGGGGTCTCGCGCAGGCGCTGCTCGGCGGCGCGCGCGCCGACCTGCCGTTCGACGGCGTGATCCCGTGGCTGGGTGCCGCCACCGTCTCGGTGCTGCCGGTGACCGCGCTGCTCGCACTCGCCATCGCCGTACTGTTCTCGTTCATCGTGCGCCGCACGACGTTCGGCCATTACGCGATCTTCGCCGGCGCCAGCCGCACGGCTGCGTTCCTCGCCGGCCAGCCGGTGCGCGCGACGCTGGTGTTCGTCTATGGCCTGAGCGGATTGCTGGCCGGCATCGCCGGACTGTTCGCCACCGCACGCCTCGGCGCCGCCGACCCGAACTATATCGGCGTGCAGTTCGAGCTCGACGCCATCGCGGCGTCGGTGATCGGCGGCACGCCGCTTTCCGGCGGCCGCGTCTCGACCATCGGCACGGTGTTCGGCGTCCTGCTGCTGGAAGTGCTGGATGCAAGCTTCATCATGAACAACGTGAATTCGACCTACGCCCAGATCCTCAAGGCCGGGTTCATCATCGCGGCGCTCTACCTGCAGCGGGCAGGAGGCTGAGCCGATGGCGGACGTGCTGGTGAAGCCGACCCTCGACCGCCGCCGCTTCGGGGGGACGCAGCTGATCGCGCTGATCCAGGCGCGCGGCGCGATCGTGGTGCTGGCCGTCGTCGTGCTGGTGGCAGGCGTGGCGTTTCCCGATTTCCTGCATGCCGGCAACCTGCAGGACATCGTCACCGCGGCAACCTTCCTCGGCCTGGTCGCCATCGGACAGACCTTTGTCATCATCCTGGGCGGCTTCGATCTCGCCGTCGGATCGATGGTCAGCGTCGGCACCGTGCTAGCCGCCTATGCCATTCCGTATGGCTGGGTCGCGGCGCTGCTGCTGCCGGTCGTCGCCGGCGTGCTGGTCGGCCTGGTCGACGGGCTGCTGATCGCGCGCGCCCGCATGGCGCCGTTCATCGTGACTTTGTCGGCGCTGCTGGCGCTCAAGGGGGCGGCGGTCGCGCTGGCCGGCGAGAGCATGGTCATCAGTCACCCCGGTTTCTTCGGCCGCATCGCCAACGGGCAGATCCTGGGCATCAACACCCTGGTGCTGGTGCTGCTGGCGGCTTTCGCGATCGCGGCCGTCGTGCTCAACCGCACCGCGTTCGGCGCCGCGGTGTTCGCCATCGGAGGCAACGAGGACGCGGCGCGCATGCTCGGCATACGCGTCGAGCGGGTGAAGATCCTCACCTATTGCCTCAGCGGCGGCCTGAGCGGCCTGGCCGGTGCCCTGCTGGCCGCTCACCTGAGCAGCGGGCTGTCCGCCGCCGGCAACGGCTACGAGCTGCAATCCATCGCGGCCGCGGTGATCGGCGGCGTGCTGCTCACCGGCGGCGTAGGTACTATGGCGGGCGCACTCGCCGGCGTGCTGCTGCTCGGGTTGATCAACAACATCATCAACCAGATCGGCAGCCTGAGTGCCGCCTACCAGGGCCTGGCGGGCGGCGTGTTCCTGCTGCTCGCGGTGATCATCCAGTCCGGGCTGAGCCGCGGCCGCCGGGCCTGACGGGAGCAGCGGTTGCTCAGATCGGCACCACGTTGGGCGCGGTCTGCGTCAGCCCGGCCAGAACCGATCGATCGATGTTGAGGGTCTGCTCGACCATCGCCGGTGGCGTGTGGGCCAGCCAATCGGCAAGCGCCACGTTCTCGTAGCGAGCCGTCTTGAAGATCTCGAGGAACACGAGCTCGCCGCTGCCGGTATTCTCGATGTAGTGGCCGAGGCTCTTTTTGACGTAGCCGATGTCGCCCGGGTTGAAGTCCGCGGTCATCGCGTGCGGCCCGGTATTGAAGACGGTCATCCGGCCTTGTCCGCGCACCCAGTACTGCCACTCGTCGGCGTTCGGATGCCAGTGCATCTCGCGCATGCCGCCCGGCTCGATCGTCACCAGGGCCGCGGCGATCGTCCTGGAGACGTGAAAGTTGCTCGAGTCCGCGATACGGACGGATCCGCCTCTGGTCTTGGAGTTCGGCTGCATGCCGCCGAGGTCGAAGACGAAGGACTGCGCAGACGATCCGGCCGATCCCGCGGCTGCCTTCTGATCATCTGCGAGCGGCCCCGGCACCTGTCCGGGGAAGATCCATCGCTGGGTGAGCGGGATGTTTTTGAACGCATCGGCCGACACGCCGAAATTCTTGGCGAGGATGTCCGGCGGCGTATGGGCTAGCCAGTCGGTGATGAGCAGCGTGTTGTCCTCGGAGGAGTGGCCCTCGTCGAACGCCAGGATGAACTCCGTACCCTCTGGGCCAAGGCCCTGTAGAGAGTGCGGCAGGCCGGGCGGGAAGTACCACAGGCCGCCCGGTCCGACATCCGCGACCTGCGGCTTGCCGGCGCCGTCGAGAACAGTGATCCGGGTGGTGCCGCTGCTGACGTAGCCCCACTCCGCCTGCTGGTGCCAGTGCAGTTCCCGGATGCCGCCGGCATCGAGGCGCATGTTGACGCCCGCGATATCCTTGGAGATGGCGAAGTCGTCGGCGGTGACCTGCCGCGCCCACCCGCCGGCCTGGATGCGGCGATGGGCGATGTTGAACGACGACCAGAACATCGGCATGCCGAAATCGTCGGTCGGCGGCGGGTTCACCAGCGAGGGGAACTGCCCCTCGAGGGCAGGATTGCGCGGACCCGGGTTGCCCATCGTGTGGCCGGTCGCGTTGACCGGGCCCTGCGGCGGCATGTCGGGATTGCCGAAGCCGGCCGCGTGCGCCGCTCCCGTTGCCCCGATGGTGCCGAGGGCGGTCAGCAGTCCGCGCCGTGCCAGAGGATCCATCACCATGCTCCCGTTGCCTGCCATGAGATTAATTTTCAAAACGCATGAAAAATAGTAAACTTATCTCCATGAGCAATGACCGCTCTCTCGACATCGACCTGCTGCGGTCCTTCCTGGCCGTGGCGGAAACCCTGCACTTCACAGCGGCGGCGCGCCGGCGCGGGCTGGGACAGTCGACGATCAGCCAGCAGGTGAGCCGCCTGGAACACGCCGTCGGACGCATCCTGCTCCTCCGCGACACCAAGAACGTGCAGCTCACGCCGGACGGCGACGACATGGCCCGGCTCGCGCACGACGTCATCGCCGCCAATGACCGTGCGATCAACCATTTCGACCAGACCGTGCTGCGCGGCCGCCTGCGCTTCGGCGTGTCCGAGGACCTCGTCCTGTCCCGCCTGCCGGAGATCCTGCGGAGCTTCCGCAATGCGCATCCCCTGGTCGATTTCGACATGACGGTCGGCCTCAGCGCCAAGCTCTACGAACAACTCGACACCGGGAGGCTCGATCTGCTTTTCGCCAAGCGGCAGCGGGGTGATGAACGCGGGATCCTGCTCTGGCGCGAGCGGCTGATCTGGCTCGGCAGCCGGGGGTTCGAGCCAGGGCGGGACTGTCCGGTGCCCCTGGTCGTGTATCCAGGCACGAGCATCACGCGGTCGGCGGCGACCGATGCGCTCAACCGGGCCGGTCGGACGTGGCGGGTTGCCTTCAGCAGCGACAGCCTGGTTGCCTTGATGGGAGCCGTGCGCGCCGGTTTCGGTGTCACCGCGCAATCGTCGCTGCTGGCCGGCTCCGATCTCGAGGCGATCTCCGACGCGGCGGAACTGCCCGTTCTGCCGGAGGTGGCCTTCGTGGTCCTCGGACGCGGGCTGCACCTGGAAGGTCCGGCCGATGCGCTGGCCAGGGCGATCGTCGACCATGCGGACCTGCGTCGCTCGCGGTTCGAATTCCGGGTGCGGGCCGCCCGATGACCTGGCGCTATCATCATGCGCCGTGGACAACGCCGTCACCAAATGGGAGCTATGCCTCTGAACCGCGTCGGATGGACTGGATGCTGGCCGCTTTCCTGATGGGCCTGGTCGGCGGCCAGCGCGCCATGACGCCGCTCGCAGCTGTTGCTTTCGCGGCGGCGCGTGGCGGCCGGCCGGAAGACAACGGCGCCCCCAGGATCATCGCGCATCCCTTCACAGTGACTGTCGCAATGGCCCTCGCTGCCGCCGAACTGGCAGGCGACAAGATGAAGACGGCGCCCGATCGGATCGTCCCGGTCGGCCTCGCCGCGCGGTTCATCGCCTCGGCGATCGCAGGTGCGGCGCTTGCACCGGCCCGGCAGCGTTGGCCGGCTGCGACGCTCGGGGGCTCGACCGCGGTGGTGGCCTCCTACCTGGGCTGGCGTCTCCGGGTGGCCGCCATGCGGCGCTATGGTCAGACGCCGACCGGCCTGGTCGAGGATGTGCTGGTCGTCACCGGCGCGATCGCGATCGTGCGGACGCAGGGCAGGTCCGCCGCCTGATCGGCGCCGCCGAGATCCTAGCTGGAGGCGCGCCGGCTCAGGAACCCGGGCACCAGGGCCAGACACACCACGACGGCGCCGATCCAGGGCAGCAACGCATACCCTGCTCCATGGGCCAGCACCGCGGCGCCCAGGGCGGCCCCGAGCGCATCACCGAGATTGAAGGCGGACTGGTTCAGCGTCGAGGCGAGGTGGGGTGCGTCCCGCGCCTCCAGGACGACCCGGTGCTGCAACGGCGGCACCAGAGCGAAGGCGGCGACACCCCAGGCGAAGACCACGAGGAGGGCGAGCAGGCCGGTCCGCACGAGGAGACCGAGGCCGGCCAGCGCGACTGCGTCGGCGGCAAGAAGTGCTCGGATCGCGAGCAGGGCATTGCGGTCGGCGAGGCGACCGCCGGACAGGCCGCCGACAGACAGGCCGGCTCCGAACAGGAAGAGGGCCAGGCCGGCCGCATGCGGCGTCAGGCCGGCCTCGTGTTCCAGCAGCGGGGTGAGGAAGGTCAGGACGCTGAACAGCGCCGCCGAGGAGAGCGTGCTGACCAGCATGGCAAGCCAGATCTGAGGCTCCCGCAGCGCGGCGAGTTCGCGCCGGACCCCGTATGATCCGCCGCCGAGGCGACGCGGCATCCAGGTGACCATCGCTGCCAGGGCGGCCGCCGCGAGAGTCGCGACGAGCGCGAACGTGACCCGCCAGCCGGCCGCCTGTCCGATCCAGGTGCCAAGCGGGACACCCACGACATTCGCGACCGTCATGCCGGTGAAGAGCAGGGCGACCGCCCGCACCGCCTTGCCCGGCGGTGCCAGTTCGGCCGCGACGATGGATGCGATGCCGAAGAAGGCGCCGTGCGCCAGCGCGGTTACGACCCGCGCGATCATCAGGATGCGGAAGTCGGGTGCGACCGTGCAGGCCACGTCACCCACGAGGAACATCGCCATCAGCGTCACGAGGGCACGGCGCCGCGACAGGGACGAGAGCGATGCGGCGACGAAGGGCGATCCGAAGGCGACGCTGAGCGCGTAGACCGAGATGAGGAGGCCGGCGATCGGGATCGACACCTGCAGGCCGGCGGCGAGCTGCGGGACCAGGCCGACGATGACGAACTCGCCGGTCCCGATGCTGAAACTCGCCAGCATGAGCGAGGCGAGCGCGCGCCCGTTCCGATCCTGCGCCGCGGCGTCGATCGGCGACGGGTTCCGGACGCCGTTGATGCTCGTCAACTCACCGTTCCTCCCGCCCGGGATCCGGAGTTGCCGGCTCCGGCAGCCCGAGCTCGGATGTCTCCTTGATCGTCTCGAGGACGATGACCGTCTCGGTCCTGAGGACGTCGGATTGACGGCTGACATGCTCCGTCAGGAAGCGTTGCAGCGCTCGTGTGCCGCCGGCCCGGATCTTGAGAAGGTAGCAGTGGGCGCCCGCGACCTGATGGATCTCCTGCACCTCCGGCCTGGCGGCGATGTCCGCGCGGAAACCGTCCTCGTCGGGATGCGGCGCAAGATCGATGAAGGCGAATGCGCAGAGCGGAAGCCCGACCCGGTCCGGATCGAGCACCGCATGGTTGCCGCGGATGATACCGGAGCTGTTGAGGCGCCGGACGCGCTCGTTCGCCGCCGACACGGACAGGCCGACAGCCTGTCCGATCTCGGCATTGGACAGCCGGTTGTCAGCCTGCAGCAGACGAAGGATCTTCCTGTCCACGGCATCCATGACAGGTAATATGATGATTTTATCAATGGCATCCAGGTAAAATTATTGCCTGTGACGGATATGGCAAATCGGTGTCCGGCCGGCGCCGATCCGATGCTGGACGGCGCCATGACACCCGGCATACAGTCCCGAGGCACTCGATAGATTGGCGCAGGCTCTTCGAAGCGGAGGTCCCGATGGTTCCGATGCGCCGGCCCTGGGTCCGCGGCCTTCCGCGCCGGGAACTCCCGATAGGCCCGGCATGAGCGGACCCTGGCGCTTCGGGCTGCTGAGTTCGCAGACCGGCGTCACAGCGTCGGTCGAGACGACGCAACTTAATGCCGCGCTGCTGGCCATCGAGCAGATCAACGGCGCCGGTGGCGCCGCCGGCCGCCCGATCGAGCCGATCATCCACGATCCCGCGTCCGACCCGCGCCAGTTCGCGGTCCTGGCCGAGCACATGCTGCACCACGACAAGATCAGGCTGATCTTCGGTTGCTACATGTCGAGCACCCGCAAGGCGGTGCTGCCGCTTGTGGAGGCCCATCGGGCCTTGCTGTTCTATCCGACGCTCTATGAGGGCTTCGAATACTCCAGGCACTGTATCTACACGGGTGCTGCGCCGAACCAGAACTCCATGCAGCTTGCGCGCTATCTGTTTAGGAGCTTCGGGACCAGGCTGCTGCTGGTCGGATCGAACTATATCTACCCGCACGAGAGCAACCGGATCATGACCGACCTCGTGCGGCAGGCCGGCGGCGTCGTCCTCGACGAGATCTATGTTCCGCTGCGCCCGCATCCCGGTGACTTCGACCACGCCATCGCGCGGATCGGCCGCACCAGGCCCGACGTCATCTTCTCGACTGTCGTCGGCGAGGCGACGGCGATGTTCTACGAGGCCTACCATCGGGCGGGGTTCGATGCGCGGACGATGCCGATCGCCAGCCTGACGACCAGCGAGGCGGAGGTTGCCGAAATGAGCAGTGCCGCGGCATGCGGACACGTCACTGCGGCACCTTTCTTTGATATTCTGACCGGCCGACAGGCGAGAAGCTTTGTCTCGGCCTACCGCGCGAGATTTGGCGCGGGCGCGCCGGTCCCTGCCGCGGCGGAGGCCGCCTACTTCCAGGTCATGCTGGCCGCGCACGCCATCGGCGCCACACACAGCGATGATCCCGCGCTGATCCGCATGACATTGCCAGAGATCGAATACGAGGCGCCGCAGGGCCGCGTCCGCATCGATGGCGAGAACAACCACGCCTATCTGTGGCCGCGCGTGGCGCGGCTCGATGCGCTGGGCCGGTTCGAGATCGTCGACACGCCGGCAGGCCGCATCAAGCCCGATCCCTACAGGGTGACGCAGACGCTTGACGACCCGCTCGATATCCCGCATCCGGCAGATGCCTGAACGAGCAGGCAGGTCGTACCGATGTCCATCCAGATCCTCAGAGACCTGCGTGGACTTCGGATCGAAATCGTCCATCCGCCCGATCCCGAGGGTTCCAGCCTGGTCGAGCACTGCCAGCGCATCGGGTGCGCGGTGTCGGCTGCCTGGCCGGTACCGCCGGCATTCGCGTCGGCCACCGACATCGTCATCATGGCGATCGATCACGACAGCCGGCACTCCCTGCGGCGGCTGCTGGCGCCGGGCGACACGGCGACGCCCACCCTGCTCGCGGTTGTCGGCTACGAAAACCCATCCATCCTGCAGCTCGTGCTGGAAAGCGGCGTGCATGCCGTCATCGAGCGTCCGGTGCGGCCGTTCGGATTGCTGACCAATCTTGCCCTGGCGCGGAGCCTCTGGCTGGCGCAGCAGGAGGCCCGGTCAAGGATCCACAAGCTCGAGCGCAAGCTGCTCGGCGCCGGCAAGCTGAACCGCGCGAAGTCGATCCTGATGGCGACCGAGGAACTCAGCGAGGATGCGGCGTATCAGCGCATACGCCGGCAGGCGATGAGCCGTCGCACCAGCATGGAGGAGATGGCCGATTGCATCATCTCCGCCAACCACCCCTTGAAGTCGCGGCTTGAGGATGACTAAGCTTGTCGCGGCATTCGATCCATTCGAAGCTCGTCGAGGCCGTGGCATCAATGACGCTGCCCGGCAACCATCCGACGTTTGCCGTCAATCCGGGCGAGGCTGAACAGCCCGCGATCCGGGTCTCGATCCACATTCCAGGGTTTTCTTGCGACCAGGCCGCCAGCGTGCGCGGCCGAGTTGCGGTATGACCGCCGGACGTGGACTCTCAACATTTCAATAGTCAGCGGGGAGGTTGCGATGCTGCACGGCGATATCTCGAGTAGCAAGGACACGGTCGGTGTTGCCGTCGTCAACTACAAGATGCCGCGACTGCACACCAAGGCGGACGTCCTGGAGAATGCCGGCAAGATCGCGGAGATGCTGGTCGGCATGAAGGTGGGGCTGCCCGGCATGGACCTCGTCATCTTCCCCGAATACTCGACGCACGGCATCATGTACGACAGCAAGGAGATGTATGAGACCGCATCCTCGGTCCCGGGCGACGAAACCGAGATCTTTGCCGAAGCGTGCCGCCGCGCCAAGGTGTGGGGGGTGTTCTCGCTGACCGGCGAACGCCACGAGGAGCATCCGCACAAGGCGCCGTACAACACCCTCATCCTGATGAACGACAAGGGCGAGGTCGTGCAGAAATACCGCAAGATCATGCCGTGGGTGCCCATCGAGGGCTGGTATCCCGGCAACTGCACCTATGTCTCGGACGGCCCCAAGGGCCTCAAGATCAGCCTCATCATCTGCGACGACGGCAACTACCCGGAAATCTGGCGGGACTGCGCGATGAAGGGCGCCGAGCTGATCATCCGCTGCCAGGGCTACATGTATCCGGCCAAGGAACAGCAGATCATGATGTCGAAATCGATGGCGTGGGCCAACAACGTCTATGTCGCGGTGGCGAACGCGGCCGGCTTCGACGGCGTCTATTCCTATTTCGGCCATTCCGCCATCGTCGGCTTCGACGGACGCACGCTCGGCGAGTGCGGCACCGAGGAGTACGGCATCCAGTATGCGGCGCTGTCGAAGTCGCTGATCCGCGACGCCCGCAAGACCATGCAATCGGAGAACCACCTCTTCAAGCTGCTGCATCGCGGCTATACCGGCGTGATCAACTCCGGCGATGGCGACAAGGGTCTGGCCGCCTGCCCGTATGACTTCTACGGCAAGTGGATCGCCGATCCGGAAGCCACGCGCGAGATGGTCGAGGCCCTGACGCGCCCGACCATCGGCACCGACGAGTGCCCGATCGAGGGTATTCCCTCGACCTCCACCACGCATCGCTGAGGAGGCCCGGGAGCGAATTTCAGCGGCGCGACAGGCGGAAATACAGCCCGGCCAGTCGCGCCGGCAGGTCGCCCAGGTTGCGGATCACGATGGTGTTGGACCGGCCGAAGATCGCTTCGGCCGACCCGACCCCCTGCGGATCGAGCACCAGGCCGAAGGCGTCGATGCCAGCCTGCCTGAGGCCCAGCACCGCGCGACGTGCATCGGTCACCAGTTCGCCGCTGTCCATGACATCCACGTCGAACGGCTCGCCGTCGCCGAGCACAAGCAGCAGCCGGCGCCAGCTGCGCGTGGCGACGAAGTCCTGCCGGGCGTGACGCAGCGCGGTCCCGAGCCGGGTGGACAGCCTGGACCGCAGTCCTGCCAGGCGCGATAGCTGGAGATCGCCGAAGCGCTCGCCGAAATCCTTGATGCGGGTCAGGCGGACATCCTCGCGTCCGTTCGAGGCAAAGGCCCGCAGCGCCAGCGCATCGCCGCGCGCATCGAGCGCCTCGGCGAGAAGGGCGACCGCCAGACGCTGCAGGTCGAGGATGGTGCGGCCGTCGGACACGGTCGCCGCGGTTGATGCCGAGGTGTCGAGGAGCACCACCGTCGCCAGATCACGCGATCTCGGAGAGGTCGCGCGGAACACACGCGGATCGGGTGTCGTTCCCGAGCGCAGCGCGATCATCGCGTCCTGGGCCGCATCCATGTCCAGCTCGTCGCCATCCGGCTGGCGCTTCAGCCGCACCGGCCGCGCGATCGCCGATCCGCGCACCAGGCGCGCGATCTGGTTGCGCAGCGTCGCCTGCTCTGCGAGTGCGGCATGCAGAGAGTCCGCACGGCGCAGCATCGGCGGGCTCTCTCGCAGCGTGGTCCAGCCGTCACGTTCCGCGTTGGCCGCTGCATCCCATTCCGGATAGGTCGCGATCACCGGCCCGCGTTCATCCGGTTCCGCAGGCTCGGCTGCCCGGGCCCCGGCTGGCCTGTCGGCTTGCACCAGCACATCGCGAGGTGCCGCATCCTGCGGCTCGCCCTGCCACAGATGCTGGCCGTCGTCGCGGTAGGCAGGCTGGACGACATGGTCGCGCCAGTTGAACTGGACCCGCATCTGCCCGAGATCGTGACCCAGCGCCCGGCCGATATGCTGGCTCAGCCGCGGATCGTCCAGTCCCGCCGCCGCGGCATCCCCGAACAGGCTGCGCCCCTTCGACACGAAGCCGTCCGGGTCTTCGTGAGCGGGATCGAGCAGTGCTCGCGACAGGCGTTGCATGAGGTTTTCAGCCGTGCGCGGGCCTGCGGGCAAGCTGGTGTGGAAGGGCGTCCACAGGCTCCGCAAGCCCGGCAGGCGCCGCATCGCCAGGGCCTCGACCCGGGCATCCTCGATCAGGCCGATCAGCGCCACCTGCAGCGGCTTCAGGCTGCCGACCGGCTGACGCCGGACGGGATGCTCGAGATGGGCGGCCGCGTGCGCGACGGCGGCGACGTAGAGACGGGTCGCGGCGCCGGCGTCCGCGGCATCGACATGCGACGGCAACAGGATCACGGTCCCCTCGATGTGCGACCTCGCCTCACGTACCTCGCGCACCGGCGCTGCCTGCAGGCCCGCACCCGCGTTCCAGAGCGCGCGCAGGTATGCCGACAGCATGGGTCGGGCGGCGTTGAAGCCGGGCAGATCCGGACGCCCCGACAGCAGGTCCAGGCCCCAGGGATCCTCGAGGGCGAAGAAGGCCCGTCGGCGTTCCGGGTCCTTTGCATAGGCCTTGAGGCCGGCCGCGATGAAATTCGCGGCAGTGCCACCCGATCGATCTGCCAGCAACGCCTGGGCGTGGCGGCCGAAGGGCTGCAGGCAATCCGGCGCCTCGCGCGCCATCCGTTCCAGGCAGCGCCACCAGAGTTGAACGCCGTCGGCATCGGCCTGCACCAGGACACCGGGCAACGCGTCCAGGCAGGCCAGCGCCGCCTGCGATCCGGCGTGGCGGCAGATCTCCGCCGCTGCGTGCCCGCAGACGGCAAGCAACCCGATGCGGTCACTCGCGCCGACGGTTGCACTCCAGAAGGCAAGATGACAGGCAGGCCCGGCGTTGACTTCGATCAGCGCGATGGCGGCGCGTGACCAGTCATCGAGCGGTGCGGGTTGGGCTTTCGGCAGCCGCGCCCAGACGCGATCGAGCTGCGCCCGCAGGACGTCGCGCGATGCAACCAGCCGGAACAGCCGCGCCTGCGGCACTAGACGCCACAGGCCGCGACGGCGTGATCCAGCGCGGCTCGCATGTCGGCATCGTCGGTGATCGGCAGGATGATGGCAGCCTGCACCGCCTGGCCGATCGGCACCCCGGCGGCCACGAGGCGCGCCGCATGGATCAGCATGCGGGTGGAGGCCCCTTCGTCGAGGCCATGGCCGCGCAGCCGGCGCGACTGTCCGCCGATCTCGACGAGGGTCATGGCGATGCGCTCATCGACCCCTCCTTCGTGCGCCACGATAGCTGCCTCGGGGATGGCCTCCGGGTAGGCAAAGTCGATGGCGACGAACCGCTGCTTGGTGGATTCCTTGAGGTCCTTGATGGCGCTCTGGTAACCCGGATTGTAGGAGATCACGAGCTGGAAGCCGGGATCGGCATGCACCAGCTCACCCTTGCGATCCAGTGCCAGCACGCGGCGTGTGTCTCCGAGCGGATGGATCACCACCGTGGTGTCCTGGCGTGCCTCGACGATCTCGTCGAGATAGCAGATGGCACCGTGTCGGACCGCCAGCGTCAGCGGCCCGTCCTGCCAGACGCTGCCGGAGGGCGTGAGCAGATGCCGCCCGACCAGATCGGCAGCCGTCATGTCCTCGTGGCACGAGACCGTGATCAAAGGGCGACCGAGCCGCCAGGCGACATGCTCGACAAACCTGGTCTTGCCGCAACCTGTCGGGCCCTTGAGCATGACGGGCAGTCGCTGTTCGTATGCTGCCTCAACGAGCGCGATCTCGCGGCCGGTTGGGCGGTAGTACGGCTCCTCGACGATCAGGTAAGCGGAAAGGTCCGGCTGCGTCGTTTCCGCGACAACTGCGGTGGCTGCGTGATCCATCTGTTGTTTCCCGACACTTCGATCCTGACGATCAAGACTGGATATGAGCGCAACGCATGATCGCCGGGCTCAGTATGCATTTAGAGCGTGAAGAACAGCGGAGTCATGTGAGGTTGCAAATTCCATCGCGCAATCGCCCTGATTTACCTTGACCTGCCTTGCGCTCATAAAGAAGACTACTCGCAGGAAACAGGCACGCTCTCATCGCCCCGCCACCATTGTCGTTGGCCGGGCCGGATAGGATGATGGCGCTCCTGACCGGATAATCGACATTTCGAGAAGTTTTATTGCCGCGTGCTCGCGGCGCGTCTGTCGTTCGTCCGGCTTGCTTCCGCCGGTCTCCTCTCGGGAGACCCGTATGGTTCGACCCGCGTACAGGCTTGCATGCGCATCATCAGGAGGACCGGAGCCGTTGAGCGCTTCGATGAACGATCGGCTCAAGCGACGCAAGCTCGATGCCCTCAAGCGGGGTGTGCATCGCCTGAACGGCGAGGAAGCGGTCGCAGTGTCGACCCATGCGATCGGCATCGGTCGTGCCGGCGCGGGCGCGGTGGCGGCGATCCTGCGCGCTCTGGAGCCCGAGGCGCCCAGGTTTACCGCGCTTGTCCTCGATATCGGCGACCAGGATATGGCGGAGTTGCGGCAGCTCGCGGCAACGATGCCGCCGGACCGCGCCGAGCTCACGATCATTGCCCTCGATGTTCCGGAACGTTCGGTGCTGTTCAGGGATCTCGCGCGGTATCCGGAATATCTGACGCTGGAATATCCGCGTTCCTATTGGGCGGCGGAGTTCAGGCCCTGGCTCGACCCGGCAATCGAGCTGCCTGCTCCAGGTGAGCATGTCAGTCGCGCGATCGCCAAGGCGATCTATGGCGCCGCCTATTACGAGCGGAACAGCCCCTTGCAGGCAGCGCTCCGGCGCTTCGCCGCCGAGATCGAGGCGGCTCCTGCGCAGGCCGCTATCGCCATCATCTTCGGGCTGGGCGGCGGCACCGGAAGCGGCATCGCGGTCGATCTCGCGCGCCATTTGTCCAGCCGCCTGTTCGGCCGCCGCGTGCTCGTCTGCGGGGTCGCCGTAGCACCCTGCGACGGAGATGACGCGGTGCATCGCGGCGGCAGCGTCTTCGCCGCGCTGAACGAGTTGGACTGCCTGCAGGACGAGGGCAAGAACCCTGGCATCGTCGCCTCGTGCGGCGAGTTGTTCCGCAACCCGTTCACGGCCGGCTTCCTTCTCCTGCCGCAGCAGCCTGCCTGGATCGCGACACGCGACCTCGACGCAACGCAGCGTCGGTGCGACCAGGAGATCGCGACCCTGTTGACGGCACGCAGCGGAACCGGGCTGTGGGAGACGCTGCGCCTGTTGAACTGGGTGGCCGCCCCCTCGACCCAGCACTCGGCCGCACGCACTCCCTGGGGACCGCGCTGGCTGCATATCCTTGGCTTCGCCGATGCCGATGCCGACGGGGGCCTGCCGCTCAGCACCGACATGCCTGCGCGGATGGGGCTGGTTCCCGGCTATGCACCCGAATTCATCGAGGCTCGCATCGGATCTGACGAGGAGGATGACGCGCGCGACATCACCGCGCGCCTGCAACGGGCCTTCAACCCCGAGGTGCCGCCACAGGCGGTCGGAGGCGGTCGGCACGGATGCGTGCAGTTCCTGCTGCCGTCAGTGGCCAAGGTCGAGCTCGCTCTGTTCCACGCGGCTCGCGCCGCCTATGACGCGGAGCCGGCCGCTTTACGCCTCGTGGATCATTCCCTGCTGCTCGAACACGGCATCCTGCTCAGCGAGCCTTCGACGCAACTTGAGGGAATGGCCGGCGCCAGCCTGCATGACGGCTCAAGCTGGATCGCCGTGCCGCTGCATGCCGTGCGTGGGGACGCCGAACCGGCCAGCCAGAGCGTCGAGGATATCGACGCCCCCAGGAGCGTACATTATGCGCAGTGACCGGAACCAGTTTTCCCCGTCGACCGCGAGGTCCTGAGATGCCGCTGGACTGGACCGACGTCCTGCAGAGGTATGGCGACGGGGCAGAGGTCCCCACCATCACCGGCGGCAAGTTCCTGCACGTCGCACGGGCCGATGACCGGGCGATCTACCTGGAGACCCCGATCTGGAGCGCCACCCTTGATCGCACCAATCTCGAGAAGGGCGTCGCCCTCATCGAGGACGGCGTGATCTCGACGGATCCCGGGCTCTTCGTCGAGGACTACATGCTTTACGTGGCGAACCAGAGAGCGACGTCCGTCGCTCATATCCTGCGTGATCTCGGCTTCCTCGACGCGACCGAGACCTTTTCGATCAGATGCTGAACCCACCGCAAGGGGCATCTGCGTCCATTACCGCTCATCAGCCGACATAAAGGAAACCAGCATGTCTGCATCACTTTACCACAGCGCCACCGGCACGCAGGCTCCGCACTGCATGCATGTCATCGGGATCGGCCGCACGGGCGCCGCCTATGTCGAGGCCCTGCTGCGGACCGGAGAGGTGGAGGACCACCTCGCCGACCCGCGGGCAACCTTCGCCGCGATGGTGGTGGACATCGGTGACCAGGACATGGGTCTGGCGCAGGATTATGCCGCCTCCTTCGTGAAGCGCCTGGAATCGCGGAATATCCCGTCCGATCGGTTCCAGTTCCAGGCGATCGCGCTGCCAGTACCCTCGAAGGAAGACTTCTTCGAAGGCATGAACCGGACCCGCGAGTTCCTCAAGCTTGAGTATCCGCGCTACTACTGGAACCCGAACTTCGAGTCCTATGTCCCCAAGAAATATGAAATGCCGGAGGCCGGGAAGCACTTCCCGCGCGCGGTTGCCAAGGGGATCTATGCAAATGCCTATTACGCGGGCAGCCGCCCCATGGACGTGGCATTGCGGCGCTTCGTCGAGCAGATCGAGAAGGCCGGCCTGCCCTCTCTGGTGACTGTCTGCTTCAGCCTGGCCGGGGGCACCGGCAGTGGCATGGTGGTCGATCTCGCACGCCACCTGTCCAATGTGAAGCTCGGACGCCGCATTCCGGTGATCGGTGTCGGTCAACTACCGCATTCCGGCGACCCGGAAATCTATCGCGACAGTCCGACGCTGTACACCACGCTGAACGACCTCGACTGCATGCTGGACGACGGCAAGAATGCCGGTGTCACCGCGGTCTGGGGTGACCTGTATCGCAGCCCGTTCACCGGTGGCTTCTTCGTGGTCAATCCCGAGCAGAGCTGGCAGCGCCTGACCGCCTACACCACCACCGGTGAGGCACATATTCGCCAGAGCATCAAGGAGATGGTTACCAACCGGTTCGTTGCAGACTCGTTCATGCGGTTCGCGGTGGTCGATAACGGACGCGACCTGTTCCGCGCGCTGCGTCCATCCGGTCTGACCGGGGCGCCGCACGAGACGGTCAGTGCCGGCGCCCGCGGCTGGACGCTGTTCGATGTCGCCAAGCTTACCCATCCGGGCGTCCAGGTCCTTCCCGGCGAGGCCGCCTCCAAGTGGGAGAACGTGATCAGCCAGTGGATCGACTTCACGCCGAAATACAGCGGCCTGAAGGACGGCTTCAAGACCAACTACGCCGAGGTCCTGATCTACGGAGCGCGCAGCATGGGCCACCAGTCCATGAACGATGCCTTCAGGGCGATGATCACCAATAACTACCTGCTCGACGACGAGAGCGCGATCCAGATCACCAACCACGAGTTCTTCGACACCCTGACGTCCTATGCGAACGTGGTGTTGCCCGGGGTTGCCAAGACCGACCTGATCGCCTTCTGGGAGAGCCAGAAGAGCTACGACAAGCTGTCGTGGGAGGATAAGCTCAACGAGCATGCCTGGCTGATCGATATAGGGCCGATGCTGTCGGAGCCGGCGATCCGCTTCGAGGGCATGGCGGGCGAGTGCATCTGGGGCTGCGCATGCTGGGTCGTGGTGCCGTATGACGAGCTGCGCGGCGACAAGCTGCCGCCAGCCAACCGCAAGATCATCATGGAAGAGGGCATCGCGGCGATGACCAAGACGGTGGTGCTCACGCCAGGCGGCCTGGCCACGCCCAGGAAGAAGGAACTGGAAGCCGCCGAGTAGGCGCGGAAAAATGAGTATGACGATGGCAGCGGGCGAGGACGCCGCACGGCGCGACCACCGGGTTCCTGCGACGGTGGTCACCGGCTTCCTCGGCTCAGGCAAGACAACGCTCATCAACCGCATCCTGGGCAGCCAGCACGGCAAGAAGATCGCCGTTATCGTCAACGAGTTCGGCGAAATCAGCATCGACGGGCAACTGGTCGTGCATGACGACCAGGCCCAGCTGGTCGAATTCAACAATGGCTGCCTGTGCTGCACCGTGCGGGGCGACCTGATCGACACGCTCGAGCGGTTGCAGGAGCGGGCCGGGAGCCTGGATGGCATCCTGATCGAGACGACCGGCCTTGCCGATCCGGCACCGGTCGCCTCGACCTTCTTTGTCGCCGACGCGGTGAAGCAGAGCATCCGGCTCGATGCGTTCGTCACCGTGGTCGATGCCGTCAATCTGGAGATGAACCTAGCCCAGAGCAACGAGGCCGTCGAGCAGGTTGCCTTCAGCGATGTCATCCTGATCAACAAGATCGATCTGGTGACGCCCGCGCAGGTGAAGAGCCTCGAGACGCGCATCAGGGCGCTCAATCCGCTGGCGATCATCCATCACACGGTCGACGCCGAGATCGACCTTGACCGCGTGATCGATGTCGGCGCCTTCGATCTCGTGCAGAAACTCCAGGTCGACCCCGAATTCCTTGGCGACCATTTGCACGAGCATGACGCGGCAGTCGGCTCCTTCGTGCTGGAGGCTGAGGCGCCGATCGACCTGAACCGCTTCGCGCTATGGATGAACCGCATGGCGCAGGAGCGAGGCGAGGACCTGTATCGGTCGAAGGGCTTCTTCAACGCCCAGGGATTCAAGGAACGGGTGGTGTTCCAGAGCGTGCGCATGCTGACGACAATGCGGCCGGAACGCGTTTGGGCCGAAGGCGAGCAACGGCGCTCGCAGTTCGTCGTCATCGGCCGCAACCTCGACCGCGCCGAATTCGCTGCCGGGTTCGCGGCGTGCGTCGCCCGTGCCGGCGGCTCGGCCTGATTTCGCCATCGCCATAGTCTTTCACGTCTGTCAGGAAAAAGCGGATGACCATCGAAGCTGGACAGCCTGTGCCCAACGTCATGCTGAAGCATATGACCGCGGACGGCATCAAGGACATCTCCACCGGAGAACTTCTCGAAGGCCGCAAGGTCATCGTGTTCGGCCTGCCAGGGGCCTACACCCCGGTCTGCTCGACCAAGCACCTGCCGAGCTTCATTGCGGAATATGACCGGCTGCGCGCGGACGGGGTGGATGCGATCGCCTGCGTGGCGGTGAACGACCCGTTCGTGATGTCGGCTTGGGGCGAGATGCACGGCGCGTCCGGCAAGGTGATGATGCTCTCGGATCCGGATGCCAGGCTGACCAGCGCCATGGGTTTCGATCTGGACCTGTCGGGGATCGGGCTCGGAACACGTTCGCAGCGCTATTCGATGGTCGTCGAGAACGGCGTCGCGCAGAGCGTCAAGGTCGAGAAGAGCATCTTCGACCATGAGGCAACGTCCGCATCCAACGTGCTGGCATCCGCCTCGTCCTGAAACGCATCGGCATCCGGGGCAGCCATGGAGGTCGTTCGCGGCGGTGACGAGCTGCTCTATAGGGTCCATGTGTTCTGCTGCACCAACAGCCGGCCGGAGACGCATCGTCGCGGCTGCTGCGCGACCAAGGGCAGCCGGGCGCTCTGCGACTATATGTGCCGACTCGGGATGGCGAACGGCGTCAGGCGCATCCGCATCAACCACGCCGGCTGCTTCAACCTGTGCGAGCACGGCCCGGTCATGGTGATCTATCCCGAGGGAACCTGGTATCGTTACGAGACGGAGCAGGATATCGAGGAGATCTTCCGGCGTCACGTCGTTGGCGGCCACCCGGTGCAGCGGCTGATCCTGACCGTCGATCCGGCGACGCTGCACAATTAGCTGGCGTCGCCTGAGCGGTGCTCAGCCGCGCAGCGCGCCGAGCGTCAGCGACACGGCAGCGGCACGGTTCTCGACCCCGAGCTTCGCGTACGCCTGCTCGAGGTGCTTGTTCACCGTGCGTGGGCGCAGCCCCAGGATCTCGGCGATGTCCCGGTTCGCCTTGCCGCGCGCCAGCCAGAGCAGCACCTCCGCCTCGCGTGGCGTCACCGGCAGCCTTGCGCGCAGCCGCCGCTCGTCCAGCGACGACTGGATCTCCTCGATGCGCAACAGGATCTCGTTGGGATCGAGTTCGCCGACAAGGCCGAGTTCGACCCGCTGGCCGGAAGCGTGCCCAGGAAAGTCGAGGATCCGTCTGGCCGCGGTTCCGGCGGACCCCGGCTCCGGAAGGATCGGCCGCAGCGCGTCCAGCAGGGTCTGGCCTTCGAGTCCGGCTGCAGCCAGCAGGATCTCGGCGCTCGGCGTGGCCCAGCGCAGCGTCCCGTTGCGCGATACCGCGAACAGGGCGTGTCCCGACATCTCCATCGCCGCCCGGGCGCTGCGCATCAGGCGGGCCGCCCCGAGATGGACCTCGATCCGCGCCACCATCTCGCGCATGTCCAGTGGCTTGGTCACGTAGTCCACCGCGCCGGCCTGCAGCCCGCGTATGACATGCTCGGTGTCGGCAAGGCCGGTCATGAAGATCACCGGCAGCGTCGCGGTTCCCGGAATGCGTCGCAGCCGGCGGCAGGCCTCGAAGCCGTCGAGCTCGGGCATGATCGCGTCCAGCAGCACCAGGTCGGGTCGCGCCGAATGCACGATTTCCAGCGCCCGCATGCCGGAAAGCGAGACCAGAACGAGATAGCCCGCCGCCTCCAGCGCGCTGGTGACCAAGCCGAGCGTGTCCGGATTGTCGTCGACGACCAGGATCGTGCCGCGGCCGGTGCCGGCGACCGGGCCGTTCACGATCCGGCCCGCTGTTCGGCGAGGATGGCTTCGGCCTCGTCCAGATGGAACGACCGGATCGAGGCAGCCAGCCGGGACAGCACCGGGTCGTCCGGAGCTGCCCGGCAGAGCTCCTCGATGCGGGTGGCAAGGCCGCGCACGTGGCCGATCTGCAGCAGGCTCTGCAACTCGGCGAGATGCGGTCCGAGGGGCGTTTCGCGGGCGACCTGGACCGCGACATCCCGGCATCCGTCCGGCATGTCTTCCGGCGATGACAGGTCCGCCCCGGCATCCTCGATCCAGTGCAGGCCGAGCAGGCGCCCGAGCGTCTCGTGCAGGGCGGGCAGGCTGATCGGCTTGGGCAGGAAGGCATCGTGCGGCGCGGCCATGCCGGGCACACCGAGCGGCTCCTCCGGATGGCCGGACACCACGATGATCGGGACCGTCCAGCCGGCATCGCGTAGGCGGCGCGCGATTGCCCAGCCATCCATCTGCGGCCCGTCCAGCGCCCGCATCGAGACGTCGAGGAGGAAGGCGTCGATGGTCATCGGCAGGCCGGGTACATCGCCGGGGATATCCTTGGCCGGCCCGGCCTGCATCCGGCTGCGTGCCTCGGCCGCCAGCCGCAGGCAGCCCGCTGCGTCGGGCACCGCATGCAGCACGAAACCGAGCGGGCGCAGCGCCTCGTCGAGCAGCGCGCGATGCACCGCGTCGTCGTCGGCCGCGACCAGGGTGCGTCTCCGGCCGGCATAGCCGCGCAGCATGCGCGGGGATGGTGGCGCTTGGCTGGCATCGGCGACCGGCGACAGCAGCAGCCGCAGCCTGAAAATGCTGCCTTCGCCGACGCGGCTCGCCACCTCGATCTCGCCGCCCATGACGCTGGCGAGCAGCCGGGAAATGGTCAGGCCGAGGCCGATTCCCGCGACCGGCGCATGACCTGTGGGTGTCATCCGCTCGAACGGCTCGAAGATGCGCTCGCGGTCGGCTGCCAGGATGCCGCAGCCGGTGTCGCTGACCACGAACTCGGTGACGGTTCCGCCCGTCACCACCGCCAGGCCGACCTCGCCGCGACTGGTGAACTTGATCGCGTTGGACAGCAGGTTGATCAGGACCTGACGCAGCCGGGTCTCGTCCATGCGCACCGTCGCCGGCAGACTGGCCGACCGCTCGAAGCGAAAGCCGATGCCTTTCGCGTCCGCCTGCAGACGGAACATCTCGACGATCTCGCTGAGGAAGGCGCCGAGCCGGACCGGACGCTGCTCGATATGGATGCGGCCGGACTCGATCTTGGAGATGTCGAGCAGGCCCTCGATCAGGCGCGCGAGATGCTCGCCGCTGCGCCTGATCGTGCGCACCGCCTCGCGCTTGCCCTGGGGGATCGCGTCGTCGAACTCCAGCAGCTGGGCATAGCCGAGCACCGCATTGAGCGGCGTGCGCAACTCGTGCGCGACGCCGACGACGAAGCGGCTCTTGGCAAGGTTGGCGGCCTCCGCGGCTCCCTTGGCCCTGTGCAGGTCGGCGTCGGTGCGGCGATGGGCCGCGATCTCGTCATGCAGCAGCGTGGTCTGCCGGCTGCTCTCCGCACGGGCCGCCGCTCGGCTTTCTTGCGCCAGGGTCAGCAGCCAGACCGCGACGCCCGCCACCACCGAGAGCACCAGGAACGCGCGCCACAATGCCGAGGCGAGCGGCTGCTGCAGCACGGCGCGGCCGCCGGTCGCCTGCAGATAGACCGACACCAGCAGCAGCGCCGCCAGGATGCACGCCGCGATGAACTGCACCAGGAAGCGCGACAGCCCGCGACCCAGGTCGCCTTGCCCCAACCGGGGGTGGACGGCCTTGGCGCGATCCCGCCTCGCAAGGAGCATCAGCACGCCCAGCAGCGCTGCACCGGCGTTCGCGATCTGCGCCGACACCCGTGCGTGCGGCTTGCAGGCGTCGTTGCAGCGCACGTCAAGCGTGCAGCACAGCGAGCAGATCGCGCCGCCATAGGCCGGGCAATACGCGGTGTCGGGCGCCGCGAACGCGATGCCGCACACCGTGCACGCCGGCGCCGGCTGCGGCCAACTCCGGCGTGGCTTGCGCGCAAGATAGAACCGGCCGCCGGTCGCGGCCGCCAGCAGCGGACAGGCCAGCAGGCTGCCCAGCAAGGCGACGAATGGCGCGAAGGCCTGCATGACCGGTCCGAACGCGCCGGCAAGCGCCAGCAGTCCTGCCGTCACCGAGCCAGCCATCGCGCCGACGCCGACCGGGTTGATGTCGTACAGGTGCGCCCGCTTGAAGTCGGTGACCGCCGGTGCCAGCCCGAGCGGCCGCACCAAAACCAGATCAGAGACCAGCGCGCCGACCCAGCCGCACGCGATGACGGAGAAACCGGCGAGCACGGCACCCAGGATCGCGTAGATGCCGAGTTCCATCAGCAGGGTGGCGATCAGGACGTTGAACACGACCCAGACGACGCGTCCCGGATGGCTGCGGGTCAGCCGCGAGAAGAAGTTCGACCAGGCGATCGAGCCGGCGTAGGCGTTGGTCACGTTGATCTTGAGCTGCGCGACCACGACCAGCAGTGTGGTCAGTGCCAGGGCAGCACGCTGGTCGTGGGTCAGCAGCAGGAAGGCGTGCCGGTACATGGTGGCGGGCTGTGCGGCGGCCTCCGGCGAAGCTCCGGCGCGGAGTGCGACCGAGGCCAGCAGCGACCCCAGGAACAGCTTGATTGCCCCGGGCACGATCCAGCCCGGACCACCGGCGAGCACTGCCAGCCACCAGCGCCTCATGCGGCCGGGCCGGGCGGGCGGCAGGAAGCGGAGGTAATCCACCTGCTCGCCGACCTGGGCGAGCAGGGCCGCGATCACCGAGGCGGCCGCTCCGAAGTCGAGCAGCGCGCTGCCGCTGCGGGCGAGCCCGGGGACATGACGCCAGGCGGCCAGGGATGCCGGCCCGTGCACCAGGAGCACGCCGGCGACCGGGATCGCGGTCAGCACCAGCCAGACCGGCTGGGTCGCGCGCTGGAAGCGGCTGATGAACGAGATCCCGAGCGTCACCATCGGGATGACGACGACCGCCGCCAGCAGGCAGCCGACCTGCACCGGCAGCCCGAAGCAGGCCTGCAGCGCGGTCGCCAGGATGGTCGCCTCGAGCGCGAAGAAGATGAAGGTGAAGGCGGCGTAGATCAGCGAGGTGACGGTCGAGCCGATATAGCCGAAGCCCGCGCCGCGAGTGAGCAGGTCGACATCGATGCCGCGCCTGGCCGCCGCCAGCGAGACCGGAAGCGCGGTGGCGAAGATCAGCAGGCTGGTGGCGATGATGGCGAGGGACGCGGTCCGGAAGCCGTACTGCACCGTGATCAGCCCGCCGATCGCCTCCAGCGCCATGAAGGAGGACGAGCCGAGCGCGGTGCTGGTGATCGACCCGGCCGACCAGCGCCGGGCCGAGGCCGGCGTGTAGCGCAGCGCATAATCCTCGAGCGTCTCGTCCGCGACCCAGCGGTTGTAGGCGCGCCGGGAAGGTATGAGCCGCTGTCGTCCTGCCATCGCCTGCATGTTGCGGGCCGTCTGGCGCAGCGTCCACGACAATTGCGGATACGGCGAACGACGTATGGCCGGCGACGCCCTGCGGGTGAAGCCTCGGCGTTTTAGCCGTGGAGCGCTCGATGCCGGAGACACTGATCAAGGTCGACCTGAGCCAGTCCGCCTATGAGAACGACATGGTGCATAACCGGTGGCACCCGGACATCCCGATGGTCGCGAGCGTGAAGCCGGGCGACGACTTCATCATCGAGTGCTACGACTGGACCGGCGGGTTCATCAAGAACAACGACGATGCGTCCGACGTGCGCGACATCGACCTGTCGATCGTGCATTTCCTGAGCGGTCCGATACGCGTCGAGGGCGCGCAACCGGGCGACCTGCTGGTTGTCGATTTCCTCGATATCGGCGCCTTTCCGCACAATGCATGGGGCTTCAACGGCTTCTTCTCGAAGAAGAACGGCGGCGGCTTCCTGACTGAGCATTTCCCGCAGGCACAGAAGTCGATCTGGGATCTTAACGGCATGTTCACGCGCTCGCGCCATGTGCCGGGTGTCGAATATGCCGGCCTGATCCATCCCGGGCTGATCGGCTGTCTGCCTTCGAAGCCGCTGCTGGAGACCTGGAACCGCCGCGAGCGCGGGCTGATCGCGACCGACCCCGACCGGGTGCCGGGACTGGCCAACCCGCCGTTCGGCCCGACCGCGCATATGGGCCGGCTGTCCGGCGATGCCCGTGCGACCGCCGCAGCCGAGGGTGCACGCACCGTGCCGCCGCGCGAGCATGGCGGCAATTGCGACATCAAGGACCTGTCGCGCGGCGCCCGGGTGTATTTCCCGGTCTATGTCGACGGTGCCGGGCTCTCCGTCGGCGACCTGCACTTCTCCCAGGGCGACGGCGAGATCACCTTCTGCGGGGCGATCGAGATGCCGGGCTGGATCCACATGCGCGTGCACAGCCTGATCAAGGACGGCATGTCGAAGTACGGCATTCGCAGCCCGATCTTCAAGCCGAGCCCGATCACGCCGCGCTACCAGGACCACCTGATCTTCGAGGGCATCTCGGTGGACGAGAACGGGACGCAGCATTATCTCGATGTCGGGATCGCATATCGCCAGGCCTGTCTGAACGCGATCGAATATCTCAAGAAGTTCGGCTATTCCGGCGCCCAGGCGTACTCGATCCTGGGCACGGCGCCGGTGCAAGGCCATGTCAGCGGCGTGGTGGACGTGCCCAATGCCTGCGCCACGCTCTGGCTGCCGACCGAGATCTTCGAGTTCGACATCTCTCCCGGCGCCGATGGGCCGAAGCGTTTCCTCGACGGCAGCGTTGACATGCCGCTGGCGCCCGACCTCTGAGCCGGAGTCCGTCATGCCCTCGTATCACTATACCTGCGCCGGTTGCGGCGACTTCGAGGCGATCCGGGGGCTGTCGGAGTTCGCGCTCCCGGCGGACTGCCCGGCGTGCGGGCGTCGTGCACCGAGATCATTGGCGGCACCCGCCTTCTCCGCGCTGAGCGGGTCGCTGCGCGCGGCGCATGCGACCAACGAGAGGAGTGCGCATGCGCCGAAACGCGCATCGGCGCACGCCTCGAACTGCGCCTGCTGCCGTCCGGTTGCAAAAGCGGGATCGGGCGCCGCGAAATCCTTTCCCGGCGCCCGTCCCTGGATGATCAGTCACTGAAGCGTCTGTCCGGAGGCAGCGCTGGTCCGGAGGCGAGCGGACGCCTCCGGATGCGGCCTCAGGCGGTGCCCGCAGCCAGCGGCGGCACCAGCCCATGCGAGGTCTTGCAGATATCGCCGCAACTGCCTTCCAGCGAGCAGCACAGCGAGCAGATCGCCCCGTGGTGGAACGGGCAACTGGTCATGTCCGGTTTCTCGTAGGCAAACCCGCAGGCCGAGCACTCGATCGTCGTGGCCAGCCGTGTGTCGTCGAACGGCGGCCGGGCCAGATAGTAGCGGCCCTTGGTGATGATCGCGATGATCGGTGCCGCGACAAAGGCGAGTGCCAGCGCGATGAAGGCAGAAAAGGCCTGACAGGCCGGGCCGAGCAGCCCGAAGAACGCCACGATCGAGACCGCGGAGGCGAACAGCATCGAGCCGAAGCCGACCGGATTGAAGTTGTACAGGTGGCCGCGCTTGAACTCGATATAGGCCGGGCTGAGCTTGAGCAGCGGCTTGATGATGACCAAGTCGGCGGTCACCGCGCCGATCCAGGCGACGGCCACGTTCGAGTAGAAGCCGAGGATCTTGCCGAGGAAGCTGAACATGTTCAGCTCCATCATGGTCAGCGAGATGCCGACATTAAGGAAGATGTAGACCACCCGGCCGGGATGCGCGTGCAGCAGCCGCGAGAAGAAGTTCGACCAGGACAACGAGCCGGAATAGGCGTTGGTCACGTTGATCTTGATCTGCGACAGGATGACGAAGAAGGTCGCGACCGCGAGCGTCACGCCCATCGGGAACATGTAGTGGTAGCTGGCGATATACATCTGGATCGGCTCGTTGGCCTGCGCCGCGGGCGTGCCGTGCGCCACCGCGACCGACGCGAACAGCGACCCCATCAGCTGCTTGGCGGCGCCGAGGATCACCCAGCCCGGGCCGGCGCAGATCACCGCGACCCACCACCTTGTCCGGTTGGACTTCACCTCGTCGGGCATGAAGCGCAGATAGTCCGCCTGCTCGCCGATCTGCGCGATCAGCGACAGCGCGATGCCGGCGGCGCTGCCGAACAGCAGCCAGTCGAAGTTCGCGCCGGAGGGCGAGGTCCCCGCGAAGCCGGTCCACTGACCGATTGCGTTCTTGTCGGCGATCAGCACCGCGATCGGCGGCGCGAACAGCATCAAAAGCCAGAGCGGCTGAGTCCAGACCTGCAGCTTGGCCAGCAGCGTCATGCCGAACACGACCAGCGGTATGATGATCAGCGAGCCGAGGGCGTAGCCGACCGGCAGCGGGATGCCGAAATAGAGCTGGAACGCCTGGGCCATGATCGACCCTTCCAGCGCGAAGAAGATGAAGGTGAACGAGGCGTAGATCACCGAGGTCAGCGTCGACCCGAGGTAGCCGAAGCCGGCGCCACGCGTGAGCAGGTCAACATCGACGTTGTAGCGCGCGCAGTAGATGGCGATCGGGATGCCGGTGAGGAAGATGATGACGGCAGCGGCCAGGATGCCGAAGAAGGCGTTGCTGAACCCGAACTGCACCGCCAGCGAGCCGCCGATGGCCTGGTCCGCCATGTAGGCGATGCCGCCCAATGCCGCGGTCGCCGTCGCATATTCCGACCAGGTTCGAAAACTCTTTGGCGCGTAGCGGAGCGAGTAGTCCTCCAGCACCGGGTTGTTGACCCACTTGTTGAAGGCACGTCGTTTGGGTGGAGCCTCGATCGCGATATCGGACAATTCCGCTTCCTTTCCGGACGGGGGAGCTCGCCGATCAGCCTAGCGTCGTGGAACGCCCTGCGCGTATGCGTCGAATGACGTATGAGCGGCGCATGAACAGCGTCATGCGGAAGCCGCGGCCGGCAGGGGCCAGTCTTCTCGTCGCCTGCGAGGTCGGCGCCTCAGTCTCAGCCGACCGCCGGGGGGCTTTGCCGTACCTCGATGTCATCGAGTTTCTTCATGCGGTATAGGATCGTCGAGATCAGCCAGGCCACCGCGAAGATCCCGATGATCGCGTAGCCGAGGGTGCCGAAATTGTCGTTCAGGGTTCCCATCTTCTGCCAGAACCAGCCATGCAGATCGAGCTCCTGTCCGACCAGGCCGAGCGTCTCGATGCCGCCGACCAGCAGGGCCACGATAGCCGAGACGACGGTGATCGTGAGGTTGTAGTAGAGCTTGCGGATCGGCTTGACGAAGGCCCAGCCATACGCCCCAAGCATGAGGATCCCGTCCGTCGTATCGATCAGCGACATGCCGGCGGAGAACAGGGCGGGGAAAACCAGGATCGACCAGACCGACAGGCCCTTGGAGGATTCCGTCGCGGCGACGGTCAGCAGGCTGACCTCGGTCGCGGTGTCGAACCCGAGCCCGAACAGGAAGCCGATCAGCAGCATGTGCCAGCTGCGCGTGACCAGGCGGAACAGCGGCCGCAGCAGGCGGGCCAGCAGGCCGCGATTGTTCAGCAGGATGTTGAAGCTCGACTCGTCGTAGGCGCCGCCGGCGCGCACGTGGCGGTAGGTGCCATAGACCGAGCGGGCAATGGCGAGGTTCATGACCGCCATGGCCAGCAGGAACAGCCCCGACACAGCGGTCCCGACAATCCCAGCCAGACCGTTCAAGGTATTAAACCGGTCCTGGATCTGCATCACGGTGATGGCGATGACCAGGGTGCCGATGAACAGCACCAGCGAGTGGCCGATCGAGAAATAGAATCCCACTGCGACCGGACGCTTGTCCTCCTGCATCAGCTTGCGCGTGACGGTGTCGATGGCGGCGATGTGGTCGGCATCCACCGCGTGACGCAGCCCGAAGCTGTAGGCGAGCAGAGCGGTGCCGAGCAGCACCGGATGGTTGTGGAAGGCCACGAGAGCGTAGATCCAGGATGCCCCGTTGAAGGCGATCAGCAGCGTATAGATCCCGAGGACCTTTCCGCGCATGTCGGCACCCTGGTCACGGAATATCCGCTTCATGATGGCGAACATGGCCTGGCTCCTTCCTGGAACAGACGACGCAGTCAGCGAGGCAAGCCAGGCAGTCAGTCATCTGAAACCTGAAGTGAAAAAGACTAGCCAAACAAACGGACGGGTCAATCCTTTTGCGGATGGCAGGAGATGTCGACGCAAGGCCACCGGCAGGTGGCCACATCATGGCCCGCACCCATGGGTGGATCCCGGTGTCGGTCGCGACCCGCCGCGACATCATGGACTTCCAGCCAGGCCGGAAGAGCCGATGTGCCGAAACGTGGCCCTTCGGGTCTGGCCTGCGCAGGAGGAGACGTCCGAGCGTAGCGGTCTCAGCCCCAGTCTAGGCCGCCGGCCGAGTAGCCTGCGCCCGCTTCATATTGTCGGCCCTTGCCGCAGAGGGCACGATTTCCTGCTGCCGTCCTGCCGCTTCAGGAGGCGAAGCGATTGTACGATCGGTTGTTTCGTCCGATCTCCTTCGGCGCAAAGGGTTTGGCCATGTATATCGTCGCGCCCGCCTTGAAGGCTGCCTTCTCGGCGTCGCCCTTGCTGCAGACCGTCAGGACGAAGATCGGCGTGCTCGCGTGTTGCGAAAGCGCGCGTATTCGCTCGCACGCAGTCAGCCCGTTCAAGCGGGGCATGTTCGAGTCCAGCACGATCAACTTCGCACAAAGCCTTGAGGCCAGATGGACCGCGAATTCGCCATCGGTCGCCGTCGCGACGTGTTGACCAACGCTCGCGAGCAGTGAGCGGAGGATGCCCCTGATCATGGATTCGTCATCAGCCACGACGATACTACCGTCAACCGCAACGCTCTCCACAGCGCTTTCAATCTGGTCCTTGACCGGCACGACGATGGGCCCTCGAGTTCCCATCCAGAGTAGCGCCATACTCCTACCGCACCGTTGATCGAAGCGTGGAAAGCCGTCCTCCGATGATCCGACTGCAACCCTACGAGCTGCTAACGGATCCTCGTCGATCACCCGGGACCGCTGGTCTGCAACGCGAAGTCGGTCCCGACTGGGTTTCCCTGGGCCGGCGCGCGCAGGACCACCTGGGCGCCTGCCCGACCCGGCTCCTCGTTTTACCGAGACACACCTGACGAACGGGCTGGGACCGCGCCGATCAGCTCCCGGCAGTGGCTGAGGCAGCAACCTCGCGCCGGATGACCGCCATCGAACTCCGTATTGCGACAGCAAGTCGGTCGGCAAGAAGCTCCGTTCCCGCGGACTCTGCCCTGGACGCTACTTCAAAGGCGCGCGCAGCGGCAGCGGTCGAGAGGAACCCGAATGCTCCGGCGCCTCCGGGCAGACGATGTGCGTCATCCGCCAGCGCCAGCGCCTGAGCCGGCAGCCAGGGCGCGCGAAGGCGGTCCAGCAGCGTCGCGCAGCGTGCCTGCAATGTCAGAAGATGCTCGCCTACCTCCGCCTCAGCCATGAAGCCGGTCGCATCCTCGAAGGTGGCGCGATCGAACACCGGCATCGTCAGGTCTGCGCGAGCGGTGGGCTCAGCTTGGATCATCGTGCCTGCGGTATCGTGCGATCCGGTCCCTCGTGTGCCAAGCAGCCCGCCGAGCAGGACGTCCTGCTTGACTGGCTTGGAGACATGGTCGTCCATGCCAGCCTGCCGGCACATCTCGATCTGCTGGGAGAACGCCTGCGCCGTGACCGCAACAACACGCACGTTGCCGCGCGCGCCGGGAAGGGCGCGGATCTGTCGGGTCGCCTCCATCCCGTTCATGCCCGGCATCCGCACACCCTAGCCCGGTGCCCTCGATTGCGTCGACCGTCTCGGAGTTGAGGCGCTCGAATATCTGGAGCAGCTTGTCGCGGTGCCTGGGCCAGATGCCAGGGACCGGTATCGGCGACCTCCAGACGGACGCGCGTCCCGCCCTCCGTCTCGCGCAGCCGAACCTCGACAACACCGGCAGGTGTGAACTTGAGGGCGTTGCCTAACAGATTGATGACCACCTGCCGCAGCCTGGTTTAGTCCGCGAAGACGCAGAGCGATCTGCCGGGCACCAGTCTCAAGATGAGGTCCTTCACCTCCGCCGCGGAGCGGACGACATCCAGGCGGAACTGCACAAGCTTGACGAGTTCGACTTCAGTCGACTGCAGTTCCAGCCGGTCCGTGTCGATCTGCGACATGTCGAGAACGGCGTTGATCGTGTCGAGCAGATGTTGCCCGCAATTCATGATGACCTGCAGACGGTCCGCCTGGGTCGGGTTGAGATCGCCTTCCAGGCTCAGCAGTTCGGCATAGCCGAGAATGCCATTCAGCGGCGTGCGCAATTCATGGCTGACTCCCCGCAAGGAAGCGAGACTTTGCCTGATTGGCGCGCTTAGCCGCATCGCGCGCTTCCACCACCCGTTCCGCCTGAAGCGCGAGCTCGGCGGCAAGTTCGACGGATTCCGTGACATCCCGGTTGGCCCCGATGACCCTGGTGGCGGTACCGGTCGGATTGCATGTCACGTGCCCGGAGGCCCGGAGGTGATGGACGCTGCCATCTCGCCTGAGCACACGAAAAACCGTCTTGTAGGCCGTCGTCCCGCCGATCGCGCTCCGCAACGCATCCTCTGCGGCGGCACGGTCGTCCGCATGAAGGTGTTGCTGCCATAAGCCGTAGACGTCCACGCCCTCCTGTGGATCCATGCCGTGGAGCCGGAACATCCAGGCGTCCCAGGCCAGTCCGCCAGGGCTACGTCATAGTCCCAGATGCCGATGCCGCCGCCGATATAGTTGTTCGCTCTCGCCTCCAGGACAGCGGCGGCAAGATCGTCACGCGCCTGGCCGGTCAGCATCACCAGGGGAGGGAATTTGTTCCTCATCCGAATGCGCCGCAACAGAGTGAGGCCGTCCATTCCCCGGACGGAATGACCGACAAGCACGCAATCGAACATGGTGCCGGCGACTAGCGCGAGGGCCTGGCTGCCGTCACCGGCGAAGGTGCATTCGTAGTTGCTGCCGGGCATTGTCCGTAGCAACCGACGCTAAAGGCTCTGGGCGTGCTCCAGGCGCACGACGCGCTGGTGCCATCGGACCCCGAAGAAGGCACTCGCGTGTTTAGGCTAGGCGAGTTCCTGTTGCCGACTTAAAGGGGCGCTTTCCTGCTCACGCCGAGCGTATCGAATGAGAACAGCGTGCCCATGTCGACGGTTTGGACGTGGGTGTCTGACGATCAGCTGTATGCGGATCAGGAGCGATACGCGGCGATGTGGGCGCAACTGGTCGATGCGCCAGCGCCATGATGGCTGCTTGTGGTGGAAGCCGGACATAAGCTTGACTGCCGCTGTCGCGGCTTTGCGCTCGAAGCGGATGGGCTGCGGCGTTCAACAGCTTACTAAAAGCACCGGTTCATCAAAGCGAAGTGCCTATCGTAGCGGCCGATGCCGTTACACACCCGCTGCAGTAACCTGTTTCTAAGCGGTTGATGAAATGGTGGGATGCGCTCGGAGATGACAGGCTTACCTAGTCGGAAGCCGGTGGTTCCGGTTCTGCTCTTTGGTCTGGCGCAGCGGCTACCAGGTTGGCAACTCGTCGCCAAGTGCAAAGGGGACCGCCTGACCGAGAGCGGCCGGCACAACGGAGAAGTGATCCTCGTTTGGGAACTCCACGAATTTGGTCTGAATGTGCCCGGCAGTTAGTAGCAGAGCCGCCATCTGCCGCGCGTTGGTGACCATCCTCCTACGGTCCATGGAAGCGTAGCCTGCGGCCACGTCCGCATCGGCCTGCGCGTCTGTCTTGCCTTCGGCTTCGAACGCCTTGCGATCGTCGTAGCGGTCATGGGCAACATAGGTGGGAGAACGATATTGCTCGAGGTCGCCCACTGACAAGAACACCCGCAATCTCGCGGGACGGCCGGGCTTGGCAAGAAAGTCCTGCGCCTGTCGCAGAGGAGTGCGGTTGTTCCACCAGATCGATGGACTAAGGGCAACGTAGGTCTGGAACGACTCCGGCCGGGCAAACAGAGCTTCGAGCGTGAACAGGCCGCCCAGCGAGTGGCCGATCAAAGTCTGGCGGGTGCGGTCGATCGGGAAGCGCGCCTCGATCACCGGCTTCACCGTGTTGTCGATGAAGTTCATCAGTGTGATGTCGCCGCCGTTGGGGCCAGGGAGGACATCCGGATCCGGATGCCCGGGTGTGGCGTGCGAAGTGAAGTCCAGGCTGCGCCTCGTAAGATCGAAGGCGTCCGCGACGGGATAGCCGATGCCGACGACAACCGCGGGCTCGACCCGGCTCTGGATGCCGGTCTCGAGGTTGGTGCGGATGATCTCCGACACGAGGCCAGTCCAGGCGTTGCCGTCCACGACGTAGATCACCGGATAGCCGGCAGCCGGGGGCTTGCCGGAGGGGGTAGCAACGACGATCCGGTAAGGCGCACCCGTTGCCGAGCGGAGGGTGGTCTGCTGCAGCTTCGGAAGGTCGAATGGCGCCCAGCTCACGGCCTGGACGGCTTGCGCGTTGGAGGGTGTGACAAGGTAGCCGACGACCAATAAGGCGGCGGCGAGACTGGCACCGCAGGTGCCTTCGGTGAGAACAGCCACCCTTATGCAAATCTGCTGGCAGAAAGCCTTTAGGGGTTTGTCCATCAAATCCGCAAGATGCAGTGAGCTTACTCTCGAGCATTGCGGGTTCAGGTTCAAGTTCTACCCGACGGGTGCTGGTCGCCCCGATACGGAGGCGGGATGTCACGATGATCCAGCGATCCGAAGTCGACCCGAAATCTCACTAGGACACTGATGACTTGGCGCACCCGGAAAGACTCGAACTTCCAACCCCCAGATTCGTAGTCTGGTGCTCTATCCAATTGAGCTACGGGTGCATGCCTTGGGCGGGGGCTTAGCCCAGACGCTTGAGGGCTGCAACCCCCGTTGGCCTATCGCCCGAGGGCGCGCTGCAGCGGCCGGTCGCGGGCGCGCAGCAACAGGACCTCGGCCCGGCAGCTCGGCGTCCCGTACTGCCCGACGACGACCTTGTCCTGCGCATGGCCTTCGAACACCATCGGCACCGGGTGGTGGTCCACCCCCGGCAGCTTGAGCTGCGCGTACAGGTGCTGGCCGTCCGGCTTCACCTTGCCCTGCAGCACCAGGACCCCGTCCGCGGGCGCGAAGCTGACCTGGCCCGCATGGATGACCAGGGTGGAGGGGCGCTCGATGGGACAGGTGCCCTGCAGGGTGCGCAGCGTGCCCGACCAGGCGCCGTGCAGCACCGCCGCGCGGGCGCCCGCAGCGACGAGGAGGGTGGCGAAGGCGACGAGCGGCAGCAAGGGCAGGCGCATGTGGGCCACGCTAATCCGGCCGCCGTTCGATCGCCAAGGGCCGGCAAGGCTTGCGCCGGGCCGGAGTGTCGTGCTGCAAGCCACAGCCTGAGCCGCTGGCCGCCCTGTTATCCGCCCCCTACTGTCCGCCCCTCTTGTGTCCAAGCGACGTCGCGAAGGTGTCCGCCATGAGCATTCCGCTGGAAGCCGTCCTGCACGAGGATCGGGTGCTGATCCTGGATTTCGGCAGTCAGGTCACGCAATTGATCGCCCGCAGGGTGCGCGAGAGCGGCGTGTACTGCGAGATCTGGCCCTACACGGCCGATATCGAGCACATCCGCGGCTTCGGGCCGCGCGGCGTCATCCTGTCGGGCGGCCCGTCCAGCGTGCCCGAGCCCGGCTCGCCGCGTGCGCCGGAGGAGGTGTTCGCCCTGGGCGTGCCGGTGCTCGGGATCTGCTACGGCCAGCAGACGATGTGCCAGCAACTGGGCGGCGAGGTGCTGCCGTCGGACCACCGCGAGTTCGGCCGCGCGCATGTCGACATCCTCGAGGACTGCGCCCTGTTGCGCGGTGTCTGGCAGCGCGGCGGCCGCGAGCAGGTGTGGATGAGCCATGGCGACCGGGTCAGCCGCCTGCCGCCCGGCTTCCGGGCTGTCGCGGTGAGCGAGGGCGCGCCGTACGCGATCATCGCCGACGAGGGGCGACGGCTGTATGGCGTGCAGTTCCACCCCGAAGTGGTGCACACTCCGCATGGCGCCGCCCTGCTGCGCAACTTCACCCACGATGTTGCCGGCTGTCAGGGCAAGTGGACCATGGCCGGCTTCCGGGACATGGAGATCGACCGCATCCGTGCCCAGGTGGGCACCGGCCAGGTGATCTGCGGCCTGTCCGGCGGGGTGGACTCGTCGGTGGCGGCGGTGCTGATCCACGAGGCGATCGGCGAGCAGCTCACCTGCATCTTTGTTGATCACGGCCTGCTGCGGGAGGGCGAGGCGGAGGAGGTGGTACGCACCTTCCGCGGCCGCTTCAACATCAAGCTGGTGCATCGCGACGCCAGCACGCTGTTCCTCGATGCGCTGGATGGGGTCACCGACCCGGAGACCAAGCGCAAGACCATCGGCCGCCTGTTCATCGAGGTGTTCGAGGAGGAGGCCAAGACCCTTGGAGGGGCTGACTTCCTGGCCCAGGGCACGCTGTACCCGGACGTGATCGAGAGCGTCAGCTTCACCGGCGGTCCCTCGGTCACCATCAAGTCGCACCACAATGTCGGCGGCCTGCCTGAGCGCATGCGCATGCGGCTGGTCGAGCCGCTGCGCGAGCTGTTCAAGGACGAGGTGCGGGCGCTGGGCCGCGAGCTGGGCATTCCCGAGGCCATTGTCGGCCGGCACCCGTTTCCGGGCCCGGGGCTGGCGATCCGCATTCCTGGAGCGATTACCAAGGACGGGCTTGCCCTGTTGCGCAAGGCGGACAGCATCTTCCTCGAGGAGATCCGCGCGGCTGGCCTCTATGATGCGATCTGGCAGGCCTTCGCGGTGCTGCTGCCGGTGCGCACGGTGGGCGTCATGGGCGACGGTCGCACCTACGACCAGGCTTGCGCGCTGCGTGCGGTGACCAGCACCGACGGCATGACCGCGGATGTCTATCCGTTCGACATGGGGTTCCTGAACCGGGTCGCGGGGCGGATCGTCAACGAGGTGCGCGGGATAAACCGGGTGACCTACGACATCACCTCGAAGCCGCCCGGCACGATCGAGTGGGAGTGAAGCGACGGAGAGCGATCAGTAGGCCTGAGGGGTCGCGGGCACCCATAGGCGCTGACTGCGTGACTGGACGGGGAGAATCGGTCTGTGATTCATGGGGAGGATGGATCATGAAACCCATTCCGACGCTGCCTGGCAGGAAGTGCTGGAACGTTTGCCCGGTAGTCTGGACCTCGACGAAAGTGCGCGCGAGCATGACGCGCTGAAACGACGGCGCGCGGTGAGAGATGGCGCGGCACTGCTCCGCCTTGCGCTCGCCTACGGGCCGGGCGGAATGAGCCTGCGATCAGCAGCAACTTGGGCGGGTGCATGTGGTATCGCGCAGCTATCTGATGTCGGTCTGCTGAAGCGGCTCAGGGGGGGGCAAACGGTTGGCTGAGCCATCGCCGCGACTCTGCTTGCCGGGACCTGTCGGGATCGGCTTGCTGGTCGCCGGCTGCGTATTGTCGACGGCAGCGTGATCCGCTCTCCAAGCACGAGCGGCACTGGCTGGCGGCTGCACGCAACCTATGATCCAGCAGAAGGCCGGTTCAGCCAGCTCGAAATCACCGATGCACATGGCGGAGAAAGCCTGTCGCGCCATCCGTTCGAGGAGGGCGATCTCGTGCTGGGAGATCGTGGTTATGCCCGAACTCCGGGATTACGACATGTGCTGGATATGGGCGCGGACTTCGTCACCCGGATCGGATGGTCAACATCAGGCTGCTGACAACGGACGGGGCGCGCCTGGACTGGAACGCGATCTATGCTGGTATGCA
>CAXTVI010000014.1:0-62751 GCA_964247695.1 uncultured Acetobacteraceae bacterium
ATCAGCGCGGACCGGGGAAGCCCCAGGAGTCAGCCTTCACAAGCTTTGGTATAAGGCGGCTGTCGAAAGGTAACGCGGAAACGCTCCGGATCGTCGCACATCTCGATAACGCGAGCGTGAACCGCATTGGCCGCTACCTGGACAGCAGCGACCGGCTCGCTGAGGATGACATCTAGGACCGTACTTGAACGCTCTTAGACCCTGGGGCGGCAATCCGCTTGGGACTATTGGGGTGCGGTCTGTCTCACCTGTGAATCATCCTGCGGAGATTAGAAACACAGAGCAGGAAGGCTGCTCTCTCGACTGCCAATGACGCACGCCAAGGCAGACCGTTACGACCATGCCTCGGAAGCGATCAACTGTTTCGAGGTCTGGAGACGCTGATCGTAGGCAGAGCTGTTCCAAAAAATCAGCGGACGTCCGCTCAAGATGGTCTGCGTTAAGCCGAACCAGTTGTACGATCGCCAGCGCGGCGACCGGATTGTCGGTCAGCGCTTCTTCAGCCCCCGCAAGCTCGCCCCCATCCGATTCCGCATGATGGCGCGTCGGGGACTTGTTATAACGCAAAATTGTCTCTACTGTGAGCCATGGCCGCGTCACTGGATGACCCTGCTTACTGGCGTGACCAGGCTTTCGAAAGCGAGGAGGTCGGTGATTTGAATGGCGCTATTCACTTCTGGCAGGCGGCTATAGCAGCAAAAAAGCGACAGGCCGCCGTTGCTGATTTAGAACCTGACCTGGAATGGCTGCGAAGCCGCCTCGCTCGCGCGAGATCAGCTGTTGAGTTTACTAAAGCAAATCCGGACGCCAAGAAAATCAACTAGAACGTCAGACCTGTTTATGGCAGTGCTACAGCAGCCAACTCGCCATCAGTATTACGACCCCACCAATGGCAAGCAAAAATAATAACGCCGTTATCAAAATGATCCGTGATGCGATCTGTTGGCACTCGCGCTCCAGGCTTGCACTGGTTGCCTCAAGTTGGTGTCTCGATCCGATGGTGTTCATTCGAGTTTTAGCGTGGTTCTCGTCCCTGGACGTTACTTTCAGGATGGTCATAGCCACCTCTTTGTCAGCTTCTAAAAAAAGAAGCGTTGTATATTAGTAAGAAAGATAGCGCTACCGTTGAAGAACGTTTAGAAGGTAACAGGTCCGCGACGTTATTTTATAGTTCTGTCCCATGGGGCTATAGGAGACCACGATAAAGAGCGGCATCTCGCCGCATGAACGTCAGCCGCGTGGCACGCTCCAGACCATCAGGCCGTTCGGCTGCTTGGCACAAACGATCACATCGCGAGGTTTTGCCAAAAGGGTCTGAACGTTTGCCGTCATAGGGTGCAGCGCCTCCCGGTCAGCCATATCCAGTTCCAAGTCGCGCCCGGCTTGGGTAGCGGTCTCCCGCACGGTCAGCGGCTTGCTCGCGTGCCGTGGAATGCTCACTACGGTTCAGGCCGGGAGAGATGACACGGTCACTGCTGGCGGTTCTGAGGCATGCCGAGGAGCTGATGCCAGTATGGGAGATCGCTATCCAGGTCGGCCTCGAGCTAGGGTTCAATATGGACGACCAGAAGGCCACGCGTCCAATGACCGCGGACGCCCGGAACGCCTTGGTTAAACCTCGGGATGGGGTTGTCTGCACCAAACGCTTGGATGGATTGATGGCCCGGAGGGTAGAGAGGACAAAGAAGACAGCATTACGTTCTGTTGATGTAATCACGCGATTGAAAGCTTAAGCCTGAATAAGATCGATGCGGTGAAACCATAAGATGCGGAAGACCGTCTAACTAACTATTGGTGGATGAAAAGGCTGTTGCGTTCCAGTCTACCGGGGCCATTAGCTCCGTCTAATGGCATATTACTTAAACGATTCGGACTTTTGGCGAGATCGTGCGCTGCAGTTTGAGGCTTCAGGAGATATGGAGGTTGCTCTCCTCTTCTGGCGTGCGGCTGTTACGGCAGCCAGACGGCAGGCGGAAGGAGGGACCAAGACTGACTTGAAATGGCTCGTTGGGCGGCTGGAACGCGCGAAGTCAGTTGTTGACCTAGCCAGAAACGATCAGCGGTCCACGATCTTGCACTAGCAGATTGTGCTTACGGGGGTGCGGAACCGGGGTGGGTCTCTGAAAATCTGAAGAAGCGCGGGACGCTGGATAAAGCGCGGGAGGTCAAGCGCAAGATGCTGGCGACCGATGCCAATTCCGGTAATATGGCCCTCCACCACGTGGCCTGTTCAGCATCCGGCGAGGCTCTCATGTCTCATGCCATCGATCAGCATCGTGCCTTGGTCACTACCCTCGGCGGCTACGCTCAGACCGACCAGCAGCGGCTCGAGCTCCTCAAGGCAGCGCTGTGCCTGATCGCCGATGACTGCCTGGCGGGAGAAGTCGAGCAGGCCACCCTGGAGCGCATCCGGCGGACCGCCGTGGCGGCCTGGCACGCCGCGACCCATGCGAGCGACCCGTTTTCGCCTAGGTCCGACGGGTGGCGGCCGTCAAGCGCCCGGCGTTCCAGTGGTAGTCGGTTCTGGTAAGCTGGTTGACCAGTCCGATTGCGATCCCGAGCACATACAAGGGCGCGAGCCGCTTGATCCGCTGCCAGCAGAAGGCGGCAGTTGTCAGGCCGTTCCTGAAGTCGGGATCGTATCTTCTGGCCAGCACGAAGCCGCTGATCAGAAAGAAGAGGTCAACCGCCAAGTAGCCGAACCGAAGGCCGATGCCTTCGATACTGAGGTTGTAGTGATACCAGACGACAGAGAGAGCAGCGACCCCGCGTGACAAAGCGTTCCTTGCGACGAATCGGCATGCTTGTCCGGATCAAGGTGAGCTGCGCGTACGGGGTAGCAATTCATCAGGCGGGTTACAACGGATTGGTGTGGGGGGCTCTAGCTTTACTTCTCACCGGTCGGGGGCCTCGCTGATGTTCGACGACGTACACAAGCACCCCGTCACGCTTGGCCCCGACGGCTCACTCGTCATCCCGGCCACCTGCTGGAGAAGCTTGGCTGGCGGCCTGGTCACCGGCTGCTGCTCGAGCAGACCGACGACGGCGTGCTGGTGCCGGAGATGACGGTAGCGGCGAAGTGGGCGATGCGTGATGCCGCAGCCGCACCGAAGCCGCCACCACCAGAACCTGTTGTTCCGAAGCCAAAGCCGCCGCGTCTAACTCGGTCGAGCGAACCGATGGAATCTTTCGCCAACGTGCCCTGGTCGGCAATTTGGATTGAAAGTCAGCTTCCGGTGTCGGAGCGCGAGGCCGACTGCTACGGCTTGCCAGACTGCGCCAGAGGCCGACCAAGGCCGGATGGTGACACTGCCCTCTAGCAGCCCGTAGCGTGGCCTGATGGCACGCCCACGTCGCACCACCTACCACTGCCTCGCCTGCGCCTGGACGGCCTGGGCTGGTCACCGCACGCGGTTGATCTGCGGCGGCTGCGGCGCCCCGATGCGACCACGACGCGAAGCGCTAGCGGCTGCGGCCGAGGTCACCGAGAACAAGGCGCTCGATCCCGTGCAGACCGCAATCGAAGTGCTGCTCAAGGCCGATCGCGCGGCGGTGCGAGATGCGTTATGGGAGGCTGGCTTGACCGAGTAACTGCTATCCTAATCGTTCCGGTCAAGCATCGGATGAGCATGTCGCGTCCGCCCGATCGAGTCTAGAATGCTCTGTATGCCTCTATCCGTCCAAGGCAGGCCGTCCGGCTTTGGCACGCCCCGGCCGTTCAACACGTTCGCAATCTGCTGCACCGACAGGCCGCGACCACGCATCTCGGCGACGAGACCGCGAACCGTCTGGAGTGCCGGGGCTGGTGGTTTTGGAAGCTTTGCGACCGCCGCGCGCTGCACTTCCGCAGTCGGCATCTTCTTGGGCTTTAGGCGGTCCCAGCGCGGCTCAAAGGTCATAGACGTTCTCCCGGCAAAGGCATCTGGAAACGCTGCGGCGGTGGCATGGTTCTCGGGTATCAGGATGGTGTTGCCGCCGGCTTCGGCAACGGCAGGTCGGGGTTCATCACGTCGGCGTGGTGGCATCGTCAGGTTCTAGCGTGCTACCGCTGGTTGCGCAGCAGGAGAGGCAGCGTGATATTCGAGGGCGTTGATCAACACGAACTCGTAATTGGGCCAGAAGGCTTCGTGAAGCTGCCGCAGACGCTGCTGGTGCGGCTCGGCTGGCGATCCGGAACCCGGCTACTTGGCGGGAAAACAGACGACGGGGTGCTGCTGACCGCGTGCAAGGCGCCTGGAGACGTGGGTCAGTGACGTACTGGCAAGCCTGGAAGACGGTCACCGATGGCTGGAACGCATGGGACCGGGCGCATCCCACCATCACCCGTTGCGGCGATCTTGCCCTGGTCGCGGTGTCGATCGCCGGCATAGTCGTGACCATGCGCAGCCCGCCGGGGAAAGCGCGCGGCTGGCTCTTGGTGTCCTATGCGTTGTCGATCTTCGGTATTGGCTGGTCGGCGATCTCGGGGCCGTAGAGCCGGCCTAGAGGTAGGGGAGCAGACAAGAAGCGCAAGAATTTCGTGACACAACCCTAATGATGGCTTTATCGTTGCGGTATTGACATGGTTATCGTGGTGACTGAAGTTCGTTACTCCGTCCTGATCCTTCCGCTGGCGGGTCTCGGCGCCTGCACCCACTCGGCAGACCTCTACCCAAGCAACCAAGCCGCCACGGTGGTCGGCATACCTAAGATGGTCTACACGAGCCGGATGGGCGGCGGCCCCGTCACCGTCAACATGCCGGACGGCGAGGTGCTAACCGGCCGCTACGCCATGACGGACGATGGCGAGGCCGTCGCCACGGGGTTCTCCGGCACCCACACCGCTACGGCGTTTGCCTTCGCTGGTGGCCGGCCGGTCGAGGTCGGAGCGACAGACGGCAAGACAACCATCCACCGCGACGGCTCAGTCAACATGAGCGGCGGCGGCACGGGCGAGTGTCAAATCGAGCCAAGCGACGCGATGTATCGGTTGGTGTTCTGAGCCTTATGGTGCTGCCGATCAGCAGCTATGACAAGTAGTTCGGCGCCCACCACAACCACCGGCGGTTGCCCGAACAACCAGCGAACAGTTGCCAGCAACCAGTGCGCAAACCTGAAACTACCCTAGCAATATCAATGGGTTAGGTTTCGTCGACATCAAGCAGATCGGCAGCAGCGCCGCCTGACCGGCTCAGGCGGGGACGGTCGCCTTGGTCGGGATCGCGGCGCGTCCCTCGCGATAGCCGTAGTACAGGTAGTGCGGCAGGCCGCAGCCGCTGTAGATGGAGAGGTCCGGATTACTGGCGAGATAGGCCGGACTGTCGAACGCGACCAGGCACGGCGGTTGCCCCTCCCGGGGCGGCAGCCGGATCGTCGCCAGGCCGCCTGGCGTGCTGCGGTGGCGGCGGAGCAGCCTGGCATCCCCGGTCAGCAGGCTCTCGCGCGCGCCGAGGGCACGCATCTGGTCGGTGAACTGCTCGAAGCAGACGGTGATCCGGTGGTCGAACTGGTGCACGTACTCCTCGCGCGACATCAGCAGGTCCTTGATCATGTGCGTGCCTGGCCCGGCATAGCGCCGCATGGCATCGCGGTCCTCGATGTCGACCCGGCGGTACATCTTGCGACGGGTATGCTCCTGGACGACCTCGTACGGCTTGTTGTGGAAGTGCAGGTAGGTGAAGTCGGTGTCGCGCATGCCGGCGTGCAGCCGCGATTTCGGCTCGTGGTAGCCGCTGTCGATTTCGAGAATGGCGTGGCTGGGCAGGAAGCCCTTCGGGAAGACCTCGGGATGGAACCAGTCGGTCTGCGACGGCACGTTGAACAGCGAGGTCCGTATCCCGAGGGCCTGGTCGCACTCGACGAGCGCGTCGAGGCCGGCATGGATCGCGTCCCGCGTGCAGCTCAGTCCGGTGGGGGTGAACAGGGCGAGGAACTCGTCGCAGTCGCACGCCAGGGCGAAATCATAGTCGTGGTCGCGATCCCAGCCGTTGATGATGCCGTGCACTATGGCGCCCTTGCGCTCGAACGCCTCGATGCCGGTGTGCTGCCGGTGGATGAGGACGCCGACCGCCTCGAACTGCTCGAGGATGAAGCAGGTGAGCGGATCGCGCGAGCCGTTGTCCAGCACTTCGAGAGACTGGAACCCGAACAGATAGCCGTAGTATTTCAGCCAGGCATCGAGAAGCTGGCCCTCATCCTTTTGCATCATGATGCAGCGTACGCGCGCCATCGGGCCGTCGACCTGCCTGCTGAAAATCTGTCATATCACTGATCCCAGGGCAGCATCCGATCAATCGAAGGATGCTCCGGGCGCCGCGTTCAGCAATGCGCCGGCTTTGCCAGCACGAAGTCCCGCATCGTGGCTTTCATCGTGAAGCTGCCGAAATCCATCAGCACCCGGTCCGACACGCCGTTCGAGAAGTAGCGCATCGCCGCCTCGTAGTCCGGGCTGATGGTGCCAGGCGCGCGCGAGAAGAACGCGACGTGCACCTGCGCCGAGCCGAGGGCGGCAAGCGGCGGCCGGTCGGACTGCGAAGGCGGCGGCTGCCACGCGGTGATGACGACATAGGTGTCCTGGGCGCCGTCCGGCCCGGTGCCGTCGAACAGCAGCGGGGCGAGCGACTTCCGTCCGGCCTCGGCCGCCTGCAGGATGGCCAGCGTGTGCGCCATCGGGAAGAGGGTGCCGGGCGGCAGCTCCATGCGGACGGGATGCGGCAGCGTGTAGCCGATGCTGCCGGCGCCCGAGGCGGGCATCGTCGCCTCGCCGCGCACCTGCTCGGTGGTGGCGCCATTGACGCGCTGGCGCATGTCGAAGGTCAGGTGGTGGCCATCCTTGCTTTCCAGCGTGGCATAGTCGGACACCAGGCTGGTGGGACCGCCGTCGCGCGTCACGGTCTGCAGGCGCAATTGCTGCTGGGTGGCCCATCCGGTGCAGGTATCCGTCACCTGGTAGGTCATATGGCCGGTGGCCGCCACGATGCCGCCGCCCTCGACATGGTCGAGGCTCAGCTCGTAGCTGGCCCGGTGCGCGGCCAGGCTCGCGGCGCGGGCAGGGCCGGTCTCCAGGGCGGCAGCTCCCAGCAGCAGGCCAGCCAGCAGCAGGCGGACCCTCACTGAACCGACTTCAGCGGACCGCCGACGGTCTTCACCGGGGGCAGGTCGAGCTGCAGCGACAGCTCCTTCAGGCGCTTGGCGTCGATCGGAGCCGGCGCCCCCATCATCGGGTCCTCGCCCTGCTGGTTGAGCGGAAACAGGATGACCTCGCGAATGTTGGGCTCGTCGGCCAGCAGCATGACGATGCGGTCGACACCCGGCGCCGAACCGCCGTGCGGCGGGGCGCCGTAGCGGAAGGCGTTGAGCATGCCGCCGAACCGCGCCTCAACCTCGCTCTCCGGATAGCCCGCGATCTGGAAGGCGCGGATCATCACGTCGGGCAGGTGGTTGCGGATCGCGCCGGACGACAGCTCGATGCCGTTGCACACGATGTCGTACTGGAATGCCTTGATGGTCAGCGGGTCCTGGCCGTTCAGCGCCGCGAGGCCGCCCTGCGGCATCGAGAACGGGTTGTGGCTGAAATCGATCCGGCCGGTCTCCTCGTTGATCTCGTACATCGGGAAGTCGGTGATCCAGCAGAACCGGAAAGCGTCCTTCTCCACCAAGTCGAGGTCGGTCGCGATCCGGGTACGCACCAGGCCGGAGAACTTCACCGCCTCGCTGGCGGCGCCGGCGGCGAAGAACACCGCGTCGCCTGCGGCAAGGCCACAGGCCTCGCGCAGGGCGAGCGCCCGATCGGGCTCGAGATTGCGGGCGATCGGGCCCTGCGCAGCGCCCTGCTCGTCGAAGGTGATGTAGCCGAGGCCGCCGGCACCCTCGGCGCGGGCCCATTCGTTGAGCCTGTCGAAGAACGAGCGTGGCCGCGCGCCGGCCCCCGGCGCGGGAATGGCGCGTACCGTGCCGCCGCCGGCCGCGATGCGGGCGAACAGGCCGAAGCCGGAGCCGGCGAACTGCGCCGTGACGTCGGTGATGGTGAGCGGGTTGCGCAGGTCCGGCTTGTCGCTGCCGTACAGGGCCAGCGCCTGGTCGTAGGGGATGCGCGGGAACGGCGTCGGGCTCACCGTGCGGCCCTGGCCGAACTCCTCGAAGATGCCCGCCATCACCGGCTCCAGCGTGGCGAACACGTCCTCCTGGGTCACGAAGCTCATCTCGAAATCGAGCTGGTAGAATTCGCCCGGCGAGCGGTCGGCGCGGGCTGCCTCGTCACGGAAGCACGGCGCGATCTGGAAGTAGCGGTCGAAGCCCGCGATCATCGCGAGCTGCTTGAACTGCTGCGGCGCCTGCGGCAGGGCGTAGAACCGACCCGGATGCAGCCGCGCCGGCACCAGGAAATCGCGGGCGCCCTCGGGGCTGGAGGCGGTCAGGATCGGCGTCTGGAACTCGGTGAAGCCCTGCGCGATCATCCGCGCCCGCAGGCTCGCGATCACGCCGGCGCGCAGCATCATGTTGCGGTGCAGCTTGTCGCGCCTGAGGTCGATGTAGCGGTAGCGCAGCCGCAGCTCCTCCGGGTAGCTCTCGGACCCTGCGACCTGCAGCGGCAGCACGTCGCAGGGGGATTGCAGCTCGAGCGCGCGGGCGCGCAGCTCGATCTCGCCGGTGGCGAGCTTGGGGTTCACGGTGGCGCCCTCGCGCAGCACGACCTCGCCGGTCACCGTGATCACGCTCTCCACGCGCAGCCGCTCGGCGCTTGCCAACAGGTCGGAGCCGGCCGGGAACACGATCTGGGTGATGCCGTGATGGTCGCGCAGGTCGATGAACAGCAGCCCGCCATGGTCGCGCTTGCTGTGCACCCAGCCGGACAGGCGGGCGGTCTGCCCGGCATCGGTGCCGCGCAGGGCAGCGCAGCTATGGGTGCGGTAGGGATGCATGCGAGTGTCCTGTCGGAGGTCGTGCGAGGGTGAGGCAGGAAGCCGCCGAGGCTCCGGCCTGTCAACGTCAGCCGGGCCGGCTGCTTCCGCGCCCGGCCCTGCGGGTGTAACAGCCTCGGCATGCCACGTCCCAGCCGATCGCCTTATCCCGAGCCGGTGCTCGTCACCGAGACCGCAGCACTCGCCGCCCTCGTCGAACGGCTGCGCCAGGAGCAGTACGTCACCATCGACACGGAGTTCGTGCGCGAGCGCACCTACTATCCGGAGCTGTGCGTCGTGCAGCTCGGCGGCAGCGCCGAGGTGGCGGTGATCGACACCGTGGTCGAGACGCTCGACCTCGCGCCGCTCGCGGCCCTGCTCGACGATCCGGCGGTGGTCAAGGTGTTCCATGCCGCGCGCCAGGATCTGGAGATCTTCCTGTACCGGTTCGGCCGGCTGCCGAATTCGGTGTTCGACACGCAGATCGCGGCCATGGTCGCGGGCTTCGGCGACCAGGTCGGATACGACAGCCTGGTCGCGTCGCTCACCGGCGGCGAGATCGACAAGGCGCACCGGTTCAGCGACTGGTCGGCGCGTCCGCTCTCCGCGGCCCAGGTCGCCTATGCCGCGGCGGACGTGACGTATCTGCGCGACGTTTACGAGAAGCTCAGTGCCCGGCTGGAGCGCGAGGGGAGGCTGGACTGGGTGGCGCAGGAGATGGCGGTGCTCGGCGACCCGCAGACCTTCCGCCCCGACCCGGAGACGCTGTGGGAGCGGCTGCGGCCACGTACCGGCAACCGGCGCATGCTCGGCGTGCTGCGCGCGATCACCGCTTGGCGCGACCGCGAGGCGCAGCGGGTCAACATCCCGCGCTCGCGCCTGCTCAAGGACGAGAGCCTGCTGGAGATCGCGGCCACCGCGCCGCGCGACGTGGAGGCGCTGACCCGGATGCGCGGGGTGAGCCGCGGCTTCGCCGAGGGCCGTGCCGGCGCCGGGCTGCTGGCGGCGATCGAGGCGGCGCGCGGTGAACCGGAGGCCGGCCTGCCGGTGGTGGCGCGCAAGGATGGCCCGAGGCCGTCTCCGGCCCTGGTGTCTTTGCTCAAGGTGCTGCTGGCGGCGAAGGCCGAGCAGCACGACGTGGCGCCGCGGCTGCTGGCTTCCTCGGAAGAGATCGACCGGCTGGCGGTGGAGGAGGCGCCCGACATTCCGGCCCTGCAGGGCTGGCGGCGGACGGTCTTTGGCGACGACGCGCTGGCGCTGAAGAGCGGCGCGGTGTCGGTTGGTGTCGATGGCAAGCGGATCAGGCTGATGCGGGTTGCGGAATGAGCCTGTCCCGGTCCCGAGTCGCAATGAAGTCTCTCGGGTTTCCGGCGGTTGTTCCAACAGGGACTGATTGCGCAAAGCACCAGATAGTTTATCGTTAAATTATAGTTATCCACACGACCGGTGGGGGTTCCCCTCGATTCTGTCCACAAGATTTTGTGGTTGGTTCGTTGAGATCGCGGTTTTTTTGTCATATCGTCACATCTCCCATCCAAGAGGAGCCGGGCGATGGAATGGAACGAGGAGACGATCTCCCGTTTGCGCAATCTCTGGCAGGAGGGGCACTCCACGGCCGAGATCGGCCGGAGGATGTCGATCACCAAGAACGCCGTCGTCGGCAAGGCGCATCGCCTCACGCTGCCGCCGCGTCCGTCGCCGATCCGCAAGGGGCTGGCGACCGTGCCAGGCGCGCCGGCATCGGCCAGGACCGGGCTCCCGCAGCGTCCGGCCGCGTCTTTCCGCGCAGCCGCCACGCGGCAGGGGCCGGCACGCGAACCGGTCCGGGCGGAACCCATGCGGCTGGTCGCCGAGGCGTCATCCGGACCGGCGCGCGGCTATTCGGCCTTTTCGGGAGCCGCGGTCGAGAGCCGCTCCAACGTCACGACCTTGCGCCGTCCGGCCACGGCCCCGGACGCACGTGAGCGCACGCGCGAGCCGGGCGTGGACAATGACCAGGGCGGCTATCGCTCGCTCGGCCGGTCCGAGCCGAGACGCCGGGGGCTGGCCTGCTGCTGGCCGCTCGGCGAGCCTGGCACCAAGCAGTTCCGGTTCTGCGGCGGCGATCCGATCCCGGGCAAGCCGTACTGCACCGAGCATGCCCAGCTTGCCTACGTGAAGCTGCGCGACCGCCGCGATACCGCTTGAGAGGCGGCGTCACCTGATCCGGCACCGGGACGGCAATCCGTCCCGGCCTCCGGTTCAGCCGAGCGAGGCGGCGCTGCCTTCCTCAGGAAACACCGCCTGCGGCAGCACCGGAGCCGACACCACCGGCTCGGACAGCCCATCCGCCGAAGCACCGCTCTGGCCGTAGCTCGTCTCGAACTGGCCGGTCACCTGGCCGCCCGGCTCGACCGTCAGAGAGCCGCACTTCGCATTGCCGATCACGCGCCCGGTCGGGCGGATGGTCAGCGTGCCGGTTGCCGTCAGCGTGCCATCGACGGTGCCGGCGACCTCCGCATCCTGCACATGGGCCGTGCCGCGGAACATGCCGCCCGGTGCCACATGCAGCTCGATCGCCTCGATCGAACTGGCCTCGACGGTGCCCTCGACCACCAGCCGCTCGGCATCCTGCACCGTGCCCTGCACGCTGATCCCGCGACCGACCACCAGCGTGCGCTTCTCGGCCGCCTCGCGCGGCCGCTGTCCGCCAGGCGCCATGGCCGGCGCGCCCAGGCCGGCTCCCAGGCTTCCGGCGCCTGGACGTGGCGAGGGCGGGGCCGCCGGCAGCGGCGGCGTGGAGAACGGAGCACGACCCATGGGTTGGGCCTCCTGTTGGGCTGGGGGAAGTGGACGGCTCGCGGGCAGCGGGGGCAGGTCCGCGGATGCAGGCGAGCCTGGAGGGAGCGAAGCAGGGGGTGGGGCAGGCCGGAACGGCGGCATGCCCAGGCCGGAACCGAAATCGCTGCGGCCGGTGCCGGAGGTAGGCACCACGGTCGCGGCCGGGACTGTCCCGGACGGCGGATCGTCTGGTTTGCGTCGCTTGAACACGGCCCCTGTCCCGACTTGTTCGTTACGACCGAAATACACGCGCAAGTGGTAGTGTTGCAACGGCAAGCTTTCCCCGGGCACCCTTGCCGCCGCGCCGCTCCCGGTGATACGCGCAGCACCCTCCATCCAGGCTGGAACCCCGTCCCATGCATTTCGCCGAAGCGGCTTTCGACATCGTCGGCATCGGCAATGCCATCGTTGACGTGCTGGCCCCGGTGCCGGCCGGCTTCCCAGAGCAGCAGGGCATGGTGCCGGCCAGCATGTCGCTGATCGATGCCGTGCGGGCGGCCGAGATCACCGCCCTGGTCACGCCGATCCAGCGCACCGGCGGCGGCTCGGCCGCCAATACCTGCGTGGTGGCGGCCTCGCTCGGCGCCCGCGTCGCCTATCTCGGCAAGGTCGCCGACGACGAGGCCGGCCACGTCTTCCGGCGTGACATCGAGGCCGCCGGGATCGCGTTTCCCTCCTCGCATCTCGCCGGCGAGGCTCGGGGCGATCGCGATACGGCGCTCTGCGTCATCCTGGTGACGCCGGACGGTCAGCGTACGATGAACACCTATCTCGGCGCCTGCACCGCCTTCGCCGAGGCCGACGTGCTGGCCGAGGCGATAGAAGGCGCCCGGATCACCTATCTCGAGGGCTACCTGTTCGATCCGCCGGAAGCGCAGCGCGCGTTCCGGCGCGCCGCCGAGATCGCGCACGCGGCGGGACGGCATGTGGCGCTCACCTTGTCCGATCCGTTCTGCGTCGGACGCCACCGCAGCGCATTCCGCGAGCTGGTAGCGGGCGGCGTCGACATCCTGTTCGCCAACGAGGACGAGATCCTGTCGCTGTATGAGACCGACGATTTCGAGGCGGCCGCCCGGCATGCGGCAGCCGACGTGGCGCTCGCGGTGCTGACGCGCTCCGAGCATGGCAGCCTTGTGGTCAGTGGCGAAGAGCGGGTGCGCATCGCGGCGGTATCGACCCGCGTGGTCGACACCACCGGGGCCGGCGACGCCTATGCCGCCGGGTTCCTCACCGCCCTGACACAAGGGCGGTCGCTGGCCGACTGCGGACGCGTCGGCTCGGTGGCGGCGGCCGAGATCATCTCGCATTACGGCGCGCGGCCGGAGGCGGACCTGCGGCAACTCGCCGGGATCTGAACGCCCGTTCCAGGACGTCGCCGAAAGTTAAAGCGTGCAAAGCGTGCGCTGCACCATTATCTAGCCGCGTAACACCCCATCATTGCAGCCGCTGCCTGGCCCCCGGATAACGCGTTCCGGAGGCTCGATGTGCCGGCTGTCCGCACGCTGAAGAAAGCCGGGTCAGACCGTCATGGAAATTCGCAACATCGCCATCATCGCTCACGTCGATCATGGGAAGACCACCCTTGTCGACCAGTTGCTGCGCCAGTCCGGCACCTTCCGGGACAACCAGCATGTGGCGGAACGAGCGATGGACAGCAACGATCTGGAGCGAGAGCGCGGGATCACCATCCTCGCCAAGTGCACCAGCGTCGAGTGGAAGGGCGTGCGCATCAACATCATCGACACGCCGGGCCATGCAGATTTCGGCGGCGAGGTCGAGCGCATCCTGAACATGGTGGATGGCGCCATCGTGCTGGTCGATGCCGCCGAGGGCGCGCTGCCGCAGACCAAGTTCGTCGTCGGCAAGGCCCTGGCCCGCGGCATCCGCCCGATCGTGGTGGTGAACAAGGTCGATCGCCAGGATGCGCGCCCCGACGAGGTGCACACCGAGGTATTCGACCTGTTCGCGGCACTCGGCGCCGACGACCACCAGCTCGACTTCCCGATGCTGTACGCGTCGGGCCGCCAGGGCTGGGCCGATACCACGCTGGAGGGACCGCGCAAGGACCTCGCGGCGCTGTACGACCTGGTGGTGAGCCACGTGCCGGCGCCGCATCTCGATACCGAGGCGCCGTTCGCGATGGTCGCCTCGATCATGGAATACGACAACTTCCTCGGCCGCGTGCTGACCGGCCGGGTCGAGCAGGGTCGCGCGCGGCTGAACATGCCGGTGCGCGTGCTGCGTGCCGACGGCACCGTGGTCGAGACCGGCCGGCTGACCAAGCTGCTGACCTTCCGCGGCCTGGAGCGGGTGTCGGTGGACGAGGTCGGCACCGGCGACATCATCGCCGTCGCCGGGCTGTCCGAGGCGACCATTCCGGAGACGATTGCGTCGCCGGAAGTGACCGCGGCGCTGCCGGCGATCCCGGTCGATCCGCCGACGCTGACCATGACCTTCCGGCTCAACGATGGCCCGTATGGCGGTCGTGACGGCAAGAAGGTGACCTCGCGGCAGATCCGCGACCGGCTGATCCGCGAGACCGAGGGCAACGTTGCCATCCGCGTCACCGACAGCCCGGAGAGCGAGGCGTTCGAGGTGGCCGGACGCGGCGAGTTGCAGCTCGGTGTGCTGATCGAGACCATGCGTCGCGAGGGCTTCGAGCTCACCATCGGAAGGCCGCGTGTTCTGACGCGCGTCAATGAGGAGACCGGCGAGCGCGAGGAGCCGTTCGAGGAGGCGCTGATCGATGTCGACGAGGCGTTCTCCGGCGTCGTCGTCGAGAAGATGAGCCTGCGTCGCGGCCAGATGCAGGACATGCGCCCGTCCGGCGGCGGCAAGGTTCGGCTGACCTTCATAATCCCGTCGCGTGGCCTGATCGGCTATCATGGCGAGTTCCTGACCGACACGCGCGGCACCGGCATCATGAACCGCTCGTTCATCGGCTATCAGCCCTGGGCCGGTTTGATCGAGGGCCGTCGCAACGGCTCGCTGATCTCGTCCGAGGATGGGTCCGCGGTGCAGTACGCCCTGTGGTACCTTCAGGAGCGCGGCACGCTGTTCGTAAGCCCGGGCGAGAAGGTCTATGTCGGCATGATCCTGGGCGAGCACTCGCGCGGCTCGGATCTCGAGATCAACCCGATCAAGGAAAAGAAGCTCACCAACATCCGGGCCGCCGGCAAGGATGACGCGATGCTGCTGACGCCGCCGCGCCGGATGAGCCTGGAGCAGGCGATCGCCTATATCGAGGATGACGAGCTGGTGGAGGTGACGCCGGCGGCGGTGCGGTTGCGCAAGCGGTATCTCGACCCGCACCAGCGCAAGCGCGCCGAGCGCAAGTCGGACAGCGACGCGGCCTGACCGGTCGCACCGTCCCGGTCGCTCTGCGCAACGATCAATGTGTTGTAAATCAGGCGGATTCATTAGAAACTTGCTATCATAGGTGAAGTTTCCCGCAGGACGCGGGCGAGAACGCATGGTATGGACAGGTCTGCAAGCAGCATCGTTCGGTGCGGCCCCTGCATCTTGTCGCTTCTCCCAGGATCGGAGACTTCCATGACGCTTACCACCCGGTTCCTCGCCACCGCTTCGGCGTTCGCGCTGCTGGCGACGGCCGCTCCGGCTCTCGCGCAGACCACCACGCCGGCTCCGAACACGATGGCAGCGCCGGGCGGCACGACCCCGGCCCAGCCCTCCGTACCCTCCGCCACGAGCACGCCGTCGCCCAACATGGCCACCGGGCCTGCGGTGCCGCCGGGTCAGAGCGTGCCCGCGCCGCTGCCTCCCACCACGTCTTCCAACCCCTCGCCTCCCGTCACCGACACGACCCCCTCCACCACGGCCCCGTCGGATCAGGCCCCGTCCGGTGCCGCTCCCGGCAGCACCACGCACCACCACCATGGTCACCACCATGGCAAGGGCACGCACCACCACCATCACCATCACCACAAGAAGCTGAACGCCCAGCCGTCGCCGCAGCCCGCGGGCTGAGCCGATCCGGCTCGCGATGCAGGACGGGCGGCTCGTCTCCGTCCGTCCTGCCGATACCTCCGCCTGACCGGTGTCGGATGGCCAGTTGAGCGACGCCCGTCGGCCGCTCGCGCTGATGGGCCTGCTCGGCTTCGCCTCGGGCCTGCCGATCCTCCTCACCTTCTTCACGCTGCAGCAATGGATGAGCGAAAGCGGCGTGTCGCTGCGCGCCATCGGGCTGACCGCCTGCATCGGTCTGCCCTACCTGCTGAAGTTCCTCTGGGCGCCGCTGCTCGACAGGCTGCCGCCCGGGCTGCTGGCCGGGATCGGCCGGCGTCGCGGCTGGCTCCTGCCCGTTCAGGCGGCGTTGACCGCCTCGGTCCTGCTGATGGCGGTCTCCGACCCGCACAGTCATCCGGTCGAACTGGTGCTGGCTGCTTTGCTGCTTGCCTTTTTCTCCGCCAGCCAGGACGTCGTCATCGATGCCTGGCGGATCGAGAGTTTTCCGGCGCGCCTGCAGGCGGCTGCCCTCGGCTGCTATGTCTGGGGCTACCGGATTGCCATGCAGGTCTCCGGCGCCGGCGCGATCTGGCTCGCGGGCCGGCTCGGCTGGCATGGCGCCTACGCGGCGATGGCCGGATGTTCGCTTCTCGGGCTGCTGGCGACGCTGCTGGTGCGTGAACCGGCTCGGATCGAAGCGCCGGACCCGGCGCATGGCTGGGACGCGCAGCTGCGGGCCCGGGTTGTGGCGCCGCTGCGCGACCTGCTGGACCGGCCCGGCTCCGGCCTGGTCGTCGCCTTCGTGCTGTTGTTCAACCTCGGCACCCAGATGGCCGACACCATGGCGGCGCCGTTCTACCACGTGCTCGGCTTCAGTCGCGATGCGGTGGCGCTGGCCAACGGCCTGCCGGCGCTGGCCGCGGCGCTGCTCGGGGCGGCTGCCAGCGCGTTCTGCGTCGCGCGCTATGGCGGGTCGCGCACCCTGATCATCGCGGCGATGGTGCAGGTGGCCTCGATGGGGCTCTACCTGGCGCTCTACCGGGCGGGCCCGCAGACCGCGATGCTGCTTGCCAAGGTGACGCTGGAAGGGTTTGCCGAAGCGCTGGCGACCACCACCTTCCTGACCTACCTGTCGCGGCTCTGCTCGGTGGAATACACCGCCACGCAATATGCCCTGCTGTCCTCGATGGCGCCGATCGCCTGGCGCACCCTCGGTGGCGGCACCGGCATCGCGGCCCAGGCGCTGGGCTGGCCCGCCTTCTTTACCGGCGCGATCCTGTGCGCGGTACCCGGCATCCTGATCATGTTGACCCTGATGCGACGCTATCCGTCAGGTCTGCCGCCCCGGCCTGTCGCCTGAACCGTCCCTGCGGCTGGACGTTGAACCGGAGCGGCGTATCGTCCGCCTCGGGCGGCAGCAGGCCGGCGAAGACGAAAGGCTAGGCTCAGGATGGAACGACCCCTCGACATCGCCTTCCACGGTCTGGAGCATTCGGACAGTGTCGAAGCGGAAATCCGCAAGCACGTGGAGAAGCTGGAGACGCGCTACGGGCGCTTGACCGCCTGCCGGGTTTCGGTCGAGGCGCTGCATCAGCAGCACCAGAAGGGCAACCAGTTCGAGGTGCACATCATCCTCTCGGTGCCTGGGCGCGAACTGGCTGTCTCGCACGAGCCGCACCGCACCAAGGAGCGCTACGCCAACCCGGACGTCTATACGTCACTGCGCGACGCCTTCCGGGCCGCCGAGCGCCAGCTCGAGGGCTACAAGGGGCATGTGCGGGAGAACGTGTCGGCGCCTGGTGCGTCGGCCCTGTCCGGCCAGGTGACGCTGAAGGAGCCGGGGCAGGACCACGGCTTCATCCTCAACAGCACCGGCTCGCAGATCTACTTCCACCGCGACAGCGTGACCGATGGCGACTTCGAGGCGCTGCGCGAGGGCGACCTGGTGCACTATGTCGAGGAGGCCGGCGATGCCGGTCCGACCGCGACCAAGGTGCGCATCGGCAGCAGCCGCAAGGCCTGACGGCGCGACGGCAGCGGACGGTGGCTTTGCCGGGCGAGGATCGTGCCGGGTCCGGCACCTCGTCCGATACCTCTTCCGGGGTCGGGGACAGGGTGTCCAGCAGCATGTGTGGCAACGTCAAGGCCGCAAGCCCCTGGATGGTTAGCGCCAGAAGCCGGCCGGACCCGGACCCGCCGTAAAGCGGGAAGAGTGCCGTGCCGATCAGGATGGTCAGCGCCGTCACCGGAAGTGCCCGGTAGAAGGCGTTGCGCCGGGTGACCCGTGGCGCCCGCGTCGGATCGCACGCGATGTGGCGCATGTGCTCCGGAGCATGGATGCACACGAAATACAGCGCGAAGGCAGTGAGCGGGGGCAACACGACGAAAGCCACGGCAGGCGCCGCGGCCTGCAGGAGATGATGGTTCCGGCCTGCCGGTTCCGCCTGAACCATCCAGACGAGAGCAGCCAGGAACCAGACCAGGGCGCAGCCGGTCAGGATTTGCGGCAGGTCAGGTATCGGAACCTGGGCAACGGTGGAAAAGATCGCAGCCGTCCCCTTCGGATGAAACAGCGACGGCAAGGCGATCGGCATGCCGCCTCGAGCGACGATGCGAAGAGCGCTCCTGTGCCCCGGCTGATCCAACCCGAAGTGCCAGACTGATCCGCACAGGAACGCCGCAAGGGTCAGCTTCGGCGCGACATGCCAGGCCAGCAGCACGAGTGCCGCCAGGCCGAGATAGGGCACCGAAAAGACAACGAACCACGCTGCCCCGAACCGTGCCCGCAACGCGGGACGGGCGATCTCACCGTCAAGTGCCCCGTGCGGCACGCCAAGCAGGATGATCGCGGCCAGGGCAAGGTATGCGGCGTGCATCGGCTGCATCCAGCCGGCCAGTGCGAGCAAAGGCCAGAGCAGCCAGATGGTCTTTCCTGTCGCCGTGGTCCGGGCGACACCGGAGCGGACGGCATCCGCCTGGAACATGGTCTCGACACATGCCATCGGCGGGCTCGGCTCAGGCCGCACGCAGAGCCGGCTTCACCTGTTCCTCCCTGAGATCGCGATCGGTGGTCCTGGTGTCCGAGGCTACCGTCAGGAAGCCGAAAGCGACCTTGGAGAGGATATCCAGGACTGCGATCGCGAGCACGCTCAGGCTGTCGCTGATGACGTTCAGGCCGTCCGGCGCCACCGCCAGGACGATCGGGTAGAGAAGCCAGAGAATCGACAGGATCGAGGCGTGGCGACGGTAGCTCGACCGCACGTCATCCCGCTCGATGCGGTTGTATTGCAGGTTCGATACCCAGAGCACGTAGTAGACGCCCAGGAAGGCGACGCAGGAGATGAGAAACCAGGTCCACTTGATCCACAGCACTTCGGATGCGCCGAAGAACAGGGCGGTCAGGATCATCATCAGGTCGGCCAGCACGATGCCGGTAAAGGCGCCGAGGCGCTTCTTTTGTCCGTGCATCGCGGTCAGGCAGACCGTGACCAGGAGCAGCGGGGTCGTCAGGCTCCAGTCGATGTAGCGCGCGAAGTAGAAGATCCGTGTGGGACCGGGTCCGGTGGTGGCCGGCAGCGTGATCGCACCCTGGCCGGTCGCCATCGCGAAGTACGAGAATGCCGCGATCAAAGGCACGACTCCGTGCAGGACGGTCTGCAATTCTTCCGATGCGGTGCGGCGTTTTCCGGTGGCAAGGATTGCAAGGCCACCCACCAGCATGATGATGGCCGTCGCCCAGTTCAGGGTGTGGGAATTCAAGGCAGTCCGCTCCTGTGGTCGCGGGCTGCAAGGTGCAGTGTTACACAAGGTTGCCCGGACTGGCGGGCTCGTGCAGCCGGGGACGGCAAACGTGATTGCCGTGCGCGGAAGCGTCCGACTGCCCGCTATCCGTAGCGCGCGATCGACAGGTCCTCGTACTCGATGTTCGGGCGGTGGTCGCTGATCAGGTCGGCGATCAGCCGGCCGGAGCCGCAGGCCATGGTCCAGCCGAGCGTGCCGTGGCCGGTATTCAGCCACAGGTTGGTCCAGCGCCCGGCGCTGCCCACGATCGGCGTGCCATCCGGGGTGTTCGGCCGCAGCCCGGTCCAGAAGGTCGCGCGCGACAGGTCGCCGCCGCCGAACAGCGAGCCGAAGCTCAGCTCCAGCGTCTCGCGCCGCTCCGGGCGCAGCCTGGTGTCGTAGCCGGCAAGCTCGGCCGTTCCCCCCACCCGGATGCGGTCGCCCAGCCGGGTCATCGCCACCTTGTAGGTCTCGTCGTTCACGGTGGAGACCGGCGCTCGTTCAGGGTCGGTCAGCGGGATGGTGAGCGAGTAGCCCTTCACCGGATAGACCGGGATCCTGATGCCGAGCGGCTTCAGCAGCGCCGGCGTATGGCTGCCGGTGGCGATCAGGTAGGCGTCCCCTGTCACCGGGCCGGCACCGGTGTCCACGGCGCTGATCCGGTCGCCCTCGGTGCGCAGCGCCTTGATGCTGGTGCCGTAGCGGAACCGGACTCCCTGCTCGGCCGCCAACGCCGCCAGCCGCTGGGTGAACAGGTGCGCGTCGCCGCTCTCGTCGCCCGGCAGCCGCAGGCCGCCCTTCAGCAGGTGTCGTGTCCGGCCGAGGGCCGGCTCCGCGCGTACGATGCCGTCGACGTCGAGCAGTTCATGCTCCACCCCGCTGTCGGCCAGGATGCGCATGTCCTCGGCGGCATGGTCGAGCTGTGCCTGGGTTCGGAACAGCTGCACCAGCCCGCGCTGGCGGTCGTCATAGGTGATGCCGGTCTCGTGGCGCAGGTCGCCGAGGCAGTCGCGGCTGTATTCCGCGATACGAAGCATCCGGCTCTTGTTGCGGTCGTAGGCCTCGGACGTGCAGTTCCGCCACAGCTGGAACATCCAGCGGAGCATCGCCGGGTCCAGCCGCGGCCGGATCACCAGCGGGCTGTGGGACCCGAGCATCCAGCCGAGCGCCTTGCGCGGCAGGCCGGGCGCCGCCCAGGGCGTCGAGTAGCCGGGCGACACCTGGCCGGCATTGGCGAAGCTGGTCTCCAAGCCGGCAGCCGGCTGGCGGTCGATCAGCTCGACCTCGTGGCCGAGCCGCGCCAGATACCAGGCCGAGGTCACGCCGATCACGCCGCCGCCGAGCACGATTATTTTCAAGACCGTGGGATCTTCAAGAGGTGTGCTCCTGCTGACCGACATAGTGCCGGTGGTGACGGGCGCCGAGCGCGGTCAGCATCTCGTAGCCGATGGTGCCGGCTGCCGCCGCCGCCTCGTCGAGCGCGCGGTGCGGCCCGATCAGGTCGACCAGGGCGCCGGGCGCCGGTGCCCGTTCGCCGAGTGCTGTGACGTCCAACGCCAGGCAGTCCATCGAGATGCGCCCGACGATCGGCAGCGGTCGTGGATCGTCGGGCAGGGTGGCGACACCGCGGCCACCGCCGGCACGCAGGAAGCCGTCCGCGTAGCCGACCGCGAGCGTGGCGATCCGAGTGCGTCGCTCGGCGGTGTAGCGGGCGCCGTAGCCGACGCTGGTGCCAGCCTCGATCCAGCGCGTTTGCACGATGCGCCCCTGCAGGCGCGCCACGGCTCGCATCGGATTCGGCCCGCGCCCGGGATTGACGCCATACAGTGCCGCTCCCGGCCGCACCAACCCGAGATGCCAATCACGCCCGAGCATGATGCCGGACGAGGCGGCGAGGCTGGCCGGGACAGGTCCGATGACGCTCCGGAGCTGCGCCTGCTGCGCCCGGAAGCGGTCGAGCTGCTGGCGGTTCATCGCATGCTCCGGCGTGTCGGCGCAGCCGAGATGGCTCATCAGCAGCGTGGGACGAATGCCGTCGAGCCAGCGCGGCTCGTCCTCGAGCTGCAGCAGGTCGGCCTCGGACAGGCCGTAGCGCGACATGCCGGTATCGGTCTGGATCGCGGCATCCAGGCGCCGGCCGAGCCGCATCGACAGGGCGTGCCAGTCCGCGATCTGCTCGAGGCTGTTCAGCACCGGGACCAGCCGGTGGTGCTCGAACAGCGCCGCCGTATCCGGGAAGGGTCCGTTCAGGATGTAGAGGGTGCTGTCGGCGGCGAGATGCGGCCGCAGCGCGATGCCTTCGCCCAGTTGCGCCACGAAAAAATCGCGGCAGCCCTCGCGCTGCAGCCGCTGCGCCACCGGCACCGCGCCGAGGCCGTAGCCGTCCGCCTTGACCACGCCCGCACAGCGTGCCGGAGCGGCCCGGTCGCACAACAGCCGGTAGTTGGCCGCGAGCGCATCGAGGTCGACGGTCAGCAGGCCTGCCGCATCGCCAGCCGCCTTTCGGTCGTCCGGAGCAGGGCTCACGCGGCGGCGGGGCTTGCGAGCGCGGTTCCCGGCAAGCCCTTGCTGGTCGAGTATTCGAAATGCAGTGCGGTGTGCGGATGCACGATCGGGTGGATCGCGTGCGCTGCCATCGCGCCCTCGCTGAAGCCCTGCAGGATCAGCTTCAGCTTGCCGGGGTAGGACGCGACATCGCCGATCGCGAACACGCCGGGCAGCGAGGTCTCGCAGGTGCTCGGCGTGACGTGGATATGGTGCAGCGCGGATTGCAGGCCCCATTGCGAAACCGGGCCGAGATCGGTGGACAGGCCGAAAAAGGCGAGCAGGTGGTCGGCCTCGATGCGGCGTAGGTCGCCGTCCAGGGTGGCCACCTCGACCGCCGTGAGCCTGCCGCCGTCGCCGTGCAGCGCGTGCAGCTGGTACGGCACCACCAGCTCGATCGGACCGCCGGGCCCGGAGGCGGCCTCGAGCTGCGCGAGGCTCTCGGGGGCCGCGCGGAACTTCGCGCGACGATGGATCAGGGTGATGTGTGCCGCGATGTCTCGCAGCTCCAAGGCCCAGTCGATGGCGCTGTCGCCGCCGCCGGCGATCACCAGCCGCTTGCCGCGGAAGGCCTCCTTGCGGCGCACATAGTATTGCACGCTGCCGGTCGCCTCGAAGGCGGCGAGACCCGGCAGCGGCGGCCGGTTCGGCCCGAAAGCGCCGGCGCCGGCGGCGATGATCACCGCGCGCGCCTGCACCGTGTCGCCGCGGTCTGTGCCCAGCGTGAAGCCGCCACGGCTGCCCTCCAGCCGCTCGATGCGACGCCCGAGCAGGCGCGGCACCGCAAACGGCGCGATCTGCTGCTCGAGGGCTGCGATCAGCGCGCCGGCCTCGATCGCCGGGTGAGCCGGGATGTCGTAGATCGGCTTCTCCGGATACAGCGCCGCGCACTGGCCGCCGGTCTCGTCGAGCGCGTCGATCAGCACGGTGCCGAGCTTGAGCATGCCGCACTCGAAGGCCGCGAACAGCCCGGCCGGCCCGGCCCCGATGATGGCCACGTCCGCCCGCAGCGTTGACGCCTGCACCGTCTCAGCCATGCCGTCTCCCCTCCGCCTGTTGCGACTACATTGTGGAGGCGGCCGGCGCTACGGCAAGATGCCGGCATGAGCGAGCGCGACTCCGGCCCGTGGCAAACAACGCTTGCGACGCTGGCCGAGACGGAGGCGTTGGGGCGCCGCATCGCGGCCCTGCTGCGGCCGGGCGACAGCGTGCTGCTCGACGCACCGCTCGGCGCCGGCAAGACCACGCTCGCGCGCGCGCTGCTGCGGGCGCTCTGCAACGATCCGGCCATGGAAGTGCCCAGCCCGAGCTACACCCTGGTCCAGGCCTACGATACGCCGGCCGGAACGGTGTCGCACTTCGACCTCTGGCGGCTCGACGGTCCGGCCGGCCTGCCGGAACTCGGCTGGGACGAGGCGCGCGACGGCGTGGTGCTGGTCGAGTGGCCCGACCGCCTGCGGTGGCTCCGGCCGGACGACGCGCTCGCCGTGCAGCTCGCGCCTGTTGCCGGCGACGAGGGCCGCCGTCAGGCCACGGTGACCGGCTGGCCCGGACGCTGGGATCGGACGCCCGCATGAAGGACCTGTTCGGGCCGCGCGCCCAGATCCGCCCGACCCATGCCGTGCTGCTGTCCGCGGGGTTCGGTCGACGCATGCACCCGCTCACCGAGCAGACCCCGAAACCGCTGCTGGTGGTCGCCGGCCAGCCGCTGCTCGACCACGCCCTCGACCGGCTCGATGCCGCCGGCGTCGAGGAAGTGGCGGTGAACGCGCACTTCCGATCGGACGAGATCGAGCAGCACCTGCTGGCCCGCGCGGCGCGCCGGACCGGGCGCCCGCACACGACGCTGCTGCGCGAGCCGGAGCTGCTCGACACCGGCGGCGGCGTGCTGGCGGCCCTCGCCGACGGGCTGCTCGGACGCACCCAGCCGTTCTTCGTGGTCAATGGCGACAGCTTCTGGCTCGACGGTCCGAGACCGGCGCTGAGCCGGCTGGCGGAGGCGTTCAACCCGGCGCGCTACGACGTCATGCTGCTGGTCAGCCGGATCGCCTGGGCGGTCGGCGAGGTCGGCGCCGGCGATTTTGCGATCGATGCCGACGGACTGGTGCGCCGCCGCGAGGAGAACGAGATCGTCCCGTATGTGTTCGCGGGCGTGCAGATCGTCTCGCCGAGGCTGTTCGCGGGCATAGGACATGGCAGCTTCAGCATGAACCTGCTCTGGGACCAGGCGATGCGCGCCGGGCGCCTCCGAGCGGTGGTGCATGACGGACCCTGGTTCCATCTCTCGCGCCCGGCCGACATCGTGGCCACCGAGCGCGCGCTGCGCGACCCGAATTTCGGGCCGCCGAATACGTGAGTCATCCTGACCGGACGCCCTGCATGACGAACGTGGTCTCGATCCCCGGCCATCTGCCCTTCCTCGATGCCCTGGCGGCCGCCTGGTTCGAGCAGGCCGGCGGCGATGCGGAGGCGGTCGGGCGCGGCATGATCCTGCTGCCGACACGGCGTGCGGCGCGGGCGCTGACCGAGGCATTCCTGCGTCTTGCCGGAGGTCGCGTGCTGCTGCTGCCGCGCATCCTGGCCGCCGGCGGCATCGACGAGGCGCCGCTGGCGCTGGCCGGCGCGCTCGACCTGCCGCCGGCCGTCGAGCCGATGCAGCGCCTCGCGGTGCTGGCGCGGATGATCCTCGCGGCCGGTGACCATTTCGGGGTGGCTCCCACCGCCGACCAGGCCTGGCTGCTGGCGCAGTCGCTGGGCGAGCTGATGGACGAGGCCGAGCGGGCCGAGACCGACCTCGGCGCGCGGCTGCCGCAGCTTGCCGAGAGCCATGCCGAGCACTGGCAGAAGACACTGGATTTTCTTGGCATCGTCACCGAGGCGTGGCCGCTCTGGCTCGAGGAGCAGGGCCTGATGAACCCGGTCGCGCGGCAGGCGGCGTTGCTGCGGGCGCAGGCTGTGGCCTGGATGGCCACCCCGCCGGCGGGGCCTGCGGACGAGCCGGTCTGGGCTGCCGGCTTCACGGTCGCGAGCCCGGCGCTCGGCGACCTGCTCGCGATGGTGGCACGGCTGCCTGCCGGATGCCTGGTGCTGCCCGGCCTCGACCGGTCGCTGTCGGAGGAAGAGTTCGCGAGCCTGCCCGACAGCCATGCGCAGTCCGGGCTGCGGCACCTGCTGGCGAGGGTCGGCGTCGCGCGGGAGGCGGTGGCCGAACTGCGCACCGCGGCCGCCTCCGGCGTCCCAATCGGCCGCACCGGGGTACTGCAGGAGGTGCTGCTGCCGGAACAGGCGCTGGGGCGTTGGCTCTCCGACACGAGTACGCCGGAACTTGCCGGCATGAGCCGGCTCGATGCGGCGGACCAGCAGGAAGAGGCCGCCGCCATCGCCCTCGTGCTGCGCGATGCGCTGCAGACGCCCGGGCGGCGCGCGGCGCTGATCACCCCGGACCGTGGCCTCGCCGCCCGGGTGGTGGTCGAGCTGACCCGGTTCGGCGTGCTGGTGGATGACAGCGCCGGCGAGCCGCTGCTGGCGACGCCGCCCGCGATCTTCCTGCGGCTGCTGGCCGAGGCCTGCTGCGACGGGCTGCCCCCCGTGGCGCTGCTGGCCCTGCTCAAGCATCCGCTCGCCGCCGCCGGCCGGACAGTGGGGGAATGCCGCAGGCTGGCGCGCCTGCTCGAGCTGGCCTGCCTGCGCGGACCGGCTCCGGCGCGCGGCTTCGACGGACTGCGCACCGCGCTGCGCAAGGCCGAGGGCAACAGGCGCGCCAGGGTGCAGGAACCCCGGGCGCTGCACGGCTTCCTCGATGATCTGGAGCAACGGCTCGCGCCGCTGCTGCGGCTCTGCGGCGTGAGCAGCGTGGGCAGCCGGGGCGGCTTGGTGCCGGTGCCCGACCTGCTCGACGGCCTGATGCGGGCGGCGGAGGCGATGGCGCAGACCGACGCGCTGTCCGGCGCCGAGGTTCTGTGGTCGCTCGAGGAGGGAAATGTCCTGGCCGAGCAGCTCGCGGCGCTGGCGCAGCATGCCGGGCTGCTGCCGCCGCAAGGTGCGCGCGTGCTCGCCGGGCTGCTGGACGCCGCCCTGGCCGGTGCCGCGGTGCGCAGCAGGCGCGCGCTGCGCGGACGCGACGCCGGCGCCGAGCATCCGAGGCTGTTCATCTGGGGCCTGCTGGAGGCCCGGCTGCAAGCGGTCGAGCTGGCGGTGCTCGGAGGCCTGGTCGAGGGCGTGTGGCCGCCATCGGCCGATCCGGGGCCATGGATGAGCCGGCCGATGCGCCTGCAGGCCGGGCTGCCGTCGCCGGAGGCGCGGATCGGCGAGACCGCGCATGATTTCCTGTCGGCGGCATGCTGCGCTAGCGAGATCGTGCTGTCGCGCCCTGGCCGCCGGGACGGTGCGCCCGCGGTGCCGGCGCGCTGGCTGGTGCGGCTGGAGGCCTGGCTGCAGGGCAGGGGACCAGGTCTTTCCATGAACCGGGTGCTCCCGCAGCATCCCGCGCTGTCGTGGCTGCGTCGCATCGACCAGCCGGACGGTGCGCCGCGTCCGGTGGCGCCGCCCAGGCCATGCCCGCCGGTTTCGCTGCGCCCACGCCGCCTCAGCGTCACCGAGATCGAGACCTGGATGCGCGACCCGTATGCGATCCATGCCCGCCACGTGCTGAAGCTGGCTGCGCTGCGGCCGCTCGAGGAGGCCGCCGATGCGGCCGACTACGGCACCATCGTGCACGAGGCGCTGTCATCTTTCCTGCTTGAGCATGGCGCCGCCTGGCCGCCGGATGCGGCGTCGCACCTGCGGCAGGCCTTCCTGCAGGCGCTCGATGCGGCGGCCCTGCGCCCGGCGCTGGCGGCCTGGTGGCGGCCGCGCCTGCTGCGGATCGCGGGCTGGGTGGCGGACACCGAGAGCGAGCGACGCACCCATCAGGCGCCGGTGCGGATCGCAACCGAGTGCGACGGCCGGGTCGAGCTGCATGCCCTGCCGGGCGGGGACTTCGAGCTGCGCGGACGCGCCGACCGCATCGAGGTCAATCCGGATGGCAGCCTGTGCCTGCTCGACTACAAGACCGGCACGCTGCCCACCGGCGTCGCGGTGACCGAAGGGTGGTCGTCGCAACTGGTGCTGGAGGCGGCGATGGCGCGGGCCGGCGGCTTCGGCCCCGACCTCGCCGGCGAGACCAGCGAGCTTGCCTACTGGCGGTTGTCCGGCGGCCACGAGCCCGGCCGCGAGATGCGCCCGGTCAAGGAGCCGGAGGCTTTGCGGGAGCTGGTGGACCGGTGCTGGGAGGCGCTGCGAGGACTGGTCGGCGCCTATGACGATCCGTCGCAGCCCTACCTGTCGCAGCCGCGCCCCGGCTCGGCACCCCGCTACACCGATTATGCCCTGCTCGCGCGCGTCGCCGAGTGGAGTGCGGCCCGGGAGGACGGGGAGTGACCGGGCTTTCGCCGGTCGCGGAGGCGAACCGGCAGCAGATCCTGGCGTCGGACCCGCAGGTCTCGGTGTTCGTCTCCGCCTCCGCCGGAAGCGGCAAGACCAAGCTGCTGATCGACCGGCTGCTGCGGCTGATGCTGCCACGGCCGGCGCGTGAAGCGGAGCCTGGGGCGGCGCTGGTCGCGGGCACCAACCCGGCCCGCATCCAGTGCCTGACCTTCACCAAGGCAGCCGCCGCCGAGATGTCGATCCGTCTGCAGCAGCGGCTGGGGCGCTGGGTGACGCTGGACGACACGGGGCTCGATGGCGAACTCGGCGCCCTCGACGTGCCGCCTGTCCCCGCGACCCGGGCCGCGGCCCGGGCCTTGTTCGCGCGTGTGCTCGATCTGCCCGGCGGCATGCGGATCGGCACCATCCATGCCTTCTGCCAGTCGCTGCTGCGGCGCTTCCCGCTCGAGGCGGCGATCAGTCCGCACTTCCGGCTGGCCGAGGACACCGACGCGCGGGCGGCGCTGAATGAGGCGGTGGAGGCGGTGCTCGCCGCGCGCCTTGGTCCTGATCCGTCGCTCGGACTGCTGGCCGGGCAGGTCGGCGCAGCGGAGTTCGCGACGCTGGTCGGCAGGCTGCAGGCGGCCTCGCGGGCACCCGGCGATGGCGGATTGCCCGATCTCGCCGGCCTGTCCTCGGAGGCGCTGCGCGAGGCGCTGCGTCGCGCCACCGGCGTCGCCCAGCGCGACGAGAGCGAGGTGCTCGCGCAGGCGGTGGCCTGGCCGGGCGAGCCGCACCTGCGGGCGATGCTGGGCCTGGTGCGGCAGCATGGCGGGGATGGCGCGCGTCAGAGGGTGCTGGCCTGGCTCGACTGGCTTTCCCAGGACGCCGCCGCCCGCGCTGAGTCCTGGGCGCAGTGGCGCGAATTCCTGCTGACGGGCAATGGCCGCGCGCGCAAGCCCGGCGGCATCTTCGCCGGCAAGGTGACGAAGGAGCGCCCCGAGATCGCCGACGCGCTGGCCGCGGAGGCCGAGCGCGTGCTGGCGGTGGAGGATGCGGTCCGGGCGCTGCGCATGGCGGAGCTGAGTGCCGCGCTGCTCGCGGTCGCCCTGCCGATCCTGGCGCGGCACGCCTCTGGCAAGACCGAGAGCGGCATGCTCGATTATGACGACCTGATCGCCCGCACCCTGGCTCTGCTCGACGATCCCGGGGTCGCCTGGGTGCTGTACAAGCTCGATGGCGGCATCGACCACCTGCTGCTCGACGAGGTGCAGGACACGTCGCCGCTGCAGTGGCAGATCGCCTGGTCGCTGACCGGCGAGTTCTTCGCGGGCCTCGGCGCCACGCCCTACGCCGGTCCCGGCGGCGGCCCAGGCGGCGGTGACGAGCGGCCGTTGCCGCGCACGATCTTCGCGGTCGGTGACTACAAGCAGTCGATCTACTCGTTCCAGGGCGCCGATCCCGGCCAGTTCCATGGCTGGCGCGAGCGTTTCCGCAGCCGGGTCCAGGGTGGCGGCGAGACCTGGCGCGAGCCGGCGCTGACGGTCTCGTTCCGCTCCGTGGAGCCGGTGCTGCGCCTGGTGGACGCGGTGTTCGCCGATCCCGCGGCTGCCCGGGGGGTAGCGGAGCCTGGGCAGGGTGCGCTGCTGCAGCATCGCGCCTCTCGGGTCGGCGAGCCGGGCCGGGTCGAGTTGTGGCCACTGGCGCCGGTGGAGGAGGCGGAGCAGGGCCCCGGGGCATGGGAGGCGCCGGCACGCAATGCCGGCCAGCGCTCCGCCCCGCAGCGCCTCGCCGAGAGCCTCGCGCACTGGATCGCCGGCGAGATCGGCCGCCCGATGATGCCGGGGGCCGCACCGCTGAAGGCAGGCGACGTGCTGGTGCTGGTGCCCCGGCGCAGCGCCTTCGTGCGCTCCCTGATCCGGGCCCTCAAGACCGAGGACGTGCCGGTCGCGACGCTGGTGCGCACCGGCTTGGTGGACCAGGTAGCCGTGCAGGACCTGCTGGCGCTGTGCGACGCGCTGCTGCTGCCGCAGGACGACCTGACCGTGGCGGCGGTGCTGACCGGTCCGCTCGGCGGCCTCACCGACGACGCCATGATGGAGCTCGCGACCACGCGCGGCAGGCTGAGCCTGTGGGACAGCCTGCGCGACAGGCATGCGGCGCGGCCGGACTGGTCGCAGGCCTGGACCGTGTTGGACCGGCTGTTCGGGCGCGTGGACTACGCCTCGCCCTATGCGCTGCTGGGCGAGGCGCTGGGTGCCGGCGGCGGCCGTGCACGCCTGCTGGCCAGGCTGGGCCCGGAAGCCTCGGAGCCGGTGGACGAATTGCTGGCGGCGGCACTGCGCTACGAGGCGTCGCATGCCGCCTCGCTGCAGGGGTTCCTGCACTGGATCCGCACCTCCGAGGAGACCATCAAGCGCGAACCGGACAGCGCCGGCGACGCGGTGCGGGTGATGACCGTGCATGGCGCCAAGGGGCTGCAGGCGCGGCTCGTGGTGCTGCCCGACACGCTCTCCAGGCCGCCCAGCGACGACAGCCTGCTCTGGACACAAGATCCGCTGACCAGGATCGAGCTGCCGTTCTGGGTGCCGCGCGCGGAACTGGCCTGCCTGCCGACGCGGGCGCTGAGCGAGGTGCTGCGCGCCGCCGCCATCGAGGAGCAGAACCGCCTGCTCTACGTGGCGCTCACCCGGGCCAGCGACCGCCTGGTGGTGTGCGGCTGGCAGGGCAGGTCGGCGCCACCGGAGGATTGCTGGTACGAGCTTTGCCGGCGCGGCTTCGAGCGGGCGGGCGCGGTGCCGGCGCCGTTCGCGGGCGGCTGGCCGGGCGACACCCTGCTCATCGAGAGCACGGCGCCGGCCGGCGCGCTCCCATCCGGGCGCCCGGCGCCCGCGCCCCAGGGCATGCCGCACTGGCTGGGCCGGGCGCCGCATTGGCATGCGACGCCGCCGCCGCCGGAGCCGGCCATCCCCAACCCGCTGGCGCCGAGCCGGCCGGACGATGTCGGATACGGCCCGCGTCCCGCGCTGCGCTCGCCGCTGGCGCGCCCGCGGTCCGGCGCCACCTCCGGGCCAAGCGCCCGCGACACGGCCCTGCAGCGCGGGCGGCTGATGCATGTGCTGCTGCAGCACCTGCCGGGGCTGCCGCCGGCGGACCGGCCAGCGGCGGCGGCGGCCTTCGCTTCGCGGCGGTCGCACGGCCTGGACCCGGCCGAGGCGCAGGCGCTGGTGCGGCAGGCCCTCGCGGTGATCGCCTCGCCGGATCTCGCGGCACTGTTCGGTCCCGCCGGCCGCGCCGAACAGCCGCTCGCCGGCTTGGTGGAAGGCGTCGTGGTGGCCGGGCAGGTCGACCGGTTATGTGTGGAGGCGACCCGGGTCACCGTCTGCGACTTCAAGACCGGACATGCGCCGCCGGAGGAGCCCGGGCAGGTGCCGCTGCTCTACCTGCGCCAGATGGCCGCCTACCGAGCCCTGCTGCGCGCGCTGTATCCCGGCCGGGACATCCGTTGCCTGCTGGTCTGGACCGAGGGGCCGGCGGTTATGGTGCTGCCGCAGATGCTGCTCGACATGTATGGACCGGGGGTGAGCCGCGCAGGGGCCGCGGCTTGATCGACTTGTGCAACCGGCCCATCTGCCTGAAACCAAAAGCAGCCGTCGAACGGCGAACAGGAGTGCATCCGATGAGCGAGAACACAGTCGCCGTGACCGACGACAGCTTCGAGACCGACGTGCTGAAGGCCGAGGGCGCCGTGCTGGTCGATTTCTGGGCTGAGTGGTGCGGCCCGTGCAAGATGATCGCGCCCGCCCTCGAGGAGATCGGCGCCGAGTTCAAGGGCCGGGTGACTGTGGCCAAGGTCAATATCGACGAGAACCCGATGACGCCGAACGCCTATGCGGTGCGCGGCATCCCCACCCTGATCCTGTTCAAGGACGGCAAGCCGGCCGCCACAAAGGTCGGCGCCCTGCCAAAGAGCCAGCTCAAGGACTGGGTGCGCGAAAGCCTCTGAGGGCTCGCTCGCCCGGCTGCCTCGAACGGGCACGGGAACCCTAGATGGGGTCGTCCGAGGCACTGCTGGTTTCGGTCCTTCTGCAGCTGATCGTGATGATCGGCGTGGCGCGTCTCTGCAACCGGGCAGCACGGCGCCTTGGCCAGCCCGGCGTGATCGGCGAGATCGTTGCCGGCCTGTTGCTCGGCCCCTCGCTGTTCGGGTGGTTCTGTCCCAACCTCTCGGCCGCGCTGTTCGCGCCCTTCGCCGCCGCGCCGATCAACATGATCAGCCAGGTTGGGCTGATCCTGCTGATGTTCCAGATCGGCAGCGGCTTCGAGTTCTCGCGCCTCGGCGCCGGCCGCGACCGCTCCCTGGTCGTATCCACCGCCTTGCTCTCGGTCGGCCTGCCGTTCGCTCTCGGGGTGTGGCTCGGCAGCGCCTCCGCGGCGGCGCTGGCGCCCGGCCTGCCGACGGGGCCCTACAGCCTGTTCTGCGGCGTGGCGCTGGCGATCACCGCAGTGCCGATCCTGGGCCGCATCCTGGTGGAGTTCCGGCTGGACCGCGAGGCGGTCGGGCTGGTCGCGATCTCGTCGGCGGCGCTGAACGACGTGCTGGGCTGGCTGCTGCTCGGCGCTGTTGCGACCTATGCCGCCGACGGCCTGTCGCCGGTCGCCATGCTGGCCCGCCTCCTCACCCTCGGCCTCCTCGCCCTGGTGTGGCGCCGGGTGCTGCAGCCGCTGTCGCGGCGGCTGCTGGCGAGGTTTCCGCTGGAGGCGGACGGGCAGGTCCCGCCCGACCTGCTGGCGATCGTGCTCTGCCTGATGTTCGCGCTCGCCCTCTGCACGTGGCGGATCGGCATCTTCTCGATCTTCGGAGGCTTTGCGGCGGGCCTGCTGTTCCACCGCGACGCGGCCTTCGTCGCCGCCTGGCAACGCCAGGTCGGGCGCTTCGTGCTGGTGTTCTTCCTGCCGGTGTTCTTCACCTATACCGGCCTGCACACGAACCTGCTCGGGCTCGGTCGCGCCGACCTGGGCTGGCTGGCGCTGGTGCTGGCGACCGCGGTCGGCGGCAAGCTGTGCGCCGGCTACCTGGCCGGACGGCTCGCCGGCTTCGATGCGCCGCGCGCCGCCATCCTCGGCACGTTGATGAACACCCGCGGCCTGATGGAGCTGATCGTGCTCGATGTCGGCCGCGACCTCGGCGTGCTGCCGCCGAAGATGTTCACCATGCTGGTGATGATGGCCGTGGTGACCACGATGATGACCGGCCCGCTGCTGCGCCTGCTGCTGCCCCGCATCGGCCATCTCGCCGGCAATCCGGTGGAGGCCTGATACAACAGGCACCTGCAAGCCATGGCGCCGCAGTCCCATCTGTGGGGTTCCCCTGCAAGGATCATCGACATGGCAACTCTGGACGCGAGCGTTTCAGGCTCCTTCAGCATCGGCGGCGACCTGCCCGTCAACCGCCTCGGGTTCGGCGCGATGCGCATCACCGGCAGCGGCATCTGGGGCGAGCCGGCGGACCGGCCCGAGGCGCTGCGCACGCTGCGTCGGCTGCCCGAGCTCGGCGTGACCTTCATCGACACTGCGGACAGCTACGGACCGGACGTTTCCGAGTGGCTGATCGCCGAGGCGCTGCATCCCTACGCGGACGGGCTGGTGATCGCCACCAAGGGCGGCCTGACCCGGACCGGGCCGAATGTCTGGGTTCCGGTCGGGCGGCCCGAGTACCTGCGCCAGCAGGCCTTCAAGAGCCTGCGCAACCTGAAGGTCGAGCGCATCGATTTGTGGCAGTTGCACCGCATCGACAGCAAGGTGCCGCGCGACGAGCAGTTCGCCGCGATCAAATCGCTGCTCGATGACGGCATCATCCGCCTTGCCGGTCTGAGCGAGGTCGGCGTCGAGGACATCGAGGCGGCCCGCAAGGTGTTCCCTGTGGCAACCGTGCAGAACCGCTACAACCTGGTGGACCGCACCAGCGAGGCGGTGCTCGACTACTGCACCGAGAGCGGCATCGGCTTCATACCGTGGTATCCGCTGGCCGCCGGCGACCTCGCCAGGCCTGGCTCGGTGCTGGACGAGATCGCCCATGCGCACGGCGTGGCACCCAGCCAGATCGCCCTGGCCTGGGTGCTCAGGCGCAGCCCGGTCATGCTGCCGATCCCCGGCACATCCAAGGTGGCGCATCTCGAGGAGAACGTGGCCGGGGCCGGCATCACGCTCACCGACGACGAGTTCGAGCGCTTAGATGCGGCGGGAAAGGCGGCCTTCGCCAAGGCATCCTGAGGTCAGCCGCCGCCCCAGGTGGTGCACTTGATGCCGGCGCGCTCCAGCGCCGCCGGCAGGTGGGGCGCGCACAGCGTCGCCAGCTCCGCCTCGTGCGCATAACCCGGCATCAACTGGACCATCTGCGCGCTGCGCCCGGATGCCGGATGAAAATAGATCTCGCTCAGGCCGGGCGGCAGGCGCGGGATCAGCGAGACGACACGCTCGCGTGTCATCCGGCCGCTCCAGGCGATTCCGAAGCACTGGTCGTTGGTGCGCAGGCCGGCCCGCCGGGCCTGCAGGCGCAGCAGCCGCGTCCATCGGCGCAGCAGGACGGCGGCCAGCGTGTCGCGGGTGGCGTCGGCCAGCCGGATCGGTCCGGCCGGCTCGAAGGGAATGCGGATCGCGGGCAGGCTGTGCCGGACGCCCTCGGCGATCAGCAGCGCCCCGACCGTGGGATGCAGGTGCATGTGCTTGTGGGCGTTGGCGTGGTCCAGCCGCAGGCCGGTGGCGGCGAAGGCCGCGAACTGCGCTGCGATCTCGACGGCCAGTTGGCGCCGCGCCGAAGGCCGGAAGAAATAGCGGATGCCCAGCGCGAGCTGGTCCTGCCCGAAGGCTCGGTCGCCGCGCACCAGCAGGGGGATCCGATCCGGCGGCGATGCGCCATGACCCTCGATCACCACCAGGTGCAGCCCGACCCGCAGGCCGGGCATCCGGCGCGCGCGCGCCACGGCGTCGGCGGCGGCCGGGCCGGTGACCATCAGGCTTGCGGTCGTGAGCACGCCCTCGCGGTGGGCGCGCTCGACGCCTTCGTTGACCTCCTCGCTCAGGCCGAAATCATCGGCCGAGACGATGACCCGCCGTAGCGTCATGCGCCAGGAAGCAGGGGCACTCAGGCCGCGTGACGCTCCTTGAGGAACTGGAAGAACTCGACGCCCTCGCGCAGGCGCCGGCGCATCATCTGCGGGCTGCGCACCATCTCGCCGACGATCGAGGCGATCTTCGGCGCCCGGAAATAGAACTTCCGGTAGAAGACCTCGACGCTGTCGAAGATCTCGGTGTGCGAGAGATGCGGGTAGGTCAGCGGCGCGATCTGGATGCCGTGCTCGTCGATCAGTTCGGCATTCTTCTCGTCGAGCCAGCCGTTCTCGGTCGCCTGCTTGTGCAGGAAGGTGCCTGGATACGGTGCGGCCAGGCTGACCTGCATGGTGTGCGGGTTGATCTCGGTGGCGAACCGGATCGTCTCCTGGATGGTCTCCCTGGTCTCGCCGGGAAGGCCCAGGATAAAGGTGCCGTGGATCTTGATGCCGAGCTCGTGGCAGTTCTTGGTGAACTCGCGCGCGACGTCGATCCGCATGCCCTTCTTGATGTTGTACAGGATCTGCTGGTTGCCGCTTTCGTAGCCGACGAGGAGCAGACGCAAGCCGTTCTCCTTCAGCACCTGCAGCGTCTTGCGCGGCACGTTAGCCTTGGCGTTGCACGACCACACCACACCCATCTTGCCGAGCTCGCGGGCAATCGCCTCGGCGCGCGGCAGGTCGTCGGTAAAGGTGTCGTCATCGAAGAAGAACTCCCGGACCTGCGGGAAATTGCGCTTCGCCTGCCGGATCTCCTCGGCGACATGCTCGGGGCTGCGGGTACGGTAGCGGTGCCCGCCGACGGTCTGCGGCCACAGGCAGAAGGTGCAGTGCGACTTGCAGCCGCGGCCGGTGTAGATCGAGATGTACGGGTGCATCAGGTACCCGATGAAGTAGTCCTCGATGCGCAGGTCGCGCTTATAGACGTCGGTCACGAACGGCAGCGTGTCCATGTTCTCGATCATGGCGCGTTCGCGGTTGTGCACGATGCCGCCGTTACCGTCGCGGTACGAGATGCCGTCGATATCCTTGAAGTCGCGACCCTCTGCGACTTCCTTCAGCGTGAAGTCGAACTCGTTGCGCGCCACGAAATCTACCGGCGCGCCCTTGAGCAGGCTCTCCTCCGGCTGCACGGCGACCTTGGCGCCGACCATTCCGATCTTCAGCGACGGCTTCGCATCCTTGAGCGCCTGCGCCACCTTCACGTCGGAGGCGAACGATGGCGTCGAGGTGTGCAGGATCACCAGGTCGCGGGTAATGGCGTCCGCCAGTACCGGCTCCATGCCGAGGCGGGCGGGCGGCGCGTCGATTAGGCGGCTGCCCGGGATCAGGGCGGCGGGCTGCGCCAGCCAGGTCGGATACCAGAACGACTTGATCTCGCGCTTGGCCTGGTAGCGCGAGCCCGCGCCGCCATCGAAGCCGTCGAAGGAGGGTGGCTGCAGGAACAGGGTGTTCATCATGATAGGTCAGTCACCTTGGGCGAGGGTCTGGCGGGCGAGGGTCTGGCGGGCGAGAGACTGGTGCGCGTGGGCGAGAACCGGATGCGGCGCCAGCGGACGCGGCGCGGCCATCATGGGAAGGGCAGGCTGCGTGGCAAGGGCAGGGTGGGGAGCAAGCGCGGATGGTGCGCGGCCGCCACCCTGCTTGTTCCAGGCCGACACATGGAGTGTCTGGCCGCGCCAGGCAACACGCCGGCCGGTGAAGCTGGCCGCCATCACTACGGCGGACAGCCAGTCGCGGAACGGCAGCAGCAGGAATGGCATTGCCCGTGGCGCTCCGGCCAGCCTGTCGATCCGGCCGGCTGCCAGCCCGCGCAGGATCCAGACAGCCGCGAACAACGACCAGGTCCAGGCGACGTGCGGTGCCAGCAGGGGAGCCAGCGCCGCCCAGAACAGCGGGAACTGCACTGCGGACAGGCCGTAGCCAACCGGCTCGACCATGCGGACGGTCCGGCCCCAGCGCAACTCGTGCGCGAACAACTCGGCGGCACTGGTCTCGGCGGTGGTGGTGGCGGTCAGCGAGGGCGCGATCTCGATGCGCAGGCCCTGCGCGCGCACCAGCCGTCCCAGCACGCTGTCATCGGCGACATGGTCGGACAGCATCGGCAGGCCGCCGATCGCCTCCAGCGTCGGCCGCCGCAGGGCCATGGTCGAGCCCAGGCAGTCCTGCCGGCCGAGCAGGCGCGACAGCAGCACGCCGGGCATGAAGTTGTGGTTGATCTGGGCCGCCGCCAGCCGCTGCATCAGGTTCGGCGAGGCGGCCACGCCACGATACAGCGTCGTCACCAGCCCGACACCCGGCTGCAGGAGTGTCGCGACCACCTGCCGCAGGTAGTCGGGAGCCACATGGATATCGGAGTCCGAGATCACCAGCAGGTCATGCTCAGCATGCGGCAGCATGTTGATCAGGTTGCCGATCTTGCGGTTGGGGCCGTGCGGCGTGGGATCCACCACCAGCGACAGGTCGTGCGCCGGGTAGCGCTGGCGCAGGCGCTGCACCACGGCGATCGCCGGATCGGCGGGATCCTGCACCCCGAAGACGATCTGCAGGTGCGGGTAGTCCTGCTCGATGAACTGGACCAGCGCACGTTCGAGCATCGGCTCGTCGCCATGCAGCGGCTTGAGCACCGTGACCGCAGGTAGCCCTGCGGCCGCCGCAGCCAAGGCCGCGCGGCTCGCACGCCGTGCGCGCCGGTCGAACCGGTCGACCATCCAGGTGCCGGCGACGGCCTGCACGCAACCAAGCATGGCCACGCCACCGGCCCCAGCGGCAAGCATCGCAATCGGATGTGCCAGCACGGTCATCGGCGGGTGCGACGGAGGCAGGTCATGCGGCGATCGGAGACCGGTTCGAAGTCGGGTGCAACACGTCAGGTACCGGAGAAGCTCTGAGTCTTCTTTTTGAGGCTTTCGATCAGAGGCGTAGCATTCCCGGACGACAAGGTCGAACCGAAATCGGAACGTTGCACCGCGACCTGACTGATATGCCCGTCAAGCAGCACATCGACTGCCTGCCAGCCCTGCGGGAACTGCCGCATGACGTAGTCCACCTCGGTCGGAGCGCCTCCCGCGCTTGCGATCTGCGTCTGCACGATCCGGTCCGAGCCGTATGGCGATGGGCGGCTGCCCGGAAGGACCTTGAGAGTGTCGTCGTTGCCGCTGAAATTCGAGACATAGCGCGCGACGGTAAAGTCCCGGAACGCCTGCAGGAGCTGCTGCTTCTGATCGGGCGGCAGCGCGCGATAGCGCAGCCCGACCGAGCTCTGCAGGATGGTCGGGATGCTGAGTGCCTGGTCGACGGAGGGAGCGAGTTCCTGCGACCGCTGCGCGAACGGCTCGGACGCATGCTGTCCGGTTTGCCCGAGTGCCGCATAGAGCCGGGTGATCGGCGCGGCGGCGCCGGCATCGCCCTCCGCCGCCGCGTGCGCGGGTGCCACGCAGGACAGCAGCAGACCCAGTGCACCCGCGAGGAGCGCACCGGAAGGAGGAACGGACCGCATCGACATCAGGATGTCGGGCCGGAGCGTCCGACCGACAAGCCCTCGGCGAGTGCGTCCGATACGCCGAGCGCGCGCAGCGCCATCTGCACGACATGGCGCGGCGACAGGCCAGCCTGGGCAATTTGGGCCGCCGGCGTGTTGTGGTCGATCAGGATATCCGGCAGCGTCATCGGCCGGAACCGCACATTGTCGAGCAGCCCGGCATGCGCGAGATGGTGCATGACGGCCGAGCCGAACCCGCCGGCAGCCCCTTCCTCCACGGTGATCAGCACCGCGTGGTTGCGGGCAAGCTGCTCGATCAGCGCGGTGTCGAGCGGCTTCATGAAACGGGCATCCACCACGGTCGGGGGCAGCCCACGGGCCGCCAGCTCGTCGGCGGCGCGCAGCACGTCGTCGAGGCGGGTGCCGAGGCTGAGCAGCGCAATGCCGCCCTTCTCGCGACCGCTCTGTCGGCCGGCCTCGCGCAGCACCCGGCCGCGCCCGATCTCGATGATCTCGCCATGCGCGGGCAGCGCCAGCCCGCTGCCGTTGCCGCGCGGATAGCGCAGCGCGATCGGCCCGGCGTCAAAGGCGGCGGAGGTTGCCGTCATGTGCAGCAGCTCGAGCTCGTCGGACGGCGCCATGATGGTCATGTTGGGCAGGCAGCCGAGATAGTTCAGGTCGAACGAGCCGGCATGGGTGGCGCCGTCGGCGCCCACCAGCCCGGCGCGGTCGATGGCGAAGCGCACCGGCAGGTTCTGCAGCACCACGTCGTGCACGACCTGGTCGTAGGCGCGCTGCAGGAAGGTGGAGTAGATCGCGCAGAACGGCCGGAGGCCCTCGGTGGCCATGCCGGCGGCGAACGTCACCGCATGCTGCTCGGCGATGCCGACATCGAAGAAGCGGTCCGGGAACCGCTTGGCGAACTTTTCAAGTCCGGTGCCGGACGGCATGGCGGCGGTGATCGCCACGATCTTCGGATCGGCCTCGGCGGCGGCCAGCAGGCCCTGCGCGAACACCGAGGTGTAGGTCGGCGGTCCCGGCGGCGCCTTGGTCTGCTCGCCGGTGATGACGTTGAACTTGGAGACGGCGTGGAACTTGTCGCCCGAGGCTTCGGCTGGCGCGTAGCCGCGGCCCTTCTGGGTGATGACGTGCAGCAGCACCGGACCCTGCTCGTCCGCCTCGCGCAGGTTGCGCAGGATCGGCAGCAGGTGGTCCATGTTGTGGCCGTCCACCGGGCCGACATAGTAGAAGCCCAGCTCCTCGAACAGCGTGCCGCCGGTCAAGATGCCGCGGGCGAACTCGTCGGCGCGCTTGGCGGTGCGCTCGATCGGATGCGGCAGGCGCTTCGCGACCCGGCCGGCGAAGTCGCGCAGGTTCAGGAACGAGCGCGACGACATCAGCCGCGACAGGTAGTTGCTCATCGCGCCGACCGGCGGCGCGATAGACATCTCGTTGTCGTTCAGCACCACGATCAGGCGGGCGCCCGACGAACCGGCATTGTTCATCGCCTCGTAGGCCATGCCGGCGGAGATGGCGCCATCGCCGATCACCGCGATCACGTGCCGGTCCCTCATCGAAGGATCTTCCCCGGCCAGCAGGTCGTGCGCCGTCGCCATCCCGAGGCCGGCCGAGATCGAGGTCGAGGAGTGCGCCGCGCCGAACGGGTCGTATTCGCTCTCCGAGCGGCGGGTGAAGCCGGACAGGCCGCCCGGCTGGCGCAGCGTGCGGATGCGGTCGCGACGCTCGGTCAGGATCTTGTGCGGGTAGGTCTGGTGGCCGACATCCCAGATCAGCCGGTCGCGCGGCGTGTCGAACACCGCGTGCAACGCTACCGTCAGCTCGACCACGCCGAGCGAGGCCCCGAGGTGGCCGCCGGTGGTAGAGACGGTGTCGAGGGTCTCGGCGCGCAGCTCGTCGGCGACCTGGCTCAGCTGCTCGGCGGACAGGTTGCGCAGGTCGAGCGGCGAACGGATGCGGTCGAGCATCGGCGTGCGCGGGGAGCCATCGGCATTCCGGCCAACGCCGCTCTCGACCGGCCTGAGCTTGCCGTCGCGCGCGGAGCGATCATGCGAAGAACTGGCGGCAGAGGGGGTGGCGGGGTGCTTGTGGTCCATCGATCAGTTCCCTCTCGTGCCCGCTGTCATCATAGCCCAGCAGTCATGAAACCCAACCGCCCCCAGCTAGAGCCCGCGGCCGATGAACGTCCATGCCCTGGATTCGGGTGAGCCCGAATGGCGCTTCTAGACACAAACATGCCGGATTTGCCAGACACGCCTGGAATACTGTTGCTCTATTGCCACATCGAGCCCCCTGGAGATGCAGTTGCCGATGATTGCGGGACGTTGCACCCCTAGTCTATGAACTCGCCTGGGCAGTCCGGGCCCATTCAGACCATGTGGTGCGGCGCTCAGGCGCCCCCAGCAGACCGGCCGCGGGCGCCGGCACAGGAGCGGAGTTCCAATGGCCGTACCGTTGATGCAGGCAGTGAGGGTGGGCGCCTACGTCGTCAAGCAGCACATCAAGGGGCGCAAGCGCTACCCGCTGGTGTTGATGCTAGAGCCGTTGTTCCGCTGCAACCTCGCCTGCGCCGGCTGCGGCAAAATCGACTACCCTGCGCCGATCCTGAACCAGCGCTTGTCGGTGCAGGAATGCCTTGATGCGGATACCGAGTGCGGCGCGCCGGTGATTGCGGTGGCTGGCGGCGAGCCGCTGCTGCACAAGGAGATGCCGCAGATCATCAGCGGGCTGCTCGCTCGCAGGAAGTACGTGTACCTTTGCACGAACGCGCTGCTGCTCGAGAAGAAGATGGATGACTACCAGCCGCATCCATACTTCTCCTGGGACGTGCACCTGGACGGCGACCAGTCCATGCACGACCAGTCGGTCTGCCAGGACGGTGTGTTCGACCGCGCGGTGGCGGCGATCCGAAAGGCCAAGGCGCGCGGCTTCCGGGTCTCGATCAACTGCACCCTGTTCGATGGCGCCGATCCCAAGCGGGTCGCCGACTTCTTCGACGAGGTGATGGCGATGGGCGTGGACGGCATCATGACCGCGCCGGGCTATGCCTACGAGCGCGCGCCCGACCAGGCCCACTTCCTGAACCGCCAGAAGACCAAGCAGCTGTTCCGCGACATCTTCCGCCTCGGCAAGGGCAAGAAGTGGAAGTTCACGCAGTCGCCGCTGTTCCTGAACTTCCTGGCAGGCAACGAGACCTACCATTGCACCCCGTGGGGCAAGCCGCTGCGCAACGTGTTCGGCTGGCAGCGGCCCTGCTACCTGCTGGGCGAGGGCTATGCGTCGAGCTTCAAGGAGCTGATGGACGACACCGCCTGGGAGCAGTACGGCACCGGCAACTACGAGAAGTGCGCCGACTGCATGGTGCATTCAGGCTACGAGTCCACCGCGGTGATGGATGCGGTCAAGCGGCCCCTGCACATCCTCAAGGTGGCGCTGAAGGGTCCGCAGACCGAGGGCGAGATGGCGCCCGAGATCTCCCTCGAGCACCAGCGCCCGGCGGAATACGTGTTCAGCAAGCATGTCGACGACGCCATGGCTGAGATCAAGGCGAAGAAGCCGGCCAAGGGTCCGGTGGTGAAGCGGGTCGCGTCGGAGACGGCCGACGCGGCAGACTGACGTTGGGGGAGGTGCCTGAGGGCGTCTCCCCAACTGGTGTGTCATAGCCCGCACCCATAGGATGCGGGCATGTTCCTCTCCGTCGTACTCGTGCTGTTGCTGGTGCTGCTCAACGGCGTCTTCGCCATGGGTGAGCTGGCGCTGATCTCCGCGCGCCGGCCGCGTCTCGCCGTGCTCGAGCGTCGCGGAGTGCCGGGAGCGGATCGGGCCCGCAAGCTCGCCGAGGACCCGCAGCGGTTCCTGCCCACCGTGCAGGTCGGCATCACCCTGGTCAGCATCATCGAGGGCACCTTCGGCGGCGCGCGCATCGCCTCCTCGTTGACCCCCTACCTCGCCGAGATTCCCCTGCTGCGCCCGTTCGCCCGCGAGCTGGCGCTGACCCTGGTGGTCATCGTGATCACCGCCCTGATGCTGGTGCTGGGCGAACTGGTGCCCAAGCAGCTTGCCCTGCGTCGCCCGGAGGTGATCGCGGCCCGGCTCGCGCTGCCGCTCGTGGTGCTGTCGCGAGCGGCGACGCCGGCGGTCTGGCTGCTGAGCCGGTCGTCCTCCCTGGTGCTCCGGCTGGCCGGAATCAAGCGCGAGCCGCGCCAGGTGGTAACCGAGGAGGAACTGCGCGCGGTGCTCGCCGAGGGTGCCCAGGCCGGGGTGTTCGAGGTGGAGGAGCGCAACATGATCGAGCGGCTGCTGCGCCTCGCCGACCGGCCGGTGCGCGCCATCATGACGCCGCGCAACGAGCTGTCCTGGATAGAGCGCCATGCCGGCCGCGAGGAGATCGTGGCGGCGCTGAAGACCGGCATGCATACCCGCCTCGTGGTCTGCGACGGCGACGTGGACGATCCGGTCGGCGTCATCCTGGTCAAGGACGCGCTCGACCTGATGCTGGACGGGCACGAGCTGTCGGTGGATGCGCTGATGCGCGCGCCGCAGGTGGTGCCCGAGACGATCAGCGCTTTCGACGCCCTGGAGCGGCTGCGCGGGCTGCCGGTCGGCCTGCTGCTGGTGCTCGACGAGTACGGCAGCTTCGAGGGCATCGTCACCAGCGCCGACGTGTTCGCCGCCATCGTCGGCGACCATGCCGAGCCCGGCGTGGCGCCGGTGCAGCCGCACGCGCATGACGGCGTGATCAGCCTGGACGGCACCCTCGCCGCCGACGAGGTCAAGGACCGGCTGCTGCTGGGAGACCTGCCGGCGGAGGGCAGCTACCACACCCTGGCCGGGCTGATCCTGGCGCTGCTGCGCCGGGTTCCGGCGGTCGGCGACAAGGTGGCGTTTTCGGGCTGGATGTTCGAGGTTGTGGAGATGGACGGCAGGCGGGTGCAGCGCGTCCGGGCCAGCCGCCAGACGCTTGCAGAGAATTAGGGTGCTCGCAGAAAATCGGATCCAGGCTTCTGAAGACGGGAGAACGGTCGTGGTGAAGGGTGGTGGCAGGTTCGTCTGGTACGAGTTGCTGACGAGCGATCCGGAGGCGGCGGTGGGATTCTACCGCGCCGTGATCGGCTGGGACGCGCATCTCTCGCCGACGCCCGGCTCGCGCTACACGCTCCTGAGCGTGGGCGAGACGCCGGTGGCGGGGCTGCTGGAACTGCCCGCCTCGGCTCGCGCGATCGGCGCGCGGCCGGCCTGGCACGGCTATGTCGGGGTCGCCGACCTCGATGCAGCACTCGCGGAGCTGGGCGAGGCTGGCGGCGGGATCTATCGCGCCGCCGAGGCGATCCCGGACGTCGGCCGCTTCGCCGTCGTGCACGATCCCGAGGGTGCTCCCTTCACCCTGTTCGAGCCGCCTTCGGACGGGCGGGCCATGCCGACGCCGCAACGCAGGCCGGGCGAGGTCGGCTGGCACGAACTGCACGCAGACGATCTCGACGGCGCCTTCGGGTTCTACTCCGGCCTGTTCGGCTGGACCCGGGAAGCCGCCATCGACATGGGCCCGATGGGTCCGTACCAGCTCTTCGCCACCGGGGGCGAAGCCGTCGGCGGCATGATGCGGCGTGCCGGGCCGATGCCGGGACCGTTCTGGATCTACTACTTCATCGTGGATGGCGTCGCGGCGGCCGTGGCCCGCGTCGTGACGGCGGGCGGCCAGGTCGTGCAGCCGCCGCGCGAGGTTCCGGGGGGCGCCTGGATTGCCCAGTGCGCGGATCCGCAGGGCGCATTGTTCGCGGTCACAGGCATGGCTCCCTGAGCAGTCGATACGGGCTCGAGATCCGCGGCGCCGGCCTGCAGGAGGCGGCCGGGGTGTCGGAGTTGCTGGGCCTGGCAGGGATCGAGATCGCGTCGCAGGACGTCGGGCAGCGTCTGGAGGCGATCAGACAGGGCAGCGGGACCGCCCTGGTCGCGCTGGCCTGGGGACCGCCGAGCGGGATCGTGGTGCTGCACTGGTACCGGACGCTGCGGTCCGCAACCCCGGTGGCGCAGATCAGCCTGCTGCTGGTGGCGCCCGACGAGCGCCGCCGCGGCATCGGTCGGCTGCTGGTGAAGGCGGCTGCACAGGCGGCCCGTAGCGCCGGCTGCGACGTACTGGAGGTAGCCACGACCGCCGGGCAGCCCGGCCTGACCGGCTTCTGCCTGGCCACCGGCTTCACCGTCGCCGGCGCATGCTACCTGCGGCCCCTGCGCAAGGGCGGTTGACCGGTCAGGCCAGACGGTTGCGGGCCTGACGGTCTATGGCCTCGTCGAACGCGGCAATCGACCAGCCCTCGGCCAGTGCCCGCCGCATCAGTGTGGCCTGGCTGTCCGGCGCCAGGCCGCCGACCGGCGGGTCGCGGTCGAGGTTGGTCGGGAACGCGTAGCCCTCTGCGCAGGCCGCGATGGCGTTGGCAGCCTCGGTCTCTGACAACCTCCCGCCGGCGCGCAGCAAGAGCAGAGCGGGGTAGAGCGCCTGGCTCATGCGGGTCCGGTCGACCGTCTCCATCGCGCGGCCATAGGCGGACGAGACCTGCAGCAGGTTGGCCATGCGCCGGATGTCGGTAGAGCGGTTATGTCCGGCGGCGTGGAACAGGGCAGGGTTGAAGAACACCGCGTCGCCCTTGCCGAGCTGCAACTGGACATGGTGCGCCTCGAAATAGTCCCGGAACTCCGGCCGACCGGTCGCAAGATAGCCCGGCTCGTAGCCCTGCGAATATGGCAGGTACAGCGTCGGACCGCTTTCCGGCGGCATGTCGCAATGCGCCACCGCGCCCTGCAGGGTCAGCAACGGCGACATCCGGTGGACGTGCGCCGGATAGCGCTCGATCGCCGCCGGCGACTGGAAGCCGAGATGGTAGTCGCGATGCGCCGCCTGCGCGGCACCCCCGGGATTGACGCAGTTGACCTGCGAGGTGACCTGGTACGCCGGCCCGAGCCAGGCCTCGCTGACCAGCGCGATCGCCTCGTTGCCGTAATATGCTGCGAACAGTTCCGGATCGCGCAGGCAGAGCTTTTCCAGCGCGTTCCAGACCCGGTCGTTGGCACCGGGCCGGGCGAAATGGTCGGCGGCGACGCGGCCGGCTTCGCGCTCGGCCGCGATCATCTCGCCGAAGCGCGCGGTCGCCGCATCGATCACCGCGAGGTCGGCGAAGGCGTGCCGGAAGGCGACGATGCCGGGGCCGTCCAGCATCGCGTCCGACCATTCGGCGAGCAGGGTCCGCCGGGCCTCCGCGTCCTCGGCCGCCCGCCGGATCGCCGCGCCATCATAGACCGGCACGTTGCCGGCGATCTCGGCCGCGAGCGGATAGTCGGCGGCTTCGGTGACGCGCGATTGCAGGCGCCCGAACTCCTCGATGTCGCAATCAGCTTCCCGCAGCCAACGGCGTCGCCGCCGGATCTCTGGCAGGTTGTCGGCCTTCATGGCGTCTTCTCCGTGCTGTGCCCGATGCCCTGAGTGGAACCATAACGCCCCGCGCGGTCCGCGCCTCGCCGAACTCACGAAAACCACCATACTGGCCGTCGCTCCGGCGAAGGACCCGAGAGACGTGCGCGGTCAGGTCGTCTATGACCGCTGCGTAAGCCTGATCGAGACCCGGCAGGCCTTGGAGCGCTCTTGTCTATGCCGGTCGCGGCGAGGCGATCGGGCTATCGGAACAAGGTAGCAACGACCGGTGTTCCTGGTTTCATCCCGAAGAGCAGCTGAATCACCTTCAGATAGCCGGCGTGCGACGACGCCGCTATTCGAAACCCGATGAGCAGGGGGATGCCACGCCGTGCCTGGAAACGAGCTCAGAGGAGCCCCCGATCGCCACTGGGCCGCGGCCGACGCGAACGACTTCGACGGCGAGCACGCGATCTACCGGGAGGATGCCCTGCTTTAATGGGTGCGAGAGATGTGCAGCCCGACCAGCCGCGACAGCAGGATTGCCGGGAACAGTTGGCCCGTGATCGTCTGCAGGTCGGAGAGGCTGGTCGCGAAAGGCGATTCCGGCGTGATGCCGCTGTTGCCGATCGCGGTCATGGTCGAGAAACTGAAATGGATCATCGTCGATGCATGATGCTTGCCCGGATCGGGCAGACCGGTGAATGCACCGGGGATGGTCATGTCCAGGCCGGAATAGGCGACTGCGAACAGCAGCCCGACATTGAGATAGATGAAGACGGCGCCGGCGATCCGGTGGTGGTTGACGTCGCCCGGCCCGAACACCGCGCGCGCCATCGCCGCGGTCACCAGCAGGTTGTAGGCGAACACCATGGCGAGCGTGGTCGCCTGCGGCAGCAGGCCGGGCAGCAACCGGGCCAGCAGCGGGACCGCGAAGCTGGCGGCGAGGGTCAGGCGCAGCCACGCCGACTTCGCCAGCAGCCCGATCGCCACCGCGGCCAGGATGAACTGCAGCAGCACCACCACGCTGCGGTCGGCGTCGCCGGCGCCGAGTGCCGGGATCGCGACGAACAGCACGATGATGTCCAGCGCCAGCATCAGGCTGAACTGCCAGCCCGGCTCGCGGGCCAGCAGCGAGCGCCGCACGCTGCCCGCGGCGCGCGACGGCATCGACGGTGCGTCCGTCTGCGTCACATCGCGACGTGCCTGTCGGTGATCAGGGCGCAGCCGGCGATCAGCCAGCGTCCGTCCGGCTCGTGCTGCATCGAATACAGCCCCTGAGAGGCGTCGCCATCGGGCCCGAAGAACTCGACCTTCTGCACCAGGATGCCGGCCTGACCGGGATCCGGCTCCAGGCTGCCGAAGCTGTACGAGCGCGGCCGGAACACCGCGGGATACGCCGACCGCACCATGGCGATGAAATGCGGCGCATCGGGGAAGTGCGCGCGGATCCCGGGGGCGGCATAGCTGTAGGCAGCCGGCGCGTCATTGCGGCGGAACGCCTGGATCTGCGCGGTGATCACGCCACGGATCGCAAGCTGTTCGGAAGCGTCGACCGGGTCGGCATGGGCCAGGCCTGCGTGAGCCACCACCAGGAAAAGCCCCACAATCCAGCGCATCGAAACCCCCGGCTCTATGTGCGTAGCGCGCTGCCGCGTCCGTAGATCAGCAGCATCACGAAGATCACCATGCCATAGATGATCTGGCGGCCGGCATCCGGCATCTGCATCACCGCCAGCATGCTCTGCAGCAGCACGATCAGGATGGTGCCGGCGATGGTGCCGCTATAGCGGCCGCGACCGCCCATGATGGAGGTGCCACCGAGCACCACGGCGGCGATCGCCGGCAGCAGGTAGATGTCGCCCATGCCCTGGTAGGCCTTGCCGGCATAGCCGGTGACCAGCAGGCCGGCGAGCGCGCTGGCGCAGCCGGCGAGCGTGAAGCAGCCGAGCACCACGCGCCGCACCGGCATGCCCGACATGTACGCCGCGCGCTCGCGGTTGCCGATCGCATAGACCGCGCGGCCGAACGGCGTCACGCGCAGGAGCACGGTGACCAGCAGGCCGACCAGCGCCCAGATCGGGATCGCGTTGGCGACCCCCGGGATCAGGTGGCCGCCGGACAGCGTGCGGGCGACTGCCGGCGCGGTGGAGGGGGGCGCCGAACCGCCGGTGTAAAGCACCATCAGGCCCTGCAGCACCGCATTCACCCCGAGCGTGAAGATCATCGAGGGGATGCGCAGGTAGGCGACGCCAAGGCCGTTCACGCACCCGATCGCCCCGCCCACGGCAAGTGCGATCGGCAATGCCAGGATGCCGCCCGCGCCGCTGTTGCCGGCAAGCCCGGTCGAGACCATGGCGGCGGTGGCCACCGTCCACGGCACCGACAGGTCGATATGGCCGAGAAGGATCACCAGCATCGCGCCGGACGCCACGATGCCCAGAAAGGCGGCGCTCTGCAGCTGCTGGACCAGGTAGTGCGGCGAGACGACGCTCGGGTTGAACACCGCGCCGATCGCCAGGATCGCCAGGATGCAGAGGCTGGCGGCGAACAGCGGCAGGTCGACGTGGCGCGCAAAGGCCGCGCGCGCGGCAGAGCCTTGCGCAGGGGTGCCGCTCACCGGAAGCTCTCCAGCCGGTTGCGGTTGCGCAGCAGCGGGATCGCCCCGAGGCTGACCGCGGCCAGCAGGATCAGGCCCTGGAACAGCGGCTGCCACAGCGGCGAGGCCGCCAGCACGAACAGCAGGTCGCCGATGGTGCGCAGGATGAAGGCGCCGATCACCGAGCCGACCAGACCTCCGATGCCGCCGAACAGCGAGGTGCCGCCGATCACCACGGAGGCGATCGAATTGAGCGTGAGGTCGCCGGCCTGGATCGCGCTGGCCTGCGCACTTTCCGCAATCAGGGTCAGCAGCAGCCCGGCGATGCTGGCCAGGATGCCGCTCAGCACGTAGGCGCAGGCCTTGGAGCGGCCGACCCTGACGCCGGACATGTAGGCGGCCGCCTCTGCCGAGCCCACCGCGTAGACGCCACGCCCGATCAGGGAGCGCCGGAACGGCAGCCAGAACAGCAGCAGCACTCCCAGCAGCAGCAGCAGCGACGTCGGGATGCCATGGACGTCGCCGGTGAGCGCGCTGGCGAAATCGTCGTTGATGTCGCCGCCCGGCTCCGGCCGCAGCAGCAGCGACAGGCCGTAGAAGATCGAGCTGGTGGCAAGCGTCGCGATGATCGGCTGCAGCCGGCCCCACACGACCGCCACCGCATTGAAGCCGCCGGCCAGCGCGCCGGCGGCCAACGTCGCCGCCACGCCGCCGGCGAGCGAGAGGCCGCTGCCGCCGAGCAGCGTGGAGGCAAGGCAGTTGGCGAGCACGGCGATGGCGCCGACCGAGAGGTCGATGCCGCCGGTCAGCACCGGCAGCGTCTGCGCGCAGGCGATCAGGGCGAGCAGCACGCCCTTGTTCGAAGCGGTCACCAGGGTGCCGACCGTGATCCCGCGCGGCTGCAGCGCCAGGTAGAGGATGAACATGACGGCGAACACCGCGGCCGCCAGCAACGGGATCGCGTTGTGCCGGACGAACAGCCGGAGGTCGGCGGACCTCATGCGGCCTGCGTGCCTGTGGGATGGATATCGAGCGCGCTGGCGATGATCGCCTCCTCGGTGATACCGTCGCCGGTCAGCGTGCGGACGATACGCCCGCCATAGAAGATCGCCACCCGCTCGCACAGACCGATCAGCTCGTGATAGTCGGTCGAGTACAGCAGGATCGCGCAGCCGCCGTCGGCGAGTTCGCGCAGCAGCCGGTAGATCTCCTGCTTGGTGCCGACATCGATGCCACGGGTCGGGTCGCACAGCAGCAGGATGCGCGGCTTGTCGAGCAGCCACTTGCCGATCACCACCTTCTGCTGGTTGCCGCCGGACAGGGTCGCCACCGGCAGCTCGGGCACCGCCTTGATCTGCATGCGCCGGATGATCTCGCCGACGGCGCCCCGCTCCCGGGCGCGGTCCAGCAGCGGTCCACGGCACCAGCGCGACAGCGTGGCCGCGGTCAGGTTGTCGGCGACCGACATCGCCAGCATCAGCCCCTCGGTCTTGCGGTCCTCCGGGATCAGCGCGATCCCGAGCGGCGCGGTCTTGGCGGCGAGCGGGCTGCCCGGCGCCACCTGCTTGCCGTCGACGCGGATCTCGCCGGTGCATCCCGCCAGGCCGCCGAACAGCGCGAGCAGGAACTCGCGCTGGCCCTGGCCGTCGAGGCCGCCCAGCCCGAGGATCTCTCCCGGTGCAACCTCGAGGCTGATGCCGCGCAGTCGGTCCTCCCAGCCAAGCTCGTGCGTGCTCAGGATCGGCGCGCGCGGCGCCGATGGGGCAGGGGGGCGCGGCGGGAACACCTGGCTCACCTCGCGGCCGATCATCATGCGCACGATCTCGTCCTCGCCATGCGCGTGGATGTCGAAGCTCGCCACATGGCGCCCGTTGGTGAACACCGAGCAGGTGTCTGCGAGCGCCCGGATCTCGTGCATGCGGTGCGAGATGTAGAGGATGCACATCCCCTCGGAGCGCAGGCGCAGCAGCAGGTCGCTGAGCCGGCCGACATCCTCCGCGGTGAGCGCCGACGTCGCCTCGTCCAGGATCAGCAGCTTCGGGTCGCGCCCGAGCGCCTTGGCGATCTCCACCATCTGCCGGCGCGACAGCGGCAGGTCGCGCACCCGCGCGCGCGGATCGATGCCCTCGACACCGACGCGCGCCAGCAACGCCTCGGCCTGCCGATATTGCGCCCGGCTGTCGATCAGCCCGAACCGGCGCGGCGGGGACACCAGCCCGATATTGTCGGCGACGCTGAGGTCCGGGATCAGGGAGAGTTCCTGGAACACGCAGACGATGCCGCGCGCCTGCGCCTCGAGCGGGTCATGGAAACGAACCGGCGCACCGTCGAGCAGCAACTCGCCCTCGTCCGGCTGCACCACGCCGGCGATCACCTTGATCAGCGTGCTCTTGCCGGCGCCGTTCTCGCCCAGCACCGCATGGATCGAGCCGCGCTCGCAGCGCAGGTTGCCGTCGGCGAGGGCGGTGACGGCGCCGTAGCGCTTGACCACGTGCCGCAACTCAAGCAGCGGCACATGTGCGCTCATTGCGGCGTGCTCATTTCCCGGAAGCGCCGAGGATGTCCTTGGCGCCGAGATTGATCGAGCAGACCGGGAAGTCGCTGGCGGCGAAGAAGGTGTCGCTCACGTCCGGGAAATAATTCCTGCCCGCCACCAGCGTCTTGTAGTTCGCCACCGGGATCGGCACCGAGATCTCCTGCGGCAGGGCCTTGCCGTCCAGCGCGGAGAGTGCGGCCTTGAGCGCCACCGCGACCAGCGCCGGGGACTGGCCGGCGCTCTCGCCGAGCAGTCCGTCCTTGGCGTGTGCCACGATCAGCTTGCGGAACCCGTTCTCGCCTTCGCCGTCGATCGGCATGAAGCCCTTGCCCGCATCCATCACCGCATGCGTGACACCGATGGTGCCGCCCTGGGTGTAGATGCCGTCGAAGTTGCCGTGCACGGCGAGCGCGTCGGCCACCGCCTTCTGCGAGGTTCCGTCGTCCCAGTTGCCGACCACCTCGGTGATCTGCAGGCCGGGATCGGCGGCCATCGCCGCACGGAAGCCCTCGTGCCGGTCGCGGTCGACGCTGTTGCCCGGCACGCCGCGCACCTCCAGCACCGACTTCTTTGCCTTCATGGTCTGGTTGAGCCAGTCGCCCATCATCTGGCCCATCGCGCGCTGGTCCTGGTTGACCTGGATCAGGTCGGTCTCCTTGCCGGTGCGGTCGAAGGTATTGTCGAAGCTCACGATCAGCACCCCGGCCTTCTGCGCGCGGCGCAGCACCGGCTTGAACGCGGTCGGGCTGTTGGCATCGATCAGGATGGCGTCGAAGCCGGCATTGATGAAGTTGTCCATCGCCGCGATCTGCGCCGAGACGTCGGTGCCGACGCTGACGATGCGCAGCTCCTTGATCTGCTTGGCGATGTCGGGCTGCGCCGCGTAGGCGCGCAGCGTCTGGATCATCTGCACGCGCCAGCCATTGCCGATGAAGCCGTTGGCAAACGCGATCCGGTACGGACCGGTCTTGGCCGGAAGCTGGATCGTGGCGGCATCCGAGGGAGCGGGATGGAAGCATTCCGGCTCATAGGTCGCGGCGCGCGCCGGAACCGCAGACCATGCAAAGGCGCCGCCGGCCAGCAGGCAGGCAGCCAGGTTCCAGATCCTCATCGATTTCATCCCTCGTGCACCCCGGTCTTCGCACCGGCTTGATTGCGCTAGCATGCCGCAGCCGGGTTCGGGTTGTCCATGCGGCCGGAGCTCCCCGGTTTTACGGCCGGGTCCGGGGGTCCTATCGGGGGCTGGTCGCGGCGGCAGGGACGATCCTGGCGAGCTTCTGTTCGTCGTCGAAGCGCGGCCAGCCGCCCTGCGCCAGCGTGTCGAGCGACGGTGCCGGTTGCCCCATCCGAGCAGCATAGATCCACAGATAGGTCAGCGCGCGGTGAACGAAATCGCGCGTCTCGGTGCTGGGCAGGCTCTCGATGAACAGCAGCGGATCGCCGGCGGAGGCGTCCATGCGCCAGGCGGCGAGGGCGTTCGGACCGGCATTGTAGCTTGCAAGCAGCCGGATCAGGTCGCCACGCACGCCATCCTGGCCGGCGAGGTAGAGCACGTAGTCCTGGCCCAGCTCGAGATTGATGGCCGGGTTGCGCAGTCGTTTCGGAGTGACCGGGATCGGCCGGTACCCCGGATTTTCCTGGTCCTGGACGAAACGGGCGGTGACCGGCATCACCTGCATCAGCCCATGCGCCCCGGCTCCCGAGACCGCATGGCTGTCGAAGTTGGATTCGACCCGGGTCAGCGCATAGACCAGCGCCGGGTTGACGGTGAAGCCGCGCCGGGGCTGCAGCCGCGGCATCGGGAAGCGGACCGCATCGAGCAGGGCGCCGCTGCGGTCGCGGCCATCGCCCACCGCACGATCCTGCACCTGCAGCGAGGTCGCCAGCTGCGCCGACAGGCTGCTCATGCCGGCGGCGCGCGCCACCAGCGAAACCGAGCGGCACAGCGCTGCATCGGCTCGGACCTTCGGCCAGAGTGCCCGCAGCGCCGCCTCGGCGCGCCCCGGCTGGCCGACCTGCAGCAGCGCGAAGGCCCGGCGTCCCTCCGGCAGCGCCGCCACCGCCTCGACGTCAACCTCGCCAAGCACCGGGATCTCGCCGGGCACCGGCTCCCCGGGCCGCGGCGCTGCCGGATCCGGCCCTTGCAGGACTTCCCGCGCGAGCAGTCCGTAGAAGGTATGCGGAGACGCGGCCGCCCGGCTCAGCCACGAGCGGGCGCCTACGGCATCGCCCGCCGCTGCATGGCCCCGCGCGGCCCAGAAGGCGGCACCGGCGTGCACGCTGGCGGCGCTCAGGTCGCCGCGCGCCGCGACCTCGAACCGGCGCGTCGCGTCGGCGCGGCGGCCCTGACGCCACTCTGCGAGACCGGCGACATAGCCGGCGAGGCCGATCCGGTCATGCGCCTGGCTCGACGCCGCGCGCGCGGCCTGCAGGGCAGCGTCGTCGTCGCCGTGCGTGAACAAGGCGCGGGCGATCTCGGCGCGCAGCATCGCCGCATAGAGCGGATCGGGGAACCGCGTCTGCGCCACCAGCCGCAGCGCGCTGCGGGCGCCGGAGGGTCCCTGCTGCAGCCGCTCCTGCACGGTCCGGTCGAGCAGCCGGTTGCGGCGGAACGCGGTCGTTGCGGGATCTGCCTCCTCGGGCGGCGCGGCCATCGGCGGCTCGGCATCGAGGGGCGTCGCCACCGCCCGCACATCGTTGGCCGGGCTGCGCTGGTGCAGCAGCTCTGCCAGCCGGCGTCGGACGCGTGGTGCGTCCGGGTGCTCCGGCCAGCGCCGCAGCCACCGCGCCAGCTCCGGCGCCGCCGGATGCGCGGATGGTTGCAGGAGGTGGTCGGCCAGGATGTCGGGAAGCAGGATGTCGTCGTGCAGCAGCGCCGTCTCGCGTACGGTCGCGTCCAGGTCGCCAGCCGACCGGACGGCAAAGATGCGCCGGATGCGGGCGGCATCGGCGCCGTCCAGCGGATGCGGCAGGGCGACCGGTTCCGCGGTGCCAAGCCTGAGGCTTGCGGACGCGACCTCGACCGTCGGCGCCTGGCTGTCGGCGTCCGTGCCCGGGCGCCCGGTCTCGTCATGACGCTGGGCCAGCACCGGGGTGCAGATGGTGCCGGCCAGGATGACCGCGGAGGCCAGCATGACGGGCGCGCGCACCCTGGAACCAGGTTTCAGGGATTGTCTCGGAGACCCTCGCATCAGCGGCAGCTAGGGAAGCAATTTGAGGCAAACAATCCTATTCTGGATGGTCAGCCATGCATGGATCGATGCAGCCGGGGATTCCGTAGCTGAAACAACAAGCGTCTCACGCTACTGTGACGCCGCATCCAAGGTGGTGCGCAGCAGAAGCAGGTCCTGCCAGGCCTCGCGACGGGCCAGCGGATTGGCGAGCAGGTGCGCAGGATGCCGCATCGGCAGCGCCGGCACGGCGCGATCCAGATCCGGGACCGTAACGTCCCGCCAGCGCCCGCGCAGCCGGGCGAGCGTCTGGTCCTCGCCGGCGAACACCCGGGTCGGGCGCGGACCGAGCAGCAGCAGGTGGCGTGGCTGTGCCAGGGCTACCAGCCGGTGCAGGAACGGCAGGCAGGTGGCCATCTCGAGCGGGCTGACCTTGCGGTCGCCAGGCGGCCGCCACGGGATCAGCGGCACGCATAGCATCGTCGACCGCGACAGGCCGATGCTGGCCAGCATCCGGTCGAGCAATGCCCCGGGCGCGCCGGCGAAGGCATGGCCGGCGCGGTCCTCCTCCGCGTCCGGCACCTCGCCGACCAGCATCAGCCGGCTCCGCAGGTCGCCCTCGGGCAGCAGGGTATGGCCCGCCGTGTCGCGCAGCGGGCATGCGGTGAACTCCCGCAGGGCGTCGAGCACCGCCATGACGCTGCCGGCGGCGGCCGCGGCCTCCTGCGCCTGGGCGACCTGGCCGCGAGCCTGGGCGACATGAGGCCGCAGGACCGGTGGCGCCGGGCGGGCCGGCTCCGGCTCAGGCGCGGCCGCGGCCGGTCGCGGCGCGAGGCGGTCCTGGGCTAGGTCGCCCAGCGCCTCGTCCGCGCCCCACTCGACCTGCAGCCGCAGCATGGCGAGCGCTTCGGAGGGCGGCAGGTCGAAGGCCAGGAACAGGACGCTCTCCGTCGAGTGGATGCCGCAGGATAGCGGCAGCCGTCGCGCGCTGGTAGCGTGCGGGCATGCCATCGATCCGCCGCGCCTGCCGCTCGAGCCTGACCCGGCTGCTGCCGTTGCTCGGCGTCCTCCTGTCGGGCAGCCTGCTGAGCCCTTCCGGGGCCCACGCGGCCCCCGAGGATGCCCGAACTGCTGCGTCGCAGCCACCGGCTCCGGCGTACGGCACCTATCTCAGCGGCGTCGTCGCCGGCGCGCTCGGCGATGCGGACGCGGCCTCCGGCAAGCTGCTGCAGGTGCTCGACACCGACCCTGGCGATCCGGCCCTGCGCAGCCAGGCCTTCATCTTCTCGACCCTCGCAGGCCGGCCGGATGCGGCCCGGCTGGCGCCCTCGATCGTGGGCAACCCGCTCGCGCCGATCGTCATCGGCAATGCCGCGGCAGTCGCCGGACGCTGGAGCGACGCGCTGTCAAGCTACGGGCGCATCGAGCACACGGCGCTGAACCAGTTGCTGCAGCCACTGCTGCTGGCCTGGTCGGAGCAGGGGGCCGGGCAGACCGACCTCGCGCTGACCCGGCTGGTGCCGCTCACCCAGAACAACCCGATCGCCGGCGTGTATGCCATGCATGCGGCGATGATCGCCGATCTCGCCGGGCGCACCGACCAGGCGGGTGCGCTCTACCAGCAGGCGGCCTCCCTCATCCCCGGCTCCGACATGATGCTGGTGCAGGCCTATGGCGGGTTCCTGGCCCGACACGGCAAGCCGCTCATCGCCCAGGGCATGGTGCATGCGCTGACCAGGGCGGTGCCGATGCTGGGCATCGCCGAGCCCGGCCTCGACGCCGCACTGGTTCGAAGCCGGGATCAAGCAGGCTCGCAACCGGCCTGCGCCGGGCTCGCGCGCGCGTTCCTGACCATGGCGTCGCTGATCCAGCAGCAGGCGCCGCGCGGCCAGGAAGCCGAGACCTTCATGCTGCGGTTCGCCCTCGATCTGCAGCCGGACCTGTCGGCGGCGCGGCTGTTGCTGGCGGATCTGCAGGGCAACTCCCACCAGACCCAGGCGGCGCTCGCGACGCTGCGCGAGATCCCGCCCGGCGATCCGCTGGCGCCGGTGGCGGGCCTGCGGATCGCCGCCCTGGATGCGGGTATCGGCGGCCCGGGCGAGCGGGCCGAGGCACAGGCCATCCTCGACCGGCTGGCATCGACGTTCCCGCGCCGGCCTGAGCCGCTGCAGTCGCTCGGCGACCTGCTGCAGGACGAAGGGCACTATGCCCAGGCGATCACCGCCTACGACCGCGCGATCGCGCTGATGTCGCCGCTCACCACCGACGACTGGCCGGTGCTGTTCGCACGCGCCACCGCCTACGACCGAGCCCGGCAGTGGCCGCGCGCGCAGTCCGACCTCGAGCAGGCGCTGGCGCTGGCGCCGGAGCAGCCGTTCCTGCTGAACTATCTCGGCTATAGCTGGGTCGAGCGCCGCCACGACCTCGACGATGCGCGGCGCATGATCGAGCGCGCGCTCGATGCCAAGCCCGAGGACGGCTCGATCCGCGACAGCCTGGGCTGGGCGATGTACCGCCAGGACGATGTCCCGGGCGCGGTGCGCACGCTCGAACGGGCCGCCGAGCAGATCCCGGAGGATCCGACCGTGAACTACCATCTCGGCATCGCCTACTGGTCGGCCGGACGGCATGTCGAGGCCGCGGACCAGTGGCGCTGGGCGCTCAACCTGCATCCGGACCGGCAGGAGGAGGCCCGCATCCGGGCGGCCTTGCGCGAAGCGACACGCCCGGGCGGCGATCCGGTGACGGCAGCCGACGCCCTGCCGGTCTCGGTGCCCTGACGGAGGCATCGGGATGGACCTCGAGGAGATCGCCTGCGCCAAGGTGAACCTCTACCTGCATGTCACCGGGCGAAGGCCGGACAGCTACCACCTCCTCGACAGTCTCGCGGTGTTCCCGCTGGCATTCGACCGGCTGACGGTGCAGGCCGCCACGTCAATCGACCTCTCGCTCGAGGGTCCCTTCGCGGAAACCCTGCAGCCCTCGGCGGAAGACGGCGACAACCTGGTGCTGCGCGCAGCCCGGGCGCTGGCTGCCGGACGGGCGGTTCCGGGCGCGCACCTCACGCTGCACAAGCACCTCCCGGTCGCCTCCGGGATCGGCGGCGGCTCGGCGGATGCCGCGGCGGCGCTGCGGCTGCTGCGCCGGTTCTGGGCGATGGACGACATCACCGGCCGGGATCTGCACGAGATCGCGGCCGCGCTGGGCGCGGACGTACCGGTATGCCTCGCGCAGGCCACGGCGCGCATGCAGGGCGTGGGCGAGCAGCTGAGCACCGGCCCGACGCTGCCGGCGGTCGGCATGATGCTGGTGAACTGCCGGGAGGCGGTCTCCACTCCGGCGGTGTTCCGGGCACGCGCGCCGGGCTTCCGTCCGGCGGCGGCGCTGCCGCCCGCCTGGCCGGACGCCGCCGCCATGGCGGACGGGCTACGGCCGCTCTCGAACGACCTGGAGGACGCCGCGCGCGCGCTGTGCCCGGCGATCGACGATGTGCTCCAGGCCCTGCGGGCACTGCCCGGCTGCCTGATCGCACGCATGAGCGGATCCGGCGCCACCTGCTTCGCACTGTTCGCCGATCCGGCGGCGGCGCGGGATGCCGAGGCCGTGGCCCGCTTCCCGGAGTACTGGTGGCGCTGGTCCGGGGGCCTGCACCAGCCGACGACCTGAGCGGAACTCAGCGCCCGGGCAGGCGCACCGGGCAGCGCTTCGTCGTCGGCGCTGCTTCGGCGGCCTGCGTCCCGGAAAACGCGTTCCGCGCGGCCGCCAGTGCGATGAAGCCGAGCGCCGCGATACCGACGCCGAGCTTGTGGCGGCTGGTGAACAGCTCGTAGCTGCGCGTGCGCGCCTGCTCGTCGAAATTGCCGTGCGCCGCATAGGCGCCGGGCACGCTCTCGTAGAGGTTGCTAGCCGCGTTCGGGTCGGCCTTCTCCTTGGTCATCTGGCCGCTATAGCCGGCGCGCGCCAGATAGCGGTCGGCGAGGCCCGCGGCGACGCGGTTTGCCAGAATGGCGCGGACGGTCGAGAAGCCGACCCACACCTCGCGACGGTGGTGGAAGGCGGCGAACACGATGGCGCGCGCCGCGATCTCCGGCTCGTAGATCGGCGGCACCGGCTGCATGCGCTGACCGGTGCGGTTCAGCGCCCAGGAGAATTGCGGCGTGTTGATCGCCGGCAGGTGCACCATTGTGAGGTGGATGTCGTCGCCGTCGTGCAGGATCTCGGAGCGCAGGCTGTCGGTGAAGCCGCGTATCGCCGACTTGGCGCCGCAATACACCGCCTGCAGCGGCACCGAGCGGTAGGCCAGCGCCGAGCCGACATTGACGATGGTGCCGGAGCCACGTCGGCGCATGCGGCGCAATGCCGCCATGGTGCCGAACACGGTTCCGAGATAGGTCACCTCGGTGGCGCGCCGGAATTCGGCCGGCGTGATCTCGACCACCGGCGAATAGACCGTCGCCATCGCGTTGTTGACCCAGACGGTGATCGGGCCGAGCGCCGCCTCGATGCTGTCGGCCGCTTCCTCGACCGCCGCATCGTCGGCGACGTCGGCGATGGCGACCGCTGTCCGGACGCCGAAGGCCCGCAATTCCTCGGCGGCGCTGTCCAGCCGGTCCTGGTTGCGTCCGATCAGCCCGACATCGCAGCCCTTGTTGGCGAATTCACGCGCGGTGGCGCGGCCGACACCGGCGGCGCCCCCGGTGATGACGACAACCTGTTTCGGCATTGCGCTGAGGTATCCCTGCACTTGTGAGGGCGGAACGCAGCCGCGAGGCTGCCGTTTTGCGCGCGGAGGCGGGCGCACCGGACAAGCTCCGCTCTCGATCGTGGTTCCCTAGGAGAGAGGGCCGATCCAGGGCAGCCGTCGCATCAGGATCATGCGCGGCGGCGTCGCAGCTTGTGCCATACGAACCATCCTGCAGCCGCGAGCACGACCACCACCACGACGAGGTCGAACTGGTGCATCACCGCACGCAGCCTCGGGTCGCTGTCCCAGCGCCGGCCAAGCTGGTCGCCGACGGTGGCCAGTGCGTAGCACCAGATGAACGATCCGATGAAGGTGTAGAGCTGGAACGGCGCCTGTCGCATCCGGGCCATGCCGGCGGGCAGGGCGATGAAGGTGCGGACCACGGGGAGCAGCCGCCCGATCAATACAGCGGGCGTGCCGAAGCGGGCAAAGAAGCGCTCCGCCTGGTCGAGGTCGTGATGGTCCAGCAGGATCCAGCCGCCGTACCGGTCCACGAAGCGGCGGCCGCCGGTCGCGCCGATCCAGTAGGCGATCGTCGAGCCGATGTTGCAGCCGATCGCGCCTGCCAGCGCCACGACCAGCAGACTGAACCGCCCGGTGGAGGTCAGATAGCCGGCGAACGGCATGATCACTTCGGATGGGAGCGGGATGCAGGCGGATTCCAGCGCCATCAGCACCGCAACCCCACCATAGCCGCCGGCTGAGATCACGCTGGTGATCCATGCCGCGAGAAGTCCAATCAAGAGCTTCGGCCTTTCGTTCCGGTAGCGGCGGCTTCTTGTGGCACCCGCCGCTCCCGGCTTCCAGCCTTCTTTTCCTGGCCGGTGTGCCGATCCTCGGCAGCGCTCAGGCCAGTAGCGTGACCGTCGCGCGCAGCCCCTTCGGCATGCGGTTGGCGAGCGTGATGTCGCCGCCATGCCCGCGGATGATGTTGCGCGCGATGGCGAGGCCGAGCCCGGTGCCGCCGGTCTCGCGGTTGCGGCTGGCCTCCACCCGCACGAACGGCTCGAACACCCGATCGAGATCCCCCGGCGCGAGGCCCGGCCCGTCATCCTCGATCAGCACGGTCACGTAGTCGGTGGCCGGCTTGAGCGTCACCATGGCGCCGCCGCCATAGACGATGGCGTTGCCGATGAGATTGGCCAGCGCGCGCTTGAGTGCCAGCGAGCGCGCCTTGATGGTGACGACCGGCGGCTCGACCGCGAAGCCGACCTGGTTGGTGATGTCGGGACGCCCGTCCACCGCCTCGTCGAGGATGGTGCTGAGCAGCGCGCTGAGGTCGAGCGGCACCAGCGGCTCTCGGTTGGCGCTGTCGCGTCCGAAGGCGAGGGTCGCCGACACCATCGCCTCGAGTTCGTCGAGATCGGCGGTGAACTTGCGGCGCAGCTCGTCATCCTCGATGAATTCCGAGCGCAGCTTGAGCCGGGTGATCGGCGTGCGCAGGTCGTGCCCGATCGCCGTCAGCAGCAGCGTGCGGTCGGTGACGAAGCGCCGGATGCGCGTCGCCATGGTGTTGAAGGCGATTGCCGCCGTGCGCACCTCGAGCGGGCCGTCCTCCGGTAGTGGCGACGCGTTCACGTCGCGCCCGAGTGCCTCGGCTGCGGCGGCCAGCGTGCGCACCGGCGCGGTCAGCCGGCGCACCGCCCAGTTGGTCAGGATGCCGGTCGCCACGATCATCAGCGTGAAGGCGATCGGGAAGGTCGGCGACGAGAACAGGTTGGGCGGCTGCACCCGGAACGCGATGCTGACCCAGCGGCTCTCGTCCGGCAGGTGCATCGACACTTCGAAGCGGTGCCGGCCATGGTTGGCGCCGGCCATCACCTGCGTCGGATGCAGATGCATCGGGAACGGCATCATCTGCAGGTTGCTGCGCATCGCGTGCTGCATCTGCAGGCTGGCCGGATCAACGTCCGCGGTCTGCGGCCCAGGAGTCAGGCTGACCTTGAACCCGTTCGGCAGATGCATGCGAGCGACCTCGTTGTCGCGCTGGCCGGGATCGGTCTCGACGATCGAGCGGTAGATCGCGACCACCCGCATCCCGGTCTCGCGTTCCTGCTCCACGCGGTCGAGGTTGATGCGGTCGAGCGCATGGATCGCAAGCCCCGCCGCCTGCACCACCCCGAGGCCGGTGAGCAGCACCAGCGCCGTGCGTGCCGCGAGGCTGCGTGGCAGCAGCGCGGAGGCGGCGCGGCGCAGCAGCCGGGCAAGCCAACGCAGCGTCGCGACCCGGTTGCCTGTTGTCCAGGCCGGCTTCGAGGCGAGCGGATCAGACCCGTTCGACATCGGCCGCCAGGACATAGCCTCCGCCGCGGACCGTCTTGATGACCTGTGCGTTGCGGCCGTCATCCTCGAGCTTGCGACGCAGCCGGCTGATGGCGACATCGATCGCGCGGTCGAACGGACCCGCCTGGCGCCCGCGCAGCAGGTCGAGCAGCATGTCGCGCGTCAGCACCTTGTTGGCGCGGTCGAGCAGCGCCACCAGCAACTCATATTCGCCCCCGGTAAGCGGCACCTCGACGCCGTCAGGATTGAGCAGGCGGCGGCGCGTCGGCTCCAGCAGCCAGCCGGCGAAACGCAGCACGCTGCGGTCGCCGTCCGGCTTGCGCTCGAGTTGCTCGGCGGTGCGGCGCATCACGGCGCGCATGCGGGCGAGCAGCTCGCGAGGATTGAACGGCTTCGGCAGGTAGTCGTCGGCGCCGAGCTCGAGGCCGATGATGCGGTCGGTCTCGTCGCCCATCGCCGTCAGCATGATGATCGGCACGTTGCCCTGGCCGCGCAGCCAGCGCGCGAGATCCAGGCCGCTCTCGCCGGGCAGCATGAGATCGAGCACGACGATCTGGTAATGGCCGGCGCTCCAGGCGCGGCGCGCCTCGCGGCCGTCGCGTGCCGCGGTGACGCGGAAGCGGTTGCGTTCGAGGAAGCGGGCGAGGAGCTCGCGTATTTCGCGATCGTCATCGACGATGAGGATGTGGGGCAGCGTTTCCATGATGCTGTTACAATAGACGCTCAGGGAGGCGACGGGCAGGCCGGGTAGCACTCCGTTTCAATTCCCAAAGTAACAGGCGCCGGGCGGGGTTACTCCGCATAGATCATCTTCCGCGTCATGCCGCCATCGATCACGAAGTCGGCGCCCGTGACGAAGCCGCTTTCCGGCCCGAGCAGCCACGCTGCGAGCGCGGCGACGTCGGACACCGTGCCGACCCGGCCGACCGGATGCTGGGCATGGTCCTCCGCACTCAAGGGGGCGCCGGACACGTCGATCCAGCCCGGGCTGATGCTGTTCACGCGTATCTCCGGGCCGAGGCTCAGGGCGAGCGCGTGGGTGAGGGCGACAAGGCCGCCCTTCGAGGCGGCGTAGCTCTCGGTGTCCGGTTCCGACATGCGCGCCCGGGTGGAGGCGATATTGACGATCGCGCCACCTCCGTTGGCACGAAGCAAGGATGCCGCGGCGCGCGCAAGCAGGAACGGTCCGGTCAGGTTGACCGCGATGACGCGGTCCCAATCCATGGGTTGGAGCTGCTCGAGCGGGGTGCGGACCATGATGCCGGCGTTGCAGACCAGCGCGTCCAGCCGGCCGGCCTGCTCCCCGACCTGGGCGACGGCGCGCTCGATATCGGCGCGGTGGCCGGTATCGGCCGCGATGGGAATGCAGCGGCCGCCTTCGGCTCCGCTGTGCGCGTCCATCAGCTCGACGAGGCGCGCCGCATCGGTGTCGAGCGCAAAGACGATCCAGCCATCCGCGAGCAGATGCGAGGCGATACCGCGGCCGATGCCGTGGGCGGCGCCGGTCACCATGGCGACGGGGACGGATGCGGTCATGATGTCTCCGGTGCGACGTCAAGGGGTGCGCTGCGAACGCCGCCGGCTGCATGCGGATGCACACTTGCTGGCGCGGGCGCGGGCGGGGATGATCGGGCGGCTCAGAGGGTTCGGATGATCATGTTGCCTGCGCTGCGTTCCTGGGTGCCATGGGTCGTGGCCCTGCCGGTCTGCATGAGCGGGGTCTGCGTGGGATGGGTCTCCGGCAGCGCGGCGCAGACGCTCTCGGTCCGGCATCCCGAGCCGCCGCCGGTGCCGCCGCCGCCACCTGCCGAGCCGGCCGCGGTGCGGCTGGATCCGGAGGCCGACAGCGAGCCCCCCCCTTCGGCACCGGCACCGGTGCCGACTCCGGCAGCCGACCTGCCGCAGCCGGCGCCGCCCGTCCCGGCGGCACCCCAGCCCCCGGCACCCCAGCCTTCGGCACCCCAGCCTTCGGCACAAAATCCCGCATCCACCGCACCGGCCCCAACGCCGCCTGCGG
>CAXTVI010000014.1:62851-70991 GCA_964247695.1 uncultured Acetobacteraceae bacterium
CAAAATCCCGCATCCACCGCACCGGCCCCAACGCCGCCTGCGGCAGTCGGAAGCCCGACTGCTGCACCAGGCACCGGTGCCTCACCCGACAAAAGCCAAGTCACGGTGGTGCAGCCTGCCCCGCCGCAAGCCAAGCCCAAGCTACCCGCACCGGTGGCCGCCAAGCCGGTGCGGCCCGAGGACTCGCTGAAGCTGCAGAAGTTGAAGCTCGCGGCGCTGATCGACCGGGTCGTAATCGGCAAGGAGAAGGCGCAGATCGGCCACGTCATCGACGTGCTGGTGGACGAGAAAGGCGAGCCCGCCGCCCTCGTGGTGGATGTGGGCGGCTTCCTCGGGGTCGGCAACCGGCGCATCGCCATCGCATGGGAGCGCTTCGCGCTGGCGGGGCGAAACTTCCGCGATCCGCTGCAGCTTCCACTCACCGATGCGCAGGTCAAATCCGCACCGGCCTATGACGGGTCCGAGGAGGTCACGGTGATCCAGGGGGCAGTCGAACCTCCGGGCGCAAAGCCGACTCCATCCCTCGATGCGGCGAAGCCAGGCCCATCCCCCGGCGGTGCGGTCAAGGGCGTCCCGGATGCCAACGCCAAGCCGGCGGAGCCTTCGGGTGTCGAGGACCCTGCGGTCAGCCGGGTCGATGTCGGCCGTCAGGTCGAGGTCTCGGCTGGTTCGGGGCGGCAGCCGGCGTCGGCCCCGCCTGCCGTCCCGCTGCATCCGGCGCCGGGCAGCTTCGTGCCGGCGCCGTCCTTCCCCGCGCCCGGGCAGCACATGCCGGCCGCACCGGCCCCCTCTGCAAAATCGAACTCGCAACCGGCTCCGCCCGCGCCCCAGCAGCCGCACTGAGCCAAAGGGTGCGCCTTCGCTCCCTCAGGATGAGCAGCCAGCAGGGCCTGGATTGGCTCAACTTCTTCGTCGCCAACCTGCAGACGGCGTTCGGGCCGTTCATCGCCGTCTATCTCACTAGCGAACGCTGGACCCAGGGCGAGATCGGCCTCGCCTTGAGCGCAGGCACGATCACCGCGATGGTCAGCCAGGTGCCGGCCGGTGCCCTGGTCGACGCCCTGCACAACAAGCACGTGGCCGCGTTCGGTGCCATCGTCACCATCATCGCCTCCTGCCTGCTGCTGGTGCTGTTCCCGCAGCGGCTGCCGGTGATGGCGGCCGAGATCCTGCACGGCTTTGCCAGTTGCATGCTGAACCCGGCGATCGCCGCGATCACCCTCAGTCTGGTCGCGGCGCGCATGGCGCAGGGCGGCGAGCCAGGCGAACTCGGCCGCCGGCTCGGCCGCAACGCCAGCTTCGGCTCGATCGGCAACGCGCTGGCGGCCGGGCTGATGGGCGGCGTCGGCTACGCGGTATCGGCCCGCGCGACCTTCTTCCTGGGCGCGGCGCTGGCGCTGCCCGGCCTGTTCGCGCTGCGAGCCATCAAGCAACCGACGCTCACGATCCCGGACGCCGCGGCAATGGCCGATCCGGACGATACCGGCACCGAGACGGTGGCCTCGCATTCGGTCCTGAGCCTGCTGCGCGACCGCCGCCTGTTCGCATTCGCGGTGTGCGCGGCGCTGTTCCACCTGTCCAACGCCGGCATGCTGCCGCTGGCGGCGGGACGGATCACCCGCGAGGCCCCGCAGCAGGCGGAACTGATCATCGCCGCCTGCATCCTGCTGCCGCAGCTCGTGGTGGCGGTGCTGTCGCCGCAGGTCGGCCGTCTGGCCGAAACGCTGGGACGGCGGCCGGTGATGCTGATCGGCTTCGCGGCGCTGCCGGTGCGCGGCCTGCTGCTGGCGACCAGCAGCGACCCCTGGCTCACCGTGCTGTTCCAGATGTTGGACGGGGTGAGCGCCGCCTCCTTCGGGGTGATGCTGCCGCTGATCACCGCCGACCTCACCCGCGGCACCGGGCGCTTCAACCTCTGCATGGGCTTCTTCGGGCTTGCGGTGGGCGCCGGCGCCAGCTTCAGCACCACGCTGGCCGGCTTCGCCGCCGACCGCTCGCCGCGGCTCGCCTTCCTGATCCTGGCCGCGGCCGGCCTCGCCTGCGTCCTGATGGTCTGGCTGCTGTTCGGCGAGACCACCCCGCGTCGCAGCGCCAGGCGGCGGATCCCGGCCTTGCTCAGGGCGAAGCGCTGATCAGGCGAGCCAGCCCGGCACCGGCAGCCCCTTGTCGCGCAGGAAGCCCGGGTTGAAGAGCTTGGACTGGTAGCGGGCACCGCTGTCGCACAGGATCGTCACCACGGTGTGGCCGGGTCCGAGCGAGCGGGCAACGCGGATCGCCGCCGCGACATTGATGCCGGCCGAACCGCCGATCGAAAGTCCCTCGAACTGCAACAGGTCGAATACCTGCTCGAGCGCCTCGGGATCGCCGATCCGCACCGCGTCGTCGATCGCCACCCCTTCCAGGTTGCCCGGAATCCGGGACTGGCCGATGCCCTCGGTGATCGAGCTGCCGCTGACGCTCAGGTCGTTCGACTTCACCCAGCCATACAGCCCGGAGCCATCCGGATCGGCCAGGATGATGCGCGGCGCTGACCGGCCGTCGCGCGCCGCCAGCTCGTGCAGGCCGAGCGAAACACCGGCCAGGGTGCCGCCGGTGCCGCAGGAGCAGGTGAAGGCGTCCAACGCCCCGCCGGTCTGGTGCCAGATCTCGGCCGCGGTGCCGTGCCGATGGCCTTCGCGATTGGCAAGGTTGTCGAACTGGTTGGCCCAGACCGCGCCGGTCTCCTCGGCGAGCCGGCGGGAGACATGCACATAGTTGCCGGGGTCGCGGAACGGCTTGGCCGGAACCAGGCGCAGGTCGGCGCCGATCATGCGCAGGAAGTCGATCTTCTCCTGGCTCTGAGTCTCGGGCATCACGATCACGCTACGATAGCCGCGCGCATTGGCGACCAGGGTGAGGCCGATGCCGGTATTGCCGGCGGTCCCCTCGACGATGGTGCCTCCCGGCTCCAGCCGGCCTTCGGCCTCGGCGGCCTCGATGATGGCCACCGCCGCGCGATCCTTCACCGAGCCGCCCGGGTTCATGAATTCCGCCTTGCCAAGGATGGTGCAGCCGGTCGCCTCCGACGCACGCCGCAGCCTGATCAGCGGCGTGCCGCCGATCGCCGCCAGCATGTCACCACACGGCTCCGGCCAACTCCGTAGCGCCACCGCGGGCAGCGCCACCCCGGACGACGGATTTGTGCTTTCAACCATCAGGAGCCACCTTTGCCGCACGTCATGCATCGACAGCACCGGCGGCCAGAGCCGGTCTGCTTCACGCAGGAGTATATGAGATGGTTGAGGACGTCGCCCCGCAACAGACCTGGGACGGGCTCGCCGCGAACCCGGACGCGCAGCTTGTCGACGTGCGTACCGACGCGGAATGGACCTATGTCGGACTGCCTGATCTCGCGCCGCTCGACCGGCAGGTGTTGCTGATCATGTGGCAGGCGTTCCCGAGCGGCGCACCCAACCCCAACTTCCTCCGGCAACTCGAGGCGGCCGGGCTCACGGCGGATCAGGACATCTATTTCATCTGTCGCAGCGGCGCGCGCAGTCTCGCGGCAGCCGAAGCCGCCCGCAGCATCGGCTTCGAGCGGGTCTACAACGTTGCCGACGGTTTCGAGGGGCCGCCGGATGCGCAGGGCCATCGCGGCGGCGTCGCCGGATGGAAGGCGACCGGGCTGCCCTGGCGGCAGCGCTGAATCGAACGGCGCGCGTGGCCCGTCAATCGTCCGCCGGCGCTTCGCCCTCCGCGTCATACAGCACCTGGAGCACCGCGCACCACGAGTAGCGGGTGTCGTAGAAACTGCCATCCGCGGTCGCGAGCAGTCCGGTCGGCCCGACCGGAACATGGGTCAGCGTCACCGCGTCGTCGACATTGCCGCCGATGATCGAGACCTGGCCGGGTTCGCGCGCCACCACCAGGCCGCAATGCGCGGGGAACAGGTCGCGCGTCGGCAGGTTGCGGAACCGGATGACGCGGCTCGCGCCACGCCCGGCGCAGATCAGGTCACCCAAGGCCGGCGCATAGAGCGATGGATCGTGCGCGCGAAGTGCAGCCGCGGTGCCGGCGGCGGCGGCATTGATATAGGTCGCGTGGTTGGGCGAGTACGGGAACCGCGCGCCCGCGCCGCTCACCCGCATCACGTAGGAGATGAAGGCAGCCGACCAGGCGAACCGCCCGTCATGCTGGAAGTCGAAGCTATGGCCGTCACTGTCATGCTTGCCGGTCCAGTCGACTTCGCTTTCATACGGATCCTGGCCGATCCACCAGTACTCGCCGACCCGCTGCCACAGTCCTGGCAGCCGCTCCGGCTTGACGCTGGGACCGACCGGATCGGGACGCGCCTCGGGGTCGTCGTCATCGACAGGCTCCCCGAACAGCCGCCATTCGCGGAGCGCGATCGCCATCGTGTCCGCCCGCGTGAAGGGCTCGAAGTTGCGGGTGACGAAATCCGGCACATGCAGGTCCGGGCCGTTCGGGCCATGCGCGCCCGGATATTGCGCGACCGGCGTCTGGCTGACGCTCGCGCTGCAGGCGGCGAGCGCGAGACCGCAACATGCCAGCAGCGCGGCGCGAACGGGCGCCGCGCTTGGCCGCGCCGCAACAGCGTCGGATCGGCTCATGCGCATTCCGGGAACAGGCCGGTCAGGCCGGTTTCGCTCGCATCGCAGCGGCCACGCTCGGTGATCAGGCCGGTGACCAGCCGCGCCGGAGTCACGTCGAACGCGGGGTTGGCGGCGGCGCTGCCGTCCGGCGTGACCTGCACGCTGGCGATGGATCCGTCGTCGGCGCGGCCGCTCATGCGCGTCACCTCGGCGGCGTCGCGCTGCTCGATCTCGATCTCGCGCAGGCCGTCGCGCATGCGCCAGTCGATCGTGGTGGAGGGCAGCGCCACCCAGAACGGCACCTTGTTGTCGGCGGCCGCGAGCGCCTTCAGGTAGGTGCCGATCTTGTTGGCCACATCCCCCGTGCGGGTGACGCGGTCGGTGCCGACGATCACCAGGTCGACCTCGCCACGCTGCATCAGGTGGCCGCCCGCATTGTCGGGGATCACCGTGTGCGGCACGCCATGGCGCCCGAGTTCCCACGCCGTCAGTGCAGCACCCTGGTTGCGGGGGCGCGTCTCGTCCACCCACACATGCACGTCGATGCCGCTGTCGTGCGCCATGTAGATCGGCGCGAGCGCGGTCCCCCAATCGACGGTCGCGATCCAGCCGGCATTGCAGTGCGTCAACACGTTCACCCGGCGCGGGCCGGCGGCGGCACCTTGTGCAGTGGCGGCCTGCTCGATCAGCGGCAGGCCTTGGCGCCCGATCGCCTCGTTCTGTCCCGCATCCTCGTCGCAGATCAGCGCAGCCTCGGCGTAGGCGACGGCGACGCGCCGCGCTGGCGGCGTGTTGCGCAGCCGGGTCAGCATGCGCTCGATGGCCCAGCGTAGGTTGACCGCAGTCGGTCGCGTCCGCGCCAGCATCTCGGCGTCGCGCTCCATCGCCTCGGTGGTGCTGTCCGCGCGCAGCGACAGCGCCAGGCCGTAGGCAGCGACGGCGCCGATCAGCGGCGCGCCGCGCACCTGCATGCTGGCGATGGCCTGGACCACCTCGTCACGCGTGGCGAGCCGGAGGATCTCGATCGACCAGGGCAGCCGGGTCTGGTCGAAGATGCGCAGCGACCAGCCATCCTGCGTGTCGATCCAGAGGCTGCGGTAGGCGACGCCGTCAATCTTCATGAGCAGTCCTTGCTTGGAGAGGAGATGCGGGGGGTTGGGGAGGCGGGGGGAGCGCCAGGTCCGCGTGCCGCGCGCTCAGGTTCCGTTGTCGTCGCGATGCTCGCCGATCAGGCCGAGCTTGAGCATGACGCCCACGGTGGCACCCTTGACCGGGCGTAGCAGCAGCAGTGCCACGAAGAGCGTGAGCGGCACGAATACCGCGATCAGCGACCAGATCGGCCACCTGCTGTCGTGCGTGGTCAGGACGACGAGGGCAATGATGATGTGGGCGGTGATGAAGATGGTGAAGTAGGGCGGCGCATCGTCGGCGCGCACCGATCCAAGTGGCGCGCCGCAGGCGCTGCATCGGGGTACGAGGCGAAGATACCCGTCATGCAGATGGCCTTCGCCGCAGACCGGGCAACGGGCCACGGCGCCGCGCATCATCATCAGCGCCAGCGGCGGCAGCGTCTGCCGGCGGAGCCACACGCGCGCGTCGGCATCGCGTACGCTGCCGATGCCATCGTTCTCGACAGTATCTACGTCGCGGGGAGCGGTTTCGGATGCGGCCGCCACCACGCGCACGCCTGCGTTGGTCGGTATCTCTCCGTCGCCCGGTGGCGGATCGTCGCCGGCGCCCGTGTGCATCGCTCGTTCCTGTCTCGCCTGGGCCCAGTATGTCTTGCCCATCCGCCCGTTGATCAAGCACCGTTTGCCGACCCGTCGCGCATGCGAGGCCTGCATCGGCGTGCTTCGAGCTTGCGCCGGCGGTCCATCCGGAGCACGTCCAACTCTCGGATGACGCAGCGGGCGGCCTTCGGAAGTCGCAGCCGGAGGCAGCATGTACGTCGCGCGCACATTGGATGAACTCGTGGCCGCGTTGGCCGCCCTGGGACCGGATCTGGCCCTGGTGCCGACCATGGGCGCGCTCCACGCCGGCCATCTTTCTCTCCTCGGCGCCGCCGGGCGCCAGGCGACACACACCGCCGCGTCGATCTTCGTCAACCCGACGCAGTTCAACCAAAGCGACGACCTTGCGCGGTATCCGCGGGATGAGGACAGCGATCTTGCCATGCTGCGCGAGGCGGGCTGCGACCTCGCGTGGCTGCCGTCCGTGGAGACCATGTACCCGTCCGGCGACGAGATCCGGATCGTTTCCGGGGATGCGGCACTCGGTTGGGAAGGCGATGCGCGACCCGGCCATTTCAGCGGCGTCGCGACGGTGGTCGCCAAGCTGCTCAATCAGGTGCGGCCGGCTCTTGCGCTCTTCGGCGAGAAGGACTGGCAGCAACTGCAGGTCATACGCGGCGTCGTCGAAGCGCTTTTCATCCCGGTCCGGATCGAGGGAGTGCCGACGTTGCGGGAGACGGATGGCCTGGCGATGTCGTCGCGCAACCGCTTCCTGACACCGCAGGAACGGCGGCGGGCGCCTGCGCTGTATCGATGCCTGTCGCGTCTGGCAGCGGCGATCGCGGATGGCGACGATCTGGATGTGTGCCTCGTGACGGCACGCGAGGACCTTCGGCTGCAGGGTTTCTCGCTCGATTATCTGGCGCTGGTGGACGGCCACTCGCTGCAGACGATCCCGCAAAGCCGACCTGGGGCGCGCCTGCTGGCCGCGGCACGGCTCGGCAGCGTGCGCCTGCTCGACAATCTCGAGGTCACGCCGCTGCGATGAGAGCCACCGGCCGGTTCCCAACTTGGCTGATTGCGCCAAGGATCGGCGGTTGCCACCGGCGTTCTCCAGGGGGTGCCGGATCGCGGCCTGGACAACAACATCGGCCGGAACTTTCCTGTAACGGTTGCTTTTGATTGACAGTCAACAGGCGGCGGGGAATAGGTTTACAAGTTGTACGCGTCCGAGTCGCGATTCGCGGATCGTCTGCAGCGTTCTTTCCGGCAGGTGACCGATCCAATCCCGGTCAGGTAACGCACATCACGCAGCGCCTCCCCCACCATCCGGAACCCGATCTACACAGGACTATGGAAAGGCCACACGATGAGTACCGATGACAGCTCGAAGACGCCGGGCCCGCGCGCCAAGGCAATGGCAGTGAAGGCTGGGGGACGCCGCACGGCGGGGACCGGAAGCCGCAGTTCGGTCGCGCGCACGACGAGGACCGCCAAGAGCCCGGCAGCACGGTCGGCCGCCGCGAAGAAGCTCGGCAGCAAGTCGGCAAGCGCGCGTACAGCGACCGCCAAGACCGGCACCCGCACGGCCGCCAAGGCGCCGGCAAAGCGCACGACCAAGGCTGCGGCGACCCGCGTGACGACGAAGCGCGCGGCCGGCACGCGGACTGCGACGAAGCGCACTGCCACGACGCGGGCTGCTCCGGGACGCAAGGTCGCGGCCAAGACAACCACTCGCAAGACGCCTGCGAGCAAGAGCGCATCGACAAGAGCCGGTGCGACCAAGGCCGTTGCGACACGGACCGGTGCGACACGGAC
>CAXTVI010000014.1:71091-92012 GCA_964247695.1 uncultured Acetobacteraceae bacterium
CGACAAGAGCCGGTGCGACCAAGGCCGTTGCGACACGGACCGGTGCGACACGGACTGGGACGACCCGGACCGGGACAAGGACCGCTGCGACGAGGACGAGCGCGACCAAGGGCACCGCGCGGACAGCCGCCCGGAGCACGACGCGCGCGACAAAGGCGACCTCACGGTCATCGACACGCACCGCCAAGGCTGCGCCGTCGCGTACTGCCAAGCGCACGACCGGTACCGCGTCGCGCACCGCGACGACGCGCAAGCCACGCGCTGTGGCGGCCACGCGCAAGGCGCCGGTCCGTTCGGCCAGTGCTGTCCGCAAGGGTCCCGGACGTCCCGCCGCTACCCGCACTGCCGCGAAGGGCAGGACGGCGAAGCCGGCGAGCGACGCGCGCAAGCCGCGTGCGGCAACCGCAGCCCGGCCGGGGCGCAAGCCCGCATCGACCTCGAGCGCGCCGAAGTCACGCAGTGACGCGGCCGTGAAGATGCGTCGCGCACCGGATGCAGGCACACGCAGAAAGGCTGCTGAGACCCTCCGCGCGGCGTCACCGACGACGCGTCGACGTCGCAAGCAACCCTCGGCCGAGCCTTCGCCTGCCGAAAGCATGCAGCCGACAGAGACGCACGAGGACGCGACCCAGGAGCACGAGGGTTCCACAACGCCGGAGTAGAATGCAGCTCTGGCACAAGGCGCCGGTCGGCTATCGAAAGATGTCCGGCCGGCGTTGCATCCGAGCGGAGCGCAGCGACACCGTCTGATCGCAGGCTCGGTTTATGCCCGGGAATTGAGGGCGAACGGACGCTCGACCCTGCCGTTCTGATAGCTCCCCCGCGCACCATAGCGCTGTTCCGATACCTGCTCCCGGGCAGCCTGCGCGAGCAGTGCCATGATGCGGCCCTGGACCGTCATCGCGCGCTCGAGCAGCCTCCTGTTCTGCGCGAGGGCCGACTGCAGACGCAAAGCGACGTCCTTCAGCGCCGGATCCGTTCCATGTGGCGGCGGTGGGTTGGGACGTGCACCTTCAAACCGTGCCAGCGCCGCATGCTTGGCAGCGACAAGCGCGACCGCAGCGGGTAGGTCCAACCGTCGAAGGGCGGCGTTCTCCGCTTCCAGCACATCGAGCAGCTGGCAGGACGCATCCAGAAGCGCGCTCATTTGGTAGCCTTCTCCTGCATCTTCAGCATCTGCGCGTATACTGGCGCGGCCAAGCCGAGACCGCCGCGCTGCTCGACCGCCTTTGCCATCTCGGTCACCAGCATCGGCTTGAAGTTCTGCTCGCCGGCGCCGCCGCCGAACTCGCCCTGCGAGGTATCGACGGTCGAGAACATCGGCTCGAGCATCTGGCCAATCGCCATGGCTTCGAAATCCTGCGCCGCCTTCCAGACATGTGGATCGATGGCCGCCGCGGCACTCGCGCCCGGCGCTTCGTCCTGCTTTGCGGCCGTCGCTGCAGCGATGTTCACCGCACCACCAGGTCGGCCTGCAAGGCGCCGGCCGCCTTGATCGTCTGCAGGATGCTGATCATGTCGCGCGGTCCGACCCCGAGCGAGTTGAGGCCGCTGACCAGGTCTCGCAGGTTGGGTCCGTTCTGCAGGATGCCCAGGCGCTTCCCGGCCCCGGTATCCACCTGCACCGAAGTCCGTGGCACGACCACGGTCTTGCCGCCGGAGAGAGCCCCCGGCTGCGAGACCTCAGGGGACTCCGCTACCTGGATCGTGAGGTTGCCCTGCGCAATCGCCACCGTGCTGATCCTTACGTTGTCGCCCATGACAATGGTGCCGCTGGCTTCGTCGACGACGACGACCGCCGGACTGTCCGGCTCGACCAGCAGGTCCTCGATCTGCGACAGCGTGCCGACGACATCGCGCCCGCTGAGTGACAGCACGACCGTGCGCGGGTCGGTGGCATGCGCCACGGGCTGCCCCAGTGCCTTGTCGATCACGTCGGCGATCCGTTCCGCGGTCGTCAGATCGGGATTGCGCAACGACAAATGCAGGTCGGTGCGGGTGCTCAGATCCACCGGAACCTCGCGCTCGACGGTCGCGCCGTTCGCCATGCGCGCGCTGGTCGGGATATTGCGGGTCACCGACGCACCGGCGCCGCGGGCGGAAAAGGCGCTCGTTACCAGCTGGCCTTGCGCCACGGCATAGACCTCGCCATCCGCCGACATCAGCGGCGTGACCAGGAGGGTGCCGCCTGAAAGATCTGTTGCATCGCCAACCGCCGACACGGTGACATCGATACGGCTGCCGCCATGCGCGAACGGCGGCAGGTCGGTCGTCACCATGACGGCGGCGATGTTCTTGGTCTGCAGCTTGGCTTCCTGGTCGCGGATGTTCACACCGAGCCGCTCGAGCATGCTGATCAGTGACTCCCGTGTGAAGACCGAGTTGCTGAGACGGTCGCCGGTGCCATTGAGGCCCACCACGAGGCCGTAGCCGATCAGCTGGTTGCTGCGGATGCCCTCGATGTCGGCGATATCCTTGATGCGTACTTCCTCGGCACCGACCGGGACCGCCGCGATCAGCATCAGGACAACAAGAGAGAGGCGCAGGAGCGGCATCCGGATCCTTGGCAGTCTCGGCGGGTCAAGGCGCATCATGCCCTGGAAATACGAATAAACTGTCAACGACAGGTCTGCCTTCGTAATGATATACGCGGCATGCAAGGTCGCTCCGTTGCGCCGGAAGGAGTTCGTTCATGTCGATTGCGGCGATCGGCGCGGTGGTGCCGCCCCTGGAGCCGGCCTTTCAGGCGCGCGCCGCCACCCAGGGCGGGTCCGCCTTTGTCGTCACGCCCGAGCCTGCTGCCCTCCAGCTTCCCACCGGCGGGGCTGCCGGCGTCCCGGCCGGATCCTTGTCCGCCATGATGGCGTTGCAGGAAGCAGGCTCCGCGTGGTCGCCTACCGGCCGGCCCGCTGACAGGCAGGCGCGGCAGCACGGGCGGGGTCTGCTGGCGGCACTGGCCAGCCTGCAGCGGGACCTGCTCGACACGGCGGATCCGGCGGCGAGCCTGAACCGCCTCGTCGATCTGCTTGCCGACGTTCCGGACCCCGAAGATCAGCAACTCGGCCAGATCCTCGGAGCGATCCGGCTGCGGGCCGGGATCGAGGCCATCCGCCTCGGCCGGCGAGGCCTTGGCGCTCCCCTTGCGTGACCGAACCGTGAAGAACCGGCATCTGCACTTGGCGGCAGCCGTCCGTGTGGCTATAAGCCGCCCGGATCTTCCGGATCACGGCGACGTGCGCGGGATCATGCACATCGGTTGAACTGCTGGCGGGGGAAATGCTCCGCCAAAGCAAGTCTTTAGGGTCGGCGATGATGATCACCTTGCCTCCAGACTACCGGCCGTCGGACGACGAGGACTTCATGAACCCCGTCCAGACCGAGTATTTCCGGCTCAAGCTGCTGAAATGGCGCGCCGAGCTGTTGAAGGAAGCTGACGGCACCTTGGCCAGCCTGTCCGAAGGCGGCATCCACGAAGCTGATATAACGGACCGTGCCAGCGTCGAGACCGACAGGGCGCTTGAGTTGCGTACCCGCGATCGCGCCCGCAAGCTGATCGCCAAGATCGGACTGGCACTGCGCCGGGTCGAGAACGGTGTCTATGGCTATTGCGAGGAGACCGGCGAGCCGATCGGCCTCAAGCGCCTGGAGGCGCGGCCGATCGCCACCCTCTCGATCGAGGCCCAGGAGCGTCACGAGCGCATGGAGAAGGTCCACCGCGACGATTGAGGCGGGTGGAACCGGTTCAGGAGATCAGAACGGCAGCACGATGTCCATGAGCTGCTGTCCGTAGCGCGGCGTCTGCAGGTCGGTCAGCTGGCCCCTTCCGCCATAGGAGATCCGGGCCTCGGCCATGCGGTCGTGCGTGATGGTATTGTCGCTGGCGATGTCCTGCGGCCGCACGATGCCGCTCACCTGCAGCACCCGGAGCTCGCTGTTCATGCGGACCTCCTGCCGGGCCGCGACCACCAGGTTCCCGTTCGGCAGCACCTGCGTGATGACGCCCGCCAGCCGCAGCGTCATGGTCTCGTTCCGCTTCAGGCTGCCGGTGGCCACGTTGCTGTTGTTGCTGTTGGTCGCCAGTGAGCCGGCGCCGGTGACCGACGAAATGATCTTGCCCTTGACGCCGAACAGGTTCGGGATCGCCATGGCCTCGCTGCCGGTGCGCGTGGCGGTCGAGTTGTTCTCGAAGTCTGCATTGTCGGTGAGCTCCACCAGCACCGTCAGCAGGTCTCCCACCTGCGCCGCACGCTGGTCGCGGAAGAACGCCCGGCTGCCAGGACGCCAGAGGCTGGCGATCTGGGTCGGCGCCTGTTCCGGTGCCGGCATCGGCATGCTGAGCGGCTTGTAGCCGCGCTCGACGGTCGGGTCGGTGATCGGAGTCATGGCCGGCGGGCGGCCGAGGTCGGACAGGCGCGTGAGCGCCCCGCAGCCGGCAAGCGGCAGCAGCAGCACGACGAGCAGGACCCGCAAAACATGGGCGATCACTGGTCGAAACCTCCCGGACCGGATGCAAGCAGGCCTTGAGCAGACGAAGCGCGCAAAGAAGGCAGTGAGCTTGCCGGCGGCAGGCCGGCTTGTGTCGAGGCGAGCATGGAGGGCGCTGCTCCCGGATCGACGCGCGCCTGGCCCGGACCGGTCACCTGGGCCACCAGCACCGCGCGCGAGGTTCCGTTGAGGATGTGGATGCGTTCGTCGAGGGCACCGCCGTCGATGGCCTGCCCCTGCATGGTCAGTGTCAGGCCGGCCGATTCCAGCCGCAGCAGGACCGGCATCCCGCGTGACACCAGGAGCGGCCGGGTCAACGCGTCATGGGTGATGAGCGATCCGCTCGTCATCTGATGCCGCAGCGCCATGCCAATGGCGTCCGAGGCGACGAGCACCAGACGGTCGCTGACCAGGCTTCGCCGCACGCGGATCGTCTGCAGGTCCTGCGCCTCGATGACGCTGGCAGCACCCATCGGGTGCGACAGCACCGGAACGTCGACGAGTTCCTGGGCCACGCCGGTCACGCGTGTCCGCACGGGCTCTGAACCGGCCAGGTTGAACGCCAGCTGCGCGCTGAACTGGCCGTCGTTCTTGTCGTAGGTCAGGGATTCCACATCCGGCAGGCCGGTGAACTCCGCCGGCACCATGGGGGCCACGAAGGTGCTGACGGTGAGCTCGCTATCCGCCGGAGCTCCGAGGGCGACAAGTGCCGCCTGGATCACCGGCAGGAGCTGCTCGCGCGGCACCTGACGTCCCTTGCGCTCGACGATGACACTGACCGCGCTGAAGCCGGGCTGCCAGTCCACGCTGAACTGCACTGCGATCGCAACGAGCTGCGCCTGGGCGATGACGATCCGCTGTCCGGCTCCGGGAGCCGGGCCGATATTGCAGTCCTGGCCGGGCTCCAGTCCCGAAAACAGATCTGAAAGCCTGACGGTGTCCGAGTGCAGGCTGACGACGAGACGCGGCTGCGCCGCCATGCCGGCGCGCGGCGATATCATGCCGAGAACGATCGCCGCCAGCAGCACGACAATCCGGCGGCCCGTCATCACTTCAGGTTCGTCAGCGTCTGCATGAGGTCGTCGGACGCCGTGATGACCTTGCTGTTCATCTCGTAGGCGCGTTGCGCCGTGATCAGGCTCGTGATCTCGGTCACCACGTTGACATTCGAGCTCTCGACGAACCCCTGCATGACGCTGCCGAAGCCGGCGGCACTCGGATTGCCGGTCGTCGGGCTGCCGGACGCGGTCGTCTGCAGCAGCAGGTTGCTGCCCTGGGCGTCGAGGCCGGCCTCGTTCGGAAACACCGCAAGCTGGATCTGGCCAACCGTGGCCGCGGCAGTCTGTCCCGCGATGGTTACCTGGACCTGCCCCGAGCCGTTGATGGTGACGCTCTGCGCATTGGCCGGAACGGTGATCCCGGGCGCCACCGTATAGCCGTCGGTCGTGACAATGGTGCCGTCGGCTGCCAGTGCGAAGGTTCCGTCGCGGGTGTAGGCGGTATCTCCGGACGGCAGCGTCACCTGGAAGTAGCCGTTGCCCTGGATCCCGAGGTCGAGGCTGTTGCTGGTCTGCTGCAGGGTGCCCTGCTCGCTGATGCGATAGATCGCGGCGGTCTTCACGCCGAGACCGACCTGCGCGCCCGACGGCACGACCGATCCGCTATCGGAACTGTTCGACCCGACGCGGCGCAGGTTCTGATACATCAGGTCCTGGAACTCGGCGCGCGTGCGCTTGTAGCCGGTCGTCGTCATGTTCGCGATGTTGTTGGAGATGACCTCGACATTGGTCTGCTGCGCCTGCATCCCGGTTCCGGCGATATCTAGTGCACGCATGTCCTACTCCTGCTTCTCGTCGTCGTCGTACGGCACGGGCACTCAGCCTTGGGTCTGGGTGATCTTGTCGATGCTGTTCTGCTGCCGCTCGTTCTCGCTCTGTACGAACTGCGTGACGAACTGGAAATTACGCTCGGTCTGCATCATCGTCGTCAGCTCGGAGATCGGCTGGACGTTGCTGCCCTCGATGGCACCCTGGACGATCTTCGGCTGTGCGACCGGCTGCGGCGTGGCGTTGCTCTTGAACAACTTGCCACCCTCCGCGGTCAAGCCATTCAGATCGGTGACATCGACCACGCCGACCTTGCCGATCTGTCCCGACTCTCCGCTGACGGTTCCATCGGCTGCGATCTGGATCTTGCTGTCGCCGGACGGGAGCTGGATCGGGCTGCCACCGCTGTCGAGCAGCGCGTTGCCGGATGCGTCGACCACCGTGCCGTCCGCCTGCAACCCGAAGCTGCCCGAGCGGGTCAGGCGCACGCCGGACGGCGTCTGCACCGAGAAGAAACCGTTGCCACCGAGTGCGAGGTCGAGCGGGTTTCCGGTCTGGGTCAGGGCTCCCGCGGTGTGGTCGAAATATGTCGCGCGATCCTGCGTAAAGGAGAGCACCTTGCCGCCCGGAGCGGTGTCGGTGTTCTTCTGCTGCACCAGATAGTCGCTGAACAGGACGCGCTCGCTCTTGTAACCGGCCGTGTTCGCATTCGCCATGTTCGACGCGATGACATCCATCGTCCGCTGCTGGGCATCCAGTCGCGACAGCGCAATGTAGGTCGGGTTTTCCACGGCGGCTCCTCTCGGTCACCGCGATCCTCGGCGCGAAACCCTACTGAAAGGTTAGCGTCACCGAACAGATCGCCACGCCAAGCGGTGACGAGTTCTTAACCTGTAGCAGGCATGCTTCGGAAGCCCGGCAAGAAGACGGGTGCCCATCGTGGCAACCATCCGGGAAAGGCTGTTATGAGCAAGGCGGCGACCATGGAAGAGGGCGAGGCCGCTCCGGTGGCCAAGAAGTCCGGCAAGGGCAAGCTGCTCCTCATCGCGGCGCCGGTTGTCGTCCTCCTGCTCGTCGCGGGACTCTGGTTCTCCGGGATCCTGCCGCACCTGATTGGCGGCGGCAAGCCGAAGCATCCGGTCGCCGCCGCCGAAGAGAAGCCCTCGCTTATGGACGTGCCCGATGTCGTAACAAACCTCGACACCGGAGCTCGCCGCGCCATCTTCGTCAAGTTGCGTGCCAAGATCGAGGTTGCGCACGCAGCCGACGATGCCGTCGTGACCAGCAACATGCCGCGCATCCTCGATGCGTTCCAGACCTATCTGCGCAGCACCCGGCCAGAGGAGTTGCACGGCGGCGAGGGAACGTATCGCCTGCGCGAAGCCCTGATCAACCGTATCGACAGCATCGTGGCGCCGGTCCAGATCATGGACGTGCTCTTCGTCGAGGTGCTCGTGCAATGAGCGGCACCGACGATGATCTGGCCGCCGCCTGGGGCGCCGAGACCGACGCCGAGGCCGACGCCGACGCCAACGCCAACGCGGAGGTGTCGGCCCCCCCGGAGACGAACGAGCCGGCCCGCATCCTGAACCAGGCCGAGATCGACTCCCTCCTGGGGTTTGGCGACGTCGCCGGGGATGACACCGGCGAAAGCGGCATCCAGCGCATCATCAGCTCCGGCCTGGTGTCGTACGAACGTCTCCCGATGCTGGAGATCGTGTTCGACCGGCTGGTGCGCATCATGTCCACCAGCCTGCGGAACTTCACCAGTGACAACGTCGAAGTTTCGATCGACAACGTCGTCTCGCTCCGGTTCGGGGATTATCTCGATTCCGTGCCGCTTCCCGCCATGTTCGCTGTCTTCAAGGCTGAGGAGTGGGAGAACTACGGGCTGATGGTCATCGACAGTGCCATGATCTATTCGATCGTGGACGTTCTGCTGGGTGGCCGACGCGGAACCGCGGCAATGCGCATCGAAGGCCGCCCCTATACGACCATCGAGCGGATGCTGGTCGAGCGACTGATCCGCGTCGTGCTGGCAGACCTGTCGGCGAGTTTCGACCCGATCTGCTCGATTAGTTTCCGGTTCGAACGGCTCGAGGTCAACTCCCGGTTCGCCGCGATCTCGAGGCTCTCGAATGCCGCGGTCCTGGCGAAGCTGCATATCGACATGGAGGATCGCGGCGGCTGCATGGAGCTGCTGTTGCCGTACGCGACGCTCGAGCCTGTTCGCGAACTGCTGCTGCAGCAGTTCATGGGAGAAAAGTTCGGACGGGACTCGATCTGGGAGACCCATCTGGCTGAAGAGCTATGGAGCACCGAGGTCGATCTCGACGTCGTCCTGGACGAGCAGCTGATGCGTCTCTCCGACGTCATCGCGCTCAAGCCCGGCGACCAGTTCACATTGCGTCATGGGCCGGATGCGCCTGTGCAACTGCGATGCGGCCCGGTGACCCTCTTCGAGGGGCGCGTCGGACGTCGCAAGAACCGCATCGCGGTACGGATCGACCAGGTTCTGGGCAGGCCGCAGACGTCGCCCGACGCCGCCAACCTTCGTCGGGTCTGAAGGAACACGCAATGGACAACATGCAATGGCTGCTGGAGGCCCTGCTGATCGGCTTGCTGGTCATGGTCCTGTTCCACGCGCTTCGGCTCGAGCGAGCGCTCGGTGTTCTGCGACGGGATCGTTCGGAGCTCGAGAAGCTGGTCGCCGGGTTCAACGAAAGCACCCGCCAGGCTGAGGGAAGCATAGAGCGGCTGCGCACTGTCGCCGACGGGGCCGGGCGCCAGATTGCCCGGCATGTCGAGCAGGCGAAGGTGCTCAAGAGCGATCTCACCTTCCTCAGCGAACGCGGCGAGAAACTTGCTGACCAGCTGGACAAGCTGATCAGGCAGGGACGCGTGGTTCCCGCCCTTGCGGCGACGGGCGCGCCGGATGCCGCCCGATCCGTGCCGCAGCTGCATGCTCCGTCCCAGGAGGCGCCGCCCGAGAGCGACACACGGGTTCGAAGCCAGGCGGAGAAGGAACTTCTCCGCGCACTCCGCATGGCCCGGTGAAAGCCATGAAGCTCCGGGCCTCACCACCGCGCCTGCTGCCGCTGACGATTGTCGTCATGGCCATGTTGCTGTCGGCGAAGGTTGCGACCTTCGCCGGGGAGGCAAAGTCGGCGCTCGAAGGCACTCCCGCTGCTGCCGCCGCGACACCGCAGGCCGCGCAGACAGCACAGCCAAAGCAAAAGGAGAAATCGCCTCCGGAGGGGACTCTCAGATTAGCCGGCGGCGCAGAGCTTGCTCCGCCTGCCGAAGTCAGTTCCGCGGAGCGCGCTCTTTTGGAAGACCTGCTCGGCCGCAGCAAGCGGCTTGACGAGCGTGAACAGGCTTTGGACGAGCGCAAGGTCGTCATGGAGGCGACGGAGGCCAAGCTGGAGCTCAGGATCAGTCAACTTTCCACCCTGCAGGGCAATCTTCAGCAGCTCGACGGTGCACGTAAGCAGAGGCAGGGCGCCAACTGGACCGGACTGGTCAAGGTCTATGAGGCAATGAAGCCGCGTGATGCCGCGGCGATATTCGATGTACTCGACATCCATGTCCTGCTTGAAGTGCTCGACCGCATGAACGAGCGCAAGGCCGCGGCTGTACTGGCCGCCATGCAGCCGGAGCGGGCGCGGATGGCAACGCAAATGCTGGCGCAGATGCGAACCCACGAGGATGCCCCGGACCCGATCCGGGTTTCCTCCGAAACCAACTGAATATTGAAAGGCGACCATCCATCATGTCCATGGATAAGTCAATGAACGTCCTGATCGTCGATGATTACAAGACGATGTTGAGAATCATACGCAATCTTTTGAAGCAGATCGATTTCAACAATGTGGAGGAGGCGATGGACGGTGGCGAGGCACTCAGCAAGCTGCGGACGGGGAACTACGGCCTTGTCATCAGCGACTGGAACATGCAGCCGATGACCGGGCTCGAGCTGCTCACGGAGGTGCGCAAGGATACGCGTCTCAAGACCCTGCCGTTCATCATGATCACGGCGGAAAGCAAGATCGAGAACGTGGTGGCAGCAAAGCAGGCCGGAGTCTCGAACTATATCGTCAAGCCCTTCAATGCCGAGACGTTGAAGGGCAAGATCGAGAAGGTGCTCTGCAATGCATGACGTGCAAAACCTGGCCGACAGGCTCGTCGATCTGAAGGCAAGATATCCTCAGGGACAGCCGGATCTCGTCACCGATGTCGTGCTGGCCGTGCTCGGGAGCATGACCGGCGATATCAGCCACCGGGAGACCTCGCTGCTGCACGAGATCGGCGCGCTCGGAGATGCGGTGGCGACTGCACGCCAGGAGATCGCCGCACTGAAGGTCGACGACATCACGGTGAGCTACATTCCGTGCGCGACCGACGAGCTGGACGCGATCGTGTCGCACACCGCGGCTGCGACCGAGGCCATCCTGGAGGCGTGCGAGACGCTCGACACGCTGGGTGCGACTCTCGAGGGCGAGGCGGCACAGAAGCTGCAGGATGCGACCAGCACGATTTACGAATCCTGCAGTTTCCAGGATATCACCGGGCAGCGCATCACCAAGGTCGTCTCCACGCTCAAGACAATCGAGACGACAATTGCAAGGATTGTGGCAACATTCGGCAAGGCCTCCATCGTCGCCATCAAATCGGCGCCGGTGCCCGAGGGTGACGGGCTGCTGAATGGGCCACAGCTGGCGCACAGCGCCATGGACCAGTCGGATATCGACAAGCTGCTCGCGAGCTTCGACTGACCTGCGGCCAATGCGCCTCTTCGGATCCTACTTCGTCGCGGCGGTCTCCGTGCTGGCTGCCCTGGGGCTGCAGCTCGGCGAGGCTGCTGTCGCGGGTGCGCCGCGGCCGCCGGTGCGGTTGAGCGACCTGGATGGCAGCAGCCGGGTTGCGGTCAGGTTGCCGTCGGCGGACGCCTTCTCGCTGACCCAGGAGGATGGGCATGTCGTATTGCATGTCATCGGTGTGCCGCTGCCGAAGCTGCCCAGGGGTGCGGCGCATGGGGTCAGCCGGGTCGCCATCGCAGGAAACTTCCTGCGGTTCGACATTGCCCGAGCAAGCCATGTCAGGGCGATCCACGAAGGCCGCGACCTGGTGCTCCAGGTGGAGCCACAGGACCCTGCGAGCGCACCGGCGGTCTCGGGTTCCGCCGGTTCGTCCGGCGTTCTGCCCGGTCTTCCGGAACCGCTGATGGCGGTGATCGAAGGGGAACGGCCCACGCCCGCCCGGACCACCGCCGCGCGGCCGGGTGCGTTGCCGCAGCCGGCCTCGATGCCACCACCGGTGGTTCAGGCCGGTTCCGTCGGTCCGCTCACGCTGCTCGCCAGCATGGTCGATGCCCCGGAGGGTTCCGGGAAGGGCCGCGGCCTGCTGCTGCCGTTCGACAAGGGCGTGGGAGCCGCTTCCTTCAGCCGCGGCGCCGACACGCTCATCGTCTTCGACGCGGCAAGGCCGCTGGACCTCTCGGACGTGCGTCAGGAGCCGCTCGCCGCCGGGGCGTCGCTCCGGATGCTGCCCGAGGCAACGATCGTCACCTTGCCCAAGCGCGACGCCAGGCAGTTCGTCCTGCGACGGGTCGTGGACGGTTGGCTGCTCCTGGACGCAGCCGATGGCCGCAGTTCGACCGCGATCGGGCCCGTCCTCGACGGCATGAACCTGCGGTTGCCGGTCTCGGCGCCTGGCCGGACAGTGGTCGTTCCCGATCCGGCAACCGGCGAGAACCTGCTGGTCGGAACGCTCGTCAGCGGTAACGAGGCCTTCTCGGAGAGTCGGCGCGGCCACGCCTACACCATCGTGCAGACTTCGCTGGGCATCGCGATCGATCCGCTTTCTGATCGGATCGAAATGCGTCCGACGCGAAGCGCCTTCCTGTTGTCCGGCCTGGACCCGCAGGCGCTTGCGCTGCCTCTCGCCGATCAGGATGCGCAGGTGCGGGCAGTCAGCAGCGGCGCACGTATCCTCACCCTGCGGCGCGGGTCCCGGGAGACCCTCTATCGTCGCTCGAAGCAGGCGGACGCAGCCGCGGCTGCGGCGCCGGCCGGCAGCCGGTTCGAGGGACGGATGATGGCGGCCCAGGCCGCGCTCGCGCTTGGCGACGACACACAGGCGGCCACGCTGGCCCGGGTTGCCGTTGCGGATGATGCGCGGCAGACTTGTCTGCGGCTGACCCGGATCGTGCGCCTGGCAGCGAGCGTGCTTGAGCACAAGGCGGTCGCCGCCGCGACGGGGTCGGCGAGCGACGAGGACACCTGCCCCGACGACCCGGGTTACATCGACAGCCCCGAGGTTTCGCTCTGGCGTGGCATCGCCCTGGCACGGCAGGATCCCAGCCGTCCCGAGGCTGCCCGCTTGATCGCGTCCAACCTCGGCTTGCTGCAGAGCTACCCGCAGCCGCTTGCGGCCATTCTCCTGCCGATTGCCGCGGAAGCGCTGGTGGAGGGCGGCACGGACGCGCAGGCCGGGTTGATCGACGCCTTTCCGGCCGATCCGTCCCTGGCCTTCGCCAGGGCTCGCCTGGCTGCCCGGCGCGGGCATTTGCAGGCCGCGCGTCTGGCTTTCGATGCGCTGCGGTCGGACGTCGATATCCGCATTGCAGACCTGGCGGCCGAGCAGAGCGTCACCTTGCGTCTCCAGACCGGAGACCTCACACCCCACGATGCCGCGGACATCCTCGACAAGCACCTTCTGGACGCACGGATCGCGGGCCATGAACTGACTGCTCGCTATCGGCTGAGCGACCTCAGGGTCCAGGCCGGTCAGTGGCCCGAGGCACTGTCGCTGCTGCGCGAGACCTCGCTGCTGTTCCCCGCGGAGCAGGATGCGATCAGGGCCCGAGCCGGCGAGGTTCTCAAACGCCTGGCTGCGTCGCCGGCAGACGGCAGTGCCGCGGATACGTTCAGTGAAGCGGCGCTGATCGAGGCGAACATGGACCTCGTCCCACGCGGGCCCGACGGCGAGCGCCTGTCGCGCTACCTGGTCGACCGGCTGAGTGCCCTGGACCTGCCTGATCAGGCGGCGCCGATCGTCGAGAGGCTGCTGGCCGCGGCAACACCCGGCCTGGAAAAGGCGACCCTGGGCGCCCGGCTGGCAGCCCTCGATCTGCAACAGAACGATCTGCACGCCGCGCAGGAGGCCCTGCATGATTCCGACGCGACCGACCTGCCAACGGCGCTGGCCGAGCAGCGCCGGTTGCTGCTCGCGCGGGTTCTCGCGGCGGAGGGCCATGGTGTGGAGGCGCTCGCCGCGATCAAGGACCTGACTTCGTCGCCGGCACTCGAGCTGAGGGCGGATCTGCTCATGGCGAGCGCAAGCTGGCCGGATGCGGCGGAGGCGTTGTCGATCCTTGCGGATCGTTTTGTGCCGGCCATCGGACCGCTGGATCGCAAGCAGCAGGATCTGCTGCTGCGCCTGGCATCGGCTGCATCCCGGGCCGGCGACACCAAGCGTCAGGCCCAGGTGCACGATGCCGTGCGGGGGCGGATCGCCGATGCTGACAAGGTAGCCTTGTTCCAACTGCTGACCACCAGCGGCACCGCCCCCGGTGCTTCGTCCGGACCAGGCGAAGTGGCCGCCCTGCGCCAAGTTGTGGCCGGGGTCAGGTCACTCGGGAGGTGACAGGCAAAGCGGCCAAAGCGTGCCGCGATCCCAGAAAGGGCTTGCGTCGAAGGTCCTGAGGACCTATCTCCCGCCGCTCTTGGCCCAAGGGGGCGTTATCGCCCAACAGGCCGTCTGCTGGTTCAGGGGTACGTGATGAACGCACTTGCTCAACTGGGGATGGTCTCGGATTCTCCGAGCAATAACCAGGTTTCGACCGCTCCCTCCGGTGGGGAAGCGGATTGCAAGGACTATTTCGTCGAAAAGGACGGGATGAAGTTCGCCGGCATGCATCTGCTGGTCGATCTTTGGGATGCGAGGAACCTGGGCGATCCGGCGGTGATCGATCGGACCCTGTGCGAGGCCGCGGTGACCGCGGGTGCGACGATACTGCACAGCCACTTCCATCACTTCACGCCGAATGGTGGCGTCTCGGGGGTGGTGGTGCTGGCAGAGAGCCATATCTCCATCCACACCTGGCCCGAGCGGGGGTTTGCCGCCGTGGATATCTTCATGTGTGGAGAGTGCGATCCGCATCTTGCCATCCCGGTGCTGCAGCGGACCTTCCAGGCCGAGCGCATCGATCTCGACGAGCAGAGACGCGGCCGCGTTCTCTAGCGGCGGCAAAACCGCCACGAAGGGATCGAGGCCGGGATTTCCCCGGCCTTTTTCTTGCGGAGCGCCAAGCGACATCGCGCGGGACTGGGCGCTCGTTGATCGGAACGTAGTCATGTCGGAAGCAGCCTGGATCAACGAGACACTCTATGACGCATGGGGCCAGCGCTTCCGGGTGAAGCGCGAACTCGCGCGCGTCAAGAGCGACTTCCAGGACATCGTCGTCTTCGAGAGCGAGACGCACGGGCGCGTCCTGGTGCTCGACGGCGTGATCCAGATCACCGAAGCCGACGAGTTCGTCTACCAGGAAATGCTGGCCCACGTGCCGTTGCTCGCCCATTCCGGACCACGCAACGTGCTGATCATCGGAGCCGGTGATGGCGGCGTGCTGCGACGGGTGCTGCAGCATCGTACGGTGCAGAATGCGGTGATGGTCGAGATCGACGGTGACGTCGTCAGGCTTTCAAAGGAGTTCCTGCCGTCGATCGCCGGAGCGGCCTGGGATGATCCGCGGGCCGACGTGATCATCGGGGACGGCATCGACTACGTGGTCCGCGCACCCGATGCGAGTTTCGACGTCATCATCGTCGACAGCACCGATCCGGTTGGCGTCGGCGAAGTCTTGTTCACCGACGACTTCTATCGCAATTGTGCCAGGGTCCTGACAAAGGACGGCATCATCGTCAACCAGTGTGGCGTGCCGTTCATGCAGTCAAGCGAGTTGCGCGAGACGAGCCAGCGCAGGGCGCGGTTCTTCCCGCATGTTTCGGCTTACGTGGCGGCCGTGCCGACCTACGTGGGCGGCTTCATGACGCTTGGCATCGCCTCCAACGCGGATGGACTGACGGTCGATGCAGACCTCATCCGGCAGCGGGCGAGGCAGGCGGGCATCCTTGGCACGACACGATACTGGTCGCCCGAAGTACAGGCTGCCGCCTTTGCGCTGCCGCCGTATATTTCGACGTGCCTGCCCGGACACACCCGGTAGCAGGCCGGAGGCTACAGCCTGCCGCGCTCGTCCCGCTCGGGGGCCCGCTCGGCATGATCGTCTCCAGTCACATCGTCGCCGCCTTGATCGAGCGCACGGACCCGCTCGACATCCGGCCCGGACTGGACGCTGTCCGTCGGGTGCGCGCCCTCGACATTGCCGCTGCCGGCGCGGGTGCCGCCGAACCGGTCGGCTCCCTTGGCGTCCGCCGCATCGGGCTTCTTGTGGTTACCGGTATCCTGTTCGCCGGCGGTGTGTTCGACCGCGTCCTCGGTATGGGGCTGCTGCATCGGAGTTCTCCTGTCGCATCGGCTGAACGCCGCCGGGCGGCCGCGGTTCTGCCACGGGTTCGAGGGTGAGTGGGGTTCAGCCGGTGTTGAAGCTCTGCACGAGGCTCCCGGCGATCATGTGCCAGCCATCGATCAGCACGAAGAAGATCAGCTTGAACGGCAGCGAGATGGCGCTCGGCGGCAGCATCATCATGCCGAGGCTCATCAGCACGCTCGAGACCACGATGTCGATCACCAGGAATGGCATGTAGAGCAGGAAACCCATCTCGAAGCCGCGCCGGAGTTCGCCGATCATGAAGGCCGGCACCAGGGCGCGCCATGGCGTATCGCCCGCGGTGGCCGGCGGCGGCAGCTTGGCGATGTCGAGGAACAGGGTCAGGTCCGGCGGCCTGACATTCAGCAGCATGAAGTGGCGGAACGGCTCGGCGGCGGCGCGGGCCCCGTCGAGTTCGCTGAGCTGGCCGGCCAGCATCGGCGCCACGCCGTCGGCCCAGGCACGTCCAAACGTCGGCTGCATGACAAAGAAGGTCAAGAACAAGGCAAGACCGATGATCACCGGATTGGGCGGCGTGCCCTGCGCCCCGAGCGCGCCACGCAGCAGCGACAGCACGATGACGATCCGGGTGAAGGCCGTCACCATCACCAGCAGGCTCGGCGCCAGTGACAGCAGCGTGATGACGGCGGTGAGCTGGAACAGCCGGCCGGTCGCGCCCGAGGCACCGGCCTGGCCGAGGTCGATGCTGACCGACTGGGCAGCTGCCGGTACCGGCGAGAGAACCAGCAGCGCCAGTACCAAGGCCGCAGCAAGGCTGGCGCGCCGGATCACGGTGGCGATCCGCGGCCCGGCCGCCCGTCGGGAGGCAGCCAGCCGAGCATGACGTCAGTCGTGCCCCCGGTCAGCAGCAGCAGCCGGCGCCCCTCGCAGTCGATGAGCGTGAGCCTGCGCCGCGCGTCGATCGGCAGCGAGGCCCGGAGCGACAGCAGGGTCTGCTTCTGGCCGTGCCTTGGGAGCAAGCCGGTGAACCGGGTCCCGTAGCGGGCCAGCAGGATCATGAGGATGACCGCGGCGAGCCCGGCGCCGATGGTCAGGAGGTCATGGACGGACATGGACCTGTGGGCTCCTGTGCCTGCAGCAGGGCCGTCACGGTGTCGATCTCGCTCCGCAGGGCCAGCAGGCTGAGGCGCATCTGCGGCCGCTCGCGCGACGCCAGGAAGGCCGCGCGATCACAGACATCCGCCACCTGGCTCTCGAGCCCGCTGAGGCAGATCCGGCGTCCGGCCATCAGCAGCGCGCGGCTGACCTGCAGGGTGGAGACGACTCCCGCCGCAAGCGCCTCGAGGTCGCGCAGCGTCGGGCCGGCATCGGCGTCAGCCCGGCCAGCCGGATGGTTGAAACTCATGCGGACAGGCTGCCACATCGGCAGGGCCATTGCGAGAACGAACCGTCTTTCGCGTTATGCGGGTTGTTAACGATTTCGAAGTGGTTCTCTGCAAAGTTGCCTCCTCGGTGAAAGGTGGTGCGGCATGCAAACGGGCTCGAACGACCTGTTCTCGCTGGCAGAGCGCAAGCTCGGCTGGCTGGAGGATCGGCAGCGCGTCCTCGCGCGCAATGTCGCCAATGCCAACACACCCAACTTCCAGCCGAGCGACGAGCGGCCGTTCTCGGCGACCTTGTCGTCCTTCATGGTGACGCCGGTGCAGACCAACACGATGCATCTTCCCGGGACCGGCGACGGTGGCGGCACGATCAAAGTGCCGGGCCATGAACGCTCGCCGGACGGCAACCGGGTTTCCGTCGAGGACGAGATGACCAAGGTTGCAGAGACCGACAACCAGCAGCGGCTGGTGACCAACATCTACAGCAAGTACATGGCGATGTTCTCGACCGCGCTCGGCAAGGGCTGAGCCGCGTCATGGACATCTCGAAAGCGCTCGACATCTCCTCGGCCGGCATGGAGGCGCAGACCAGTCGGTTGCGGGTGATCGCCGAGAACCTGGCCAACCAGGATACTACCGGGTCAAAGCCGGGTGCCGATCCCTACCGTCGCAAGACGGTGACGTTTGCCGAGGCGCTCGATCCCGCGGTGGGCGTGTCGACGGTGTCGGTCAAGCGGATCGGCAAGGATATGAGCGACTTCACGATGAAATACGATCCGTCGCATCCGGCGGCGAACGCGGAGGGCTATGTGAAGATGCCGAACGTGAACAGCTTCGTCGAGCTGATGGACATGCGTGAGGCCGAGCGGTCGTACAGCGCCAACCTCAACGTCATGCAGGTCACGCGGTCCATGCTGACGCGCACGATCGACATGCTCAAATGAGCGGCGATCCGTTCGCGGTCAGCGCGTCGAGCGCCGTCAGCGCCTATGCGCGGGTCCAGGGCGGCTCGCCGGCCGGCATCGACGGCATCGACGACGGGGCATCGACCTCCGACCTGTCCGGCTTCGGGGCGACACTCCAGCAGGCGATGCACGGCGTGGTCGAAGCCGGGCACGAGGCGGATCTCAAATCCGCGCAGGGCATCGCGGGCGAGGCCAGCGTCACCGACGTCGTGACCGCGGTATCGCGTGCGCAGCTCGCGCTGCAATCGACGGTCGCGATCCGCGACCGCGTGGTGCAGGCCTACCAGGACGTCATGAAGATGCAGATCTAGCCTGGAGCGGAACGATGCAGGAAGGCGATGTCGCGATGGTGCTGCGCGACCTGTTCGTCGTGGTGCTCAAGCTTGCTGCACCCGGCCTGCTGACCGCGATGGGCGTCGGGTTGGTGATCTCCCTGATCCAGGCGGTCACCCAGATCAACGAGAGCACGCTCGCCTTCGTGCCCAAGGTGCTGGCGCTGGGCGCCGCTCTCATGCTCGCCGGGCCGTTCATGTACGCGACCCTGACCGACTACACCCACATCCTGTTCGATCGGCTGATCGCGGTGGGCGGCCAGTGAGGCGCAGACGGCGTCGCCCGTGACATCATCGGCGGCGGCATCGCTGCTGGCGGCGCTGCCTGACCTGGCCTTCGGCTTCATGCTCGTGCTGTGCCGGGTCAGCGGCGCCGTGATGGTGTTGCCCGGCCTCGGCGAGAGCGAGATCCCTATGGTGGTGCGGGCCGGGCTCGCGGTCGGCATTGCCGTGCTGATCTTTCCCGGGGTCGCGGGATTGTTGCCGGCCGTCCAGGACCCGGTGCCGCACCAGGTCGCGCTGATCGCCTCGGAACTCGGCTGTGGGCTGTTGATCGGGTGGCTGGCGCGGCTGATGGCGCTGTCCCTGCCGATCGCGGGGCAGATCGTCTCGACGATGATCGGGTTGTCCAGCGTGCTGCAGCCCGACCCGGATCTCGGGTCGCAGACAAGTGCGATCAGCCGGCTGCTGGCGATCGTGGCGCCGGTGCTGGTGCTGTCCACCGGCCTGTATGCGATGCCGCTCGGCGCCCTGTCCGGCAGCTACCGGCTGCTGCCGCCCGGCATGCTGCTGTCCACCGGCGACGTCGTGCAGAGCGTGGCAGTGGCGACGGAGGACAGCTTCGCGCTGGCACTGCGCCTGGCGTCGCCGCTGGTGCTGGTCGGGCTGCTGTGGCAGCTCATGCTCGGGGTGCTCGCCCGCCTGCTGCCGACCCTGCAGGTCTACAACCTCTCCCTGCCGGGGCAGGTGCTTGGCGGCCTGCTGCTGTTTGGGCTACTGCTCGGGCCGATCCTGCAGACCTGGATGCAGGCGCTGCAGGCGGGCTTCGCCATGCTGCCCGGGCGTTAGTGTCCTGCCTGGGCACTAGATGCGATGGCCGACAAAGAGGACAGGACGGAAGCCCCGTCCGTGCATTAGGGGTTCCAACGGGTTCGTCCCAGTCCACCGCTGACCCCAACGAATGGGGGGAAACTGCCAATTTTCTTATCTAGACGGGTCGCAAGCGTTCTTTTCAGTTCCCTCTGGTTCGCGGAACTGATAAGGGGACGGAACCGGGGAGAAGATGGACATGCCGAGGCGAGCAGCGGGTCTGACGGCGGCTTCCGCCAAGGTGGCGCCGATCGGTCGGCACGGGGATGGTGACGGCCTCTACCTTCTGGTGCGCAGCCCGGAGATCGCCTTCTGGGTGTTCCGCTACACCCGGGAGAAGAAGACCCGCGAGATGGGGCTGGGCCGAGCTCGCGGACCCAACAAGGTCGACCTGGCCGCCGCCCGGCAGCGCGTGCGTGACCTGCGCGCCATCATCCAGTCGGGCCGGGATCCGCTCGACGAACGTGATGCCAAGGTCGAGGCGCAGCGGGCGCAGGTCCAGCAGGCGGCACTTCAGGCCATCACCTTTAAGAGCGTCGCCGACGCCTACATCCGCGCCCACCGGGCAAGCTGGCAGAACGCGAAGCATGCCGGGCAGTGGTCGACGACGCTGACCACTCACGTGTTCCCGCACTTCGGCGACGTGCCGGTTGCCGAAGTCGGGACTGGCCACGTCCTGGCCGCCTTGCAGCCAATATGGTCCGAGCGGCCGGAGACGGCGGTGCGGGTTCGTGGCCGGGTAGAAGCGGTTCTCGACTACGCCAAGGCGATGAACTGGCGTCAGGGCGAGAACCCCGCAACGTGGCGCGGCCACCTGGCCAAGCTCCTGCCGTCCCGGGCGAAGATGGCCCCGATCAAGCACCATGCTGCGCTGCCTTACGGTCAGGTTGCCGACTTCATGGCGCGGCTACAGGGTCAGAAGGGGATGGCTGCCCGGGCGCTTGAGTTCACGATCCTGACGGCCGCCCGAAGCGGGGAGACGCTCGGCGCCACGTGGGGTGAAATCGACCTCGAGGCGCGGACCTGGACGGTTCCCGCAGCCCGGATGAAGGCGAAGCGCGAGCACCGCGTGCCGCTGTCGGAGCCGGTGGTGGCGCTGCTGAACGTGCTGGCGCAACTGCGGACAGCCGAGGACCGGAACCTACTCGTGTTCCCTGGCGCACGGCCCGGTAAGCCGCTGACCATCATCGCCATGGCGGGCGTGCTCCAGCGGATGGGTCGCCGGGACATCACCGTGCACGGCTTCCGCAGCACGTTCCGCGACTGGACGGCCGAGAAGACCAGCGTGCCGAACGAGGTGGCTGAGGCCGCCCTGGCGCATGTCGTGG
>CAXTVI010000015.1:0-91400 GCA_964247695.1 uncultured Acetobacteraceae bacterium
TCGTGAACTTCGCCTTCACCGTGCCGATACGCGGCCTGCTCGCCACCTCCGGCGTGATCGCCATCGTGCTCGGCCTGGCTCTGCAGAGCACCCTGTCGGACGTGTTCTCGGGCATCGCGGTCGGCCTGGAGAAGCCCTACAAGGCCGGCGATCTGCTCTGGGTGGAAGGCGGCATCGAGGGCCACGTGGTGCAGGTCAACTGGCGCTCGACGCAGATCGCCACCGGCCAGAGCAACATCGCCGTGGTGCCGAACAGCATCATCGCCAAGGCGCGGCTGGTGAACCGCAGCGCGCCGACCCTGATGCGCGGCGACAGCATCGAGGTGCGGCTCGATGCCGGCGCCATCCCGGAGCAGTGCCAGAACGCGCTGCTCTCGGCGACCCGCGCCTGCCGGCTGCTGCGCACCAGCCCGGCGCCCACGGTCGGATGCACAGGGCTGCAGGGCGACGGCGCGATCTACGAGATCAGCTTTTCGGTGGACAACAGCGAGGAGCTGGCCAGTGCCCGCACCGAGCTGTTCTCCCAGATCCACCGCCACCTGCATCATGCCGGCATCGCGCTCGCCCTGACCGGTGCCGCCACGCCGCCGCAGGTGACGGTTCCGACGATGGCGCAACTGCTCGAGCAATCCGACCTGTTCTGCGGCCTCGACGCCAGGCAGCGCGACCTGCTGGTGGGGCGCTTCCGGCCGGTCTGGCTGCAGTCCGGCGACCGGCTGATCCGGCAGGGCGATGCGCCGCAGGGGCTGTTCATGATCGCGTCGGGCGTCGCCGAGATCACCATCGACGGGCCGTCCGGACCGCGCGTCGTCTATCGCATGAGCCCGGGCGAGAGCCTCGGCGCCATCGGGGTGATCACCAATGCGCCGTTCTCGGCCTCTGCCACCGCGCTGACCGCGATGAAGGCCTATCGCCTGGACCGCGCCGACATCGCGGCGGCGATCAAGGCGGAGCCGGCGCTCGCGGCCGCCCTCGATGGCGTGGCGCAACGCGGCCAGGCGGCGCTGCGGCGAGGCCTGGCCACCACGGATGACGCGCAGCTTGCCCATCCGGACATGTTTCTCGGCAAGCTGCGCGGCTTCCTGCACCTGCTCGGAACCTGAGCCGCCCGCTTCCGGGTTGCGCCGCTCCCGGAAGCTTTTGCTTAAGCTTTGCGGGTCACACTCCCGACGCGTCCAGCGCAGGCATCCGGCCGGCAGCTTCCCGCAGAGGCACCCGGCCACGTGACGCAGGTCAAGAGCATCCTTCTCGTCACCTCCGATCCGGAGCGCGTGCCGTCGCTGCGTCGCAGCCTCGCCTTGTTGCAGCCGGTGCGCACGCTCTGCCTGACCACGCCGCTCTGCCTGGACAGCATCGACCAGGATGCAGCGGCCCGCCAGGCTGCGGTGCAGGACACGACGATAGCGGCCATCGTCAGCGACATCCCGCCGCGCGGCGTCGACAGGATCCGGCAGCTCCGCAGCGCCTTCGAGCCGTTCCGCCGGCAGCACACGCCGATCCTGTACCTCATCGCGGACCCGTCGCAGCGCGACGAGGTGCAGGCGCGAGCCCTCGGCGCGTCCGCCGTGTTGGGCGCCGACAGCTCCTGCAGCGCCCTCGCGGCGGCGCTGCGGCCCTGGCTCCGGGATGCGGGCGAGTGCGCGGATGCCGACGCGACGCCGGCCGCGGCCGCCGCCGATGTCGGGATGGCGATCGCCGACATGCTCGCGGCGGCGATGCAGGGCAGCCGCATCAGCCTGCATGCGGTTGCGGAGGCTTCCGACATCATGCTGGAAGCCATTGCCGGAGGCGGCATCAATGGCTGGCTCCGCCTGTTGTCCAACGTCGACGACCGCACCTACCGGCACTGCATGATGGTGTCCGGCTTCGTCGCCGCCTTCGCGCTGGGACTGGGCTTCAGCCACACCGACTGCGACCGGCTGACCCGTGCCGCCCTGCTGCACGACATCGGCAAGGGCATCATCCCGCTCGAGATCCTGGACAAGGCCGGCCCGCTCGATGCGCAGGAGCTTGTCATCATGCGCAGCCACGCCGCGTTGGGCCATGACCTGCTGGCAGCGCAGGGGCGGCAGGAGCCGATGACGCTCGACGTGGTCCGGCATCATCACGAAGCGCTCGATGGCTCGGGCTATCCTGACGGGCTGGCCGGCACCGCCATCGCGGACCCGGTCCGGATCGTCACGATCTGCGACGTGTTCACCGCCCTGATCGAGCGCCGCCCATACCGCTCGGCACTGGTGGGCCACGACGCCTTCAGGATCATGCAGGACATGCAGGGCAAGCTCGACACCCACCTGCTGGCCATGTTCAGCCGCATCTTCGACCGCCCGTCGCCCTAGTCGAGCACACCGGCGACAGGGATCATGCGGGTGCGCCGCGCGCGGCGGCGGCGGCGCAGAGGTCGAGGAACTGCTGACGGTCCAGCCCGGCCCATTGCAGGACGTAGGCCTCCGCCATCGACTCCCCGAAGCTGCGCAGCGCGGCCGGGCCGCCGGGTCCGGTCGCAAGCGTCGTCAGCAGCGCGCAGGCAGCCCCGAAGCACAGCATCAGCTCGACGCCCCGTTCGGTCATGACCGCCTGGGCGGTGTCCGGCCGGGCGGCATAGATCCACTCCGACGACACCGAGTAGGTGGCGCCATCGGTCGCCATCTCGAACAGGTCGCGCAGCACGACCCAGGGAAAGTCCGGGCCGGCGAGCGGGGAGCGATAGAACCGGATCGGGCGTCCACGCACCGAGGTGCCGTGCAGCAGCGGAGCCGGGCGTGCCCGGGGCACCGACGCGAGCCGCGCCGCGGCCTGGAGCTTGCCGCGCCGCGCCGCCGGCCGGAGGATGACCGCCGCAGCCGCCAGCATGAGCACAAGGTAGGCCAGCAGGCCGTAGACCACGAACATCGGACCGCATCCCGAGCCGCCGCCGCTCGAGGCCCGAAGCGCAGGCGCCCCGGCTCGGACGAGTTCTCAGCTCTCCAGCACGCTGTCCCAATACAGGTAGTCGCGCCAGCTTTCATGCAGGTAGTTCGGTGGGAAGGCGCGGCCGTTATCCTGCAGCTCCCAGGTGGTCGGTTGTGTCGGCTTGCGGCGCGGGTGCATCCGGCACTCCCGCGGCAGCCGCGAGCCCTTGAGCAGGTTGCAGGTGCCGCAGGCGGTGACGACGTTCTCCCAGGTGGTGCGGCCGCCGCGGCTGCGCGGGATCACATGATCGAAGGTGAGGTCGTGCGTCGGCAGCCGGTCGAGGCAGTACTGGCAGGAGAAGTTGTCGCGCAGGAAGACATTGAACCGGGTGAAGGCGGGGCGACGCGCGGTCGGGATGTAGTCCTTGAGCGCGATCACGCTGGGCAGCCGGATCGCCTGGCTCGGCGAGTGCACGACGGTGTCGTATTCGTTCAGCACCGACACGCGGTCGAGGAAGACCGCCTTGACCGCATCCTGCCAGGACCAGAGCGAGAGGGGGAAGTAGGAGAGCGGCCGGAAGTCCGCATTCAGGACCAGAGCCGGATAGTGCTGGCCGCCGTGAAGCAAAGCGCATCCTTTCTCGGATCGCGGCTGGCAGCAGGGCGTTCAGTCGCACGTGCGATCACGCTGCGCCGTCGATTACCTGCATAATCTATTGCAGACGCTATCTATGCCCGCAAGCAGGCTGCACAATCCGTGACCATCTTGTCCCCGAACGGCAACATTCCGGCGCTGGTCACCCGCTTCGCGCCGAGCCCGACCGGGCTGCTGCATCTGGGCCATGCCGCCTCCGCGTTGACCGGCTGGCACGCCGCCCGGGCCGCTGGCGGTCGCTACCTGCTGCGACTCGAGGATATCGATCCGCAGCGCTGCCGGCCCGGCTTCGCCGAGGCCGTCCTGGAGGATCTCGCCTGGCTGGGCCTCGACTGGGACGGTGCGGTACGGGTGCAGTCCGCGCATCTGGGAGAGTATCGCGATGTCCTGCGGGCCCTGCGCGACCGCGAGTTGCTCTACGAGTGCTTCTGCAGCAGGGCGGAGATCGCGCGCGAGGCGACAGCCTCCGCGTCGGCGCCGCATCTCACGCCCGACCACGTGCCGCTCTATCCCGGCACCTGCCGCGGCCTGGCGGCCGCCCGCCGACGGCAACGGATCGTGGCTGGCGAGCCCTACGTGCTGCGCCTCGACATGCAGGCGGCGCTCGACAGCGTGGCCGAGGCCGACCGGCAGTTGCGGGCGTTGGATGCGGCGACCGGGCTCGCATGGCGATGCCGGCCCGAACGGTTCGGCGACGTCGTGCTGGCCCGCCGCGACGTGCCGGCGAGCTACCATCTCTGCGTGACCCACGATGACTGGCGGCAGGGTGTCACCCTGGTCGTGCGCGGCGCCGACCTGCGCGAGGCCACCGACGTGCACCGGCTGCTGCAGGCCCTGATGGGCTGGACGCCGCCGGCCTGGCTGCACCATCCTCTGCTGCAGGATCAGGACGGCAGGCGGCTCGCCAAGCGCGACGGCGCCAGGACCCTGCGGGACATGCGCGCCGATGGAATGACCGCCTCCGCGGTTCGCGCGTTGGCAGGGTTCGCGTGAGGCCGGAACGATCGGGCCAAAGCGCCAGGACAACGCGTGGAACGGAGCAAGCCTTGCCAGGTCACGAGATATCCGACCGCACGCCGTCGCCAATGCATCCGGTGCTCTACCAGATCAACACCAGGGTGCTCCTGGCCGGGATCAGCGCCCGGTTCGGGCGCCAGGCCGGCTTCGACGACATTCCCGATACGGCGCTCCGCGCGGTGGCGGAACTTGGCTTCGACTGGGTCTGGTTCCTCGGCGTATGGCAGACCGGGGCGGCTGGCCGGAGGATCTCGCGCAGCAACCCGGCCTGGCAGGAGGGCTACCACCATGCGCTCCCCGACCTGCGCCCGGACGATATCGGGGGCTCGCCATACGCGATCTCGGACTACAGCGCGGACGCGGCTTTCGGCGGGAATGCCGCATTGGAGCGGCTGCGGCGCCGGGTGAACGAAGCCGGCCTGCGCCTGATGCTGGATTTCGTGCCGAACCACCTCGCACCCGATCATCCCTGGGTGACGGACCGGCCCGGACTGTTCGTGCACGGCACGGAGGCGGACCTCGCCACGCGGCCGCAGGACTGGCTGCGAGTGGACAGCCAGGACGCAGGCGGGTCCGTCGTGCTCGCGCATGGCCGCGACCCGTATTTCCCAGGTTGGGTCGACACGGTGCAGCTCGACTATGCCAATCCCGGGACGCAGGCGGCGATGGGCGACGTGCTGCTCGACATTGCCGGACGCTGCGACGGGCTGCGCTGCGACATGGCGATGCTGCTGCTGCCCGAGGTGTTCCGGCAGACCTGGCACGCAAACCTCGACGGCCGGGACGTCGCGAGTTTCTGGCAGGACACCATCCCGATTTTGCGCACGGCGCGTCCGGATTTCTGCCTGATGGCCGAGGTGTACTGGGGCCGCGACCGCGAGATGATCGCGCAGGGCTTCGACTTTGCCTACGACAAGGCGCTGTACGATGCGCTGGTCGGCGGCGACGGGCAGCGCGTGCGCGACCTGCTCGCCGCCGATCCACAGTGGCAGGAGCATCTCGCCCGCTTCCTGGAGAACCATGACGAGCCACGCGCCGCGGCCACGATGAGCCTGCCGCAGCACAAGGCCGCGGCCGTGCTCTGCTTCTCGGCACCGGGCCTGCGCCTGTTCCACCAGGGCCAGCTCGAAGGCGCGCGCGCGCATATCCCGATCCATCTCGATCGCGGACCGGTCGAGGAGATCGACGTCGCGCTGCATGAGTTCTACCTCGACCTGCTCTCGGTGTTGCGCGATCCGGTGCTGCGGCACGGGAGCTACCGGCCGCTCGCCGTGGACGCGGCCTGGGAGGGCAATCCCAGCCACCGGGCGTTCAGCGCCGCGACCTGGTCGGACGAAACCGGGCCGCGCCTGCTCTGCGTGGTCAATTACGGCGACAGCCGCGGCCAGTGCCGGATCCGGCTCGGCCACCCGAGGCTGGGCGGGCAACTGGTGTCGCTGTCGGACCGGCTCGGGCCGGAGCATTACGCGCGCGACGGCGACGCCATGGCCGGCGAGGGGCTGTACCTCGATCTTCCGGGCTGGGGCTACAACCTGTTCGCGATCGGCTGAGCGTCGTCTTTTGCATCTCGCGAACACGTCCCCCACCCGTTCCTCGTCGAGAAGCCAACGCGACCGCTGGCCGGTCCTCGAGACGTAGAACCCGCCGAAGATGCTCACCGTCGATGAACAAGCAGGGATCGCTACACGAACCTGGAGCTCGGCGGTGGGTCAAGCAGGGAAAGTCTCGCCGGATCCCTTGATCCCGACCCGATGGGCCCGCCTCTCCAGATGGCGGAAGCTCTCCAGGGAAGGCCTCCAGTCCTCGGCGACCCGGGAACAACTCGCCCGGCTTCCACTCGTCCGGGGAGTTGCGAAGGGTCGGACGAGCACGCCAGGTTTCGACCGTGAAAACAATGTCGGAGCGAAGCAGACGGCTTGGCACCGCCTCGTGCGCGACGAAGGTCCCGATCGGGATGGAGTGCCACTGCCCGATCGAGGATCAGAGTGGCAATTCAGCTATGCAGGAACAACAAGAATCGTGACAGCGGCATCGTCGCACGTCGTACGGCCGCCGATCCTGCGCGTTCCGCTCCGTACAAGGAAGCGATGGTCTCGAACATAGCGTGGGTCATTTTTCCCGAACAACCTCGCGTCTGTAGGCGAGCCATTCGACGAAATCCCTCTGCTCGACCCACACTGTAACGCAACCGGAACCTTCATGATCAAGCTCACCGGGAAGCCTCTGCTCTGCGATCCGTCGCATTCCTCTCCATGAAGTGACGGGAAATGCGGCCGCTGCGGCGCGTGGTCCGTCCGACAACTCGATACCTCTCGGGCATCAGCCTGGCGCGGAGGACCATTGCTGCAAAAACAACAAAGCAAGACTTCATCCTGATTGCGCCGGACCAGACACGCAGCTCCTGCTGCGGGAATGTAAGGTGTGATCCAGCTACAGCATGCGGCTGCTCAGCGACACCGCGACCAGCATCGTGGCGAGGACCGCGAACGCGGTCGGCAGGCTGGACAGGTGGGCCAGGAAGCCGATGCCTGCGGGTCCCGCGAGGATGCCGGCATAGCCGAGCGTGGTGATCGCGGGCACCGCGACAGGCTCGGGCATGACGTCCTGCCGCCCGACCGCGCTGAACAGCACCGGCACGATATTGGCGCAGCCGACTCCGACCAGCGCAAAGCCGAGCAGGCCCATCGGCCACGAGCCGGCGAGGACGGTCAGGACGAAGCCCGACGCGGCGCACAGGCCGCCCGCCAGCACCACCCGTCGCGGTCCGAGCGCATCGACGATGCGGTCGCCGGACAGCCGTCCCGCCGTCATCGTGGTGGCGAAGGCGGCATAGCCGAGGCCTGCATAGGCGGGTGCCATGTGCCGGACCGAGGTGAGGAACACCGCGCTCCAATCCAGCACGGCGCCCTCGGCGAGGAACAGCACGAAGCAGAGCAGCCCGATGAACAGCACGACGCCGCGCGGCATGGCGAAGGCCGGCCCGTCGCTGCGAGCGCCGTACGGCAGCAGATGCGAGGCCGACGCCCCCAGCACGGCGAGCATGCCGAAGCAGACGCAGAGGGTCGCCTGCAGCGGCGCGGCGCCGGCACCCAGCAGCAGCGCCATCCCGCCGGCGCCGGCGATGCCGCCGAGGCTGAACAGGCCGTGAAAGCCCGACATCATCGAGCGGCCGCTGGCGCGCTCCACGAGGATCGCCTGGATGTTCATCGCAACGTCCAGGCCACCGATCCCGGCGCCGAACAGCATCAGCGCCGACACCAGCGCGGGAACGGCCGAGAGCCACGCCAGCAGCGGCAGGGCAAGGGCCGCGGCAGCCCCGGCGGCGACGATGACGCGACGGCAGCCGAACCGGGCGGCCAGCGCGCCGGAGAGCGGCATGGTGACGATCGAGCCGATGCCAAGGCACAGCAGCAGCAGGCCGAGGCTGCCATCGCTGAGCCCGGCGCGTGCGCGGGCGAACGGCACCAGCGCGGCCCAGGCGGCGCTGCCGAAGCCGGTGATGAAGAACACCAGCCGGGTTGCGCGCTGCTCGGCGCCGGCCGGTATGGGCCAGGCGCCCGGCCGCCGCGGCGTCGTCATCGAGCGGCTCCGGCCGCGTAGTGAATGCCTATGCCGAGGGCGAGGAACGGTCCGAGCAACGCGGGCGGCGCATCCGCCTCGACGACGAGATGGTCGAGGCGGCTGGCAGGCAAGACGGCGAAGGGGGCCGACGTCGACAGTTTCTCGCTGGTCGCCGTGGTGACCAGGAGCGTCCCGTCCTGCGTCGCCGCCTGCTTGAACTCGGCATCCTCGAGACTGAAGGCAGCGAGCCCCGCCGCCGCATCCACCGCGCAGGCTCCGAGCAGTGCGACATCAACCCGCATCGCCGAGAGGTCGCGCAGCGCCCGCAGGCCGAGTGCTGCGCCACAGACCGGGTCGACGTGGCCACCGATCATGACCAGCTCGATCGCGCCGGATGCGGGAACCGCGGCGGCGATGCGCGGCGAGTTGGCGACCACGGTGATGCGCAGGCCGGGCGGCAGGGCGCGGGCGACCGCGATGTTGGTGGAGCCGGCATCGAGGAACAGCACCGCGTGCGGCCGCACTAGGTTGGCAACCAGGACAGCGGCGGCTCTGCCGAGGGCGGCCTTGCGCGCCGTCTGCTGGGTCTCGCGCTGCGCCAGCGTGCCGGACGCGGGCGAGAGTGGCAGAGCGCCGCCATACACCCGCTGGCACAGTCCGGCGGCGGCAAGGTCGCGCAGGTCGCGCCGCGCGGTGTCCTCCGAGACGCCGAACCGCCGGGCGAGGTCGGTCGCGACGACCCGGCCGTCACGATCCAGATGGTCCAGGATGTGGCGCTGGCGCACGTCCGGCATCGACCAGACTGAATCGGCCATGCAATTCCCTCCTCGAAACAAGCAGAACCATGCACAACCATGCACAAGCGTGCAACTTCTGCCTCGCACCGGCTGGGTCGGTTTCGCCGCCGCCTGTTATGATCTAGCCTGCGGCTTCCCATGCACCACCGGATTGGACCCATGGACCTCATCGCCGCCCGCCTGAACAAGATCAGCCCGAGCCAGACCATCGCCATCTCGACCAAGGCGCGGGCGCTCAAGGCGGCCGGGCGCGACATCATCAGCCTGTCGGCCGGCGAGCCCGATTTCGACACTCCTGCGAACGTCAAGCAGGCGGCGATCCGCGCGATCGAGGCCGGACAGACGAAATATACCGACGTCTCCGGCACGCCGGCGCTGAAGCAGGCGATCGCCGAGCGCTTCCGGTTGGATTCCGGCCTCGACTACCGGCCCGAGGAGATCATCGTGTCCACCGGCGGCAAGCAGGTGATCTACAACGCCATGGTGGCGACGCTCGACGCGGGCGATGAGGCCATCATCCCGTCGCCGTGCTGGGTCTCGTATCCGGACATCGTGGCGCTGGCCGACGGCACGCCGGTGATCATCCCGTGCGGCCCGAATTCAGGCTTCAAGCTGCGCGCCGAGGATCTCGAGGCGGCGATCACCCCGCGCACCAAATGGTTCTTCCTCAACAGCCCGAACAACCCGACGGGGGCCGCCTATTCCGCCGAGGAGCTGCGGCCGATCTGCGACGTGCTGCTGCGCCACCCCGATGTCTGGATCTTCACCGACGATATCTACGACAAGCTGGTCTATGGCGACTTCAAGGCGGCGACCATCGTGCAGGTCGAGCCGCGCCTGCGCGACCGCACCGTGACCATGAACGGCTGCTCGAAGGCCTACGCGATGACCGGATGGCGCATCGGCTTCGCCGGCGCGCCGCAGGCGCTGATCCGGGCGATGGACAAGCTGCAGAGCCAGTCGACCTCGAACGCGAGTTCCATCAGCCAGGCGGCGGCGCTCGAGGCGCTGAGCGGCCCGCAGGACTTCATCGGCGACATGGTCGAGACCTACCAGGGGCGGCGCGACCTCGTGGTCGAGATGCTGAACCATGCGGACGGCCTCACCTGCCACAAGCCGGAGGGCGCGTTCTACGTCTATCCCTCGATGCAGGGCTGCATCGGCAGGACCAGCCGCACCGGCATCGCCATCGACAGCGACGAGAGCTTCGTCACCGCCCTGCTCGAGGAGGAGGGCGTCGCCACCGTGCACGGCGCCGCCTTCATGTTCCCGGGGCATTTCAGGGTCAGCTATGCGACCGATACCGAGAGCCTGCGGGAGGCGTGCTCCCGCATCCAGCGCTTCTGCGCGGGGTTGCAGTAGGGGCCGCCGCATGCCCGAGCTGGCGTCCCGGCTCGACCATCTGCAGGTGCCCGCCACGATCGGCATGGCGATCCGTGCGCGCTCGCTGCGCGCGCATGGCTACCGGGTGATCTCGCTGGCCCTCGGCGAGCCGGATTTCGCCACCCCGCCGGATGCCATCGAGGCGGCGCACGACGCGGCCCTTGCCGGGCAGACCAAGTATCCGCCGGTGGATGGCACGGCGGCGCTGAAGGCCGCGGTGCAGGCCAAGTTCGCGCGAGAGAACCGGCTCGAGTTCGACGCTGCCGGTATCATGGTCGGCAATGGCGGCAAGCAGATGCTGTTCAACGCACTGATGGCGACGCTCGAGCCCGGCGACGAGGTGGTGATCCCGGCGCCTTACTGGGCCAGCTACCCGCTGATCACCCAGTTGCTGGGCGGCGTCCCGGTGCATCCGCAATGCCCGGAGGATCTCGATTTCCGCCTGACCCCGGAGGCGCTGGCGGCGGCGATCACGCCGCGCACCAAGTGGGTGATCCTGAACTTCCCGAACAACCCGACCGGCGCCACCTGCTCGGCGGACGAGCTGCGCGCCTATGCCTCGGTGCTGGAGCTTCATCCGCAGGTCTGGGTGCTGTGCGACGAGATCTACGAGCACCTGATCTATGACGGGCCGCCGCACGCCTCGCTGGCGCATGTGGCGCCCGAACTGCGAGACCGCATCCTGACCATCGGCGGCGTGTCGAAGACGTACGCGATGACCGGCTGGCGCATCGGCTATTGCGGCGGCCCGGCGGCGCTGATCCGCGCGATGACCACGATCCAGAGCAATGCGACCTCGGGGGCCAGCACGATCAGCCAGGCGGCCGCGGTGGCAGCTTTAGAGGGCGGTGCGGAGCTGGTGCAGGTCATGCGCGTCACCTACCGGCGCCGGCGCAACCTGGTGGTCGCAGCCCTGCGCGGCATGCGCGGCGTCACCTGCGCGATGCCGCACGGCGCGTTCTACGCCTATCCCGGGATCGCCGGCTGCATCGGCCGCATGAGCGCCGGCGGCAAGCGTATCGATACCGACGAGGATTTTGCACTCGCCCTGCTCGAGGAGCAGCATGTGGCGGTGGTGCAGGGGGGGGCCTTCGGGATGAGCCCGTACCTGCGCCTCAGCGTTGCATCCGACGACGACACGCTGCTGGAGGCCTGCGCCCGGATGAGCGTCTTCTGCGACGGCCTGAGCTAGGAACCCGCCGCCGCCTCGCCGCGTGAAGAGTTCCGTCCCACGACGCGAGCCCGGTTTCGGTGCCGCCGCCGCCATGCCATACCCGGTCCTGACGAAGGATCGTGCGAACAAGGAGCCTCGACCCATGGCCGACAATGCTGCCCCCACAGCCCTTAAGCCGACCGAGTTCAAGACGGTGCCCAAGCCGCGCGACCAGCATCTGCGCGACCTCGCCGACTGCATCCGCTTCCTGTCGATGGATGCGGTGCAGCAGGCCAAGAGCGGGCATCCCGGCGCGCCGATGGGCATGGCCGACATCGCGACCGTCCTCTACAAGGATTTCATGCAATTCGATGCGGCCGACCCGCATTGGTTCGACCGCGACCGGTTCCTGCTGTCGAACGGCCACGGCTCGATGCTGCTCTACAGCCTGCTGTACCTGACCGGGGTCAAGGACATGACCCTGGACGAGCTCAAGCGGTTCCGCCAGATCAACAGCAAGACCGCGGGCCACCCCGAATACAAGCACGCCGACGGCATCGAGACGACCACCGGCCCGCTTGGCCAGGGCGTTGCCAACTCGGTCGGCTTCGCGCTGTCCGAGCGCATCCTGAACGCAAAGTTCGGCGATGACCTCTGCAAGCACTGGACGTACGTCTTTCTCGGCGATGGCTGCCTGATGGAAGGCATCAGCCAGGAAGCGATTTCCATGGCGGGCCATTTCAAGCTCGGCCACCTGATCGCGTTCTGGGACAACAACTCGATCTCGATCGACGGCGCGACCAGCCTGTCGGTCTCCGACAACGAGGTCGAGCGCTTCCGCGCCTCCGGCTGGCATGTGCAGGAGATCGACGGCCACGACACCGACGCGATCCGCGACGCCATCACCGCGGCCCGCGCGGTGACCGACAAGCCGTCGATGATCGCCTGCAAGACCATCATCGGCTTCGGTTTCCCGACCAAGGCCGGCACCCAGAAGGCGCACAGCGACGCGCCGGGCGAAGAGGAGATCGCGGGCGCGCGCAAGATCCTGGGCTGGGATGCGCCGCCGTTCGTCATCCCCGAGCCCCTGCTCTCCGCGTGGCGCGAGATCGGCGCCAAGGGCAGGGAGGCTCGCCTGGCCTGGGCCGATCGGGTCAAGGCGGCCCCCGACGGCCTGCGCCAGGAGTTCGAGCGTCGCAACAACGGCGAGCTGCCCGCCGACTGGAAAAAGGCGATCGCAGCCGCGCGCGCCGAATTCATCGCCAGCGGCAAGGAGATGGCCACCCGCTCGGCCAGCGGCGCCGTGCTCGACCATCTCGCGGCCGCGATCCCCGAGCTGCTCGGGGGCTCGGCCGACCTGACGCCGTCGAACAACACCCGGGCCAAGGGCATGGTCGAGATCAGGCCCGGCGACTATAGCGGCACGTACATGCATTACGGCGTGCGCGAGCACGGTATGGCCGCCGCGATGAACGGCATTGCGCTGCATGGCGGCCTGATCCCGTATGGCGGCACCTTCATGTGCTTCTCGGACTATTGCCGCCCGTCGATCCGGTTGGCTGCGCTCATGCAGATCCGCACGATCTTCGTGATGACACATGACTCGATCGGCCTCGGCGAGGATGGCCCGACCCACCAGCCGGTCGAGCAACTGGCGGCGCTGCGGGCGATCCCGGGGCTCGCGGTGTTCCGTCCGGGCGACCCGGTGGAAACTGCGGAGTGCTGGGAGCTGATCCTCGAGGCGCCGCGCCGCGCGGCGCTCATCGCGCTGTCCCGTCAGCCGATGCCGCTGCTGCGCCGCGAGCCGGGAGATGAGAACAAGTCCGCCCGCGGCGCCTATGTCCTGCTGGAGGCCGAAGGCGGCGAGCGCAAGCTGACGATCATCGGCACGGGGTCGGAACTGCATCTCGCCGTCGAGGCGCGCGAGATCCTGCAGAAGGAGGGCATTCCCACCGCCGTCGTTTCCATGCCGTGCCGGCTGCTGTTCGAGGAGCAGGACGCCGCCTACAAGAAGTCCGTGCTGGGTACGACGCATGCGCGTGTCGCGGTGGAGGCGGCGGTCGAGCTGGGCTGGGAGCGCTACACGGGCTTCCAGGGCCGCTTCGTCGGCATGCACGGCTTCGGCGCATCGGGCAAGATCGGCGACGTGTACAAGAAGTTCGATATCTCCACCGACGCGGTGGTGCGCGCCGCGCGCGAAACGCTGGCCGACGTGGCCGTCGGCTAGCACATCGGGCGCGAGGCACAAGCCTCGTCTTCGACAGGGTCCAGGGGCGGCCCCCTGGCCCTCGTTGCTCGAGTGCGCGCGCGGCCTCGATGATTGCGTTCAGCGCCAGCAGTTGACTTGTGCTGCGATGTTGCGAATCAACCCCACGATTCCGCCCATCGGCGCAGAGCTTGCAGCCAGCCGCAGGGTGGCACCCTCCGCCGCCCGACCGGGAGCCCGGGGAGGATGCGGCCGCTGGATCAACATCGGCCGAGAGCCGGTTCGCCGGAGCCGAAGCTGCCCTTGACGACGAAGTCCTTCATCGCGCCCGCGGCATGCGAGGCCTGAGCGGCCTGCGTGCCGCCGACCTCCCTGCCGTCGATGCTGACGACGCCGCGCGCAATTCCACGAAGACCCGCGTCAGCCCGCTGTTTCGCCTCAGGGCTGCAGCGCGAACAGCGGGGAGTGTGCCTCCGCGTCGGCCTCGGCGGCACATCGATCAGCGTCCATTGCGCCGCCAGATCGGGCGGCCGCGATCTCGCGGGCCGCCTGCAGCATGTCGGCGCGGAACTCGGCGCTCGAATGCAGGGCTGCCACCAGTGCCGCTGCATTGAGGTAGCCGGCCTGCACGTCGCTCAGCCAATGCACGCCGCAGACGATCCGGCTTTCGCCAAAGGCGCGTCCACGCGCGAGGATCTCGGTGGACCGGTCCGGCGCCAGCTCTGCGAGCAGCAGCGCCACGGTCCAGCCTGCGGTGGTGTGTCCGGAAGGATACGACGCGCTGGCATCGAGGCTGGTGCCGCGCGCCACGCAGATCGCGGCGTCGTTGCCGATATAGGGGCGCCGGCGCCCGTAGTGATCCTTCACCGCATCGGTTTCCGGCCGGCTGTCCAGCGAGACGCGCGCGAGCAGCCGGTACAGAGCTGGCGCGCTGTGCTGATCCAGCCGGGTGCCGAGCGCACAGCCGAAATCTGCCATCAGGTGGTCGAAATCGAGTTGTGCGTCATTGGTCGCAAGCGCCCACCGCTGCGGGTCCCGCTCGCGGATCGACCGGGCGCGCAGGAACACCACCTGGTCGAGCCGCTGCGCCGGCGAGCCCGGGGCAGGCGGCGGCGGCAGCACGCGCAGGCCGTCCGGGCGGCCGGCAGCGCCCAGGTAGGGCGTCATCCGGGGTGCTGCTTCCGGCGGCTGTACTGGCGCGCAGCTTGCCAGGAGGAGGGCAGCCATGATGCCGGGCAGGAGGCTGGCGACGAAGGTCCGCATCATGATGCTCCGTCCTCAGGAACCGGCCTGCGTCCGCGGCATCGCGCCGAAGAAGCTGCGGAAGGCGGCGGCGACCGCGTCGGGGGCTTCCTCGGCAAGGAAATGCCCCGCCGGCAGTGGGCCGCCGCTGACCTCGCCATCGACGCACTCGCGCCACAGCGTCAGCGGGTCGTACCAGCCGCCGATGCGTCCGCCGGTGCCCCAGATCACCAGGGTCGGGCAGTTGATCCGTGTGCGACGGCCGATCCCGGCCACCGGTGCCGCGTCCGGGCGATCGGGCGGCAGGGTGTGCGCCGCCTCGCCGCCGAGGCCGCCGCCGACGCGCAGGTAGTCCGCGACCGCCTCGGGATGGAAATACGGCGCATCCTCGCGCGTGGCCGTGCTGCGGAACCAGGCGTCCGGCGCGCGTGTCACCAGCGCCTCCGGCTTGGGATGCAGTTGCCCGAACCAGCAGCTCTGGTAGCCGGCCAATGCGAAGGCCATGTCGTTGCGGTCGAGATGCTCGGGGATCGGCACGATCTCCAGCGCCGCCAGGCGCTGCACGCGCGCCGGCGCCTCCAGCGCCATCCGGCACGCGACATGGCCGCCGACATCGTGCCCGGCAACCCCGAAGCTGCGGTGGCCGAGGCCGTCCATCAGCGCCAGCATGTCGGCGGCGAGCTGGCGTTCGCTGTGGCCCTGAGGCAGGTCTGGACAGACCAGGCTGAAGCGGTCGGCCAGCAGCCCGGCCACGCCATGCCACATCGCGTGGCTCTGCGGCTGACCATGCAGCAGCAGCAGGGCCGGCCCGGTGCCTCCGGTGCGCATCCGGTTGCCGCCGGTTTCGCCCAGGTTCTCGTGCCCCGGGTTCTCGTGCAGGGTGAAACCGTCGAAGAACATGCTGCCTGCTTATCCCGTGCGGCCATGCCGGGTCGAGACGGACCACGTGCAAGCCACGGTCATTTGTGCCAAAGCACCCGAACCGAAGCACCATCGTTGTCGGCGAGGAATATCGATGTCGGGCCTGGACCCGGAGGACTGGAGCGGTCTGCGGGCGCTGGGGCACCGGATGCTGGACGACATGATCGACCGCCTCTCCCATCTGCGCGAACAACCGGTATGGCAACCCATGCCGGCTGCGCTGCGGGCGGAGCTGCGCCTGAAGCTGCCCGAGGCGGCATCGCCGCCCGAGGCGATCTACGAGGATTTCCAGCGACTGGTGGCACCGTACAGCGTCGGCAACACCCATCCGCGCTTCATGGGCTGGGTGCATGGCGGCGGTACCGGGATCGGCATGCTGGCCGAGCTGCTGGCGGGCGGCCTGAACGCCAACCTCGGCGGCCGTGACCATGCGCCGATCGAGGTCGAGCGGCAGGTCGTGCGCTGGGCCGCCGAGATGGTGGGCATGCCGGCGGAGAGCTCCGGCCTGCTGGTCACCGGCTCGTCGATGGCGAACATGATCGCGGTCCTGGTTGCCCGCCGGCACGCCGCCGGCCCTGACGTGCGGACGCATGGCGTCGCCGGCGCGGGCCTGGTGGGATATGCGGCGTCGAGCGCGCATGGCTGCATCCCTCGCGCCTTCGACATGGCCGGCCTCGGCACCAACGCCCTGCGCAGCATCGGCTGCGATCCGCATCACCGGCTCGATCTTGCGGCACTGGCGGCTGCCGTGGCCCGCGACCGCGCGGCCGGGCTGCGGCCGTTCCTGGTCGTGGGCACCGCCGGCACGGTGGATACCGGCAGCATCGACGATCTCGCCGGGGTCGCCGATTTCTGCGCCGCAGAGGGGCTGTGGTTCCATGTCGACGGCGCCTTCGGCGCGCTGGCGGCGCTGTCGCCGCGGCTGCGCCATCGTCTCGCCGGCATCGAGCGGGCCGACAGCCTGGCGTTCGATTTCCACAAATGGGCCCAGGTGCCGTACGACGCCGGCTGCATCGTGGTGCGCGACCCCGCGCTGCAGGCGCAGACCTTCGCCCAGAGCCTGGCGTACCTCTCGCGCGAGGATCGCGGCACCGCCGGCAACGCGCCCTGGCCGGCCGATCTCGGGCCGGATCTGTCCCGTGGTTTCCGTGCGTTGAAGGTGTGGATGACGCTGCGGACCTATGGCAGCGCCGAGATCGGCCGCATGGTCGAGCGCTGCTGCGCGGTGGCTGCCCATCTCGAGGCGCGGGTGCTGGCCGAGCCGGAGCTGGAGCTGCTGGCGCCGGTCACGCTCAACATCGTCTGCTTTCGCGTGCGCCACCTGGACGCGGACGCGGATGCGATCGATTGGGACCGGTTCAACTCCGAACTGGTCAAGGACCTGCAGGAATCCGGCATCGCGGTGCCCTCGACGACGATGATAGGCGGCCGGCGCGCGATCCGCGCGGCCATCGTCAACCATCGCACCGAGATCGGCGACATCGACATGATGGTGGATGCGCTGCTGCGGCTTGCGGCCGCGCGCGGCGCCTGCGCTCCCTGAGCCGCGCCACCTCTACCGATCGGTATGCCAGACTGGACGCCCCATCCCGGCGCGACTAGAAAAAAAGGCTGCCCGTCCGAAGGAGGCGCTCGATGATCAACCTGCTCGTCAACGGCGAGACCCATCAGGTCGACCTGCCGCCCGACATGCCGCTGCTCTGGGCGCTGCGCGACGTGCTCGGCCTGACCGGGACCAAGTTCGGCTGCGGCATCGCCCAGTGCGGGGCCTGCACCGTGCATCTTGGCGGCGAGGCGGTGCGGTCCTGCCTGCTGCCGCTGGCCAGCGTCGACGGGCGGCCGATCACCACCATCGAGGCGATCGGCGCGACCCCGAACGGCGCGCGCGTCCAGAAAGCCTGGCTCGATATCGAGGTGGTGCAGTGCGGCTACTGCCAGTCCGGCCAGATCATGTCGGCGACGGCGCTGCTGGACCGCGTGCCGCACCCGACCGATGCCGATATCGACACCGCCATGGCCGGCAATATCTGCCGCTGCGGCACCTATGTGCGCATACGAAAGGCGATCCACCAGGCGTCCGAAGCCTAAGGAGCCGGCCATGACCTTCATCGCACCGCTCGCCAGCCGCCCACCCGCTGCTAGCCGCCGAAGCCTGCTGAAGGGCGGACTTGCCGCCGGTGGCGGACTGCTGCTCGGGCTGCATCTGCCGAGCGTCGCCCGTGCCCAGGACGCGGCCGGCAACCTGACGGGTGCCCAGCCAGCGGGCGGGTTCGCGCCGAACGCCTATATCCGCATCGACCCGGCCGGGATGGTCACGCTGATCATGCAGGACACCGAATGCGGTCAGGGGATCTGGACCTCGGCCGCGATGCTGCTGGCCGAGGAGCTGGAGGTCGACATGGACCAGGTCCGGCTCGAGGCCGCACCGCCCGACAACAAGCTTTACGCCAGCCCGCTGCTGGGCGAGCAGGCGACCGGCGGCTCGGCGTCCATCCGCGCGGACTGGAAGCCGTTGCGCGAGGCGGGCGCCGCGGCCCGGACCATGCTGGTGCAGGCGGCGGCGGCGCGCTGGAATGTCGATCCCGCGACCTGCCAGGCCGCCAAGGCGGCGGTGTCTCAGGCCGAGACCGGCCGTAGCCTGGGCTATGGCGAACTCGTCGGCGATGCCGGCCGCCTCCCGGTGCCCACCGGCGTCAAGCTCAAGGACGCCAGCACGTTCAGGCTGATCGGCACGCCGCAGAAGCGGCTCGACACCCCGGCCAAGGTGAACGGGACGGCGATCTACGGCATCGACATGAAGCTGCCGGGCCTGAAGATCGGCACCGTGTCCGCGAGCCCGGTGCGTGGCGGCAAGCTGGTTTCGATCAACGAGGCGGCGGCGCGCGCCGTTCCCGGCGTGCGCGACGTGGTGAAGCTCGACGACGTCTATGCGGTGATCGGCGACCATATGTGGGCGGCCAAGCAGGGGCTGCAGGCGGCGGCGCCGGTCTGGGACGACGGCCCGAATGCCGCGGTGTCGCAGGCAAGCCTGATCCATGCGCTCGATGCGGCCTCGCAGACCGAGGGCGTGGTCGCCAAGCACGAGGGCGACGCGGCGGCGGCGATCAAGTCGGCGGCCAAGACCATCGACGTGGTCTATGAGCTGCCGTTCCTGTCGCATGCGCCGATGGAGCCGATCAACACCACGATCCATGTGCGGCCGGACGGCGCCGATCTCTGGGTCGGCACCCAGGTGCCGGTGCGCGCGCAGATGGCGGTGGCGCACGAGACCGGCCTGAAGCCGGAGACGATCCAGGTGCACAACCAGATCATGGGCGGCGCCTTCGGCCGCCGGCTCGATGTCGACAGCATCACCCAGGCGGCCCGGATCGCCAGGCACCTCGACTATCCGGTCAAGCTGATCTGGACCCGCGAGGAGGACATCCAGCACGACCTGTTCCGGCCGTTCTACTACGACCGGATCTCCGCCGGCCTGGATGCCAAGGGCGCGATCGTCGGCTGGTCGCACAAGGTCACCGGCTCGTCGGTGATGGCGCGTTGGGCGCCTCCCGGCATGAAGCAGGGCGGCCGGCTCGATCCGGACGCGGTCGAGGGCGCGGCCGAGACACCATACGACCTGCCGGCGCATCACGTGGAATATGTGCGCGCCGAGCCGCAGGGCGTCACCACCCTGTGGTGGCGCGGCGTCGGTCCGACGCACAACGTGTTCGTCGTCGAGAGCGTGATCGACGAGCTGGCCAGCACCGCCGGCCAGGATCCGGTTGCGTTCCGCCGCGGCATGCTCGGCAAGAACCCGCGCGCGCTCGCTGCCCTCGAGCTGGCGGCCTCGAAATCCGGCTGGGGCCAGAAGCTGCCGAACGGACGCGGGCGCGGCGTGGCGCTGCAATATGCCTTCGGCAGCTATGTCTGCGCCGTGCTGGACGCGGAGGTCTCGCCGGAGGGCTCGGTGCGCATCCATCGTGCGGACGTGGCCGTGGATTGCGGGCCGGTGGTCAATCCGGACACGATCCGGGCGCAGATCGAGGGCGGCCTGATCTTCGGGCTGAGCATGGCACTGTACAGCGAGATCACGCTGAGCAACGGTCGTGTGGATCAGAGCAACTTCCACGACTACCGGGTGATGCGCATCAACGAGGCGCCGGTGATCGAAGTGCATGTCGTCGATAATCCGGGCGGCTCGATCGGCGGCATCGGCGAGACCGGGACGGCGATTGCCGCCCCGGCACTGGCCAATGCCATCTTCGCCGCGAGCGGACGACGGCTGCGACGCATTCCGTTCGCCACCGGCCAGTTGGCGTCGGCGTGAGCGGCCCCATGCGAAGCCTCATGCCGGCACTTGCGGGTGCTGTGCTCTGTGCGTCTGCGTTCTGGCAGCCGGCGCGCAGCCAGGGCACCGACCTGGTCAGACGGGGCGAGTACCTGACCCGCGCCGCCGACTGCCAGGCCTGCCATACCGCGGCCGGCGGCGGCGCGTATGCCGGCGGCCGCGCCTTCACCCTGCCGATGGGCGTGTTGTACTCGCCCAACATCACGCCGGACCGACAGACCGGCATCGGCAACTACACCGACGACGAGTTCGTGCGTGTCCTGCACTCGGGTGTCGCGCCCGGTGGCAAGCATCTCTATCCGGCGATGCCGTACAATTCCTACACGCTGATGACGCGCGACGATGCGCTCGCCATCAAGGCGTACCTGTTCAGCCTGCCCGCGGTGCACGCGACCGCGCCCGCCAACCGGATGTCGTTCCCGTACAATATCCGTGCCGTGATGATCGGCTGGAACCTGCTCAACAACCCCGACCATCGCTTTGCCCCGGATGCCGGCAAGCCGGCCGACTGGAACCGCGGCGCCTACCTCGTCGAGGCGCTCGGCCATTGCGCGCAGTGCCATACGCCGCGCACCGCGACCCAGGGGCTCGATACCGCGCGCGCCTATGCAGGCGCGGTGCAGCAGGGCTGGGATGCCTACAACCTCACCAGCGATGCCGGCCACGGTTTGAAGAACTGGAGCGACGCGGCGCTGGAGCAGTATCTCTCCACCGGGCACGCCGACGGACACGGTCCGGCCTCCGGCCCGATGGCGGAGGCGGTGCAATACAGCCTGCGCTACCTGAGCCCGTCCGACATCCACGCCATCGTCGTCTATCTTCGCGGCATCCCGGCGCAGCCCGACGGGCCCGAGGCGCCTGCTGCCACGGTCGTCGCCCAGCCGGCGCCGCCGCTGGGCCAGCAGGTGTTCGCGGAGGCCTGCGCCGGTTGCCACCTGCCGGGCGGCGACGGACGGCAGTCGCAATGGGCGGCGCTGCGCGGTGACCACAGCCTGGGCGACCCGACCGCGACCAACATGATCCAGGTGCTGGCGCACGGCTCGCAGATCCAGACCGACCAGGGCCTGATGTTCATGCACGCCTTCACCCGCGCCTACACCGATCCGGAACTGGCGGCGGTCGCGAACTACGCGATCGGCCAGTTCGGCGGTCGTCAGGGCGAGGTCACCGCCCAGGAGATCAGGGCCGCGCGCGATGCCGCCGAGAAGACGGAGAAGGTCGGCTCGGGGTCCTGACGCCGACGCTGCGGCCTTCACGGCCTGGTGCGAACGGATCGATGCGACCGATTGCGCGAGTGGGCGTTGAGAGCGTCCAACCGCAAAGGAAACTTGCAATGTCCGCGCCCGAAAGCCTCAAGGAAGTCTACATCGATGAGATGAAAGATCTCTGGTCGGCGAATGACCAGATGACGAAGGCCATCAGGACACTGTCCGAGAAGGTCCATGACAAGAAGCTGAAGGAGCTCTTCGAAGGCTCCCATGCCGGGATCGAGAAGCATACGGAGACCCTGAAGTCCCTCCTGGAGGCCGCCGGTGGCGAGGTCGAGAAGGAGCATTGCAAAGGCATGGAGGGCCTGGTGAAGGAAGCGTTGAAGCACGGCCTCCAGGAGGCGCCGGAGGATGGCGACCTGCTCGACATCGTTTTGATCGCCCAGTACCAGCGCATGTCGCACTATGGTGTGACCGGGTTCGGAACCGCTGCCGCCTACGCGGCGGCTCTTGGCCTCAAGGACGACACAAAGCAGCTCAAGGCGATCGTCGGGGAGATCTACCAGGCCGACGAATATACCAGCAAGCAAGGCGAGCGGCTTGCCAAGCTGGCCGCAAAGCACGAGGCGGCTGCCTCCGGCTAGGCGTTCCTACCACCTAAACAGTGCCTCCTGAGCACCGGGCGACGATCATTCGGATCGCCCGGTGCCTCATGGTGCCTTCAACGTCCCAGATGCGCCTAGGGCCAGGCTGACACGACGTCGTGCCACCGCAGAAGATTGGCCGGCTTCAGCTAGGGAACACCAGCAATCGGCTCTCGATGCCACGCCGTTGCCCCGCACCAAATGCGCCGAGCCCCTGTCAAATCGACAGCCCAGGGGCTGCGGCAGTCGTCGGGAGTTCGTCTCACAGCTGCACCGAGACAGCAGCGGTTCTGGCGAACGCTGTGCGGTCCTGGCGTCCGGTGCCGGACAAGGCCACCGCCACCCCAAGGGCTCACCGGGCTACGCTCCACATGTCGGACGAAGCCGGCGGCTGAATTCATGTGCGCTGCGCAGACATCTGCAGACCGAACAGGCATACTTCCCGCAGCCCGGCGCAAAGCCGGACAATAAGGATGCAGTCCTGAACAAGGACTTCGCCCGAAACAAATAAGGCGGGAAACAAGCCAATGGCCACGAAAATGAAGGCGGCGATCTTCGTCGAAAAGGGCCGCATCGTGCTCGACGACAAGCCGATCCCCGAGATCGGCCCGATGGACGCGCTGATGCGGGTCACCACGACGACGATCTGCGGCACCGACGTGCATATTCTGAAAGGCGAGTATCCGGTCTCGAAAGGGCTCACGATCGGACACGAGCCGGTCGGCGTCATCGAGAAGCTCGGCTCTGCGGTGACCGGCTTTCGCGAAGGCCAGCGCGTGATCGCCGGCGCCATCACGCCCTCGGGCTGGAGCCATGCCTGCCTGTGCGGCTGCGGATCGCAGGATGGCGCCGGCACCAAACATGGCTGGCAGGCCATCGGCGGCTGGAAGTTCGGCAACACGATCGATGGCTGCCAGGCGGAGTTCGTCCGCGTCCCGGATGCCATGGCGAACCTCGCGCCGGTCGATGATGGCGTGAGCGACGAGCAGGTCCTGATGTGTCCCGACATCATGTCCACGGGCTTCGCCGGCGCCGAGACCGGCGAGATCAGGATCGGCGACACCGTCGCGGTGTTCGCGCAGGGACCGATCGGGCTATGCGCGACCGCCGGCGCCAAGCTGCTCGGCGCCACCCGCATCATCGTGGTCGACACGGTGCCGGCGCGCCTGGAGATGGCGCGTCGCATGGGCGCCGATGAAGTCGTGGACTTCAAACAGGAAAACCCGGTCGAGGCGATCATGCGGCTGACCGACGGACGTGGCGTCGATGTCGCGATCGAGGCGCTGGGCACGCAGGCGACATTCGAGAACGCGTTGCGCGTCCTGCGCCCGGGCGGCGTGCTGTCGAGCCTGGGTGTCTATTCCAGCGACCTGAAGATACCGCTGGATGCGTTCGCAGCCGGGCTTGGCAACAAGTCGATCCGCAGCACGCTGTGCCCGGGCGGCAAGGAACGCATGCGGCGCATGCTGGCGGTGATCTCGTCCGGCCGCGTCGATCTCGGCGGCCTGGTCACCCACCGGTTCCATCTGGAAGAAATCGAGCAGGCTTACGACCTGTTCGCGAACCAGCGCGACGGCGTCCTCAAGGTCGCCATCACCATCTGACAGCCGGAGGAAACTCGCTGCTGAGGGCGGCTAGCGCCCGAGCCAGGGTTCGCAGCGGCGCCAGGAGCCTGTGGCAGCGGCGGAGATCGGTTGGCGTACCTGCCACTTGCTCGGCGTGTGCACCGTGCGCGGGTTGCGCTCGGGTCGCTGGCAGGTGTCCGACCAGGACAGGCCGCACGCCGCCACCAGGCGCCGGATCACCGGTTCCGTGTAGCGACCAGGTCCTCGTAGATCACCTCGTGCAGGTGGTCGGCGGGCAGCACCCGACGGCAGTGCGCCGCCAGCCGCCGGGCGGCGCGGATTGCGGCGACCAGCGCGTCGCCGCCGGTCGGGAATGCCACATGCTGGTTGAAACAGGTGCTGTGGATCGACAGCGTGGTGTCGAGCGGGTGGCGGCTGCACAGGATGATGGTGGCATCGGGCAGCGCCGTGTGGATCAGGCCGGCCTGGAGGATATCGTCCGGCACGATGTTGCTGCCCGCCTTGCCGCCGCTCTTCTTATACAGCGAGGTGTTGTAGAAACCGGCCCAGCTGTACGTGCTGCCGCCCGGCTTGGGCGTGATGGTGTAGTGGTTGCAACATGACCTACTTTAACCAGGGTGGCGCCACCTTCAAGGGCGTCGAGGTAGAAGGCACCGTGACCCTGGGCGAAGGTTTCGCCGCCTACGCCAACGGCTTCCTGAACGACAGCACCTATGGCAACAACGGCAACACCCTCGCACAGGCTCCGCGGCGCACCGCGACGCTGGCGCTGCTGTACGACCGCGGCAACCTCGTGCGCGACAAGGACGAGGTGTTCGGCAACATCCTGCTGAAGTCGGTGGGTCCGCGATACGGACTCGGCACCGCGTTCGCCGGGCAGTTCGACCGCTTCCCGATCAATTCGCCGGGCAGTTCGACCGGTTCCCGATCAAGTCGTACAACGAGGTCGATCTGAATGCGGGCTACCTGCTGCCGGTGTTCGGCACCCGCATCCGCACCAACGTCAAAATAACCAACGTGTTCGACCACGGCTCGCTGACCGCATATGACGGGCAGACGCTGGAAGGCGAGACGCTCTACTGGACGCAGGCGGGGCGCGGCATCTTCTTCTCGGTGGCGGCCTACCTGTACGCGCCCGGGCGCCGGCCTTGCCTATCGCACCACGTGGCGAACGAAGCCGATGCACACCGCCACGAACGCGGCCAGCCCGAGCCAGGCGGCGATGCCCACATAGCCCGGGCCGGTCAGCGACAGCACGTCCTCGCGGCCGCTGGCGCCGATCACCGCGGCGAGTGCCACCCCCATCAGGCTCTCGCCGGCTATGAAGCCCGAGGCCAGCATCACGCCGCGCCGGCGGTGCGCGTCCAGCATGCTGTCGGTGGCGGCGGCACCCTGGCCGCGCCGCAGCCGGCCGGTGAGCCAGGACAGCAGGGCGCCGATCACCAGCGTCACCGTCACCGTGGGTGGCAGGTAGAGCCCGAGACCCACCGCCAGCACCGGCAGCCCGGGACCGCGCCGCTTCAGCGCGGTATCACCGATCACCAGCAGCACGCCGAGGCCGATGCCGAGCAGGATCATGGTCCAGTCGAGCTGGTGCAGGAAAATGCCGCGGGCGATCGTCGCCATCAGGGTGGCCTGCGGGGCGGCGAGGGCCTGCGTCGCATCCATGCCGGCGCGCGGCATCGCGCCGGTGAAGCCGTAGGCCAAGTACAGCAGGTTCAGCACCGGCGGGATCACCGCCGCCCCCACGATAACGCCCACCATCAGCACGACCTGCTGCCGCCATGGCGTCGCGCCGACGAGCTGCCCGGTCTTGAGGTCCTGCAGGTTGTCGTTGGAAATGGTGGCCGCTGCCAGGATCGCAGAGGTCACGAACAGCACCGAGGCGATGGCGAGGCCGCGATGATCTGCGGCGAACTCCGCCGGCAACGCGCCCAGGGCATCGAGCCCCAGCAGCAGCAGCGACACCAGAACCACGGCGAGGATGGCGATGCCCGAGATCGGGCTGGAGGAGGAGCCGACGATACCCGCCATGTAGCCGCAGGCCGCCGCCACCAGGAAGCCGAACAGCAGGCAGACCACCGTGCAGGCGAGGCCGAGCCCGAGTGCGGCGCCGAGATGCGGCGCGCCGGCCAGGAAGAAGCTGCAGAAGCAGGCCAGCAGGCAGAGCAGCATCAGCACGCCGAGCGAAATGATGACCGCGGGCGCCAGGTCGCGATCGATGCGGTCGCGGGTCGCCCCGCTGTGGCGGGAGAGGGCCGCGCGCAGTCCGCTGGCGACCGGGCCGACCAGGCCGAGCAGGGTCCAGATCGCCGCGACCCCGATGGTGCCGGCGCCGATGAACCGCACCTTGTGCGACCAGATCGCGGTGGCGAAGGCGGCGGCGCCCACGCCCGCCGGATGCGGTGTGAGGGCGGTGAGCACCGGCACCGCCACCCCCCAGCCGATGACCGCCCCCAGCAGGATCGCGAGACCGCCGCCGATGCCGACCAGGTAGCCCGCGCCGATCAGGGCGAGGGAGAAGCCGGTGGAAAGCCGGAACAGCGCGGACCCTGCGGCGAGTGTCACGCTGACGCTGTCCGCCAGTAGCCCGAGCCCGCCGCTGGCGAGGCTGAAGGCGGCCGCGATCGCGCCGCCGGCCACCAACTCGCGCAATCCGCTGCCGCCACTGCCGGCATCGCCCGCGCGCAGGATCTCGGCGGCCGCGGTGCCTTCAGGATAGGGCAGGGCGCTCCCGGTGACGAGCGCGCGGCGCAGCGGGATGGTGAACAGCACGCCGAGGATGCCGCCGGCGGCGCAGACCGCCATCACCCAGACGTACGGAAACCCGTGCCAGTGCCCGATCATCAGCAGCCCGGGCAGCACGAAGATCACCGAGCTGAGCGTCCCGGCCGCGGAGGCCTGGGTCTGCACCATGTTGTTCTCGAGGATCGATGCGCCGCCGGCAAGCCGCAGCACCGCCATCGAGATCACCGCCGCCGGGATCGAGGAGGCGAAGGTAAGGCCGACCTTGAGGCCGAGATAGACGTTGGATGCGGTGAACACCACGGTGATCAGCGCGCCGAGCACCAGTCCGCGGACGGTGAACTCCCGCACGGACGCTCCGCCGCTCACCGCTCAGGCAACCAGCGCGCCGCTGCGCTCCAGCCGCTGCCAGGCACGCCGCGCATCCTCGTCGAACAGCTCCGACAGCTTCTGCATCATGGTGCCGCCAAGTTCCTCGGCATCGGTGATGGTGACCGCGCGACGGTAGTAGCGGGTGACGTCGTGGCCGATGCCGATCGCGATCAGCTCGACCGCCTGCCGGCTCTCGATGTCCTGGATCACCTCGCGCAGGTGCCGCTCCAGGTATGAGCCCGAGTTCACCGACAGCGTGCTGTCATCGACCGGTGCGCCGTCGCTGATCACCATCAGGATGCGCCGGCTCTCCCGCCTGCTCAGCAACCGCTTGTACGCCCAGAGCAGCGCCTCGCCGTCGATGTTCTCCTTGAGCAGCCCTTCGCGCAGCATCAGCCCGAGATTGCGGCGCGCCCGGCGCCACGGCATGTCGGCCGATTTGTAGATGATGTGCCGCAGGTCGTTCAGCCGGCCGGGCTCGCGCGGCTTGCCCTCGGCGACCCAGCGCTCGCGGCTCTGCCCACCCTTCCAGGCGCGCGTGGTGAAGCCCAGTACCTCGACCTTGACCGCACAGCGCTCCAGCGTGCGCGCCAGGATGTCGCCGCACATCGCCGCGACCGTAATCGGACGGCCGCGCATCGAGCCGGAATTATCGATCAGCAGCGTCACCACGGTGTCGCGGAAATCCGTGTCGCGCTCGTGCTTGTAGGAGAGCGACAGCGTCGGGTTCACCACCACGCGGGCCAGCCGCCCGGCATCGAGGATGCCCTCCTCGAGATCGAACTCCCAGGCGCGCATCTGCTGCGCCATCAGCCGGCGCTGCAGGCGGTTGGCAAGCTTCGAGACCACGCCCGAGAGGTTGAGCAACTGCTGGTCGAGCTGCTGGCGCAGGCGGCCCAGCTCCTCGGCATCGCACAGATCCTCGGCGGCGACCTCCTCGTCGAACTGCCGGATGAATGCCTTGTAGGTCGGACCCGCCTCGATCTCGCGCTGCTCGCGCGATGGCTGCGGGCCGCCGGGCCGGTCCTCGCCTTCCGCCGAGCCTTCCTGCTCCTCGCCCGGCTCGTCGTCCTCCTCGGCCGCACCCGAGCGTGCGAATTCCGGCGTCGGCGAGGGCTGCATGTCGCTGCCGTCGTCACCGGCGCCGTCCTCGGGCGTCGGCGGCTTCTCGCCCCCCTGTTCCTCGCTGTCCTCGTCGGACTGCGCGGTGTCGTCCTGCTCCTCCTCGGCCTCCAGCTCGGCCTCGGCGAGATCGTAGGCCGCGAGCAGACGTCGCGCGGCACGGGTGAAGGCGCCCTGGTCGTCCTGCGCACGCGCCAGATCGTCGAGGGCGGCATCGGCGCTCTCGCCCATCGCCTCGCGCCAGCGCGCCAGCACGGACTGCGCCGGGCCCGGGGAGGCCTTACCCGACATGCGCTCGCGCGCGAGCAGGCCGAGGGCGGCCGCCACCGGCAACTGCTCCTTGCGGGTCATGCGCTCGTAGCCGCCCTGCTCGCATTCCTGCGCGAGCCGCTCCTGCAGGTTGGCGGCGACGCCCGACATGTGCCGCGCGCCGACCACCTCGACGCGCGCCTGCTCGAGCGCGTCATAGACCTCGCGCGCCTCGCGCGGCGCCGGCGTGCGGGCGGCGTGCACACGGCTGTCATGGTGTCGCAGGCGCAGTCCGGCCGCATCCGCGGCACCACGCAGCCGAGCGACGTCGGGCGCTCCCAGGGCGCGTGTCGGCTGCGGCAGGCGCACTCGATTGCCGACGACGTTGCCGGGGCCGGCCTGGAAGGTGACCTGCACGTCAGGCTTGCCGCCGATCGCACGCAACGCGCCCGCGGTGGCGCGCTTGAAGCTCTCGGCGCGGCCGTTGGGATCGTTGCGGCCGCTCATCCTAGCGGACGCGGGCCTGGCGTTCCTGGACGGCGGCAGGCAAGGGCAGCGAGGCGGTCAGTTCCTCGTTGAAGCAGCGCTGGTAGTATTCCGCCACCGTCGGCCGCTCCGCCTCGTCGCACTTGTTGAGGAAGGTGAGCCGGAAGGCGAACCCGAGATCGTCGAAGATCTGTGCGTTCTCGGCCCAGGTGATGACGGTCCGCGGCGACATCACCGTCGAGATGTCGCCATTGATGAAGCCCGCGCGCGTCAGGTCGGCCAGCGCCACCATGCTCTCGACGCGACGCTTGATCACGCCGTTGCGGCCGTCCCAGCCCATCTTGGACAGCACGATCGCGGTCTCCTGGGCGTGCGGCAGGTAGTTCAGCGTGGTCACGATGTTCCAGCGGTCCATCTGGCCCTGGTTGATCTGCTGGGTGCCGTGATAGAGGCCGGTGGTGTCGCCGAGGCCGACCGTGTTGGCGGTGGCGAACAGCCGGAACGCCGGATGCGGCCGGATCACCCGGTTCTGGTCGAGCAGCGTCAGCCGCCCCTCCACCTCCAATACCCGCTGGATCACGAACATCACGTCGGGGCGCCCGGCGTCGTACTCGTCGAAGACCAGCGCGCAGGCGTGCTGCAGCGCCCAGGGCAGCAGCCCCTCGCGAAACTCGGTGATCTGCTTGCCATCCTTGAGCACGATGGCGTCCTTGCCGACCAGGTCGATGCGACTGATGTGGCTATCCAGGTTGATGCGTATGCAGGGCCAGTTCAGCCTCGCCGCCACCTGCTCGATGTGGCTGGACTTTCCAGTGCCGTGATAGCCCTGGATCATCACCCGCCGGTTGAAGGCGAAGCCGGCCAGGATCGCCAACGTGGTCTCGCGGTCGAACCGATAGGCGGTGTCGATCTCCGGTACATGCTCGGTGCGTGTGGAAAAGGCCGGGACGTCGATGTCGCTGTCGATGCCGAAGGTCTCGCGCGCCGGCAGCCGGATGTCCGGCAGGCCGAGCGAGGAGGTGGCGGCGAAACCCGGCTCTCCCAGTCCCCCGGTGCCAGTTCTTCCGCCTTGGGCCTCGTTGCCGGTTGCTGACAGGTCGGCGATCTCATCCATGAAGCTGTCCTGTACCTATGCACACACATTGCCACGCACCCCAACGCGGGGTCGCGACCGGCGAGGGCTCAACCCGCCTCGGCGAGCCCGGTTTGCCGCTGGCCCTGAAGATGGCTGCGCAACGCGGTGTACGCCACGTTGATGGTCTTGAGCCGCTCCTCGGCCGCCCGGTCGCCGCCGTTGGCATCCGGATGATGCCGCCTCGCCAGGATCTTGTAGCGGGTCTTGAGTTCCTGCATCGAAACCGGCCACGGCAGCCCGAGCGTGTCGAGCGGCTGGCGCAGCTCGGCGGGGCGCTGGTCGGCCTTGCGGGCGCTGCCGCGGCGTGCGGCGGCCCCGTTCAGCAGGCCGAGCGGGTCGAGCACCGCGTCCTCCTCGAAGGCGCGCGCCGCATGGCCGCCGCCGAGATGGCCGAGCCTCCAGGACGGCCGGTTCCACGAGACGTCGGCGCGCAGGTGCGCCTCGATCTGTCCCGGGTTCATGCCCTTGTAGAAGTCCCAGCGCGCATTGTACTCGCGGACATGCGCCAGGCAGAACCACCAGTAGTCGTGCAGGCTGTCGCGGGATCGCGGCGCCCGATAGCCTGCTTGCTCCGTGCAGTCCGGCATGTCGCAGAGACGGCCCGGGGCGTCCGGGTCGGGATCGAAGGCCCGGTGTCGCGTAGTCTTGTTGCGCGGGTTCCTGGGGATCATCAGGGCGTTTATGTGCGCCCGTCGGCATGGGGTGCAAGAGGCAACGGGGGATGATGATGGGCTTGACAGAAGCTGGGCGCGAGCAGCGCCTGCGGGAGGCGATCGAGCGGCGTTTCCGGCCGCAGACGCTGGTGATCGAGGACGAGAGCGCGCGCCATGCGGGCCATGCCGGCGTTCGCGATACGGCGGCCGGGGGCGAGACGCACTATGCTGTGCTGGTGGTGAGCGGCGCGTTCGACGGGCTCAGCCGGGTGCAGCGCTCGCGGCTGGTGCACGAGGCGCTGGACGCGGAATTCCGCACCGGCCTGCATGCGCTGTCGCTGACGCTACGCACGCCGCGGGAAGCGCAGTGAGCCGCGGAGACGTCGTCGCCGGCTGACGTCCGGCATGAGGCGGCGTTGCCTCGTCGAGGTCGGTCGCGCACGCTTTCCTCGAGGAAGGCCAGCAGGTCGCCGTTCAGCCTGTCCTTGTGCGTGACGATCAGGCCGTGCGGGGCGCCCTCATAGACCGCAAGACGGGCGTGCCGCACGAGCTTGACCGTCTGCTCCGCGGAGATGCCGATTGGGACGATCTGGTCGTCGCTGCCATGGACGACGAGGGTCGGTACCGTGATCGTCCGCAGGTCGCCGCTGAAGTCCGTTTCCGAGAACGCAGCGATCGCTTCGTAGGCCGCCGCGATGCCCGTCGCCATGCCCTGACGCCAGTAATCCTCGCGCACGCCCTCCGACACGGTAACGCCGCCCGTCCGCCGTGGTCAGGCTGTCCGCCGCGAGCCTGCCTGCGCGGGCTCCCGAAGGGGCCAGCGCGGCTGCGCCTGCTCCGCCGAGGAAAGGATCGTGGCGGCCGTCCGGGATGATCTCGGTCGCAGACATGAAAGCCTTCTCCTCGCTGGATGCGCACGCGTCATTGCCGTGCGGGATCCGCTCGATGCGGGATCGGGACGACGCGGGGCGCCGGAGTTGGTCCCAGGTGCCCACTCCCGCTTTACCGCCCCGGGCATCAGGTTCGGCGTCGGTGCCACGACCCGGAAGAGCCGGAAAATACCAAGGTCGCCGCCGGACGATGAGGCCGGACGATCGTCGGGACAGGTAAGTTCCGGCTCTGCCGCGGCTTCGACCGAGGCAAGCTGGATCACCGGTGAGTCGCTGGTCGTTGCAGGAGGCAGCGGAATGTAGCGTCCTGATCGGGCGCTGCATCGCTTCCGGCCGCTGCGTCCCTGCGCCATGCGGCACACTCACGGGGGGGGGGCAGACCTGTCGAGTGAGACCGGGCGCGCTGGACCAACGGACGTGCATCCCCGATGCCTAGGCTAGGGCCTGATCAGCAGCTTGCCGAAATTGCGGCCTCCCAGCATGCCGATGAAGGCCTCGGGCGCGTTTGCCAGGCCGTCGACAAGGTCTTCGAGGAACCGGACCCGGCCGTCTCTGACCCAGGCCGACATCTCGACGTGGAACGCCTCGTGACGGTCGATGAAGTCGTGGTTGATGTACCCACGGACGGTCAGGCTGCGCCGGAGGATCGCGCCCATCAGCGCGGGCACCCGGTCCGGGCCGGGCGAGCCGGCACCTGCATCGTTGTAGGTCGCCACCACGCCGCAGACCGGCACCCGCGCGAAACGGTTCAGCAGCGGCAGCACGGCGTCGAACACGGCGCCGCCGACATTTTCGAAATAGACGTCGATGCCGTCGGGGCAAGCGGCCGCCAGCTGCGCCGCGAAGTCCGGCGCGCGGTGGTCGAGGGCCATGTCGAAGCCGAACCGCTCGATCAGGGCGGCGCATTTGCGCGCGCCGCCGGCGATGCCGACGCTGCGCGCGCCACGCAGCTTGGCCACCTGGCCGACGGTGGCGCCCACCGGACCGGTGGCCGCCGCGACCACCAGCGTCTCGCCGGGTTTCGGCTGGCCGATCATGTCCAGGCCGACCCAGCCGCTGAAACCCGGCATGCCGAGCACGCCGAGTGCGGTCGTGACCGGCGCCAGGGCCGGATCGATGCGATGCAGCCGGCCCGCCGGAAGTGCGGCGTGCGACTGCCAGCCGGTCTGGCAGCGCACGATGTCGCCTGCCGTCCAGCCGGCCGCGTGGCTCCGCACGACCTCGGCGATGCTCTCGCCCACCATCACGTCACCGATCTCCACCGAGGGCGCGTAGCTCTTCGCGGAACTCATCCGGCCGCGCATGTAGGGGTCGAGCGAGAGATACAGCACCCGCACCAGCACCTCGCCGCGACCCGGCTGCGGCATCGGCAGGGTCTCGATCCGGAAATCGCTCTCCACCGGCGCGCCCACCGGACGCCGCGCCAGCACGATGCGGGTCAGCTCGCCGCTCATGCCGGCTGCTCCGGTGCCCCCCGCACAGGTGATGACGACGCGGTCGCCTGGGTGGCCGCCAGCGCCACCGCCGCCGCCATCGCTTGCGCCACCGGCCGCGCCATGCTGTCGGCCATCGAGGTCGGCAGCAGGATGGTGGCGCCGCGGTCCTTGTTCATCTCGTAGATGCGGTTGATCTGCAGGATCTGCAGCGCCGTCGGCGAGCGGTCATAGGCGCGCGCCGCCTCCTCGAGCTCGGTCGCCACCTCGCGCTCGGCGGCCGCCAGCGTCACCCGCGCCATGCGCTCGCGCCCGGCCTGCGCCTGCCGGCTCATCGCGTCCTGCAGGCTGCGCGGCAGCATCACGTCGCGGATCTCGACGCCCTGCACGGTGATGCCCCAGTCGGCGATCTTGGCGGCGATGCTGTCGCGCAGCACGGTGTCGATGTGCTTGCGGTCCTCCAGCAGGGTGGCGAGGTCGGTGGCGCCGATCATCTCGCGCAGGCTGGTCTGCGCCACCAGCGACACCGAGCCGGCATAGTCCATCAGCACGGTGATGGCCCGCTCCGGATCCTGCACCTTCCAGAACACGATCGCATCGACATCGACCGGCGTGGTGTCGCGGGTCAGGGTCTGCTCGGTGGCGATCGGCGTTGTCTGGATGCGCAGGTCGACCATGCCGGCGACGCTGTCCACCACCGGAATGATCATGAACAGTCCCGGCCCGCGCGCGCCCTGCAGCCGGCCTGCCCGCAGCACCACCGCGCGCTCCCACTGCCGCGCCATGCGCAGGCTGGGGGGTGTAAGCAGAGCGAGCAGCACCAGGGGAGCTGCCAGCCACGGCTGGTGCAGCAACGCGAAGACGGCGGCCGCAGCGGCCAGGAGGATGAACGCGATGACGGTCGCGATCGGGTTCATGCTGCGCAGCCCCTGTGTCCCGGCTCGTCTGCCAGCAGGCCGGCGGGACTAGCTGCCGCCGAAGCCGAGAAAGCCGATCTCGGGCTTCGGGGTGCCTCCGTTCTCGGCCAGGCGATGCGCCCGCAGATCGGCCGCCTCCTGCAGCGGCGAGCGACGTCGGGCGGCGCTGGCCTCGACCGAAACGCCACCGGCATCGCCACCCTGGGCCGAGGCGATCTGCGTGCCCCCGTCGGCGCCCTCGGTGCCGCGCATCGACAGCAGCAGGAAGGTGATGTCGTTGCGGTTCAGGTCGATGGCCATGTCCAGCGGCTTCTGGCCCAGGATGTTGACCGCCTGCAGGTCGGCGCCTCGCGCCAGGGCGTCCTTCGCGGCGGTGAGGTCGCCGCGGTTGATCGCGTCGAACAGCGCGGCATTGGGATTGACGTCGAGCGCCACATGCCCGCGCGGCGCCGCCTCGTCGCTCGGCACCGCACCGGGCAGCGCAGGGGGTGGCGCCGCGGCCGCGGCTGCGGCCTTGGCCTCCTCGGCGGCGGCATCGTCGGCACCGCCTCCACCGCCGCCACCGCCGCTGCCCACGCTCATCTGGGCATGCGCCGCACTGGGCGGCAGCAGGGATAGACCGGCCAGCATGCCGACGAGCAGGAGCGGACGGCACGGGCAGATCAGTCGCATCATGGATATTCCGGTGGCTCGGCTCGGGCGCTGGGGTCGGCTCCAGCAAAAAAAGCTGCGGGAGAGTGCAACCGAACCTGCTCGACCGCAACCCTCGCGCCACGCGCTCAAAAGCGAGACTCGCTGCCGGGTTGCCTGTGCGGGCGACGGGCGTTGATAGTCGGCGGGCAGCGCGCGCGGCGCGGCTCGTTCAACGACAGAAGGCGAATGCCCTTGCCGGCAGAAGATCCGACGACCTCCTCCGGCCGCCCCGGGCAGATCGATCGACTGGGGCGGCACGAACTGCCGGCGCTGACGTCGATTCGCGGCCTGCTCGCCTGGTGGGTGGTGATGTTCCATTTCGCGCCCACCGCGCCCTTCCACGTCGGACGCGGCGATCCGTTCATCGACAAGGGCATCATCGCGGTCGACTGCTTCTTCGTGCTGTCCGGCTTCGTGCTGTGCCATGTCCATCCGGTCATCATCGACCGCGGCCGCCCGTACGGCGCGGCCGATTTCCTGGTCAGCCGGCTTGCCCGGATCTACCCGCTGCACCTGGCGATGCTGGCGGCCTTTGCCCTGGTCGTCGCGGCCTTCAGGCTGACGCATCCGCACGATGTCGGCGCCGGTGCACCGTTCTCTGCGGACCGCCTGCCGGGGCTGCTGCGGCAACTCGCGCTGCTGCATGGCTGGTTCCGCTGGGGGCAGGAGACCGCATGGAACGTGCCGTCCTGGTCGATCAGCAGCGAATGGGCCGCCTACCTGCTGGCGCCGCTGCTGTTCCTGGCGCTGGCGCGGCTGCGTCCCGGCCTCGCATGGACTGCAGCCGGGCTGCTGGCCGGGTGCATCGCGGCTCTCGCGGAGTCGCACCGGCTCTTCACCGGCGGGATGGCGCTGCCGCGGGTGCTGATGGAGTTCTGCCTCGGGGCGCTGCTGCGCACCACGCTGCGACAGGGCCATGCCGGGCTCGACCGCATCCGGAACCCGGGGCTGGCGGTCGGCTGGCTGGCGGCGCTGGGCCTCGCGTTCACGACGCATGCCGGGCTGTTCCTGGCGGCGATGATCTGGCTGCTGCTGCTGCTCTCGCTGCGCACCCGGCGCGCGACCGGCCTCCTGGGCTCGATCGAGCGGATCGGCCTCTATCTCGGGGAGACCTCGTTCTCCGTCTACATGTGCCACGCCTTCATCCTGATGCTGTGGGGCGGCAACGTCGCGCACCGGTTTCCCATGCTGGTGTCGCACGCGCTGCCGGCGGCGCTGCTGCTGGCGGGGGTGATCCAGGGTTGCGCGACCCTGCTGCACCATCTGGTCGAGCTGCCGGCGCAAGCCGGCATCCGCCGGCGCTTCAGGGCCTGGACCCACGCGCGGAGCCAGGGTGCCCGTGCGGTCGAGGCGGTCCGGCGTCCGGCATGAGGCCCGCCTCCGGAACCGAGCTCGGGACCAATATCGCGCCGTTCGCCCGGTTCGACGAGGCGTGGCTGCGCCAGCGCCTCGCCAGCCTGCCGCCGGCGGAGGTGCCCGACTGGGACACGCTGAGGCAGGGCCTGCCCGAGACCCGGCGCCCGCACGCGCGGCTGCCGCGCCACGCCGCGGTGCTGGTGCCGATCGTGCCGGCGCCCGAGCCGGTGGTGCTGCTGACGCGCCGGTCGGCGCTGCTCCGCCATCATTCCGGGCAGGTGAGCTTCCCGGGCGGCGGCCTCGATCCGACGGACCGCAACCCGGCCGAGACTGCGCTGCGCGAGGCGCAGGAGGAGATCGGGCTGGATCCCGCGACCGTCAGCCTGCTCGGCCGCCTGCCGGTGCAGTGGACCCATGCCAGCAATTTCCTGATCACGCCGGTGGTCGGCGTGCTGTCGACGGAGGCGCGCTGGCTGGCCTCGCCGGACGAGGTCGACATCATCTTCGGCATGCCGTTGCAGCAATTGCTGGATCCGGACGCGCCGCGGCTGATCGAGGGCGGTCTGCGGAATGGGTCCTGGTCGTGGCCGCATCCCGACCATGATATCTGGGGGGCGACCGCGGCGATCCTGCTCAGGCTGGCCCGGGTTCTGCGGAGCTGCTGAGGAGATGGCGTTGGTGGATCCGGACGTCAGGCGTCAGGCGTTCTCGCGGGCGATGTCGGCGATGTATCGCCGCGAGGTGCCGCGCTATGGCGACCTGATCGAGCTGGTCTCGGCGATCAACGCCCGCGTGCTCGATGCCGACCCCGGGCTCGCGGCCTCGTTCGACGAGGCGGAGCGCGCCCGGCTCGACCAGGAGCGGCACGGGGCGATCCGGGTCGGAACCCCGGAAGAGCTCGGCCTGATCCGCCGGCTGTTCGCGGTGCTCGGCATGGTCCCGGTGGGGTACTACGACCTTGCCGTGGCCGGCGTGCCGGTGCACTCGACGGCGTTCCGCGCGACCGCGCCCACCTCGCTGGCCGCCAGCCCGTTCAGGGTGTTCACGTCGCTGCTGCGCCTGGAGCTGATCGCGGACCCGGCGTTGCGCGAGGCCGCACGGGCCATCCTGGCGCGGCGCCGGATCGTCACCCCGCATGCGCTGGCGCTGATCGAGCGGTTCGAGCGTGAGGGTGGGCTGGACGCCTCGGAGTCCGACGAGTTCGTGCGCGAGGCGCTGGAGACCTTTCGCTGGCACGCGGACGCCACCGTCGACGCCGCGACCTACGAGGCGCTGCGCCAGGCGCATCCGCTGGTCGCCGACGTGGCGTGCTTCGGCGGCCCGCATATCAACCACCTGACGCCGCGTGTGCTCGACATCGATGCGGCACAGGCGGCCATGCTGGCGCGCGGGTTGCCGGCAAAGGAGCAGATCGAAGGACCGCCGCCCCGGCGTTGTCCGGTCCTGCTGCGCCAGACCAGCTTCAAGGCGTTGTCGGAGCCGGTGCGCTTCGGCGGCAAGGCGGGCACGCATACGGCGCGTTTCGGAGAGATCGAGCAGCGCGGCGTGGCGCTCACCGAGGCCGGGCGGGGCCGCTACGATTCGTGGCTGGTGTCGGAAGAAAAGCACAACATCAATCAACTGCCGGACGATCATGTCGCACTACGCGAGCAAGGCCTGGCCTTCTATCGCTACCGCCGCACCAACCGTCCGGCACCGCAGGGCGCAGACCTCGGGACCGCAATGGCCCACGGCGCCGTGTTGGCCGAGCCGATCCTGTACGAGGATTTCCTGCCGGTGAGTGCCGCCGGCATCTTCCGGTCCAACCTGGGCGACAAGGCCAGGGAGGTTGTCCAGCCGGCCCCGCGACGCGAGGCGCTCGAAGCGGCGCTCGGCTGTCCGATCCTCGACGAGGTCGCGCTCTACCGGCAGCAGTCCGAGGCCTCCCTGGCGGCCTGTCTCGCCTGATCAGGGCGCGCCGCCGTCGATGTCGAACCTGACCCCCTGCGCCAACGGCATCGTCAGGCCGTAATTGATCGCGCTGGTGCTGCGCCGCATGTAGGCCTTCCAGGAATCCGAACCCGATTCGCGGCCGCCGCCGGTCTCCTTTTCGCCGCCGAAGGCGCCGCCGATCTCCGCCCCGGACGGCCCCATATTGACGTTGGCGATGCCGCAGTCCGATCCGATGGCAGACAGGAACAACTCGCTCTCGCGCAGGTCACGGGTGAAGATCGACGACGAGAGCCCTTGCGGCACGTCGTTCTGCAGCGCCAGCGCCTTCTCGAAATCGTTGTATTTCAGGACGTACAGGATCGGCGCGAAGGTCTCGTCGACGACCGGGCCGGACTGCGCCGGCATCAGGACCAGGGCGGGCCGCACGTAGTACGCCTCCTCGCAGCCCTCCACCGGGTGGCGCTCGCCGCCATGCACGGTGCCGCCCGCCTTGCGGGCTCGCTTCAGCGCGGCCAGCATGCCCTTGTAGGCGGCGTGGTCGATCAGCGGACCGACCAGCGCCTCCTCGGCCAGCGGGTTGCCGACGGCGACCTGGTCGTACACCGTGCGCAGCCGGGCCACGAAGGCGTCGTGGATGCTCTCATGCACGATCAGCCGGCGCAGCGTCGTGCAGCGCTGCCCCGCCGTGCCCATCGCGGCAAAGGCGACCGCGCGCAGCGCCAGTTCCAGGTCCGCGGACGGGCAGACGATGGAAGCGTTGTTGCCGCCGAGCTCCAGGATGGCGCGGCCGAAGCGCTCGGCCACCGCCCGGCCGACCACGCGGCCCATCGCGGTCGAGCCGGTGGCCGACAGCACCGGCACCCGGCGATCCTCGACCAGCGCGGAGCCGGCCTCGCGGTCACCGAGCACCAGGCCGCACAGGCCAGGTGGGGTCTCGCCGAACCGAGCCGCGGCGCGCTCGAACAGCGCGATGGTGGCGAGTGCCACCAGAGGCGTCTTCTCCGACGGCTTCCAGACCACGGCGTCGCCGCAGACCAGGGCCAGCGCCGCATTCCACGCCCAGACCGCGACCGGGAAGTTGAAGGCCGAGATCACGCCCACCACGCCGGCCGGATGCCATTGCTCCATCATCCGGTGCTCGGGGCGCTCGCTGGTGATGGTCAGGCCGTACAGCTGCCGCGACAGCCCGACCGCGAAGTCGCAGATATCGATCATCTCCTGCACCTCGCCGGCGCCCTCGGAGGGGATCTTGCCGGCCTCGATCGACACCAGCCGGCCGAGCGCATCCTTGGCGGCGCGCAGCTCCTCGCCGAACAGCCGCACCAGCTCGCCCCGGCGCGGTGCCGGCACCCGGCGCCACTGCAGAAACGCCGCGTGCGCCTCGTCGACCACCGCGCGGACGCCATCCGCGTCCAGGTGGTCGACATGCGCGATGACCTCGCCGGTCAGCGGCGAGCGCACCTTGTGCGCGCCCTTGGCGATCCGCGAGCGCGGCACGTCGAGCGCGGCCAGGATGGCGCCGGTCTCGTAGGGCAGGTCCAGGGTCGCAGCGCTCATCGGTTCTCTCGTCAGGTTGCGGCGGATGCATAGGCCGAGCCCGCGCAGCGGGAAAGGCGGCCCGTTGACCCGGTCCGCTCGCGCTGGGAGCTTCAAACCGGTCCGTTTGAGGCAGAGCCAAGAGGAAACGCCATGCGCACCCTGGTCCGGATCGTGGCCGGCGTCGTTCTGCTCGCCGTCGCGGCCATGGCGGGCACGATCGCGTTCGACAGCCCGAAGGCTCCGCCGCCGCTGCTGAGTGTCAGTACTCCTTTCCAGACGGTCGATTTCTCGGACCTGCCGCCGGTTTCGCACTACACCGCGCGCGATGGCGCCGACCTCGCCTATCGACGGTATGCCGGCAATCCGGACCGCGTCGTCGTTCTGATCCATGGGTCGGCGGGTTCGGGCGTCAGCATGCACGTCGCGGCAAAGGCGCTGATGGCGGCCGGAGCGACGGTGATCGTCCCGGATGTTCGTGGCCACGGCCGGTCCGGGCCGCATGGGGACATCGCGTATGTCGGCCAGCTGGAGGACGATCTCGACGACCTGATGAGCAGCCTCGATCGGGCTCATCGCGCCCGCGAGACAACGCTCATCGGCTTTTCATCCGGCGGTGGCTTCGCCTTGCGGGTCGCCGGCGGTCGCCTCGGACCACGCTTCAGCCGGTACATCCTGCTTGCGCCCTACCTGCGCCATGACGCTCCCACCGCCCGGATCGGGACCGGTTCGGGCGGCTGGGTCTCGGTGGCGGTTCCGCGCATCGTGGCGCTGCTGCTGGTGAACCGGCTTGGCATCACCGCCTTCAATGGCCTGCCGGTGCTCGCCTTTGGACTGGCGGCCGGCAACCCGGATCACCTCGTCCCCAGCTACTCCTATCGCTTGCTGATGAATTTCCAGCCGGACGACGACTATCTCGGGGATCTGCGGCGCACCCGGCATCCGATCATGGCGATGGACGGCGCAGACGACGAGATATTCCGGGCTGACAAGCTGCAGGGCGCGCTGGCCGCAGGTAGACCGGGCATCCACGTCGATATCGTGCCGGGTGTCGGACATATCGGCCTGACAACGACACCAGCCGGAACCGCCGCCATCGTCCGCGCATGGTCGAGCCGCTTCTGATCGCCTCCGTCCAGCCGAAAGCCTTGGCTGGACTTCAGCTCCGCGGCCTGAGTTCGCGTGCCAGGATCGAGTGCCGCATGCCGTAGGCGAGGTAGCAGATCGCCCCCAGCGCCGCGTAGCCGAACAGCAGCAGCGCCGGCACCGGGTTTCCGGTGAACAACTCGTGCACGAGGTCGATCAGCAGCGGGGCCGCCATCACCACGCAGAACAGGATGCCGAGCGACGGCACGATGCCGATCCAGACGCCGCGGATGCGGAGCGCCCCGAGCGGCACCCGGAACGGCGGCACCAGGTCGGGGCGGGCGTTGCGCTGCCAGATCACGGTGAAGCTGACGATGCCGAAGGCGACCGTGGTGCCGAGGCTGACCAGGTCGCTGATGATGTCGATCGGCAGGGTGGCGGCTGCCGTCGCACTCGCGACGCCGACGATGATGGTGCCGATCCAGGGCGTGCGGAAGCGCGGGTGCAGGGTATGGAAGGCGCGCGGCAGCAGCCCGTCGCGCGACATCGTGTAGAAGATGCGCGACTGGCCGTAGAGCAGCACCAGCATCACCGAGCACAGGCCGGTGACGGCGCCGATCTTGATCAGCAGGGCGAGCCACGGCTCGTGCATGGCATCCACCGCGATTGCCAGCGGGTCGGCGACGCCGAGCTGGCGGTACGGGACGATGCCGGTCAGCACGGCGGCCACGCAGATGTAGGTGACGGTGCAGATCGCGAGCGACGTCAGGATGCCGATCGGCACGTCGCGCGTCGGGTTGCGCGCCTCGGCGGCGGCGCACGACACCGCCTCGAAGCCGACATAGGCGAAGAAGATCACCGAGGCGGCACGGAACACCCCGGGGATGCCGAAGCGAAAGCCGCCCTGGCTGGGCGGGATGAACGGCACCCAGTTGGACGGATGCACCGCCGAGATGCCGAGGGCCACGAAGATCACCAGCACCGAGACCTTGATGAACACGATGACGGTGTTGACGGTGGCGCTCTCGGTGACGCCGATCACCAGGATCGCGGTGACCAGCAGGCTGGCGAACGCGGCCACCAGATCCAGCCCGCCGCCCAGCACCAGGGTGGTCAGCGGCCCGTCATGGCTGGTGAGCAGCAGCGGCGTGTGCAGCCAGAGCGGCACGTCGACGCCGAAATCATGCAGCAGGCTGGTGGCGTAGCCCGAGAAGCCGGCCGCCACCGCCGCGGTCGATATCCCGTATTCGAGCAGCAGCAGCCAGCCGGTGGTCCAGGCGAACACCTCGCCGACGGCGGCATAGGCGTAGGTGTAGGCCGAGCCGCTGACCGGCATCACCGAGGCGAGCTCGCCGTAGGACAGCGCGGTGAACACGCAGGCGAGGCCCGCGATCAGGAACGAGATCAGCACCGCGGGGCCGGCATAGTTGGCCGCCGCACTGCCGGTCATGACATAGATGCCGGCGCCGATGGTGGAGCCGACGCCCAGCATGGTGAGGTTGACCGGGCCCAGCGTGCGCTTCAGCCCGTGCGAAGCGATCTCCGCCTCGATGTGCGCGGTCGGCTTGCGCAGCATCATGCGGCTGCCGGTCCGGGCGCCGCCGACATCGGTGGTCTGAAGCTTTTGCATGGGACCCATGCTAAAGACGTATGAACAGGCAGACATTCTCGGTCAAGGCCGCCTCCCTTGGGCGGATCAGGCTCACGCCCGGCGCGAGGCCGGGCGTTCTCGCGCAAGGTTCGGATGATGATCGAGGATGCCGTTCGCGCTCCGCTCGCCGTCGTCACGATGGTCTATAACGAGCCCGACTTCCTGCCGGTCTGGATCCGCCACTATGCCGCCCAGGCCGGGTGCGCACGGTGCTATGTCGTCGATCACGGCAGCGACGATGGCAGCACGCAGGCGGACAGGCTGCCGGCCGGCCTCAACCTGCTGCGCATTCCACGCTCGCCGCAGGATGACGACCGGCGCTCGGGCTTCATCTCGCGCTTCTGTGCCGCCATGCTGACCTGGTACGAGAGCGTGATCTATGTCGACGTGGACGAGTTGCTGGTAGCGGACCCGGCCTCGCATGCTTCGCTCGCCGCCTTCGCTGCGGATCTCGATGCGGACGCCGTGGTCACCGCGATCGGCCTCGATGTGGTGCACCGGCCGGACGACGAGCCCGCCCTGGACTGGCGCGAACCGGTCAGCCGGCAGCGGCACTGGCTGCGGTTCAGCTCGTCGATGTGCAAGCCGGTGCTGATCCGGCGCGCGGTCGCCTGGGCGCCGGGCTTCCACAACATCGACGCGGCACCGGAGTTCGGCACGCTGTTCCTGTTCCACCTGCGCTACGCCGACATGCGCTCGGGCCTGACGCGGCTCGCACGGACCCGGGCGCAGGCCTGGAGCCGCCCGGAGGCGGGTTCGCACCAGCGCGTCGACGATGCCAACTGGACCACGATGCTGCGCAGCATCGCGGCCCTGCCGCAGCGCGCCGACGTGACCCTGGCGCCCGACGATGCGGCCCTGGCGCACTGGCGGACGCTGGTCGCGGACAGCGCCACGAGCCGGCACGACGCGTTGTTCCGGATCGATCTGCATCTGAGCGGCGACGAACTCTGGCGCCTGCCGGAGCGCTTCGTCGGCAGCTACTGAAGCCGCGGCAACCGGCGCAGGAGGGCGCCGTTGCCAGACGAGGTTCAGGCCAGCGCGGGAGGCGATCTCATGGCGACTTCACGACCGGCTCGACGGCTGCGGGGCTTGCTCGCGGCGTGCCTCATCAGCGGTCTCTGCTGGGAGGTGGCGGCCGCGCAGACGGTGCCGAGGCTGAATTCCACCCCTCGTTCCGGCGTGCTGCAGCCACCGCGCCAGGTTGATCCGAAGATGACGCGTGCGGCTCCCAGGATGTCGGCCCGGAGCATGCCGGTGATCCATCCGAAGACCACCGGCAAGGACGGGACCGTGCTGGTCCCGCGCTGATACGACGCTACCTGGGCTTGCCCTTCTTCGGGGCCGGGACAACCGGTGGCTTGCCGGGAGGCTTGGCTGCGACCGGCTGCGCCTTCTTCGTGCTCTTGGGAACGGGTGCCGCGACCGGCTCCGACTTCGCCTTGTGGCTCGGCGGTCTCCCCTTGGGAACCGGATGGCTCTCGCCCTGGTCGGCGAACCGGTCGGGAAACTCGCCGAGATTGTCCTGCAGGAACGCCTCCTCGACCGGATCCTCGAGCATCGGATCGGCGCCGGCGGCGATCGGGTTCTGCAACTGGCCGGTCTCGCCGGCGGACTCCATGGCATCGAGCTCGCGCGCGCGCTCCCAGTAGTCCGCCTCGCGGCCGTGCGGCCGCCCTTCGGCCTCCCAGAGATGGTAGGCGCGCTCCCGGATCCGGTGATCGCGCTCGTGGTCTTCTTCAAGTGGATTGCCGGCCATCGCAACGTCTCCTGTCATATCGCCTCATCGTCCAATCCAGCCGGGCGGTTCCGGCGCGCCCTTCGAATGCGCCCGCCGCCCGAGTGCCGCCTTCGGCCCGGGACTTTTCGCGCCGGCACAGGATCGCCATGTAGAGCCGCGGTTACAAGAAGGGGGGTCATCATGGCCACTGCGGTATTGGGCGGCGGCTGCTTCTGGTGCGTCGAAGCGGTCTACAAGGACCTCGAGGGCGTCAGCGCCGTGCTCTCGGGCTATGCCGGCGGCCGGACGGAGAACCCGAGCTACGAGGCGGTGTGCACCGGCACCACCGGCCACGCCGAGGTCGTGCGCGTCACCTACGATCCGGCGGTGCTGGGCTATGCCGACCTGCTGCGTGTCTTCTTCACGATCCATGATCCGACCACCCTCAACCGGCAGGGCAACGATGTCGGCACGCAGTATCGCTCGGTGATCTATGTGGACGGCGACGAGGAGCGTCGCACCGCCCAAGCCGTGCGCGACGAGATCGCCGCCGCCGGTGTGTGGGATGCGCCGATCGTTACCGAGATCGCGCCGGTGCCGACCTTCTATCCGGCCGAGCCCGAGCATCACGACTACTTCGCGCTGCATCCCGGCGCGGGCTATTGCCGGGTCGTGATCGCGCCCAAGGTGAGCAAGTTCCGCAAGGCGTTCCGCGACCGCCTGAAGCAGGGTGCTGCCTAGCCAGGGTCCGGCCCGACTCCAGCATGAACCGCTGGCATGTTGAAGTTGCAGTATAATTTTCCGGTTGATGTCGGAAGCGATACCATCCGGGGGCAGGCTGGCCTAGGATCGGTGACGGACCTGGCCCCGGGGGTGCGTTGGCGATGATCAGGCGGCAGGCGGAACTGCCCGTGCCTTCCTCGGTCGCGCAACGACCGCACGTCGGCGACAGCCTGCGCCAGCAGCGTGAGCAGCTGGGCTGGGATCTTGGCGACGTGGCGGAATGGCTGCGCATCCGGCGGTCCTACCTCCAGGCGCTCGAGGATGGCCGACCGGAGGGGCTGCCAAGCGGCACCTACACGATCGGCTTCCTGCGCAGCTATGCGACGGCGCTGGGACTCGATGCACAGGACGTGGCCGAGCGGTTCCGGCGGGAGAGCCGCGGCACGCTCGGCCATCCCGATCTCAGCTTCCCGTCGCCGGTACCGGAGCGGGGGGTTCCCGCGGGTGCGGCCATCCTGCTTGGGATTGTCCTGCTGATCGGCGCCTATGCCGGCTGGTATGTGATCAGCGCGCGGGACGCCGTGAGCGTTCAGGCGGTGCCTGCCGTGCCCGACGCCATGCTATCGCCACCTGCGTCGCCACCGGCCGCCCCGGTGCCGGCGCAGACGCCGCCGAAGCCGTCCGAAGCGCCGGCGCCGGTCGCCGCCGTCGCGCCACCCGCTGCTCCGGTCGCCGCCGCGGCTTCGCCGCCTGTGGCGGAGACGCCGGTTCCCTCCAGACCCGCAGCGCTCTCATCCCCGGCAGCGCCTGTCCCGCCAGCGCCTGTCCCGCCAGCGCCTACCACACCGGTGACGCTCAAGGCGCTGGCGACCACCTGGGTGCAGGTCCGTCGCCCAGACGGGGGCGTGGTATACGACCACGTGCTCGCTCCGGGCGAGAGCTGGACGGTGCCCGAGGCGACGCCGCCACTGGTGCTCGTGACCGGCAATGCGGGTGGACTGGCACTCGCCGTCGGCGGCCTCACCGGTCCGGCGCTGGGCCGCCCTGGCGCGGTGCGACGCAACCTGTCGCTCGATCCCGCCGCGGTGCGCGCGCTCAATGCCAGCGGCACAGGGGGGACCGCCGCGCCTCCGCCAGCGTCGCCATCCGGCAACACGCCGGCGCCGTGACAGCGCACCTGGCACGCGGCCCTGGCCAAGCCGCACGGTTCCTGGCAGGAAGCCGCGCAGGAGTGTCCGCGTCCCTGGCCGTCCCCGGGCAGTCGCATCGAGGGCGGTCGCACCCGGGAGTCCAGGCTGGTCCGCAGGACCGGCGGGCTCCGTCGCATCCGGAGCATCGAGTGCCATGAGCTATCGTCCGTACCAGCAGATCGAGCGTCGCAGGTCGCGCCAGATCCATGTCGGCCGCGTGCCCGTGGGCGGCGACGCGCCGATCACCGTGCAGACGATGACCAACACGCTGACCCACGACGCCCAGGCCACCATCGCGCAAATCCGCCGTGCCGAGATCGCCGGGGTCGATATCGTGCGCGTTTCCTGCCCGGACGAGGAGAGCACCGCCGCACTCGCGGAGATCGTGCGCGAGGTGAACGTACCGATCGTTGCCGACATCCATTTCCACTACAAGCGCGCCATCGAGGCGGCGCAGGCGGGGGCCGCCTGCCTGCGCATCAACCCGGGCAATATCGGCAGCCCGGAGCGGGTGCGCGAAGTGGTGCGGGCGGCGCGGGAGCATGGCTGCTCGATCCGCATCGGCGTCAATGCCGGCTCACTGGAGCGCCACCTGCTGGAGAAGTACGGCGAGCCGAATCCGGAAGCGCTGGTCGAGAGCGCGCTGGAGCATGCCAAGATCCTGCAGGACCACGACTTCCACGAGTTCAAGATCAGCGTGAAGGCGTCCGACGTGTTCCTCGCCGTCGCCGCCTACCAGCAGCTCGCCGATGCCTGCGACCATCCGCTGCATATCGGCATCACCGAGGCGGGCGGGAAGCGCGCCGGCACCGTGAAGTCCTCGATCGGGCTGGGCTCGCTGCTCTGGGCCGGTATCGGCGACACCGTCCGGGTGTCGCTCTCGGCAGAGCCCGAGGAGGAGGTGCATGTCGGCTGGGACATCCTGAAGTCGCTCGGCCTGCGCCACCGCGGCGTCAAGATCATCTCCTGCCCGTCCTGCGCGCGGCAGGGCTTCAACGTGATCCAGACGGTGGCCACCCTGGAGGAGCGGCTGGCGCATATCGAGACGCCGCTCTCGCTGTCGATCATCGGCTGCGTGGTGAACGGGCCGGGCGAGGCGCTGATGACCGATATCGGCGTCACTGGCGGCGGTTCCGGCCGGCACATGGTCTATGCCGCCGGCAAGCAGGACCACACGATGCCGGCCGAGGCGATGATCGAGCACATCGTCGATCTGGTCGAGGCCAAGGCGAAGGTGATACAGGCCGAGATGGACGCGGCAAAAGCTGCGGAAGTTGCGGCAAAAACCTCTGCGGTTGCAGCGGAATGATCCAGGCGTTCGGGTAACGTGGCAGAGGCACCGCAGCCGGTACGCGGCACCCGGGACTTCATCGGCGAGGAGCAGCGGCGGTTTGCCCATGTGGTCGACACCGCACGCCGGGTGTGCGGGCTGTATGGCTTCGACGAATGGCAGACGCCGATCTTCGAGGAGACCCGAGTGTTCTCGCGCACGTTGGGCGAGACCTCGGACGTCGTCACCAAGGAGATGTACAGCTTCACGGATCGCGGCGGCGACAGCCTCACTCTGCGTCCGGAAGGCACGGCGGCGATCTGCCGCGCCCTGGTCAGCAACGGCCTGACCCAGTCGCTGCCGCAGAAGGTCTTCTATGCCGGGCCGGTCTTCCGCTACGAGCGGCCGCAGAAGGGGCGCTACCGGCAGTTCCACCAGATCGGCGCCGAGCTGATCGGAGCCGCCGAGCCGCTGGCCGATGCCGAGGTGATCGCGCTCGGGCGCGATATCCTGGCGGCACTCGGCATCGCGGCGGCGACCGTGCTCGAGCTGAACACGCTCGGGGATGCCGAAAGCCGGGCCGCCTGGCGGGAAGCGCTGACCGGCTACTTCCGCGACGTGGCCGGCAGTCTTTCCGACGAGAGCCAGGCCCGGCTGGAGCGCAATCCGCTGCGCATCCTGGACAGCAAATCGGCTGCGGACCAGGCGCTGGTGGCGGATGCGCCGCGCATCGACGCGCATCTCACCCCGGCCGCGCAAGCCTTCTGGGACGGGCTGCGTCGGGGCCTCGACCAGTTCGGGGTCGCCTTCCGGGTGAACCCGCGCATCGTTCGCGGTCTCGACTACTACAGCCACACGGCCTTCGAGTTCGTGACCGAAAGCCTCGGCGCGCAAGGTACCGTGCTGGCCGGCGGACGCTATGACGGGCTGGTTGCCGAGATGGGCGGCCCGCCGACGCCTGCAATCGGCTGGGCCGGCGGCATAGAGCGGCTGGCGATGCTGCTGACGGCCTCTCCCGAGCCGGCGGCTCCGGTGGCGGTGCTGCCCATGGGTGAGGCGACGCAGCAGGCGGCGATCGTTGTGCTGCAGGCGCTGCGGGCTGCAGGTCTGAGGGCGGAGCAGTCCTGGCGCGGCAACCTCAAGCGTCGCATGGAGCGCGCCAACCGGATCGGCGCCGGCTGGGCGGTGATCCTGGGGGAGGAGGAGATGGCGCGCGGCGCCGCCCAGGTGAAGCGGCTGGCCACCGGCGCGCAGGACGAAGTGGCGCTCGATCGGATTGCTGCCTACATCTCCGCCAACCGATGAACTTCGAACAGCGGCTGGACCGCATCGTGGCGCGGTCGGACGAACTGCGCGACTCGCTCTCCGGCTCGCTGGGCGGCGAGGCATTCAACCGGGTGTCACGCGAGTTCGCCGAGCTTGAGGCGGTGGTCGCCCGCATCAACGAGCTGCGTGACGCCGAGGCCGAGGAGCGCAGCGCCACCGCCTTGCTCGCCGACCCCGAGATGCGCGAGCTGGCGCAGGCCGAGCTGCAGTCCCTGCACGAGCGGCTGCCGGGTCTGCGGCACGAGATCCGGCTCGCGATGCTGCCGCGCGACGAGGCGGATGCGCGCAGTGCCATCCTGGAGCTGCGGCCGGCGGCCGGCGGCGACGAGGCCGGGCTGTTCGCGGCCGAGCTGTTCGGCGCCTACCGGAAATATGCGGAGTCGAAGGGCTGGCGGTTCGAGCTGCTCGAATACAACGAGAGCGAGCTGGGCGGCCTGCGCGAGGGCATCGCCGGGATCACCGGGCGCAGCGTGTTCGCGCGTCTGAAGTTCGAGAGCGGCGTGCACCGGGTGCAGCGCGTGCCATCGACCGAGAGCCAGGGCCGCATCCATACCTCGACCGTAACGGTCGCGGTGCTGCCCGAGGCCGAGGAGGTCGACGTGGTGGTGAACGACGCCGACCTGCGCATCGACGTCTACCGGGCGTCCGGCGCCGGCGGCCAGCACGTCAACAAGACCGAGAGTGCGGTGCGCATCACCCACCTGCCGAGCGGCATCGTGGTGGCGATGCAGGAGGAGCGCAGCCAGCACAAGAACCGCGCCAAGGCGATGAAGATCCTGCGCGCCCGGCTCTACGAGCAGCAGCGGTCGCAGAGCCATGCGACCAGGGCGGCGGACCGCAAGTCGCAGGTGGGGACCGGCGACCGCAGCGAGCGCATACGCACCTACAACTTCCCGCAGGGGCGGGTATCGGACCACCGCATCAACCTCACCCTGTACAAGATCGACCGGGTCATGCAGGGCGACCTCGACGAGTTCATCGACGCGCTGACCTCCGAGGAGCAGGCGGCCCTGCTGGCGGAGACGGACACCTAGCTAGGACACCGCAGCGTGGCACAGGCCCGAGCGCCAGGGGACGTGGGTGGCGGCGCCGGTGTTGGTCGGGTCGGCCAGGTAGAACAGGGTGAAGTCGTCCGCCGCCAGCGCCTCGAAGCTGCGGCCCTGCGGATCGAGCAGGACGCCGGTGCCGTTGACCTCGTGCACCTCCGGGGCGCCGTCACCGTTGCGCACGGTGACCAGGCCGCAGAGCACGTAGCTGTGCCGGTCGTTGGTGCTCTGCCCCGGCAGCGGGGTCACGGTCACCGGCAGGCTGACCTGGTCGTGCGCGGCATCAAGGGAAAAGGCGGCGACGCGCTGGCCATCGACATAGAGCTCGGTGGTTTCCGATACCTCCCGGTCGGCTCGCTTGTCGTGGACGGTGAACGTCGCCGCGCGCGCCAGAGCTGGTGCCAGGGCGAGCAGCCCGGCCAGCGACAGCACAAGACCCGGCAGGCGAACCGCTTCGTTCATGATGCGGCAGGATAGGACGCGATGGACCCCGACGACGAGAGCCTGTCTGCACTGATCGCGTGGGGCCAGCGCCTGCTGCTGTCCGCATCCATCGAGGAAGCCCGGCGCGAGTCGCGGCGCCTGCTCGCGCACGTGCTCGGCGTGTCTTCCGCCGGGCTGCTTGGCCGGCACCGCGCCGGCGCCGCCGAGCGCACGCGGTTCGAGGACCTGCTGCGTCGGCGGGCGGCGCACGAGCCGCTCGCGTATATCACCGGGCGCCAGGGCTTCTGGACGCTCGATCTCGATGTGAGCCGCGACACGCTGATCCCGCGCGGCGACAGCGAGACCGTGATCGAGTGCCTGCTCCGGCTGCGGCCGGACCGGAGCCGGATCCGGCGCGTGCTCGACCTCGGCACCGGCACCGGCTGTCTGCTGCTGGCGGCCTTGCGCGAGTACGAGCAGGCGTCGGGATTCGGCATCGACCTGTCGCTGGCGGCGTGTCGCGTCGCTGCCGGCAATGCGGGCCGGAACGGCCTGGCCGAGCGCGCCTTGATCGTCTGCGGCCGCTGGCACGACGCGCTCGCCGGCCCCGGTTTCGATCTCGTCCTGAGCAACCCGCCCTATATCGCCAGCGACGAGATCCCGCTGCTGATGCCCGAGGTGGTCCGGCATGAACCACACCTGGCGCTTGATGGCGGGCCGGACGGGCTCGCAGCCTACCGGCTGATCCTGCGCGGTCTCGATCGCCTGCTGGCGCCGGGCGGGATCGTGCTGCTCGAGATCGGGCAGGGTCAGGCCCCGGCGGTGACGGCGCTGGGCGCCTCGGCGGGATACCGCCTGCTGGAGGTCGGGCAGGATCTCGGCGGCATCTCCCGGGTGGTAGCGCTGGCTCAGGCCTGACCACCTGTGACCTGAGGCGCCAGAAATTATTTGGCAGACCAGCCCGGGATAGCTAGATAAGTATCATGCCGTGGTCGCCCTGAGACAGGAACGCCTCCACGTCAAAAGTCGGCAAGAGGTTATGTGATCGTGGCACCCCCGCCATCGGGCGCCAGCAGGTCTTGACCGGGGGCTGGCCCGTCGCTCGAAGCCGGGATCTGTCAACGCGATGCCGTCCATGCCGGGCGACATCCAGGCAGGTGGCTTCGGGGCCCGGATCACGCCGGACTTTGGCAATCAGGAAAGCGCTGTGACAGACTGATGAACATGAAACGCATGCGAGGCCGCAACCATCGTCCGGGTGGCGGTGGTGGCGGTGGTGGTGGAGGCAGCCCGATACGCCATCATACCGGCCAGATCCCGCTCAATCGCAACCATGTCTTCGACAGCAACGGGCCGGACCTGCGCATACGCGGCACCGCCCAGCAGCTCTTCGAGAAGTATCTGCAGCTTGGGCGGGATGCGACCAGTTCCGGCGACCGCGTCATGGCGGAAGGCTACTTCCAGCACGCCGAGCACTACTTCCGTATCCTGAACGCCATCGCCCAGGCGGCCCAGCAGGGACAGGCACCGGGCCAGCAGCCTGGCCAGGGGAACGGCCAGTACGGCCAGCCCAACCAGCAGCGCCGACCGTCCAACGAGCCGGACCAGGATGATCGCGGCGAGGACCCGCTGATCACCGGGTCGACGCCGCAGCCCCAGGAGCGCCAGGACCAGCGCCCGGACCGCTACCAGGATCGCCAGCCGGATCGCCAGTACGAGCCACGCGCCGAGCGCTACCAGCCCGACGGGAATAGAAATGACCGGGGCGAGGGCGGCCGCAATGACGGCAGGGGCGAGCGCAGCCAGAACGACCGGTACCAGGGCGCGCCGGACAACCAGCGCCAGGTCCAGGCGAACGAGACAGGCGAAGGCTCCGTCCAGCGCGGGCGGGATTTTGCGCCACTCGAGCCGCGTCTGCCGGGCATCGAGGGCTTGGGCGGCAGCGCGGGCCAGCAGCCGGCTCCCGACGAGGGTGGGCAGCCGGCCGCTCAGGCTGCTGCCGAGCCCGCAGCGCCGGCACCGGTCCGCGAGCGTCGCGAGCGTCAACCCAGGCGCGAGCGCACGCCCAAGGCAGAGCGCCCGCAACCTGAAGAGCCGAATTCGCAACCTGAGTTCTCGGACGCCTAGCCGACAGGCCGCCGCCCCGACGCATCATAGTGCGTGCGGCGGCGGCCCATGGAGCGGTGGCCCGGACTGCGGCGAGGATGGCTGATCGATCTCGATGCGAGTGCGCGGCAGCGCGTCCGGGCACTCCTGCTGCAGGTAGAGCAGGACCTTCTCGCGCACCTCGCAGCGCAGGTCCCAGGTCTGCGGGGCGTTGCGGGCGCTCATGAGCATGCGCACCTGCACCGTATGCTCGGTCACGTCGCTGACCTGCATGTTGACGACCTTGCCGTCCCAGAGCGGACTCTGCTTGACGATCTCGAACAGCCTGGCGCGAAGAGCATCCAACTGCACCCGATAGTCCAGGAAGAAGAACACCGTCCCGATCAGGGACGCCGATTGGTGGGTCCAGTTCTGGAACGGCTTTTCCAGGAAATACGAGATCGGCAGGATCATCCGGCGCCAGTCCCAGAGCCGCACCACCACGTAGGTCGAGGTGATCTCCTCGATCCAGCCCCACTCGCCCTCGACGATGACCGCGTCCTCCATCCGGATCGGCTGCGTCATCGCGATCTGCACGCCGGCGATCAGGTTGGTCAGCAGCGGGCGCGCGGCGAGGCCCACCACCAGCGAGGCGGCGCCGGCGGAGGCGAACAGGCTGACGCCGTACTGGCGCACCGGCTCGAACGTCATCAGCGCCGTGGCCACCGTTACCATGAAGATCAGGATGTCGCCGGCGCGCCGCAGGATGCCGACCTGGGTGAAGTGCTTGCGCGCGAGCAGGTTGTCCTCCTCGCCGGTCTTGAAGCGGGCGAGATAGACGTCGCACAGGATGCGGACGGCGATCGCCGCGCCCCAGCCGATCAGCAGCACCAGCACGACCAGCAGCCCCTGGCCGATGGCGGCAAACCATTCATAGGGCAGGCCGGCCGCCGGCAGCGAGGAGCCGACCGCCACCACCACGACGAAGCCGCGCATCGGTCGGCGGATCGCGCGGGTGAAGGAGCGCACGAAGGCGCCGCGCTCGCCCGGGATGCGCAGCAGCAGGTCAGTGACCACGCGCGAGGCAACGAGCGCCAGCAGCGCCACCAGCAGCAGCACGATGGCCGAGGCGAGCGGCGCCGGCGCCCAGTCCAGCCACTCGCGCATGTTGACGATGTAGATCAGCAGCTGGTCGGGCATCGGGTGATCGGACCACTCCGCACGGCCGAAGGCAAACCGCCGCCGTGCCAGGTTGACTTGCCCAGGACCGGACGATATCTGACCGCCTCCCGGCGCGGTGGACCGGTCCGGCTTGCGCGTGAGCGGTCCTGATCCTGAGGCGGCGTAGCTCAGCGGTAGAGCAGGGGAATCATAATCCCTTGGTCGGCGGTTCAAATCCGTCCGCCGCTACCATCGCGCCGGGACGACCGGATTGAGTTGATCTGTATGGCTGGCCGGGCGCAGGTCGTGGACCTCCTGTCCGCCTTCGTTCAGGATGTCCTCCGGCTTCCAACGCTTTGCGACCGAAACGAGATCGCGATGAGTGCTCTGTCCTGGCTCATCGCGGCGTTGGCCATCTGGAGCGCCGCGGCTTTCACCGTGGCGTCTGTGCTCGGCCTGCTCATCCGGCGCGCGAACCGCAAGGCGCTGATCCTGCGACGTGGCACCACGACCGTCGGCACTGGCGGCACTTCGACGCCGCCGGTCGCAGCAGCCTTCGAAGTGCAGACGCTGCAAGCCCAGGGAGTTGCGGTTCAATCCACGGCGCCGCCTTGCCGGGCGATGAGCGCCCGATAGTCCCCGGTATCGTTAGAAGCCGGCGCAGACCGGCATGCTGACGACGCCGACGGCCTGCTGGTCGAACATGCGGCGGTAGAGCATGCGGAGCTCACCGACGCGCGCGGTGACGTCGGGCGTGTCCGGCGCCACCAGCAGCAGGATGCGCGACGCCTCGCGGCCGATCCGGTCGCTGACCCGGTCGCGCCACTGGCCGTCGGCGGCGATTTCGCTGAGACCGTCCGGGAACCGGGGCGTCACCTCGCGCGACACGAACTCCCGCCACTCCGACGGGGTGATCGCGCCACCGTGCGGCCGGGTCAGCCCGAAATACAGCTCGATCCTGACCTGCCTGGTCTGCCCGGCAAGCGGACAGGCGGCGGGCGCAGACACCGGTGGCGTGCCTGCGCAGGCGGAGAGGGCGAGCAGCATCGCCAGCAGCGCGAGCAGGAAGCGCCTCACAGCGGCGATCGCAGCCCGTCTCGCAGGGCCCTGCCGTCCGCGCTCTCGCCGTCGATCAGGCCGCGCCGCAGGAACAGGTCGATCAGCACCAGGTTGACGTTGAACTTGAACTCGTCGGTATCGCGGACCAGGGCGAGCACCTCGGGCAGCGGGCGCAGCCTGAACTCCACCACCTCGCCGTCATTGGGCACCGGCTGGAAATCCGCCGGCAGCACCAGGTCGAAGCATTCGAGCAGGTCGCGGCGCAGGCCCTCGGGCCGCTGCATGGCGTAGGTGATGTCTGCCACCGGCACCGCGCGCGCCGCGAGCGCCGGAGGCAGGCTGCATTCCTCCTCGCCTTCCTTCAGGAGGGTGGCGGCGGCGTCGTAGCCGGCCGGGATGCCGCCCGCGACGAGGTGGTCGAGCTTGTCCGGATCAAGCGCCTTGTCGGGTGCGCGCCGGCCGATCCACAGGGCAGGCCCCTGCGGACGCTCGACGATACCGTTCACATGAACCCCGGCCGCGATCAGGCCGAAGGCGGGCAGGGCGCCGCGATCGATCGTACCGAGGCTGGTTCCGCGCGGCGTGATCCGAACGTCGAACGCCTCGTTCCGGTACCGGTAGTGCCCGGCCTCCGCCAGCACACGGCCGAGCCGCGTCAGGACCGACATCTCGGCGATACGAAAGGCTCCGGCCGGGTCGGGCGGCAGGCCGTGCCGGGGCAGCACGTCGGTGATCGCGGGATCGATCCAGCCCAGCGGCTGCTCGAAGCCTGCCAGCAGCAGGGGAGCGCGGCCGCCCGGCAAGGTCGTGTTGTTGCAGGCGGTCAGGTGGCGCAGGAACGGTCCGGCGGCCTCGTTCATCGGCAGCGGCCGCCGCCGGTTTGCATTCGCGTCCGTGCGTGCCACATCGGCACATATGATTGCGTCGGCATCCGGGTCCTCTCCAGCTCAACAGACTGCAGCGACAGGGCGCCTGGGCGGCCGTCCGACAGCCTTCACCACCATCAGCGGCCTGCTGCCCTATTTGTGGCCACGCGGCGACCTGCGCACCCGGCTGCTCGTCAGCGGCGCGGTGCTGCTGCTTGTGGCAGCCAAGGTGGCCACGGTCTATGTGCCGATCGTCTACAGCCGCGCCATCGACACGCTGTCCCGGCACGATCCCAGCCATGTGATCGTGGTGCCCGTGGCGCTGATCGTCGCCTACGGCCTGCTGCGCATCGCCTCGGGCGGCTTCGGCGAACTGCGCGACGCGGTGTTCGCGCCGGTCAAGCAGCGGGTGATCCGGGTGGTCGCGATGCAGACCTTCCGCCATCTGCACGCGCTGTCGCTGCGCTACCATCTCGACCGGCAGACGGGCGGTGTCACGCGTGCGGTCGAACGCGGCACGGTGGCGATCGAGCTGATCCTGCGGCTCGGCGTGTTCAACATCGTGCCCACGCTGCTCGAGACGCTGATGGTGACCGCCATCATCTGGCGCATCTTCGACTGGCGCTTCGCGCTCGCGACACTGCTCACCGTGGTCACCTATGTCGGCTTCACCGTGCTGTTCACCGGCTGGCGGATCGGCATCCGCCGGCGGATGAACGACATCGACAGCGAGGCCAGCGGAAAGGCGCTGGACAGCCTGCTGAACTACGAGACGGTGAAGTATTTCGGCAACGAGGGCCACGAGGCCCGGCGCTACGACGAGGCCCAGGCCCGGTATGAACGTGCAGCCGTGCGCACCCAGGTCTCGCTGAACGTGCTGAATATCGGCCAGGCGACGATCATCGCGGTGGCGCTGGCGGTCATCATGCTGATGGCAGCCCGGGAGGTGGCGGCTGGCCGGCTCACCGTCGGCAAGTTCGTGCTGGTCAACACCTACCTGATGCAGCTCTACCAGCCGCTGAACTTCCTCGGGTTCGTCTATGCCTCGCTGCGCCAGGGCGTGGTCGACCTGGAGCAGATGTTCCGCCTGCTCGGCCAGTCGCAGGATGTCTCCGACCGCCCCGGCGCGCGCGGCCTGCCGGCGCGGCTCGAGGACGCGCCCGCGGCGGCGCTCGAATTCGCCGCCGTGCGCTTCGGCTACCGCGACGACCGCGAGATCCTGCACGGCATCAGCTTCCGGGTGTCTCCGGGCGGCCGCACCGCGATCGTCGGGCCGACCGGTGCCGGCAAGTCCACCATCAGCCGGCTGCTGTTCCGGTTCTACGATTGCTGGGAGGGCAGCGTGCTGGTCGATGGTCGCGATGTCGGCGACTACGCCCAGGCCAGCCTGCGGGCGGCGATCGGGGTGGTGCCGCAGGACACCGTGCTGTTCAACGACACCATTCGCTACAACATCGCCTACGGCCGCATCGGCGCCAGCCAGGACGAGATCGAGCACGCCGCCCGCCTGGCGCAGGTGCATGAGTTCGTCATGCGGCTGCCGGATGGCTACGACACCCGGGTCGGCGAGCGCGGTCTCAAGCTGTCCGGCGGCGAGAAGCAGCGGGTGGCGATCGCCCGCACCATCCTGAAGAACCCACGCATCCTGGTCCTCGACGAGGCGACCAGTTCCCTCGACACCCACACCGAGCAGGAGATCCAGGCCGCCCTGCGCCAGGTCTCCGCGCATCGCACGACGCTGGTGATCGCGCACCGGCTGTCCACGGTGGTCGATGCCGATGAGATACTGGTGCTGGACGACGGCCAGATCGTGGAGCGCGGCACGCATCGCGGCCTGCTGGCGATGGGCGGCCTCTATGCCGGCATGTGGGCGGCGCAGGCCGAGGAGGAGCGGGCGGCGATCGAGGCCGTCTGAAGGAGATGATGACATGAGCAGCGATCCCACGATCGGACAGGACGGCACGGTTCCGACCGAGCTGAGTCACGCCGGCGCGGTGGTGGACAAGGCAATCGAGTACATGCTGGGGCAGGAGCTGCCGCCACTTGCGATCGCGTCCGCCCTGCTCGGTGGATCGCTGGCCCTGCTGGCGCGCACGATGGATGAGAGCACCATGCTGCGCATGCTGGACAATGCCAGCCGCAGCGTGCGGGCCGGCGAATTGCGGCACCCACCGGCGCCCGCCACGGACTCCGGGCACGGCGCTTGACGTCGGCCGGTGCGGAGGCCATAAGCCGCCGCTCCAATGCAAGTCGGTGCCGGGGAGCCATGTCCGCCCGGCCGCTGTCGTCTCGAGGGTGCCCGGCTGCTTTCTTTTGAGGGTTAACAGATGTCTCGCCGCTGCCAGATAACCGGCAAGGGCGTGCTGACGGGCAACAACGTCAGCCATGCCAACAACAAGACCCGCCGGCGCTTCCTGCCCAACCTGCAGGAGACCTCGGTGCTGTCCGACGTACTCGGCGGCTCGATCCGGATGCGCGTGACCACCAACGGCCTGCGCACCATCGAGCATAATGGCGGCCTGGATGCCTTCCTGCTGTCGACGCCGAACCGCCGGCTGCCGGTCGAGGCGCAGGTGATCAAGCGCCGCATCAAGCGCGCCCAGGACAAGAAGGCGGCCGCTCCGGCTGCCTGACGGCCCGCAGGTCCGCATCCCGAAGCCAAGGGGGTCGGGCTTGTAATGCCAGCGGTCCTGACGCAAGTCAGGACCAACAATCGATCCGCCGGTCGGCGTCGCGCTGCACGATCCCTTTCACGGGGTGAGCGGCAGATACCATTCGGCCCCCCGGGCGGGCGCACGGAGCCATCGGGCTCCGAGAGCGCCCGCTCGTCGTCGCCAATCCCGTGGGAGGTCCGCGTGTCCGACATTTCCGAGCTTTCGAAGATCCGCAACATCGGGATCACCGCGCATATCGATGCCGGCAAGACCACCACCACAGAGCGCATCCTGTACTACACGGGCGTGTCGCACCGGATCGGCGAGGTGCACGAAGGCAACACCACGACCGACTACATGGACCAGGAGCGCGAGCGGGGGATCACCATCACCTCGGCGGCGGTGACGTGCGAGTGGAAGGAGCACCGCATCAACATCATCGACACGCCCGGCCATATCGATTTCAACATCGAGGTGAACCGCTCGCTGCGCGTGCTCGACGGCGCGGTGTTCATCATCGAGGGTGTCGCCGGCGTGCAGCCGCAGTCCGAGACCAACTGGCGTCTCGCCGACCGCTACCGGGTGCCTCGCATCATCTTCATCAACAAGCTGGACCGCACCGGGGCGGATTTCTACCGGGCGTTCGACACGCTCAAGGAGAAGCTCGACATCGTGGCGCTGCCGCTGCAGCTGCCGATCGGCATCGAGGAGAACTTCGTCGGCGTCGTCGACCTGGTCGAGATGCGGGCGATCGTCTGGGAGGGCGGCGAGCTCGGCGCGAAGTTCGGCTACCAGGACATCCCGGCCGACCTCAAGGAGCGCGCCGACGAGGCCCGTCAACTCCTGCTCGATACCGCTCTCGCCGCCGACAACGAGGCGATGGAGGAGTATTTCGAGAAGGGCGACGTCTCGGTCGCGACCCTGAAGCGGGCGATCAAGAAGGGCGCCATCTCGGGCGAATTCCGCCCGGTGCTGTGCGGCACCGCGTTCAAGAACAAGGGCGTGCAGCCGCTGCTCGACGCCGTGCTCGACTACCTGCCGGCGCCGGACGACGTCGAGGGCATCCGGGTCGCCGCCGAGGAGGGGCACGAGGACGAGGACCCGACGCTGCGCCGCCTGATCAGGATCGATCCGAAGGCGCCGTTCGCCGGCCTCGCCTTCAAGATCATCAACGACAAGTACGGCACCCTGACCTTCGTGCGCGTCTATTCCGGCACCCTTAAGTCCGGCGACATGGTCATGAACACCACCAAGGACCACAAGGAGCGCATCGGACGCATGTTCCAGATGCACGCCGACAAGCGCGCCGAGATCAAGGAAGTGACGGCGGGCGACATCGCGGCGTTCGTGGGCCTGAAGGATACCGGCACCGGCGACACGCTGGCCGCAGCCGAGGACCAGGTGATCCTGGAGCGCATGGCGTTCCCGGTACCCGTCATCGACATCTCGGTCGAGCCGCGTACGAAGGACGCGGTCGAGAAGATGACGCTCGCCCTGCAGAAGCTGGCCGGCGAGGATCCCTCGCTGCGCCTGAAGACCGACCAGGAGACTGGCCAGACCATCCTGTCCGGCATGGGCGAGCTGCATCTCGAGATCATCATCGACCGGCTGCGTCGCGAATACGGCGTCGACGCCAACATCGGTGCGCCGCAGGTGGCCTATCGCGAGACCATCAGCAAGTCGCACACCGAGACCTACACCCACAAGAAGCAGTCGGGCGGCTCGGGCCAGTATGCCGAGGTCAAGATCGTATTCGAGCCGCTGGAGCGCAACGCCGGCATCGTGTTCGAGAACAAGGTCGTCGGCGGCACGGTGCCGAAGGAGTACATCCCGGCGGTCGAGAAGGGGATCCGCATGCAGTCCTCGACCGGCGTGCTGGCCGGTTTCCAGACCGTGGACTTCAAGTACACCCTGACCGACGGCAAGTATCATGACGTCGACTCATCGGCGCTGGCGTTCGAGATCGCAGCCAAGGCCTGCTTCCGCGAGGGCATGAAGAAGGCAGCGCCGGTCATCCTCGAGCCGATCATGGATGTCGAGGTGACCACGCCGCAGGACCATGTCGGCGACGTGGTGGGCGACCTCAACCGTCGTCGCGGCATGATCCAGAACCAGGAGAGCTCCGGCTCGACGGTGCTGGTGCGGGCCCAGGTACCGCTCAAGGAGATGTTCGGCTACATCTCGCACCTGCGTTCGATGACCAAGGGCCGCGCCTCGTTCACCATGCAGTTCCACCACTACGATCCGGTGCCGCGCAACATCGCCGACGAGATCATGTCGAAGTCGGCCTGATCCTGGGTGCCGGCGGCTTTCTGGAAAGCCGTTTCCTCGCGGCCGGCTTCTTTTGGAACCGGCTGGCAGACAAGCTACTAGGAGCTGCAGATGCGAGGGCGGCCCTGCGTCGCCGGGCGCTGGGAGTGACGGTCGGCGAACGGGTCGCGCAAGATACAGGCAAGACGCGCCGCAGATCCCGAGGGCTCCTTTTCCGCACGACACAGGGTAGGGTGGTGTTGTCGGGAGCGACGGCAGGCCTGTCGCCTCCGGCTGGATCATCGCGAGCGCTTTCGGAACTTCGATCGCGGTCCTCAGGGTGATCCCGACACAAGCCCGAGGAGTTTGTCTGCGACGCCGGCTTTCTCGGCATCCACCGCACCGATAGCGTCGTGTTCATCGAGATCGTCGCCAGCGACTGGCGCAACACACCGACCCAAGCAGACGCTTTACGAGGCTATCGCGGACCGCCTGGCTGACAGCCCCGGCCTCCGGCGCCGGGACGTGCAGGTGATCCTGCTGCCCAACGGACGAGACGACTGGTCGTTCGGAAACGGGCGTGCCTCCTACGCCAAGGACTGCGTTGCCGACTGACGTCGTGGCACCCGGATCCAGGATCCGGGAACGCTTGCGCGCGCCCGGGAATTGAGGCGGCGATGTCTGACCAGGTCGAAGCTGACGTACCCGTGGCTCGGGCTCGTCGCTGCCCGGCTGATCAGGTGAACAGGGCGAGCAGCGGATCGGAACTGCCGGACGAGCCGCCGGATGAGCTGCTTGGATACAGCGCCGACAGGATCGGGTCGGTGCCGCTGCCAACGCCGTCGGAGCCCGGATAGAGGATCGAGAGCATCGAGGCGTCGGATCCGTCGGCGCTGGCACTCGAGGCATCGGATTGGGCGGTCAAAGCGAGGAACTGCTCGGAGGCCTGGTTGATGCCGGCCGTGGTCTTGTAGCTGGACAGCTTCACGTTCGCGGTCAGGTAGCTGACCTGCTGGTCGTACGGCAGCGAGTCGTAGTCGTTCGACACGCCGAGGTTGGTGGTCACCACGTTGAGCAGGGTGGGATCCGCCATCAGGGCGGCAATGCTGGTGATGCCGCCGATGGTGCGGCTGAAATACAGCGCGCTGCCCATGCCGGCGACCTGCTGGCCCTGCTGGGTCTCGTATTGCGTGGTCTCGTACTGGCTCAGAATGCTCGCCACGTTGCTCGCATCGCTCAGCGCGCTGGTCTGGGTATCGCTGAGCACCGGCAGGGCCTGCAGCGTGTCTCCCACCGACACCGGAGTCGTCAGGCCCTTCTCGAGGGTGACGTTGCCGCTGGCATCGACCGACTTCACGGTCCCCAGCACCGCGCTGCCGTCGGTGATGATCTGGCCGGGCTGCAGCAGCGTGGCGCCGCTGCCGAGGGCGACGGTGCTGGCTCCGGCGGCGGCCGCGGTGCCAGCGGTGAAGCTGGTGCCGATATTGGTGATGCCGGCGCCGACCGCGACATCGATCTGCGCGCCCGCGGCGAGGCTGAGCGAGGACACCGCCGTCAGGGTCGCATTGCCCTGCGTGTCGATCGAGGCGATCGTGCCGATCGACGAGCCCCCGCTCATCAGCACGTCGCCCGCTTGCAGCCGCAGGCCCGCGGCTCCGAGCGGAATGACGGTCTGGGTGTCGGTGATGTCCTTCGAGGCGGTGGTGTTGAACGTGGAATAGGTCTGCGGCGACAGCGACAGAAGCCCGTTCAGGCCCGGATTTATGATGTTGAGCGTGCCGTTCGCACTCAAGGTCGTGTTGAAGCCGGTGCTGGCCATGGCCACGCTCAGCAGGCCGGTGGCGGTCTCGTTGGTCAGGGTCTGGGCGCCCGTGGTGCCTGCTGTCGGCGCGGCGACGGCGACGATGGTGGCCTGCCGCAAGGTGGCGCCAGTGGCAGTCTTCGCCAGCACGATGCTGAAGGTCGGGCTGCCGGAACTGAGCGCCCCGGTCACCACCGGGGGCGCCCCTGGCGTGCCGACGATCGAGCCGTCCGATGCGATGCTGTAGCTGCCGGTCACCGGAGCGGCGGTGGTGCCGGTTGCCTGCAGCGCCGCCGTCAGCGCTGCGGTGATCGAGGCGGTAGCCGAGCCGTCATCGAGCAGGTATGACCAGGTCTGCGCCGGTGCCGCGGCGGTGAGCGCCGAATTTGCCGAGGCATATTGCAGGTTCGCCATCGAGACGGTGGAGGCGGCGCTCCCGCTGGAACTCATGCTGCTGCCCGCGGCGCTGCCGAAATTCAACGAGACGGTCGGGCGCTGCGCCATCGCCTGCACGAAATTGAGATCGTCGGTATTGCCGAGCGAGCGCACCAGCGAGCCGCTCGCCGACGGGTTCTGTGTCAACAGCTGTTTCAGCAGCCCCGTCTCGCCGATGCTGCCGCTCAGGTTGTAGGCGCCGAGCACCACGGTCAGCGCCTGCAGGTTCTTGCTGGCGAGGATCTGGCTGCTGCTGGAGATCGAGACGATGTCCTTGGTGAAGGCGGCAACCGTCCGGTTCAGGGCCGGGTCGCTCTTGACGTAGCTGGCCACCCGCGCCTGCTCGTTCTTCGAGATCGACAGGTAGGCGGTGACCGGGGACATCCCCGAGATCGACGAACTCATGACAGATGAACGTCCCGGACCCGGCTCGGGTCGAGGCGACCATAAGCCGGATCCGAAGCGAATGCAACCCTGAGTTGCGTCAGGGTGAAGCGGTGGGCTGGCCTGGCTTCTGGTTGTCGGTGCGCCGGATGAAGTCGGCGACGTTGTCGTGCAGCTGCTTCAGCGCCGCCTGGTTGGCATAGACCATATGGCCGGACTGGTATTGCCGGAACTCGATGTTGGATTGCAGCGAGGCGGGGATCGGCAAATGCTGCATCTCGTAAATGCCCTCGTAGAACGGCGTCGCCAGGTCGAAATAGCCGGCGTTGAGCTGCACCTTCAGCTTGGGGTTGTATTTCATCGCGGTTGCGAGATCGACCATCACGTTGGCCGAGATCGGCAGCTTCTCGTCGGCGCCGGGTGGCTGGTGCTGCGCGTCCCAAACCTTCTCCACGTCGATCTCGGGCTTGTAGTACTTGTCCTGGCCGTAATGCAGGGTGCGGGAGACGTAGTCGTTGAACACCGACACGTAGGCGGAGCCGATCGAGGCGCTCTGCGGGTCGTAGTCGGCCTCCTTGCTCAGCGGGTCCATGCTGGGGCCGGAGAAGCGGCTGTCCAGTCTTCCGGTGGTGGTGCCGCTGTCGTCCTGCAGCATCTTCTCGAACTGGCCACCATCGACGCGCAGGTCGGACTTCTTCAGGTATTCGACCGGCAGCCCGGTATAGGCGTGCAGCTTTTCCGCGATCTGCTCGCGTATCGCCGGGTCGAGCGCCGAGCCCTGAGCCAGCGCCTGCAGGTAGTCGGTGGTGGCGAAATGCTCGACCTCGGCAAGCAGCGCCTTGAGGTCGGGATTCGTGCCGGCGGGCAGACGGTGGTGGTACCAGGCGGTGGCGGCGAAGGTCGGAAGTGCCACCACGTATGGCAGGTCGATCCCCGGGTTGTATCCCGGCTGGTCGATGCTGGCATCGAAATTCAGGATCTGCGACAGCAGGATCACCCCGTTCAGGTCGATCTCCTTGTCGGCCTCGAGGTCGTTGGCCAGCACCGCGGAGCGGGTGGTGCCGTAGCTCTCGCCGAACAGGTATTTCGGCGAGTTCCAGCGGCCGTATTTCGACAGGAAGGCGGCGATGAACTCCGAGAACGCGTGCCCGTCCTGGTCGATGCCGTAGAACGACTTCTCCTTGTCGGCGCCCGCGATGCGCGAGAACCCGGTGCCTGGCGCGTCGATGAACACCAGGTCGGTGCTGTCCAGCAGGCTCTCGTCGTTGGCGACCAGGCTGTACGGGGCCGCGTCGGTGTGGCTGTCATTGGCTGTGATGACGCGGCGGGGACCGAAGGCGCCCATGTGCAGCCAGACGCTCGAGGAACCCGGGCCGCCATTGTAGAGGAAGGTGATCGGACGGTTCTCGGGGCGTGCGCCCTTCTTGAAATAGGCCACGTAGAACATCGAGGCCTCGGCGCCCTTGTCGCCCGCCTTGTCGTCTGCGCTGTCCTCGTCGCGATCGCGATCCTTCATCAGGCTGGCGGTGTCGTCCCAGCCCTTCGGATGCACCACCAGTGTGCCGGCCGCCGCGCGGTAGTCGATGCTGGCACCGCCGATGGTGACGCTGCCGTCGGTCAGGCTCTCGGTCGGCTGCAGGCCCGGCTTCTGATCCGCCTTCTGATCCGCCTTCTGGCCGTCCGGGTGGTGCGGCTTGCCGGCCGGGACAGCGGGATCGGGATCGGCGGCGAGGCCCGCGCCGCCGGGCGCGAGCACGAAGGCGCTCGCGAGGCAGGTCGCGGCGAGCAACAGGGCAGCTGGTCTCAAGATGGTCTCTCTCCAGGTTCGTCGGGCGCCGGCAGGTTCCAGCCCACGTCGGTCTGCACGGCGCGGCCGTGCCGCTCCAGGCGGATCAGGTGCGACAGCAGGTTGGCACGCGCCGCACCGAGCAGCTCGGGCTTGAGATTGACGTAGGCGCGTCCGAGCAGGGTGTCGAGCGAGCGCGGAGTCGTACTCAGCGTGCCGGCAATGGAGGCCTCGCGCGCGAGCCGGTGCTCCAGCAGGGCGCCAACGAGTTCGCCGGGGTCATCGATTGCGGCCCCGTGCGCCGACAGCATCAGGCGGTCGCCGCGACCCTGCACCCGCTCCAGGTTGGCAATGAACAGGTCGAGATCGCCGTGCGGCGGCGGCGGCACCACCGAGGTGGACCAGCCCATCACATGGTCGCCGCTGAACAGGATGCCGTCCGGATGTGCGAAGCACAGATGGTCCATGGCGTGACCTGGCGTATGCAGCGCGGTGAGTCCGCCGACGCTCTCGCCGTCCTCAAGCCGGATCGCGGCCGCGAACGACGCATCGCCGCTGACGCGGTAGCCTGCCGTGCGCGCGCCGCAGCGGAGGGCCAGGGTCTGCGCGCCATCGAGATGGTCGCGGTGCGTGTGGGTGACGAGGACATGCGTGAGGTGGCCGCCGGCCTCGCGCTCGATCGCCGCCAGATGCTCCTCGTCCTCCGATCCGGGATCGATCACGACCGTGCCACCCGCCCAGTCGACCAGCCACGTGTTGGTGCCGTGATAGGTCATCGGGCCGGGGTTCGGTGCGACGATGCGCCGGATGCCCGGTTGCACGGCCAGAGGCACCCCCCGCGGAGGGACCTCCTCGGTCACTCGCCAGGCGCGCCGACGGGCGGGCGGTTTCGAAGCGGGTGTCGCCCTGATCGCATCAAGTCCGGGCACATCCGCTCTGTTCAGCCGAAGGCTCCGACATCGTGCATCACCGCGACGCTGATCTCGCGCAGCAGCTCGAACAGCCGGCGCATCGGCTGGAAGATCTCCGCATCCTCGCGCGAATAGGCGTGGTCGACGCGGGGTGCGCGCGGCTCGCGGAAATCCAGGCTCACCGAACGATCGGGCGCCTTGGGGAAGATCTCCGCAAGGTTCTTCAGGGCCGACGGGATCTCCAGGCGCAGGATCTGGTCGTCGAGATCCTGCCGGGTGAAGCCGTGCCGCGGCGAGAAATACGGGATGCGTGTCGAGAGCAGCCAGATCCGCTCGATCAGCGCCAGCCGGATGGCGTGCAGCAGCAGCTCCTTGAGCTGCATGCGCGGCGCGTCCGGCCAGGCCACGCGCAGCGCCAGGTGGTCGGCCTGGATGCGCCGGAACATCGACTGGGTGGTCGCCCACAGGTCGAGCCGCTCCAGCCCGGTAGCCAGCAGCACCAGCGCCTCGCGCCGGTGCGGATCGTTCTCGTGCGCCGCGCGGTCGAGCCAGACCCCGGGATCGAGGGTCAGCACGATGGCGCGCAGCACGTCGCGGTCGGAATGCGCCAGCGCATGGCTCGCGAAGTCGAGCGCGCGCCGGAACCGCGCGCTCTTGAGCAGGAACTCCTCGAACGTCTCCGGATGCCGCGCGGCCGCCAGCCCCAGCCCCTGCAGCGTGTTCGCGCACCAGCCGAGCTGCTGCAGGATGGCGTTGTTGGGGATCGCCCGCAGCTCGCTCGGGTGCTTGATACGCGCGCGCGCGCCACTGCTGTCGCTCTGGCGCGCCGGCGGCCGCGAGCCGGTGCGGTCGATCAGCGCCGGCCCGAAGGCGCCGAGCAGCGCCGCGTAGCCGGGATCCTCGACCAGGGCGGTCATGCCGGAGACGATGGTCGCGAAGAAGTCGGCCGAGAAGTCCGGCTCGTCGTAGATCGGATCCTCGTCGAGCGTCACATGCGCGAAGGCATGCTCGGCGATGGTGCCGATGGTGGCGTCCGCCAGCGGCTGGGTGCCGAACAGCAGGTAGCCGTCGCCGCCCTGGAACGCCGCCTCCTCGCGATAGGCGATGCCGGCCTGCGCGAAGGTGGCGCGCGAGCGGGCGGGCGACAGGTAGTCGAGCCGGTCGGCGAGCCGGAATGGATGCGCGCCGCGGCCGATGCTCTCGCCATGGGTGTCGAACAGGATCACCTCGACATCGGTCAGGCCGCGCCGGCGCAGCAGGTCGGCGACCTTGAGGCGCAGCCGCTCGACCAGGTAGGTGGCGGCGAGCTGGCCGACATAGCGGCCGGAATCGGAATAGCCGAACTGCAGCGCCATCCGTCCGCTGCGGCGCAGATAGTCGCGCCAGTGTCGCGAGCGCAGCGCCTCCTCGACCACCTGGGCGCCATGCTCCAGCGCCTCCTGGGTCTCGAACAGCGGGCTGATCTCGATGTTGTCCTCGATGCCGAACAGCTTCGCCAGCCACAGCGCCACCAGCAGGGTGTAGCCGCTCTCGGTTTCGGCGATCAGGAAGCGGATGCGGCTCGCGCTGTCCACATGCTTGGCGATCTGCGCCACCGTCATCATCAGCCGAGCGGCCGAGGCCTGCTCGGTCAGCAGGGCGCCGAAATCCACCGGGGTCGGTTGCACCTCGTCGAGCGCCTCGTTGATCGCGGTGAGCAGCGCGCGCCGCTGCGCCGGGTTCTCCGGGCTGTCCTCGATGCCGAGCCGCTGGCGGGCGACATTGTGGATCTGCGTCGAGTTCAGCCGGGTGTGGGTGTGCGCGATGGCCATGCCGTGGCTGGCAAAGCCGGCATGCGCCACCGCCAGCGGCAGCCGGTCCGCCTCCGGGGCGCTGCCGATAGCTTCGCGAAAGGCCTGCTCGAGTTGCGCCGGGTCGTGGATGGCCTCCTCGCGGCGATCGATCAGGGCAGCCGCAAAGGCTGCCACCTGGGTTGGGTCGGCGGCGGTCGGACAGGCCTCGATCTGCGCGCGCACGGCCTCGACTGCCTGCGTGATACGGCCGGCGAGGGCATCCGCCGGCTCCTCGAGGGCGTCGAGCTGGCGTTCCAGGCGCTGCAGTTGCAGCAGCTTCATGCGCAGCCGCAGCCGCAGCGTGTCCCACCAGCCGATATCGGTGCGGCCGTCGGTGTCGTAGCCGACCCAGCTTGTCAGGATGATCGGGCACGGGCTCAACGTGCTCCAGGCCTGCGGCCAGAGCTTGGCGGCTTCACGCAGCAGGGCGCCGTTCAGCTTGTCGATGGCGTTGCGGCCGAGCAGGATCGCATCCACGGCAAAGCCGAACTCGTCCTCCAGGGTCGGTGTCGGTGGCCGCTGGCTGTCCAGCCCGGGCAGTTCCGGCGTGCCGGTCGCCGACCGGGCCAGCGCATGATAGGCCTCCGGAGCGAGAGCAAAGGTGGGATGCGCGGTGAACACGGCGGCGAAACGCACGCGCTGCACCGCGGCACGGAACTGGGCCAGCGGCACCGGGCTGTCGTTCGGGTCCGGCCGCACCAGGCGGGCTGCGATCGATCCGAGGCGGCTGTCGACGCTGCCCTCGGAATCGTCCGGCTCGGCGACGCCGACATAGGCGCGCAGCCGCTGCGCCCGGGCCAGGAACGCCTCGTCACGGAGTTGCTGCACCAGGAGTGCGATATCCTCGATGCCGAGAACACCCTCGTCGAGCCGGCGCGAGACGAGCAGCGCGATCGCCAGCACCGGATTACCGAACGGATCGTCCTCCTGTCGCTCGACGACGCCGCGGGCCTGCTCGACCAGGGTGTGCAGCCGGTCGTGGATCGGAGCGCCAGTCGCACCCTCTGGAGCGCGATCATCCGGAGAGAGATCATCCATGGAGAGGTCTCACTCTGCTGAGGTCCAGAGGCGGCAACGTTCCATGTCCGGCCGGACACCGCAACAGACGCCGCCGCAACCGACAGCGCGGCATGCAAGGATGCTGCCGTCCGTGATCGGCGCGCCGCGGTTTCGGCGGCGCGGTGCGGGATGCTAAAGCCCGCACCCGATGAGCATGGCGGCACGATGACGACGACACTCCCGAGGCCGGCCCCGAGGGCATCCCCGTCGCAGCCGGTCGCCGGCGAGCCCGATCGGGACGCGGCCGCGCGGCAGTCGCTGCGGCGATACCGGCGGTTCGCGACCGGGCTGCTGGTCATCATGGCCGTGCTCACGCTGGCCGGCTATGCGCTGGGGCGCGGCTTCTGGCCCGGGCTGCTGCAGTCCACCGCCAAGGCCGGCTTGGTTGGCGGCCTGGCCGACTGGTTTGCGGTGACCGCCCTGTTCCGCCACCCGCTCGGGCTGCCGATCCCGCACACCGCCATCCTGCCGGCGCAGAAGGAGCGGCTTGGCGCAGCACTCGGCAACTTCATCGCCAACCACGTCTTCACCGAAGCCGACATCGAGCGCGCCCTGGAGCGGCTCGACATGCCCGGCCTGCTGGCGCGCCTGCTGGCCGACCCGGAGAATGGCGCGGTCGCCGGACGCGCGTGCGCGTCGGCGCTGCCGCACCTGCTGGACCGGCTCGAGGATGGCCGGGCCGGGGATCTGCTCGCCCGCGCCATGCCGCGCCTGCTCAGCGGCGAGACGCTGGCGCCGGTGATCGCCCGCGTGCTGCGTGCCCTGGTGGAAGGCGACCGCCACCAGGAGGTGCTGAGCTTCCTGCTGACCGAGCTGAAGGCGGTGCTGCGTGCCAAGGAGGAGAGCCTTCGGGTGATGATCGAGGACCGGGTGCGCGAGCAGGGGGGCCGGCTGATCGGCTGGGCGATCGGCGCCTCGATCGCGACCCGGGTAATGAGCGCCATGAGCCAGGAACTCGACCGCACCGATCCGGCCAATTCCGACCTGCGCGAGGCCTTCACGGTCTGGGTGCGCCGCGAGATCGACCGCATCGAGACCGATCCCGAGCGCGCGCGCGAGCTGGGCGACGGGCTGCGCGGGCTGTTCGGGCACCCCAGCGTGCGCGGCTGGGGGCAGGATATCTGGCAGCGCGCCCGCCAGATGATCGAGGCCGACCTGGAGCGGCCGGATGGCTGGGTGGCCAGGCTGATCGCCGATGCGCTGCCGCGGCTGGGCACGATGCTGAACCGCGACGAGGCGGCCCGGCTGCGCACCGAGGCCACGGTGCGGCGCGCGGCGCTGCGCCTGCTGCCGGGGCTGCGCGAGCGGATGGCCGGCTTCATCGGTGCGGTGGTCGGCGGCTGGGACGCGCGCCTGATCACCGACCGGCTCGAGCTGCGCATCGGCCGCGACCTGCAATATGTCCGGGTGAATGGTACCCTGGTGGGCGCGCTGGTCGGCGGCCTGTTCTACGTTGCGTTGCGGGCGATGTTCGGCGCCGTCGAATACTGAGGCGGCCCTGCCGGTGTTGTGACGGAAAACCGCCGGTTCCGGCGTGCCCGGCCTTGACGCGACCGGCCCGGAGCGTCATTTGCCGTAGGGAAACAGGACCGGCTGGGTCCTCAATTTGGCGGAAGCGATGCTGAGGCTGTCGAAGCTCACGGACTACGCGGTCGTCGTGCTGGTGCGGCTGGATGCCTGCCACGGCGTGACCACCTCGCCGTCGCTGGCGCAGGATACCGGCATTCCCGAGCCGACGGTGGCCAAGGTGCTGAAGGCGCTCGCGGCCGCCGAGCTGGTCGTGTCGCAGCGCGGCGCGCGCGGCGGCTACCGGCTGGCGTTGCCGCTCGACCGCATCCCGGTGGCCGACGTGATCGGCGCCATCGACGGTCCGATCTCGCTCGCGGCCTGCGTCGATGGTGCGACCGGCGGCTGCGAGGCGCAGGGGCTGTGTCCGATCCGCGGCCGCTGGGACCCGGTCAACGACGCCATACGCGAGGCGCTGACCCGGATCACGCTGGCCGACATGCGCCCCGCCAGCATCGCAAGCCCCCTGTTCGATATCGATCACCAGCCGGCGCCCGTCCACGCGTCGCTAGCTGCCGAGTGAGGTTCTGAATGCCTGCTGTTGCCGAGACGATTTCCGCCGTCGAGACCCTGAATGCGTCCACCTACAAGTGGGGCTTCGAGACCGACATCGAGATGGACTTCGCGCCGAAGGGCCTGAACGAGGACACCATCCGGCTGATCTCGGCGCGCAAGGAAGAACCGGAATGGCTGCTGGCCTGGCGGCTGAAGGCGTTCGAGGCCTGGGGCCGGATGACCGAGCCGCGCTGGGCCAAGGTCGGCTACGCGCCGATCGACTACCAGGACGCGTATTACTACGCCGCACCCAAGCGCAAGCCGGGGCCTAAGTCGCTCGACGAGGTCGACCCGCAGCTGCTGGCGACCTACGACAAGCTGGGCATTCCGATCCGCGAGCAAGCGATATTGGCTGGCGTCGAGGGCGCTGGCGAGGCGGCCGGTGGCGATGAGGACGAGCCGGGCGACGGCGTGCGGCCGCAGATCGCGGTCGATGCGGTGTTCGACAGCGTGTCGGTGGCCACCACCTTCCGCAAGTCGCTGATGAAGGCAGGGGTGATCTTCTGCCCGATCAGCGAGGCGGTGCGCGAGCATCCCGAGCTGGTGCAGCGCTATCTCGGCAGCGTGGTGCCGGCGTCGGACAACTTCTTCGCCGCGCTGAACTCGGCGGTGTTCACCGACGGCTCGTTCGTCTACGTGCCGAAGGGCGTGCGCTGCCCGATGGAGCTATCCACCTATTTCCGGATCAACGCGCGCAACACGGGGCAATTCGAGCGCACGCTGATCATCGCGGAGGAGGGCGCCTCGGTCTCGTACCTCGAGGGCTGCACGGCGCCGATGCGCGACGAGAACCAGCTGCACGCCGCCGTGGTCGAGCTGGTCGCGATGGACGACGCCAAGATCAAGTACAGCACGGTGCAGAACTGGTATCCGGGCGACGCGAACGGTGTCGGCGGGATCTACAACTTCGTCACCAAGCGCGGCGCCTGCCGAGGTGCCCGCAGCCACATCTCCTGGACCCAGGTCGAGACCGGGTCGGCGATCACCTGGAAGTATCCGTCCTGCATCCTGCAGGGCGAGGACAGCGTCGGCGAGTTCTACTCGGTGGCGGTGACCAACAACCACCAGCAGGCGGATACCGGCACCAAGATGATCCATATCGGCCGCGGCACGCGCTCGACCATCGTTGCCAAGACGATCAGCGCCGGGCAGTCCGACAGCACCTATCGCGGGCTGGTGCGGATGATGCCGAAGGCGTCCGGCGCGCGGAACTTCACCCAGTGCGACAGCCTGCTGATCGGCGATCGCTGCGGCGCGCATACCGTGCCGTACATCGAGAACCGCAACATGACGGCGCGGGTCGAGCACGAGGCGACGACGTCGAAGATCTCCGAGGACCAGATGTTCTATTGCCGCCAGCGCGGCCTGTCGCAGGAGGACGCGGTCGGGCTGATCGTGAACGGCTTCTGCAAGGATGTGCTCAAGGAGTTGCCGATGGAGTTCGCCGTCGAGGCGCAGAAGCTGCTGCAGATCAGCCTCGAGGGCAGCGTCGGATGAGCACCACGCTGACGATCTCGGGCCTGCACGCCAAGATCGACGATGCGGGCACCGACAAGCCGATCCTGAAGGGCGTGGACCTGGTCGTCCCGCCCGGCGAGGTGCATGCGATCATGGGGCCGAACGGTTCCGGCAAGTCCACCCTGTCCTACGTATTGTCGGGCCGCGCGGATTACGAGGTGACCGCCGGGACGGTGACGTTCGGTGAGCGGGACCTGCTGGCGCTGGAGCCCGAGGAGCGCGCGGCGGCGGGACTGTTCCTTGCCTTCCAGGCGCCGATCGAGCTGCCCGGCGTGAACAACGCGAACTTCCTGCGCACGGCGGTGAATGCGGTGCGCCGCGCGCGCGGCGAGCCGGAACTCGATGCGGTCGGCTTCCTCAAGCTCGCGCGCGCCGAGTGCAAGCGGCTGGGGATCCCGGACGCGATGCTCAAGCGCGCGGTCAATGTCGGGTTCTCCGGCGGCGAGAAGAAGCGCAACGAGGTGCTGCAGATGTCGCTGCTGCGGCCGCGTTTCGCGATCCTCGACGAGACCGATAGCGGGCTCGACATCGACGCGCTGCGCATCGTGGCCGAAGGCGTGAACGCGCTGCGAGCGCCGGATTTCTCGGCGCTGATCATCACCCATCACCAGCGGCTGCTGGACTATATCGTGCCGGACCATGTGCATGTGATGTCGGCCGGGCGCATCATCCGCAGCGGCGGCCCGGAGCTGGCACGCCAGCTCGAGGCGGAAGGCTACGCCAACCTGATCGCGGAGGCGGCGTGAACGCGATCGACAGCAACAATGCGGCGCAGTTCCTCGCGCTGCATGACCGCCGCTCGCCCGGCTCGGCGCTGAGCGAAGCCGGCGCCGCCTATCTGCGCCGGTCGGGGCTTCCGAAGCGGGACGTCGAGGCCTGGAAATATACCGACCTGCGCCCGCTCACGGCCCTCGAGTTGCCGGCCGCAAGCGGCGAGCCGGTCGATGGCGCCGTCCTTGCGACGGCGACCGGCCTGCTGCAGCGGCTTGCGCTCGACGAGATGGGTCTGTCGGAGACGCCGCGCCTGGTGTTCGTCAATGGCCGCTTTGCCGCCGGGCTGTCTCGACTGGCGGACGTGCCGGGGCTGGTGATGCAGGACCTGCCGCCCCTGGGCGATCTCGCGCCGGGGGCGATGGCGGCGCTGAACGCCATGCTGGGGGATGCGGGTGCGGCCCTGCGCGTCTCGGCGGGTGCCGATGCCGGCCGGGTGCTGCTGGTCGCTCTGGGCGTGGGCACTGGTGCCGGGGCGCTATCCGGGCATCCGCAGCACCGCGTCGTGGTGGAGGCGGGTGCGCGGCTCTCGCTGCTCGAACTTGCACTGGGGAGCGGCCTCTATCTGAACAACCCGGTGCTGGATATCGACGTGCAGGCGGGTGGTCACCTCACCCATGTGCGGCTGCAGGACGAGGGGCCAGAGGCGCTGCATCTGTCCACGGTGCAGGCGCATGTCGCCGAGCGCGGCTCGTACGACAGTTTCAGCCTGGCGCTGGGCGCCCGGCTGGCTCGGCACGAGGTGCATGCGACGATGAGCGGGCGCGGCGGCGAGGTGCAGGTGAACGGCGCGCAGCTGCTCGACGGCCGGCAGCATGCCGACCTGACGAGTGTGATCATGCACAAGGCGCCGTCCTGCAACTCGCGCCAGACGGTGAAGAACGTACTCTCCGGACGCTCGCGCGCTGTGTTCCAGGGCAAGATCGTCGTCGACCGGATCGCGCAGAAGACCGACGGCTACCAGATGAACCAGGCACTGCTGCTGTCGGACGAGGCCGAGATCGACACCAAGCCGGAGCTTGAGATCTACGCCGACGACGTGAAGTGCAGCCATGGCGCCACTGCCGGCGCGCTCGACGACGACCAGTTGTTCTATCTGCGCAGCCGCGGCGTGCCGGCGGTGGAGGCGCGAGCCATCCTGGTGCGGGCGTTCCTCGCCGACGCGCTCGGGTTGATCGACGACGAGGTATCGCGCGCGGTGCTGGAACGGGCGGTCGACGCGTCCTGGGCCAGGACGACAGTGGGTGAGGAGAGATCCGCATGAACCAGATGATGCCGCTGGCGGTGCCGGAGCGTGGCACCGCCGACCTTCAAGCCTTGCGTGCCGACTTCCCGATCCTTTCGGAGACGGTGCACGGCAAGCCGCTGGTGTTCCTGGACAGCGCGGCGTCCGCGATGAAGCCGGTGCAGGTGATCGACGCCATGTCGCACACCATGCGCACGCAGTACGCCAACGTGCATCGCGGCCTGCACTGGATGAGCGAGCGCACCACCGATGCCTACGAGGGCGTGCGCGACAAGGTCGCCCGCCTCCTCGGCGCGCCGTCGCGCGACGAGATCATCTTCACCCAGAACAGCACCGGCGCCATCAACCTGATGGCGCATTCCTTTGGCGCCACCCTGAAGCCGGGGCAGGCGGTGGTGATCTCCGAGATGGAGCACCACTCCAACATCGTGCCCTGGCAGATGCTGCGCGACCGCGCCGGCATCGCGTTGCGGGTGGCGCGGGTGACGGATGCGGGCGAGCTCGACCTCGGGCATCTCGCCGAGCTGCTGGCGGACGGCAAGGTCGGTCTGGTCGCGGTGACCCACATGTCCAACGTGCTCGGCACGGTGACGCCGGCCGCCGCGATCGCGACGCTCGCGCACGCGCATGGAGCGAAGCTGATGCTGGACGGCTCGCAGGCGGTGGTGCACCGGGCGGTCGACGTGCAGGCGCTGGAGGCGGATTTCTACGTGTTCACCGGCCACAAGCTGTACGGCCCGAGCGGGATCGGCGTGCTTTGGGGCCGGCGGGCGGTGCTGGAGACGATGCCGCCGTTCCTGGGCGGTGGCGACATGATCAGCAGCGTGAGTTTCGAGGAGAGCCGCTGGGCCGAGCTGCCGCACCGCTTCGAGGCCGGCACGCCGGCCATCATCGAGGCGATCGGTCTGGGTGCCGCGATCGACTATGTGCAGGCGATCGGCTTCGACGCGCTGCAGGCGCACGAGGCGGCGCTGACGGCGCACGCGCTTGCGCGGCTGGAGGCGATCGAGGGGCTGCAGGTGCTGGGACATGCCGCCGATCGTGGCGGGGTGATCTCCTTTACTTTGGCCAATGCGCATGCACATGACGTGGCGACGCTGCTGGACCGCAACGGTATCGCGGTGCGGGCCGGCAACCACTGCGCCGAGCCGCTGATGCGCCGCCTGGGCGTGAACAGCACCGCGCGGGCGAGCTTCGGGCTCTACACCACGATGCGCGAGATCGACCTGCTGGCGGAGACGCTGGAGCAGGTCCGCGTGTTCTTCACCTGACGCGCGCGGCGGGGCCTCGGCTGATGGAGGGCGCGCAGGCGCAGGACAGGCTGTACCAGGACCTGATCGTCGACCGGGCCCGGGCGCCGGAGCATGCCGGCGTGCTCGAGCCGGCGGACGGCGCGGCGGACGGCGACAACCCGTTCTGCGGCGACCGGGTGCATGTGACGGTGCGCCTCGCACAGGCCGGCGGTGTGGCGGAGGTCCGGCACCGGACCCGGGGTTGCGCGATCTGCATGGCGTCGGCCGACCTGATGGCGGATGCCGTGGACGGCCTGTCGCGCCCGGCTATTGTCTCGCTGTACGACCGGTTCGGTGCGATGCTGCGGAACGGGCCGGATGACCCGCGGGGCGACGGGCCGGACGGCCTGGGTTTGCTCGCGGCTTTCGAGAACCTACATGAATACCGGTCGCGCATCCGTTGCGCGACCTTGCCCTGGACGGCTCTGCTCGATGCGATGCCGGCGGGAAAGGACGAATGATGGAGAACGAGACCGCCAAGGCCGGAGTCGCAAGCGGGTTTCCGCTGGCCGTGCCCGAGGCTGGCGCCGAAATGGGACGAGCCCAGGGCAGCTGGACCCCGGACGGCGAGACGCTGACGGCGCCCGACGAGGATCAGGTCATCGCCGCCATCGCCACGGTCTATGACCCCGAGATCCCGGTCAACATCTACGAGCTCGGCCTGATCTACGCCATCGACCTGCATGATGACGGGCAGATCAAGGTCGAGATGACGCTGACTGCGCCAGGCTGCCCGAGTGCACAGGAACTTCCCGTCGCGGTGCGTGACGCCGTGATGGCACTGCCTGGCGTCTCCGGCTGCGAGGTCGAGACGGTGTGGGATCCGCCCTGGGATCCAAGCCGGATGAGCGAGGATGCCCGCCTCGCCTTGAACATGTTCTGAGCGAGGGGACCGAGCCGATGACCACGACCACCGCAACCCAGGCCACCACCCGTCCGCTGCGCGCGCTGCCGCCGCTGATGTCGTTGTCCGATGATGGCGCGGCGCGGCTCCGGGCGCTGTACGAGACCGCGCATGCCGGGCAGCTGCTGCGCATCAGCGTCGGCACCAAGGGCTGTTCCGGCCTCTCCTATGACATGGGATGGGTGGATGCGGCTGGACCGAACGACGAGGTGGTGACCGATCGCGGGCTGACCGTGCTGGTCGATCGCAAGGCATCGCTGTTCCTGATCGGGACCGTGATGGACTACCAGGTGAAGGACCTCGAATCGGGCTTTACCTTCGTGAACCCGAACGAGAAGGGTCGCTGCGGCTGCGGCGAGAGCTTCCACGTCTGAGGGCCTGAAGCTCGATCGGCCGGAGGCGCTCGATCCGGACGCGTCCCGGCTTCTGGCGATGGTCAACGCACGGCAGGCGACGTCGATGGAGCGGCTGACGCCCGACGAGGCGAGGGGCGCCTATCGACAGAGTTGCGCGGCGCTTGGCCTGTCACCGGCAGGCGGCGGGCTGGCAACCCAGGATCTCGCGACCGGGCAGGGCCTGCGGCTCCGGCTCTACCGTCCAACGGCCGAGCCACAGGCGCAAGCCGGGCTGCCGGGGTGCCTGCTGTTCCTGCATGGCGGTGGCTGGGTGATCGGCGACCTGGACACGCATGACGGGATCTGCCGGGCTCTGGCGCTGCGCTCCGGCTGCATGGTCGCGGCACTCGATTATCCGCTGGCGCCCGAACATCCGTTTCCGGCGGCAGTGGACAGCGTGATGAACAGCATAGGCTGGCTGATGGAAACGGCGTCGGCCTTGGGCTTCGATCCGCGCCGCTTCGCGATCGGCGGCGACAGCGCCGGCGCCAACCTGGCCGCCGTCGCCTGCCTGCTGCTGCGCGATGCAGGAGCTGCCATGCCGGTCATGCAACTGCTGTTCTACCCCGCGACCGACCTGCGCGCCGTCAGCGTCTCGTATGAGCGGATCACCGACGGCGTGCTGCTGACCGCTTCGCGCAGCCGCTGGTTCCTGCAGCATTATCTGCAGGAGCCCGGGCGTGCCGAGGACTGGCGTGCGTCGCCGCTGCTGGCTCCTAGCCTCGCCGACCTGCCGCCGGCCTGGATCCTGACGGTGGGGCACGATCCGCTGCGCGACGAGGGCATCGCCTACGCGCGGCGCCTGGAGGATTCCGGGGTGCCGGTCGCGCACCTGCATCTGAGCGATCAGATCCACGGGCTGCTGACGCTCGGCCGGGCCCTGCCGCAGGCGTCGGTGGTGCTCGAGCAGGCGGCGTGTGCGCTGGCGCGTGCTACCGGTGCTTCACGTGCCGGATCGGACCTTGCCTCCGAACGCGTGGCCTGACGAAGCAGGCGACGCTCTCGACCTGCGCGGACCAGACGAACTGGTCGATCACGGTCGCCCGCTCCAGCGCATACCCGGCTTCCCGCAACATCTCCGCATCCCGTCGCAAAGCCTTGGGATTGCAGCTTACCATCACGATCCGCTCAACTCCCGAGCGGGCGATCTCGTGCATCTGCGCCCCCGAGCCGGCGAAGGGCGGATCGAGCACGATGGCGCTCGAAGGAGCGAGATCGGCGGCCAGGATCGGCTGCCGGTTGAGGTCGCGTGCCAGCACCTCGATCGGCAGGCCACCGGCCACGCTGCGCAGGCAGGCGGCCGAGGCGGCGTGGCCTTCCGCGGCCAGGACACGACCGCGCCGGGCGAGGGCGAAGGTCAGCGTTCCGCAGCCGGCAAAGAGCTCGACGATCCGCTTGCCGCGCGGCCATTTCGCCGGCACGGCATCCATCACCGCCCGTACGATGGCGGCTTCTCCTTCCCGCGTCGCCTGCAGGAAGGCATCCGGCGGCGGGCTCACCATGACGCCCGAGAGCTCGTGGCGCACCGGCGCCACTGCGCAGACAGTCTCGGGCGGGCCTCCTGGCTTGAGCGGACGCCATGCGATCCGCGGCACGCCAGCCGCGCGCGCGAAATCGGCGAGCCTGGAGCGATCGGCGGTATCGGGTGGCGCGTCGGTCGCCAGTAGCAGGTCGGGGCCGCTATCGAGCAGGTTGACAATCGCGGAGCCGCCGCCGCGCAGGGCCGACAGCCGCAGCAGCACCGGCCGCATGTCCTCCACGAGCCGAAGCAGGCGCGGATGCAGCACATGGCACTCGGTCATGTCCACGATCTCGCCGCCGCGCGGCTCGTGCAGCCCGATCAGCAAGCCCTCGCGGTTGCGACGCAGGGCGAGGTCCATGCGCCGGCGGGCGTAGGGCGGGCTGCTCTGGACCGGGATGCTATCAGGCACCGCGAAGCCTGCGCCGGACAGCGCGTCCTCGACCTGCTGGCGCTTGAACTGGATCGCGGCCGGCCCGCGCAGGTGCTGCAGGCTGCAGCCGCCGCAGCGTCCGAACAGGGAGCAGGGTGGTCGGGCACGGTCCACGCTGTCCGAGAGCCGCTGCTCGACGATCACCCGATCCGCCTCGCCGAGCCGGTACCGGATCGCCTCGCCGGGAAGCACGTAGGGCGCGAACAAGGTCCGGCCGCCTGCGTGGATGATGCCGTCGCCCTCGGCTCCGAGGGCGGTCACCACCGCCTCGGAGACCTGAAGCTCAGCCGTCGGCAAGGAGGTCGTCTGGGTCCTCGCCGGCCCGGCCCTCGCGCTCGCTGTCATGCGGACGGCTGGCGCGGGTCGGCAGCAGCATGAAGGCGGGCACCTCGTCGCCAAAGCCTACGACCGGAGCACCCTGATCCTCGGTGCGTGGGGGGCGGTCGCGCTCGTCCCGCCGGGGTTCGTCACGCCGGGGTTCGTCACGGCGGGGCTCGTCGCGACGGGGCTCGTCACGACGGGGCGGGGCGCGATCGGAAGGGCGCTCCGCACCACCACGCTCGCGGCGCGGCCGGTCGCGCCGCTGCGGCTCGGCCGGACGTGCGGGAACGGGCGCTTGCGGGGGCAATGCCGGCGCAGGAGTGACCGGGGCGAAATCGATCGCGGGTTCGACCGGTGCGCGCGGCGCCTTCGCCGGCCGTCCGCCGTGGTCGCGTCGCTGATCGCGCGCCTCCGGCTTGCCGCCACGGCCGCGGCCGCGGCCCCTGCGATCATCCTCGGCCCAGTCCAGGGTCTCGATGCCGTCGACCTCGAACCGCGGGATGGCGCGTCCGGTCAGCTTCTCGATCGCATCGACGAACTGTCGGTCATAGGGGCTGGCGATGCTGTAGGCGTGGCCGGTGCGTCCGGCGCGACCCGTGCGGCCGATCCGGTGGATGTAGTCCTCGGAATGGATCGGCACGTCGAAATTGAACACGTGGCTGAGGCCGCCGATGTCGATCCCCCGCGCCGCCACGTCCGAGCATACCAGCAGCTGCAGGTCGCCCGCCTTGAACTTCTCCAGGGTCGCGAAGCGCACCGGCTGCGGCAGGTCGCCATGCAGGGCGCCGGCGGAGAAGCCGTGCTTGACCAGGGACTTCTGCAGGATGTCGACGTCGCGCTTGCGGTTGCAGAAGATCAGCGCGTTCTGCACCTCCTGGGTGCGCAGCATGCGCCGCAGGGCGCGTCGCTTGTCGGCCTCGGCGACGATGGCGAGGCCTTCCTCGATCTGCGGCGCGGTCGCCGCCGTGCGCTGGACGGTGATCTCCTTCGGGTTTTTCAGGAACACGTCGGCGAGCCGGCGTATCTCGGGCGCCATGGTGGCCGAGAAGAACAGCGTCTGCCGGTTCGGCGACAGCAGCGAGACGATGCGCTCGACGTCCGGGATGAACCCCATGTCGAGCATGCGGTCGGCCTCGTCGATTACCAGCGTGCTGGTCTGGGTCAGCAGCAGCCCGCCACGCTCGAACAGGTCGAGCAGCCGGCCAGGGGTCGCGATCAGCACGTCGACGCCGCGGTTCAGCGCCTCCTTCTGCTCCGCCATGCTCTCGCCGCCGATCAGCAGCGCGTGGCTGAGCTTCAAATACTTGCCGTACAGCAGGAAGTTCTCGGCCACCTGCAGGGCCAGTTCGCGCGTCGGCTCCAGGATCAGCGAACGCGGCATGCGGGCGCGCGCCCGCGAGCCGGACAGGATGTCGAGCAGCGGCAGGGTGAAGCCGGCGGTCTTGCCGGTGCCGGTCTGCGCCACGCCCAGCACGTCGCGGCCCATCAGCACGACCGGGATCGCCTGCGCCTGGATCGGCGTCGGGTGGCGGTAGCCCATCTCCTCGATGGCGCGCAGGATCGGCTCGGACAGGCCGAGGTCGGAGAACAGCGGCAGAGTGGCGACGACCTCGTCGGGCACGGCCTCGACCGCAGCTTCGGCGGCGGCGGCGGCGTCATCCGGAGCGGGCCCGGCCTCGATGGTCGCGTCTGGTTCCAGCTCAGGTTCGCTGTAGGCCCCATCGGGGGCAGTCTGGTCCGGCAGCTTGGCCGGATGGTCGCTGGTATCGTTCAAGTCTCTCTCGAAATGTCAGGGTTACGAGGCCAAGGCCTGCCGCCTGGAGGCGACGTCTGGGCCTTCGGTTCGCGGCCCATCGACCGGGTTCACGCTCCTCGAGCGTCCGGCTGGACAGGCGTATCGACAGAAAGTGGCCGAAAGTCAAGTTGCAAGCCGGGCGCCTGGCTGCTGGTCGGTTGCAACCCCGTGCGGACGCTGGTGTTTGCGGAAGGACGGTTCGAGAGGTGCGCGTGGCTTATACCCCCCTGGCGATCGAGGATTACGGCTTGATCGGCGACTGCAGCAGCTGCGCGCTGGTCGGGCGCAACGGCTCGATCGACTGGCTGTGCTGGCCGCGCTTCGACAGCGCCGCCTGCTTTGCGGCGCTCGTCGGCACAGACGAGAACGGCCGCTGGCTGATCGCGCCCTCGATCCCGTCGACCTCGACACGGTCGTATCGCGACGGCAGCCTGGTGCTGGAAACGGTGTTCGAGACCGAAACCGGCAGTGTGGCGCTGATCGATTTCATGCCGGTGAACAACCCGGTGCCGAGCGTGGTGCGCATCGTCGAAGGCCGGCGGGGTCGCGTCGAGATGCGGACCGAGGGCGTGATCCGCTTCGACTATGGCAACTCCGTCCCCTGGGTGACACGGCTGCCCGACGAGGCCGGGATCGTGGCGGTCGCGGGGCCATCGCTGGTCGTGCTGCGCACCGTGGTCCGGCTCGAGGGCTACCAGATGGCGACCGTGGGCGAATTCAGCGTGGCCGAGGGCGAGCGCGTCGCCTTCACGCTGAGCTACGGCGCCTCGCACCTGCCGGCGCCGGACGCCTTCGGTGTCGAGGCGGCGCTCGAGCGGACCGAGCGGTTCTGGACCGATTGGTCGAGCCGCTGCGCCTATGACGGGCCGTATCGCGACGTTGTGGTGCGTTCGATGCTCACCTTGAAGGGCCTGACCTTCGCCGCCACCGGCGGCATCGTCGCGGCGGCGACCACCTCGCTGCCGGAGCAACTCGGCGGCGCGCGCAACTGGGACTACCGCTTCTGCTGGCTGCGCGATGCCACGCTGACGCTGCTCGCGATGATGTCCGGCGGCTACTACGACGAGGCGCTGCTCTGGCGCGACTGGCTGCACCGGAGCGTCGCCGGCAGCCCGGACCAGATCCAGATCATGTACGGCATCGCCGGCGAACGCGGCCTGCAGGAATGGGAGGTGCCGTGGCTGGTCGGCTACCAGGGTGCGGCACCGGTGCGGATCGGCAACGGGGCCGCCGGGCAGTTGCAGCTCGATGTGTATGGCGAGGTGATCGCGGCGCTGCACCTGGCGCGCAACCAGAACCTGCGCGAGCCGGCCTATGGCTGGTCGCTGCAGGTGGCGCTGCTGGAGCACCTGGAATCGATCTGGCGCGAGCCCGACGAGGGCATGTGGGAGGTGCGCGGCGGCCGCCAGCAATTCACCGTCTCCAAGGTGTTCGCCTGGATGGCGTTCGACCGCACCCTGAAGGATTGCGAGACCTATGGGTTGCAGGGGCCGGTGGAGCGCTGGCGCGCGGCGCGCGACGAGATCCACGCTACGGTATGCCGGGAGGGCTACAGCGAGAGCAGGGGCTGCTTCACCCAGGCCTTCGGCTCGGAGGCGCTCGATGCGGGATTGCTGCTGATCCCGGTGAGCGGCTTCCTGCCGCCCGAGGATCCGCGCATGCTCCGCACCGTGCAGGCCGTCGAGCACGAGCTGATGGAGGATGGCTTCGTGCTGCGCTACCGCACGGAGCCGATCAAGGATGGGCACAGCATCGACGGCATGACCGGCCGAGAGGGTGCGTTCCTCGCCTGCACCTTCTGGCTGGTCGACAACTACGTGCTGCAGGGCCGCTACGACGAGGCGCGCGCGCTGTTCGAGCGGCTGCTGTCGCTGACCAACGACCTTGGCCTGCTGTCGGAGGAATACGATGCGCAGGCGAAGCGGCTGGTCGGCAACTTCCCGCAGGCGTTTTCGCATGTCGGCCTGGTGCATTCGGCGGTGAACTTGCACCAGCAGGCGGTGGCGATGCGCGGCGAGTCCGAGCCGGGACCGCAGGCCGAGGCCGCGGAATAGGTCCCGGTCAGGCCGCCGGGGATCCTTAGAAGCTGTGGCCGAGCGACGCGACGACGACGACGACGATCCCGAGCACGAGCTTGATGCTGACCAGGGAGCGGATGCGCTCGAATATCGCGGGTTGCGGGCGCAGCGCCCGCCTGGCTTTGCGGAAGGGTCCGAAATAGATCGCGGCGAACAGCGCCGCCATCACGATGCCAAGGCCCTGCATGACGTTGATGTGCCAGTCGGCGCCGGCGAAGCCGCCTTCGCGGAAGATCTCCATCGCCCAGCCGCTGACCAGAACCAGCGGCATGACATGCCAGACCAGCCGGAAGTAGCGCCTGAGCGTCTGCAGTTGCACCGACGTCCGTTGGGTGCCCTCGAGCAGGCCCAGGCTCGGGCGCAGGACGAAGAGCGCGTAGGCCATGCCGCCGACCCAGACCGTCATGCCCAGGAGATGGACCGCGAGCACCAGGCCCCAGAATATGGTCGCGGGCGCAGACTGCATGATGGCCTCTCCGATGAGCGGCTGCCTCATTACGGGGAAGCGCCTCCTTCGCCAAGCCGGTATGCAGAGCCGAACACCCCCAGCCCGGAGCGTGCCCATGCCAGCCGGACCTGACGACCTGGTGCTGCTCGCGCCGGACGAGATGGCGGAGGCGGACCGGCTGGCCGCGACGCTCATGCCGTCCTTCACCCTGATGCGGAATGCCGGCCGCGCGGTCGCGCGCGCCGCCCTGGCGCTCGGTCCCCGCAGGACGCTGGTGCTGTGCGGGCCCGGCGGCAACGGCGGCGACGGCTACGTGGCAGCCACGTTGCTGGCGCAGCAGGGCTGGCCGGTCGACGTGGCGGCGCTCGCCGAGCCGTGTCCGGGCAGTGATGCGGCACAGGCGCGCGCCGGCTGGCCCGGCCCGGTGCGACGGTTCGATCCGGAGCATGCGGCGCGGGCGGAGCTGGTGATCGATGCGGTGTATGGCGCCGGGCTGAGCCGTCCGGTCGAGGGGCTGGCGGCGGCGACGCTGTCGCGGGCGCGCCGCGTCCTGGCGGTGGATGTGCCGAGCGGCATCGACGGCGCCACCGGCGCGGTTCGGGGGATGGCGCCGGTGGCCGAACTCACCGTGACCTTCTTCCGTGCCAAGCCGGGCCACTGGCTGCTGCCCGGACGCGAGCATCTGGGCCGGCTGGTGGTCGCCGACATCGGCATGCCGAACCAGGTGCTGCGACAGGTGGCGCCCCATGCTGCAAGGCCCGGCACCTGGGTCAATGAGCCGGGGCTGTGGCACCTGCGCGCGCTGACCGTGCACGACCATAAATACAGCCGCGGCGTCGTGAGCATCTGCGGCGGCGCCAACATGACGGGGGCCGCCCGGCTCGCGGCTGGCGGCGCGCGGGGCGCCGGTGCCGGGCTGGTCCGGATCGCCGCCGACCACGGCGCCGACCTGTACCGCGCGGGGGCCGCCGGCCTGATCGTCGACGAGGCGCCGCTGCAGGACCTGCTGGCGGATGAGCGCAGACGCGTCTGGGTGTGCGGCCCGGGGCTCGCGTCCGACGAGGTCCGGGGCAGCCTGCCCGTCCTGCTCAGGAGCGGCAGGCAGGTGATCGCGGATGCAGGCGCGCTCACCGGGAATGCGGGCGCGCTTGGGCATCTGCGCGGCGCCGCGGTGCTGACCCCGCATGCCGGAGAGTTCGCCAAGGTGTTCGGCACTCCGGGAGACGATCGCCTGGGCGCCGTGCGACGGGCAGCGGCCGCGGTCGATGCGGTGGTGCTGCTGAAGGGTTCGGACAGCATCATCGCCGCACCTGACGGGCGCGCCGCGATCAACGGCAATGCGCCGCCCTGGCTCGGCACCGCGGGCGCCGGCGATGTGCTCTCCGGGGTGATCGCGGCCTTGCTGGCCGGCGGCTTGCAGCCGTTCGAGGCAACGTGCGCCGGCGTCTGGATCCATGGCGACGCGGCGAGCATCGCGGGCGAGGGGCTGCTCGCCGAGGACCTGCTGCGTTGCCTGCCGGCGGCGGTGCAGGCAGCGCATGGGCACTGCAGGCAGCACGGGCGCGCACCCTTGCCTCGGCACACGCCGTAAGCTAAAGGCGCGCCCTCACGGCTGCGGCTCGGCGGACGTGCCGGCGGGCGTGGTGGAATTGGCAGACACGCCAGATTTAGGTTCTGGTGGCGCAAGCCGTGGGGGTTCAAGTCCCTCCGCCCGCACCAGGCCGCCGGCGCGCCCCCGCCCGACACGCGCCACCCCGAGCTCGAATGAAGAAGGATGGCCTGGCAGATGCAGGTGACCGAGACGCTTTCCGAAGGCCTCAAGCGCGGCTTCACCGTCGTGGTGCCGGGCGCCGAGATGGAAGGCCGCCGCCAGGCGCGTCTGGCCGAGCTCGGCCGCGAGATGAAGCTGCCCGGCTTTCGCCCCGGCAAGGTGCCGCTCTCCCTGGTCCGCCAGCGCTACGGCACGGCGGTTTCCGGCGAGATCCTCGAGCAGACCGTGAACGACGCGACGCGCGACCTGCTGGCCGAACGCGGCCTGCGCTCGGCGACGCAGCCGAAGGTCGATCTGGTGCGCGGCGACGTGGCGCCTGTTGCCGGCAAGGCGCCGGCGGACGACCTGGAGTTCACCGTCGAGCTGGAACTGCTGCCCGAGATCACGCCGCCCGACCTCGCCGGCCTGTCGCTCACCCGGCTGAAGGCGGAGCCGGACGCCGAGACCATCGATCGCGCGCTCGCCGACATCGCCAAGCGCAACCGCGGCTTCGAGACCATCGAGGAGCAGCGTGGCGCGGCGCCGGGCGAGGTCCTGACGGTCGATTTCGTCGGCAAGGTCGACGGCGTCGCGTTCGACGGCGGCACGGCGGCCGACGTCAATGTCGAGATCGGCGGCTCGGGCTTCATTCCCGGCTTCGCCGAGCAGCTCGAAGGACTGGAGCCGGGCCAGGAGCGCACCATCAACGTGACCTTCCCCGACGAGTACCAGGCGGCGGAACTCGCCGGCAAGTCGGCCACCTTCGACGTCAGCGCCCGCGCGCTGAAGCGGCCGATCGACTCCGTGCTCGATGACGAGCTGGCCAAGAAGATCGGCTTCGAGGAGCTGGCGCAGGTGCGTGAGGTCATCAGCCAGCAGGTGCAGCAGGAATACGACCAACTCTCGCGCATGCGCATCAAGCGCGAGCTGCTCGACATCCTGGCCGAGCGCGCCGATTTTCCGGCCCCCGAGGGGATGGTGGAGACCGAGTTCGCGTCGATCTGGCAGCGCGTGGAGGCGGACCGCAAGGAGGGCCGCGTCGATGACGAGGACAAGGAGAAGGACGAGGAGACGCTGCGCGCCGACTACCGCCGCATCGCCGATCGTCGGGTGCGCCTGGGGCTGCTGCTGGCCGAGATCGGGCGCATCGCCAACGTCTCGGTGACCCAGGAGGAGCTGGGCCGCGCCATGCGCACCGAGGCCGGGCGCTATCCGGGCCAGGAGCAGATGGTGATCGACTTCTTCCGCAAGAACCCGCAGGCGGCCGAGACGCTGCGCGGACCGATCTTCGAGAACAAGGTGGTCGACTACATCATCGACCAGGCCAGCGTCGAGGAACGGACCGTCACTCCCGAAGAACTGGCCGAGGTGCCCCCGGCCGCGGCCTAGCCAGGGGTCCGATGGAGCTCCTGTTGAAGCAGGGGTTCCATCCGGACGGCTTCGGTCTATCTTGTTTCCTCCGGTTCGAGGGATCATCTCTCGCAGCATGTCGGTTCGCGGCGGGTCTCACGGGAGCCGGTCGCCAACCCCGAAGCCAGGGGACAGGTTATGTGGGATCGGGATCCCGTCGAGATCTACAACAATGCACTGGTGCCGATGGTGGTCGAGCAGACCAGCCGTGGCGAGCGTGCCTTCGACATCTTTTCGCGACTGCTGCAGGACCGGATCATCTTCCTGACTGGCCCGGTCTATGACGGTGTCGCCTCGCTGATCAGCGCCCAGCTGCTGCATCTCGAAAGCGTCAATCCGAACAAGGACATCTCGTTCTACATCAACAGCCCGGGTGGAGTGGTCTCGGCCGGGCTCGCGATCTACGACACCATGCAGTACATCCGTAGCCCTGTGAACACCGTCTGCATCGGGCAGGCGGCGTCGATGGGCTCGCTGCTGCTTGCCGCCGGCGCCAAGGGCAAGCGGCTGGCGCTCCCGAACGCCCGGGTCATGGTGCACCAGCCTTCGGGCGGCGCACAGGGCCAGGCCAGCGACATCGAGATCCAGGCCAAGGAGATCCTCTATCTCCGGCAGCGGCTGAACGAGATCTACGAGCAGCATACCGGCCAGACCCTCGAGGCGATCGAGCAGAAGCTGGAGCGGGACAGCTACATGTCGGCGGTCGAGGCCCAGGCCTTCGGTATCGTCGACGAGGTGTTGCAGAACCGCCCGGTTCCGGCAGCCGAGGACGGCACCAAGACCTGACGCCGGGCCGGCCCCGGCGGCCGGCCGCCACGGCCCCGGAAGTGTTCCGTCCTTGATGCGGCTTCCGGGACAGGTCTAGTGTTTCGAGCGTGACCCGTGGCTGCTCGCGCATCCATGGTGGGTAGGAGCAGCCATGAGCAAGTCCAGCGATTCCAAGAACACCCTGTACTGCTCGTTCTGCGGGAAATCGCAGCATGAGGTGCGCAAGCTCATCGCGGGTCCCACCGTGTTCATCTGCGACGAGTGCGTCGAGCTGTGCATGGACATCATCCGCGAGGAGCACAAGACGCACCTCGTGAAGTCCCGTGACGGTGTGCCGACGCCCAAGGAGATCTGCAAGGTCCTGGACGACTACGTGATCGGCCAGTTCCACGCCAAGAAGGTGCTCTCGGTCGCGGTCCACAACCATTACAAGCGGTTGGCGCATGGGGCGAAGAACAACGACGTCGAGATCGCCAAGTCCAACATCATGCTGGTCGGCCCGACCGGCTCCGGCAAGACCCTGCTGGCCCAGACGCTGGCCCGTATCCTCGACGTGCCGTTCACCATGGCGGATGCCACCACGCTCACCGAGGCAGGCTATGTCGGCGAGGATGTCGAGAACATCATCCTCAAGCTGCTGCAGTCGGCGGACTACAATGTCGAGCGGGCGCAGCGCGGCATCGTCTATATCGACGAGGTCGACAAGATCAGCCGCAAGTCGGACAACCCCTCGATCACCCGCGACGTCAGCGGCGAGGGTGTGCAGCAGGCCCTTCTGAAGATCATGGAGGGTACCGTGGCTTCGGTGCCGCCGCAGGGCGGCCGCAAGCACCCGCAGCAGGAGTTCCTGCAGGTCGACACCACCAACATCCTGTTCATCTGCGGCGGCGCCTTCGCGGGCCTGGAGAAGATCATCGCGGCGCGCGGCAAGGGCTCGGGCGTGGGTTTCGGCAGCGACGTGCAGGCGCCGGACGAGCGCCGCATGGGCCACATCCTGCGCGAGGTGGAGCCTGAGGACCTGCTCAAGTTCGGCCTGATCCCGGAGTTCATCGGCCGCCTGCCGGTGGTGGCGACGCTCGAGGATCTCGACGAGCCGGCGCTGATCGAGATCCTGACCAAGCCCAAGAACGCGCTGATCAAGCAATACGGCAGGCTGTTCCAGATGGAGGGCGTTAAGCTCTCCTTCACCGACGACGCCCTAAAACAGGTGGCGCTGCGGGCGATCGCCCGACGCACCGGGGCACGCGGGCTGCGGTCGATCATGGAGAGCATCCTGCTCTCGACGATGTTCGACCTGCCCGGCCTGGAGAACGTCGACGAGGTGGTGATCAACCGTGAAGTCGCCGAGAACAAGGCCGAACCGGTCTTCGTCTATGGCAAGGAGCGGCCGGCGGAACAGTCCGCCTGACGCGCTCGCTGCCGGCCGGGCCGCGCCCTTGCGGCTCATCCGGACGCTGCCGATATCTTACAACAGGCTGCAGCCTCATCTGCATAGAGAGGTCCATGTGCGCCGGAACGGGCACATGGTCTTCGACTGTCCATCAGGAGGTCGAGTGCCATGACTGAAATCAAGAAGCCGGGCCGGACACCGCGCCCGAAATCCGTCGAGAAGCCGAACCCGGGCGCGCCCCAGGGGGCGCCCGGCGCGGCACCGGAAGCGGCGACCCCGGGGTCCAAGGCCACCGGCAAGCCGGCCGCTGATGCTGGCCGCGTGGCGGCTCGGGTGCGTCCGCCGTCCGACGAGACGCTTGCCGTGCTGCCGCTGCGCGACATCGTCGTGTTCCCGCACATGATCGTGCCGCTGTTCGTCGGCCGCGAGAAGTCGGTGCGGGCGCTCGAGGCGGTGACCAAGGAAGACAAGCAGATCCTGCTGGTGGCGCAGAAGAACGCGGCCCAGGACGATCCGGGCGCCGACGACATCTATCGCTGCGGCACCGTGTCAACCATCCTGCAGCTGCTCAAGCTGCCGGACGGGACCGTGAAGGTGCTGGTCGAGGGCGGACGGCGTGCGCGCATCCGCGAGTTCCGCGAGACCGAGAGCCATTTCGAGGCGGTCATCGACGAGATGCCGGAGATCGTGCCCGAGGAGGGCGCGACCAGCGAGCTCGAGGCGCTCGGCCGCACCGTGGTCGGGCAGTTCGAGCAATATATCAAGCTGAACAAGAAGATCGCTCCCGAGGTGCTGGTCTCGCTGAACCAGATCGAGGAGCCGACCAAGCTCGCCGACACGATCGCCAGCCACCTCAACCTCAAGATCTCCGAGAAGCAGGAGCTGCTGGAGATCACCGGCGTCGCCGAACGTCTTGAGCGGGTGTTCGCGCACATGGAAGCCGAGATCGGCGTCCTGCAGGTTGAGAAGCGCATCCGGAACCGCGTCAAGCGGCAGATGGAAAAGACGCAGCGCGAGTACTACCTGAACGAGCAGCTCAAGGCGATCCAGAAGGAGCTGGGCGAGGGCGAGGACGGCAAGGACGAGACGTCCGAGCTCGAGGACCGCATCAAGAAGACCAAGTTCACCAAGGAAGCGCACGACAAGGCGATGAGCGAGCTGAAGAAGCTTCGCGGCATGAGCCCGATGTCGGCGGAATCCACGGTGGTACGCAACTATCTCGACTGGATGCTGAGCATCCCGTGGAAGAAGCGCTCCAAGGTGCGCACCGATGTCGCCGAAGCCGAAAAGGTGCTCGACATCGACCATTACGGCCTCGACAAGGTCAAGGAGCGCATCCTCGAATATCTTGCGGTGCAGTCGCGCGCCAACAAGCTGAAGGGGCCGATCCTGTGCCTGGTTGGACCGCCGGGCGTCGGCAAGACCTCGCTGGGCAAGTCGATCGCCAAGGCGACGGGCCGCAACTTCGTACGCATGTCGCTCGGCGGCGTACGCGACGAGGCGGAGATCCGCGGCCATCGCCGGACCTATATCGGCTCGATGCCCGGCAAGATCGTGCAGGGCATGAAGAAGGCGAAGAGCTCGAACCCGTTGTTCCTGCTCGACGAGATCGACAAGCTCGGCAATGACTGGCGCGGCGACCCGTCGGCGGCGCTGCTCGAGGTGCTTGATCCGGAGCAGAACTCGACCTTCGCGGACCATTATCTGGAGGTCGATTACGACCTGTCGGACGTGATGTTCGTGACCACGGCGAACAGCCTGCACATGCCGCAGCCGCTGCTCGACCGCATGGAGATCATCCGCATCCCCGGCTATACCGAGGACGAGAAGGTCGAGATCGCCAAGCGGCATCTGCTGGCAAAGCAGACGGAGGCGCATAGCCTGAAGCCCGGCGAGTGGTCGATCAGCGAGGACGCTTTGCGTGAGCTGGTGCGGACCTACACGCGCGAAGCGGGCGTGCGCAATCTGGAGCGCGAGATCGCCAACCTGGCGCGCAAGGTCGTCAAGGAGATCGTCACCGGCAAGGCCAAGCGGGTCGCGATCACGCGCAAGAACCTCGAGAAATACGCAGGCGTGAAGCGCTTCCGCTACGGCGAGGCGGAGTCCGAGGACATGGTCGGCGTGGTGACCGGGCTGGCCTGGACCGAGGTCGGCGGCGAGATCCTGACCATCGAGAGCGTGATGGTCCCGGGCAAGGGCGTCGTGAAGACCACCGGCAAGCTCGGCGACGTCATGCAGGAGAGCGTGTCTGCGGCGCTGAGCTATGTGCGCAGCCGGTCGATCACCTTCGGCATCAAGCCGACCCTGCTGGAGAAGCGCGATATCCACGTGCATGTGCCGGAGGGAGCGACTCCGAAGGACGGCCCGTCTGCCGGCGTCGCGATGGCGATCACGCTGATCAGCGTGATGACCGGTATCCCGATCAGGCGCGACGTCGCGATGACCGGCGAGATCACGCTGCGTGGCCGGGTGCTGCCCATCGGTGGCCTCAAGGAAAAGCTGCTCGCGGCGCTGCGCGCCGGCATCACCACGGTGTTCTTCCCGAAGGATAACGAGAAGGACCTTGCGGACATTCCCGAGAGCGTCCGCAAGCACCTCAAGCTGATCCCGGTGGCGCATGTCGACGAGGTGATCGGCAAGGCGCTGGTGCGGGCGCCGGAGCCGATCGAGTGGGCCGAGCCGGCTGAACCGGTTGCAGCCGCCGCCGGCGCCGAGGCCGGAGTGCCGCTCGCGCACTGAATGCGACCCTCTACGGCGACGTCCAGTGCTGCAAGGTTCAAGGGCTAAACCTTAGACGAGGCATTATCGAGAGGTGATGCTTCGTTGACGGGGCAGAACAGAGGCCCTTAATCTGCCGGGCCGCCGACCTCGTTCGCGGTCGGTGACCGAAGTGAACCGTGTAGTCCAAGAGGCGCAGCGGGACGCATCCAAAGACAGAAAGGCGCATTATGGCAGAGAAGCCACTCAACAAGCAGGAACTCGTCTCGGCGGTCGCTGATGAAGCGGATCTGCCCAAGGCAAAGGCGAGCGAGGTGGTCGACGCCGTGTTCGCCTCCATCGAGAAGGCGCTCAAGAACAAACAGGAAGTGCGGCTGGTCGGGTTTGGAACGTTCGTGACGGCCTCACGCAAGGCCGCCAAGGGTCGTAACCCGCGCACGGGCGAGGAGATCGACATTCCGGCTTCCACATCGGTCCGCTTCAAGCCTGGCAAGACATTGAAGGACGCGGTCAGCTAGCTGTACCGCACGCGGTGCAGACCGCGAGTGCTTACGATCCGAGGGCTGCCCTGCGGATGCGGTGGCAGCCCTCGTGCTGTCGACGCTGGGAACAGCATGCTGATCCTGGGCGTCTGGCGGATCAGGGGCGGTTAGCTCAGCGGTAGAGCGTCTCGTTTACACCGAGAGGGTCGGCGG